>NZ_CP020809.1:0-632993 GCF_002157835.1 Mycobacterium dioxanotrophicus | reverse complement strand
CGGCTCGCTGGCCTCGGTCGGTGTGATCGGCGCTTTCCCGATGGCCGAACGCCGGGAGCTGTTCACCGAATTGCAGCCCCTGGTCACCGATTTCGAGGGGCATCCGTGGAACTGGGCCGCGCATGTGGACGAGGACACGCAGCGCCGCTACGGCGGGTCGCGGTGGAACGCGGGCAAGGATCTGTCGTTCGTGCCACTGCGACCCGAACGGGTGGTCGAGGTGCGCTATGACCACATGGAAGGCCGCCCTGGGGCCGGCGAAGCGACGGGGAGAAATCTACGGTTCCGGCACACCGCGCAGTTCAACCGGTGGCGGCCCGACCGGGATCCGCGTTCATGCACGTATGCGCAGCTGGACCAACCGGTGACCTTCCAGCTGAGCGATATCGTGCCGGGGCTGCGCGCGCGGCGAGTGTGAAGCTGGTGCGAAAAAGTGCGCCGCTGAATCTCGCAGAGGATTCACAGTCGCGGTACGCGAGCGAGCCCGTTTATCGCCCGCGGTCATCGGGCATGCCACCAGCATGTCTGTGACAGCATTTCAGGATCTGCCGCTGGCCGACCGGGACCGCGAATGGGACGGCGACGCCGCCGACAAACGGGTCCGCAAGTGGGCCGATGCGCAGGACGAACCCAACGAGAAATACCGCGACGCGCACGTCTGGTACGACAAGGACGCCAAGGACAACTTCACCGCCTACAAACTGCTGATCGCCGACGTGGTCGGCGGCAAGCTCGAAGCGGTACCGCGGGGTGTGATGGCCGCAGGCGGGATCATGGACGGCGCGCGGGGCGGTATCGACATCCCGAAGGACGACGTCGACCGCGTGAAGAGTCACCTCGCGAAGTACTACAAGAAGATGGGCGAGGACGCGCCCTGGGAGCGTCGTTAGCTAGATTGCGGGCGTGAGCCTCGCCCCCGCCGGACGGTTTGCGCCGAGCCCGTCGGCTGATCTGCACATCGGCAACCTGCGTACCGCGACGCTGGCGTGGTTGTTCGCGCGGTCGACGGGACGCCGGTTCCTGCTGCGGGTGGAAGATCTCGACGACCGCACGTTCAGCGAGATCGGAAACCGTCAGGTCGACGACTTGGCGGCGATCGGGTTGACGTGGGACGGCCCGGTCGAATGGCAGACGGAACACCGCGAGCGGTACGACGCGGTCATCGATGCGCTGCGCGACGACGGCCGACTCTATGAATGCTATTGCAGCAGAAGAGATATCGCCCAAGCACCGCAGGCGCCGCACGCACCGCAGGGCGCCTACCCGGGGACCTGCCGGGACCTGACCGCTGCCGAACGGCAGGCCCGGCGCGCCGAAACCGGCCGTCCCCCGGCATTGCGGCTGCGCACCGACACGTTCGTCGGGACCGTCACCGACCTCGTGCACGGCTCCTACACCGGCATCGTCGACGATTTCGTCGTGCGCCGCGGCGACGGGGTTACCGCCTACAACCTCTCCGTGGTGGTCGACGACGCAGCGTCCGGCATCGACCAGGTGGTGCGCGGTGATGACCTGCTGAGTTCCGCGCCGCGGCAGGCGTATCTGGCCCGACTGCTGGGCTACCCCGAGCCGACGTATGCCCATGTTCCGCTGGTACTCAACGAGGACGGTGCCCGGCTGGCCAAACGCGACGGCGCGGTGACCCTCGACGAGATCGGAGTCGACCGGGCCCTGGCAGAGATCAGCACGTCGCTGGGATATACAGCCACCACCGTGGAGGGCATGCTGGACGAGTTCGACCCGGCACGCCTGCCACGACATCCGTGGATATATCAAGCCAACTGAGCAGAACCCTTCGGCACGGCGACGATTCCTGTTAGCTTCCGGCAGTGCGCTACCTTCGAATGCCGCTGTTCGGGCTGCTGCTGATTCTCGCGCTGCTGACCGCGGCGTGCGGACCGTCGGCGAACACCACCACCGACCCGCTGAAGTCAGCCGGGGTGCTGCGGGTCGGCACCGAAGGCGTGTACAGCCCCTTCAGTTACCACGATCCGACCACCGGCCAGCTCACCGGCTACGACGTCGACGTGGCCCGCGCGGTGGCCGAAAAGATCGGTGTCAAGGTCGAATTCGTGGAGACGCCCTGGGATTCGATCTTCGCCGCGTTGGAGGCCAACCGATTCGACGTGGTGGCCAACGAGGTCACCATCACCCCCGAGCGCCAAGCGAAGTACGACCTATCCGAACCGTATTCGGTCGGTGAAGGCGTCATCGTCACGCGTGCCGACAATCATTCGATCAACTCGCTGGCCGACCTGAAAGGCAAGGTCGCTGCCGAGAACGCCACCAGCAACTGGTCGGACGTGGCCCGCAAGGCCGGCGCACGGGTGGAGACGGTCGAAGGGTTCACGCAAGCCATCGCACTGCTCAATCAGGGCCGCGTCGACGTCGTCGTCAACGACAGCATCGCCGTCTACGCCTATCTGGCCGAAACCAATGACAAGTCGGTCCGGATCGCGGGCACCGTCGGCGAGAAAAGCGAACAGGGCTTCGCCGCCCGCAAGGACAGCGGTCTGCTACCCGAGCTGAACAAGGCACTCGACGAGCTGCGTGCCGACGGGACCCTGGCCTCGATCTCGCAGAAGTACCTCAAGGCCAACGCATCCGGAGGGCCGCAGGCCGGCGAGGGACCGAAGGCGCCGCGGTCCACCTGGCAGCTCATCGCCGACAATCTGTGGCCGTTGGCCAAAGCGGCCATCACCAAGACGATTCCGCTGACCGTCATCAGCTTCGCCATCGGATTGGTGATCGCCCTGGCGGTGGCCTTGGCCCGGTTGTCGTCGAATGTGGTGCTCAGCAACGTCGCCCGGTTCTACATCTCGATCATCCGCGGAACGCCGCTGCTGGTGCAGTTGTTCATCGTGTTCTTCGCGCTGCCGGAGTTCGGGGTGAAGATCGACCCGTTCCCGGCCGCGGTGATCGCGTTCTCCCTCAACGTCGGTGGCTACGCGGCGGAGATCATCCGATCGGCGATCCAGAGCATCCCCAAGGGACAGTGGGAGGCGGCCGAGACCATCGGGCTGAGCTATGTCGGCACGCTGCGGCGCATCATCCTGCCGCAGGCGGCCAGGGTCGCCGTGCCGCCGCTGTCGAACACGTTGATCTCGCTGGTCAAAGACACATCGCTGGCGTCGACCATCCTGGTCACCGAGCTGCTGCGGCAAGCGCAGATCATCGCCGCGCCGACATTCGAATTCTTCGCCCTGTACGGCACGGCGGCGGTGTACTACTGGGTGATCTGCCTGGTGCTGTCGTTCGGCCAGAGTCGCCTGGAACACCGACTGGAAAGGTACGTGGCGCGATGACCGAGAATCGGATCACTGCCCAAGGCGTCCGAAAAGCGTTCGGCGACAACGAAGTCCTCAAAGGGCTGTCGTTCACGGTGCCGCGCGGCAGCGCGACGACGATCATCGGCCCGTCGGGCTCGGGCAAGACCACGCTGTTGCGGGCACTCAATGCGCTCGACGTGCCGGATGCGGGCGTGATCAAGGTCGGTGACGTCGAACTGGACTTCTCCAACCCGGTACCCAAGGATCAGCTGCGGAAATACCGGGCGCAGAGCGGTTTCGTCTTCCAGTCGCACAACCTCTTTCCACACAAGACCGTGCTGCAGAACATCACCGAGGGCCCGCTGGTCGCGCAGAAGCGCCCGCGCGACGAGGTGGAGGCCGAGGCCACCGAACTGCTCAGCCAGGTGGGCCTGGCCGACAAGCGCGACCAGTACCCGTATCAACTCTCCGGCGGCCAGCAGCAGCGCGTCGGCATCGCCCGGGCGCTGGCCCTCAAGCCCAAGGTGGTGCTGTTCGACGAGCCGACCTCGGCGCTGGATCCCGAACTGGTCGGCGAAGTGCTCTCGGTGATCCGCGATCTCGCCGTCGAAGGCTGGACCCTGGTCATCGTCACCCACGAGATCCAGTTCGCCAGACAGGTTTCCGATCAAGTGCTGTTCACCGACGGCGGCGTGATCCTCGAGCAAGGGCCGCCCGCGGCGGTGATCGGTGACCCGAAAGAGGAACGCACCCGGCAGTTCCTGCAGCGGATCCTCAACCCGCTGTAGCCGGGGGCGGCGCCAGGTGCACCACCTTCACCGCCGTCATCTCGTCGAGCAGCTCGGGTCCGAACCCGAAGCCACTGCCGCTGGCCCGGCGCGGCTGGGACGCGCCACCGGGCGCACCGCCGAAGACATCGTTGATCTTGACGGTGCCCACCGGAAGCGCGCGCCACGCCTCCTGGGCGTGGGCCATATCGGTCGTCAGCACGGAGGCGGCCAACCCATAGCGGTCGTCAGCGGCCTCCAGCAGAGCGGTGCCGAAGTCGGGCACGGTACGGACCGGAGCGACCGGTCCGAAAGTCTCCTCGGAGAACACCGCCATGTCCTGGGTGCAGTCACTCAAAACGGTTGGCGGATAAAATGTTCCGGCCCCATCGCCCGGTTGTCCGCCGATCAGCACCCGAGCCCCGCGTTTGACGGCATCGGAGACCTGCTGGTGCACCTGGGCCCGCTGTCGCTCGTCGACGACGGGGCCGATGCGGTCGGCCCACGCGCGCGCCTCGTCCACCAGCGCCCGGGTGAATTCGTCGGCCACCGACGCCACCGCGAAAATGCGCTCGACCGACACACAGATCTGTCCGGCGTTGGCGAACGCGCCGAGCGCGGCCTGCTGCGCCGCCCAGGTCGGATCCACTCCCGCGTCCACGATCAGCGCATCGTTGCCGCCGTTTTCCAGCAGCGCCTTGGCGCCGCGCTGGGCACATGCCTGGGCGATGGCCCGGCCGGTCAGGCTGCTGCCGACGTGCGCCACGACGTCGACGCGTTCATCGCCGGCGAGGCGGGCGCCAACGGTACCGTCGCCGTCGACGATCTGCAGCACACCGTCGGGCAGGTGCTCGGCCAGCAGCTCGGCGAACCTGCGGCCGGTTCGCGGGCAGCGCTCGCTCGGCTTGTGTACGACGGTGTTGCCGGTCACCAGCGCGGCGCCCAGCAACCCGGCGGCCACCGCGACCGGGTCGTTCCAGGGCGTCAAAACGGCCACCACTCCGCGTGGTTCCGGGATCATCAGGTCGGTGGCCGACCAGTCGCCCTGCAGCGTGCGGCCGCCGTGCAGCGGCCCGAGTTCGGCGTACTGAGTGAGTGTCCCGGCCCCCGCGTCGATGCCGCCCAGGGCGTCTGGCCGCAACTTGCCGGTCTCACGGACGTTGAGTTCGGCGAGTTCTTCGGCCGCCGCGCGGATCGACTCGGCGGCCGCGCGCAGCGCCGAGGCCCGTTCCGCCGCCGGCATCCGGGACCACTGTTTCGCCGCAGCACAGGCTCGCTCGATTGCCGCACCGCATTCGGCGGGTCCGGCGATGGCTACTCGACCCACCAGGTCACCGGTGCGTGGGTTATGAATCGTCAGTTCAGATGTCGCAGGCACACCTTCGGGTACCCACGTCGGGCGCACCTACACGCGCCGCACCGCGTGGTCGGATTTCCGCCAGCACCTCGACGTGGGCGCCCATAACGTCACGGGCATGACGCAGCCAGACATGCACCGAATCACCGTGTGGTTCATGGCGATTGCCGCCGCCCTTGGCACTGCCACCAGCTACCCGCTGCAACCGGCGATATCCGATGTCGCTGACAGTCTTGGCATCTCGGTAGCCCAGGTCGGCATCGCACTGGCGTGCGGTCCCGTCGGCTACCTGGTGGGGCTGGCGATGCTGGTGCCGCTGGTCGACCGATTTCCACCTAATCACGTTCTCGCCGCGCAGTTCGCCGCCCTGGCCGTGGCCTTGGCAGCCAACGCCGCCGCGGGCACGCTGTGTACGCTGGGGCTCACCATCGGCGTGATCGGCGCCTGTTCCACAGTCGGCGCCCAGTTGAGCTCGACAACCGCGCGTTTCGTCCCTGAAGGCGGTCGGGCAACCGCGCTGGGAATTGTGACGGCAGGTATCTCGGCCGGGATCATCGGTGGCCGAATCGCCGGCGGTTGGCTGACGGAAGTGGCGGGATGGCGGGGCGGCTTGCTCGTGTTCGCAGTCGCATGCGTCGTCGCCGCAGTCGTGGCGTTACGGGCCGTGCCCGCCGCAGCGGGTTCGGCCACGGGCGGCTATCTGGAGACGCTCCGCGGCCTGCCCGGCCTGTACCTGCGATTCCCGACGTTGCGCATCGCCGCGGTGCGGGGAGCGCTGTGGTTCTTCGCGTTCTGCGCGGTGTGGGCCGGCCTCGCGGTCGCGCTGGCGCAGCCGCCGTACTCCTATTCACCCGAACGGATCGGCCTGTACGCCCTTGCCGGTCTACTGGGCATTGTCGCCACCCGCATCGCAGGCGCGTGGACCGACCGTGCCGGCGCACGACGAGTCATGAGGGTCGGCCTGGGCATCGCGGTGGTCGGCGCAGTCGCGCTGGCCGTGTGCCTTTCGCATCCGGTGGCCACCCTCATCGGTCTCGCTGTCTTCGACGCCGGGTTGTTCGCCGCCCAAGTGGCCAATCAGAGCACGATTCTGGCCATCGACCCCGCCGCGCCGGCACGGTTCAACAGCGCATACATGGTGGTGTACTTCGTGGGCGGCAGCGTGGGAACGGCCTTTGGGGCAGCCGCCGTCGGGTGGCTGGGCTGGCCGGCAACCGCGGCCGTCACCGCCGCGGCGATCGCTGTCGCGATACTGCTCACCGGCGCCGACCGTGCGCGAACTGCTGGCGAAACACGGCGTGGCGGGGAGCAGACACGCACGCTCGGCGAGGTCAGGGAGCGACGAACAGGGTGGACATGCCCCGCAGGGTCAGGTTCGGCTTGTACACCGGATCCGCTGCCAGATGAGCCTGCGGGAACCGCGCGGTGATCGCCGACAACGCCACCGAGGCCTCCAGCCGGGCCAGCGGCGCACCGAGGCAGAAGTGCGGCCCCTTGCCGAACCCGAGATGGCGGATGGCGCCGCGGTCCGGGTCGAATTCGTCGGCGCGGTCGAATACTCCCGGGTCGCGGTGTGCCGCGGCGACCAACAGCAGCATGGTGTCGCCGTTGGGGACCTCGACGTCGCCGATTGTCATGTCTGCTCCGGCAATTCGCGACACCAGTTGCACGGGCGGGTCGTAACGCATGGTCTCCTCGATCACCCTCGACACCCGGCCGGGCTCGCCGCCGAGGGCCGTCCACTGCTGCGGGTGGCGCAGCATCGCCAGGATCGCGTTGGCGATGAGGTTCACCGTGGTCTCGTGTCCGGCGATGAGCAGCAGATCACAGGTGGCGACGATCTCGTCCTCGGTGAGCTGGACACCGGATTCCTCCACCTGGATCAGTGCCGACATCAAATCGTCGCCCGGGCGGCGCCGACGCTGCGCGATCAGGTCACGAAGGTAGTCCGCGAGCCATCTGCCTGCCGCCATCTGCTGGTCGAACAGCTCGGACGTCTCACCCGTCATCGCCATGAACGGGTCGAGGGCCTGGGCCAGCAGCGCGGAGGCGTCGCGAAACTTGGGCTCGTCCTCGATCGGCACACCCAGCAGCCGGCAGATCACCGCGACCGGCAGCGGGTAGGCCAGCCCGGCGATGGCGTCGAAGGGGCCGTCGGAGGCCTGGTCGAGCAGCCCGTCGACCAGAGTCCGAATGTCGGGTTCGAGCGCGTTGATCACCTTGGGCACGAACGCCTTGCTGACCAGGCCGCGCAGCCGCGTGTGGTCGGGCGCGTCGAGGAACAGGAAGCTGGTCGCGCCGCGAGGCTCGGCATCGTGTTCGGCCATGTGGCGTTGCGCCAGAGTCGATTTCATGCGATCGCTGCACGACGACGGGTGCCGCAGCACGGCATCGCACTCGGCGAAGGTGGAGAACACCGCGACGTGGGCCTCGGGCAGCTGCAATGGCCCGCGCTCGCGGATCCTCCGGTACGTCGGATACGGGTCGGCCCGGTTGGCCGGGTCGAGCAGCTCAAGCAGCAGACCTTCGGCGACGGTCGTCATCTACTTATTGTGCACGCGTTGAAGAAGCGGCAGGTCAACGCTTACTTCCGCACTGCAGTGCCGTAATACCGCCCCAACACGTGCGCCCGCAGCTCGTCGAACTCGCCGGCGACGATCGCCGCCCGGATCTGGTCGACCAGCCGGATCACGAACCGCTCATTGTGGATCGTGCACAGCGTCGCCGACAGCATCTCCTTGGCCTTGAACAGGTGCCGGATGTAGGCGCGCGAGTAGTTGGCGCACGTGTAGCAGTCGCATTCCGCGTCGATCGGCGTGAAGTCCCGTTTGTACCGGGCGCCGGTGATGTTGAATCGGCCGGTAGCCGAGTACACCGCCGCGTTGCGCGCCACGCGCGACGGCGATACGCAGTCGAAGGTGTCTGCTCCGGCCGCGACCGCGTCGAACAGGTCGTCGGGTTCACTGATCCCCAGCAGGTGCCGCGGCTTGTCTGCGGGCAGTTCACTGCTGACCCAGCCGACGATGGTCGCCAGGTTCTGTTTCTCCAGCGCCCCGCCTATGCCGTAGCCGTCGAAGCTGTGACCGTCCGCGGTACGGATCCCGGCCAGCCCACTCGCGGCTTGCCTGCGCAGGTCCTCGTACTGCGCACCCTGGACGACTCCGAACAGTGCCTGCCTCGGTCTTTCCGGCGTCGAGGACTGCAGCCGTTGATGTTCGGCCAGGCACCGCACCGCCCACTCGTGCGTGCGCTGCACCGAACGTTCCTGGTAGCCACGGGTGTTGACGAGCGTAGTCAGCTCGTCGAACGCGAAGATGATGTCGGCGCCGAGCTGATGCTGGATACCGATCGAGACCTCAGGGGTGAACCGGTGTTTCGAGCCGTCCAGATGCGACCGGAACGTCACGCCGTCTTCGTCGACCACCGCGAGCCGTTCCTTGCCCTTGGCGATGATGTCGTCGGTCTGCAGCCGTGAGGTGTCCATCGCCAGCACCTTCTTGAACCCGACTCCCAGCGACATCACCTGGAAGCCACCGCTGTCGGTGAAGGTGGGGCCGGCCCAGTTCATGAAGGCGCCGAGCCCGCCTGCCTCGGCCACGATCTCCGGACCGGGCTGCAGATACAGATGGTAGGCATTGGCCAGGATAGCTTGTGCACCAAGCTGTTTCATGGTCTCGGGCAGTACCGACTTGACGGTGGCCGCCGTGCCGACGGCGATGAACGCCGGGGTACGGATGTCCCCGTGCGGGGTGTGGATCACCCCCACCCGACCGAGCCGGCCGGGCAGCTCGGCTTCGACGGTGAAGTACGGCTCGCCCACAGCAGGTATTCAACCGGATGGCCGCCCGATTTCCGTCATGGGGGCGGACGCGACCATACTCGTTTGTCGTGAAGCACGGATTCGTCATCGCCGCCGGAGCCGCGACGTTGCTGGTAGGGATCGTCGGGTGTTCATCGCAGAATTCGAGTTCGCCAGGCGGATCCCAGGCGCCCGGGCCGAAGGCGTCGGGCCAGGAGACGTCGACCTCGACGCTGCCACCGGTGTCGCCCGTACAGCCCAATCAGGCCCGGGTGACCTTCGGCACGAACGACGCCGGACCGTTCACCGGTGTCGGCTGCGAGACCAAGGACGGGCTGACCACGATCAACATCGAGGGTCACCTGCACACCACGATCGAGCTCACCGACGGTGACGCACCGGCGGTGAAGTCGGTGAACATCGGCGAAATCGGTTCCGACGGACCGGCGTTGGCCTACGTCGAAGGCGTGTCCGGCACGCCCGTGGTCGCGACCCGCGACGGCAAGAACTACACCGTGACCGGCAGCGGCATGGGC
This sequence comes from Mycobacterium dioxanotrophicus, assembly GCF_002157835.1. Classification (NCBI taxonomy): domain Bacteria; kingdom Bacillati; phylum Actinomycetota; class Actinomycetes; order Mycobacteriales; family Mycobacteriaceae; genus Mycobacterium; species Mycobacterium dioxanotrophicus. The sequence goes on along the minus strand of NZ_CP020809.1, from coordinate 623,265 downwards.
TCCAACTCCGCCAGCACGGAGCCTCCTGTCGACACCCCCTTCGACGTCGCGGTCACCTGCCCCTGAGCCGACCGTGGCAACGGACCGGGCCCAGCTCGCCTAAAGCCCGGTCCTCCAACACATTCCGTCGCCCACCGGCCGTGTCTGGGCGAATTTTGCGATGTCGACCCCCTCGCCCACCGGGCATATCGTGCGCTTTTGCCCCGCCTCGGCCCGAACACATAGTTGCGAACACAACCACTCGGGCCATTCGACCGAGTTTTGCTGTCGGTAGCGTCAATAAGTGGTTAGGGTCCGGTTCAACCAAATATCGAACCCAGGGGGAGCGAAGTGCCTTTGCACCGCGACGCGCAAACGACGAGCAGCACCGCAAAGGCCATCGGCAGGGTCGGAACCTTGGCCGTGGCGCTCGGGATCGGTGCCGGGTTCAGTTCGAGCCTCGTTGCGGCGCCCGCGGCGCACGCCGACTCCAACCTTCAGAACTCCGTCGAAAAGGCCGTCCACAAGGCAACTCCCAACGTCAGCGTCTCTGTAGGCGGGGTTGGATTCTCCAGCGGCTCGGCCCACGCATCCAGTAGCGGCGCCAACGGCGCGATCGCGATCGGTGCCGACAGCACAGCCACGGCCAAAGACGGCGTCGGCAACACCGTCGTTGTCGTGGGCCATTCGAGCAACGGCACCGCGGCCAACGGAAACTTCAATCGCGTGGTGATCGTCGGCGACAACAACGATGTGTTCGCCGGGAATGGCAACGGCAACACCGTGACCGTCAAGGGAAACAAGAACATCGTGCGGGCCGGCAACGGCGACAACAACTCCGCGAAGGTCGTGGGCGACGAGAACGCCCCGGTTCTCGCCGGGTGCGCGAAGTACCACGCCGGCAGCTACGGCGCCTGCGACGCCACGACGCACGGCAACGACGGCAACGACGGCAACACCATCAAGGTTGTTGGCGACAAGAACCAGACAGTGATCGCGGGCGGCATCGACAACTCCGAAGCCGGCATTGCCTACGTCCCAGGAAGCGGGAACACCATCGCCGTCAAAGGCGACGAGAACCAGCCGGTCTACGCCGGTGCGGGCAACGGGAACCAGATCACCGTCGAGGGCAACAAGAACTCCGTGCAAGCTGCCAGCGGCGACAACAACACGACCCACGTCACCGGCGATTCGAACACCGTATTCACCCTCGGCGAGTACGCGGAAAACGGCCCCGCCCGCGCCAGCAACAACCAAGTGACGGTCACCGGCGACTCGAACACCGTGAACGCGTTCCGCGGCAACGACAATCAGGTGGCGATCGACGGCGATGCGAACAAGGCCCTCAGCAACTACGCCGACGGCAACCAGGTGACGGAGACCGGGGATACGAACAGCGCCACCCTGATCAATCTCGACGATACGACCGTGACGCTGACCGGCGGGCAGACCTATCCCTAGTCGGAGTCGGGGTGGTCCCGCAGGAACGTGACGATCGCCGCGGCGAGCTCTTCCCCGGCATCCTCCTGCAGAAAATGGCCGGCGTCGGTGATCACCGGGTGTTCGATGCCCTGGGCGCCGCGCATCTCGCGGCGAAAGATACCTGCCATCGCACCGGTGATCGGATCGCTGTCGCTGAACGCGACCAGCATCGGAGTTTCACTGGCCGACAATGCCTTCCACGCAGACTTGTTGGCGGCGGCGGCCGGGTCGTCGGGTGTGGTGGGCACCAGGCCCGGCATCGCGCGGGGTCCCGCGCAGTACGTGTCGTCGGGGAACGGGGCGTCGTAGGCGGCCCGGACCGCGTCGCTGACCGGGCGGCGACAACCGGCGGCGACGAACCGCCCCACGTCGATGGTCGGCAGGTTCTGGATCGCGATGCGGAACTGCCACCAGATCTCGGGCATCGGGATGTCGCCCGTCGGCAGGCCGGTGTTGGCAACGACGATGTGGGCGAACCGATCCGGATGCTCGGCAGCCAACCGTAACCCGATCAACCCGCCCCAGTCCTGCCCGACCAGCGTCACCCCCGTCAAGTCGAGCACGTCGAAGGCCAGGGCCCGCATCCACTCCACATGCCGGGCGTAGCTGTGGTTGTCGATGCGGGCCGGTTTGTCCGACCGGCCGAAGCCCACCAGATCGGGGCAGATCACGCGGTGCCCCGCCGCAGTGAGCACCGGGATCATGCGACGGTACAAAAACGACCACGATGGTTCCCCATGCAACAACAGCACCGGGTCGGCGTCGGGCGGCCCCTCGTCGATCCAGGCCACCCGCAGCACCCCTCCGTCTCCATCGGAGATCTCGGAATATTTTGGGGTGTAAGGGAAATCGGGGAGATCGCGGAAGCGGTCCTCGGGTGTGCGCAAGGTCTGCATGATGCCGAACCTACGACCGTTGCCCGTGCCGGGCCAGACAATTCGTCCAATCCCTCGCCGCTACCGACACCTGACTCCATACTGCACAGGTATGGTCCGCCATCGTCGACGGACCGCATACCTGGAGGAGAACAGTGGTGAAACGTGGGTTCGTAGTAGCCGTCGGGGGCGCGGCGGTCATCATCGCCGGCTTGTCGGGCTGTTCGTCGAGTGAAAAGAAATCGGAATCAGGCGGTTCGTCGGCGACAGCATCGCAGACGGCCACCGTGTCCGCTCCGGGCGGCGGTGCCACCGCCACCACCGGGACAGGCACCGCCAAGGTCACCATCGACGGCAAGGACCATGCAGTCCAGGGTTCGGTGGTGTGCGCGACGGTGGCCAACACCGTCACCCTGGCCATCGGGCAGGCGCCGACGGGCGTCAGCGCCACGCTCACTCCGGGTGATCCGCCGACCGTCACCACGTTGGCGCTGGGCAACATCGACGGCGTGTCCCTCGGCTATACGCCCGGCGTGCCCGGCGGCAGCGCCGAGGCCACCAAGGACGGAAACACCTACACGATCAAGGGCAACGCCACCGGGATGGACATGGCCAACCCGACGGCCGGAGCCGTCACCAAGTCCTACGAAGTGGAGATCACCTGCCCTTGACGACCGCACACGAGGGTGGACCCGGCGGCTGTTCGGCGTGCCGAGCGGCCCGGGCTCACCCTCGAACCCGACGGCATGTGATGTGCTTGGTCCATGGCGGCCAAGCGGATTCTGTGTTTCGGTGACTCACTGACCTGGGGCTGGGTGCCCGTCGCGGACGGCGCACCCACGGAACGGTTCGCCCGTCACGTCCGCTGGACAGGTGTGCTGGCCGACCGGCTCGGTGCGGACTACGAGGTGATCGAAGAGGGGCTCAGCGCCCGCACCACCAACGTCGACGACCCGACCGACCCGCGGCTCAACGGCGCCGCCTACCTGCCGTCGTGCCTGGCGGCACACCTGCCGCTGGACCTGGTCGTCATCATGCTCGGCACCAACGACACCAAGGCGTACTTCCGGCGCGAGCCCCTGGACATCGCGCTGGGTATGTCGGTGCTGGCGACGCAGGTGCTGACCAGCGCCGGTGGAGTGGGCACGGTCTATCCCGCGCCGCAGGTACTGGTGGTCGCGCCGCCGCCGCTGGCACCCATGCCACACCCGTGGTTCGAGCTGATCTTCGAAGGCGGGCAACGTAAGTCGGCCGAACTCGCCAGGGTCTACAGCGCTCTCGCGTCGTTCATGAAGATCCCGTTCTTCGACGCGGGTTCGGTGCTGACCACGCAGGGGGTCGACGGGATCCACTTCACCGAGGCCAACAATCATGACCTCGGGGTGGCTCTCAGCGAGCAGGTCCGCGCGCTGGTGCCGGCATGACTCGACGCATCCTGAGCGTGCTCGCGCTGGTTGCTCTGCTGCTGGGCATCGTCAGTTGCTCGTCGACTCCCAAGCCCGCCGACGTCTTCGCCTCCTTCGCAGATGCCCTGCAGCGCAAGGACGCGCACGCCGCCGCCGAACAGACCAGTGACCCGGCCACGGCTGAAAAGACGATCGCCGCGATGTTCAACGGCATGGGCGATCAGGCCAAGCTGGCCGTCGGCTCGTCACCCACGGACGGCCAGGAGAACGGTTTCACGCTGAAATACCAATGGTCCTGGGGTGAGGGGCACGACTTCGCATACGACACCACAGGATCGGCCGCCAAGTCCGGCGACAACTGGCGCATCACCTGGTCCTCCGCGCTGCTGCACCGTGATCTGAAAGATGGCCTGAGTTTTCAGTACAGCCAGGACAGCGAGCTACAGACACCCGTGCTCGATCGGACCGGTCAGCCATTGATGAGCTGGCAGACCGTCGGAGTCATCAATCTGGAGCGCACCCATCCGGAATCGGCAGCTGCCCTGGCCGGGCTGCTCAACCAGTTCGACCCGACCACCACACCGGATTCCATTACCGCACAGCTCAACGGCACGCAGGACGACCGCGTCACCGTGATCAAGTTGCGCGAAGACGATCTCGGCAAGGTCCGCGATCAGCTCACGCCCATCCCCGGCGTCACGATCGTCGAACAGGGCCAGTTGCTCACGGCCAACCGGGAACTGGACTCTCCGGCGATCGGTGGCCTTGAGCAGATCTGGCACGACCGCATCACCCGATCCGCGGGGTGGTCGGTCTACCTCGTCGACGCCAAAGGCGCGCCGGCCCAGCGGTTGATCTCCACCCCACCGGCCCCGACCGACCCGGTGAAGACCGCGCTGGACATGCGGCTGCAGTTGCTCGCCCAGCGCGCCGTCGCAGGTGAGTCCCGGCCCGCCGTGCTGATAGCAATGTCGAGTTCGACCGGCGGCATCCTGGCCGCGGCGCAGAACGCGGCCGCCGATCCGCAAGGGGCGATCGTGTTTTCCGGGTTGTACCCGCCCGGTTCGACGTTCAAGACCATCACCACGGCGGCTGCGCTCAAGGCCAATCTCGTGACACCGCAGACCCCGGTCGCCTGCCCAGGGCAGGTGACCATCGAAAACCGCACCATCCCGAACGAGGACAATTTCGATCTGGGGACGGTGCCACTGAGCTCGGCGTTCGCGCATTCCTGCAACACCAGCATGGCGGCGCTGGCCGACAAGCTGCCCGCCGACGCCCTGACCAACACCGCACGCGATTTCGGCATCGGTGTGGACTTCACGGTGCCGGGGCTCACGACCGTGACCGGCAAGGTTCCCACCGCCGACACCGCGGCGCAGCGGGTCGAAAACGGTATCGGGCAAGGCACCGTGACGGTCAGCCCGTTCGGACTCGCGGTCGCCGAGGCCAGCCTGGCGCATGGTTCGACGATCGTGCCGACCCTGGTCGACGGCGAGAAGACCACTGCCGACAAACCGTCGGTGCCGTTGTCGCCCAACGTGGTTGACGCGCTGCGTGCGATGATGCGCCAGACGGTGACCGAGGGCACCGCCGCCGAACTCAGCGATATCCCCGACCTCGGCGGCAAGACCGGTACGGCCGAGTTCGGCGACAATACCCACTCGCACGGTTGGTTCGCCGGCATCGTCGGCGACATCGCGTTCGCGACGCTGATCGTCGGTGGCGATTCGTCGGCTCCGGCCGTCACACTCACCGGCGAATTCCTCCGGCCGGCGCTGGCCAATACCGGCTAGCACTACCGCGGGAATGGCTGTATTCGGTACCCGGGGTTGGGTGTCAGCAGCGACGACACCGAAGTGCTGCAGAGACAGGATTTAGTCATCGCCGACACAGGCGACCAGCACCGAGGAGACCATCATGAAGAACCCGATGAAGTTCATCGCCGCCGCACTGGCCGCCGCCGCGATCGGCGGAACGGTCGCCCTGGCTCCCATCGCAGCAGCCGCCGAAACCCAGACCACCAACACCGCCAGCGGCGCCAGCCCGCTGGTGCCCTACGGCACCAACCCCGACGTCCCGTTCCGGCTGGGCTACGTCGACTCCAACCACGACGAGGCCAACACCACGACCAACAACGTGGATCTGCCGTTCTGATCTGTCAGCTTCGCGATGCGGTGGCGTACAGATGCACCAGACCTGACGCCACCGCGAACCGCGGACCGTGTATTCCGTCGATGTTGGCCCGCCCCACCACCACCGGGACCATCCGCAGGGATTCGCCCACCGTCCGCAACAATTCGTCGTCGAGTGCCCCGCCGCCAGCCAATACCAGTGCCGCAGGCGGTTTTTCGAATGCGGTGAGGCAGCGCGCGATGTTCGCGGCGACCGTCTCCTGTTTGATCGCCAGGCGCAGGCTGCGCCACTCCTCGGCGGCCAGCCTGTTCGAGAACGGGACCAGGCCGGCGCTGCCCCGCGTGCACAACCGCCCGATGGCATCGGCAGGCGCCGGGTTGTCGAGAAACACCCGCCTGCCGTCTTCTTCGTGCGCGACGTGCGGCCCCTCCACCCGCAGCGCCGGGGTCCGCTTCACCCGCTCGGCCAGCGCCCGCGGGATGTTGAGCATCCGGGCCACGGCGACGGTGATGGTCTCCCCCGCTCCCGCTGCGGTCACCGTCCGGTCGGCACCGACCAGATCGATCGTGCCGCCACCGATGTCGCACACCACAGAGTCCGGCGGCAGCCCGGGCGTCGTACGTGCCCCGCGTGCCGCGGCCTCCGGTTCGCTCGCGATGGTGTACGCCGGACGTCCCGTCAGCTCCTGCAGGGTGGCCGCCGCGTCGGCGACGTGGTCGGCGGCCAGCAATGCCACGACCGTGCCGCGGGCGTCGGCGACCCCGCGGCGCAGCCACGCACCGTTGTCCAACGCCGACAGATCGGTGAAAAAGGCGTCGTCGACCGTGATTTCGTGGTCGGCGGTGGGGATCGAACGCAACCGGATCCGCAGCGGAGCTCCTGGCGGGTCGCGCCGCAGGATGCTGTGCGCCTGCGCGGGCGAGTAGCGGACCGGCCTGCCGTCGACGGTGAATTCGACGTAGTCGTCGTCGACGGCCGGCGGCTCGGGCGGCGCCGTGCGGCCGGTAACCGCGATCGCGGGGGCGTCGGCGAGTTCACGAGTGAATTCGGCGATATCGGGCAGTTGCTCATGCCCCAGTTCCAGGGCGGCGCACAGCGCGATCGGATCGGCGAGGGCCCGGTAGGCCCGCCCCTCGGGCACCACCTCCACGGCGACCAGCGCTCCTGGCGCGAGCCCGGCGACGTCGACCTCGTCGACCACCGGAATGTCGATCGGGATGCGGTTGGCGATCAGCACCGCGTCGTCCTGTGCGGCGACCACGCCGGTCACCGACCATCCGTCCGCGAGCGCCGCGGTGATGGCGGCGGCGGCGACCTCGAAATCGGTGTCCCCGTCGACGGATACGATGACCGGGCCCGCCGCGGCGGGGCCGGACAGCGCTGCCAGCGGGACATGGCGGCCGACGGCGAATCCGCTGCCCGCGGGCGTGCTGGCGTCCGGCTTGCGCAGGCTGCGCACCGGCGAGCGGGGCGACGACGCGGGTGGCAGCGGAGCGGTGTCGGTGTCCACCGGGCGGATCGCCGACAGGACGAGCACGTCCGCACACGCTCCCGCGTCGACCTCGATCCGGTGCAGCAGGGCCGCTGCCCCGTCGAGCGAATCGCGGGATCCCTTGCGGCCCCGGGTCGGTGCCTGCCCGTGCCCGACGGGCTGCACGGCGCCATCGTCGGCACCGGTATCCACGCGGGCGAGCACGATCTCGGTGGTGTGGTTGCCGATATCGATACCCGCGACGATCACCGCAGCAGACCCCGGCGGGCGTAGACCACGGCGGCCTGACGCACCAGTTCGGCACAACGGGCAGCGCCACGTGCGGCCAACGAGGCCTGCAGCGCGTCGAGTTCCGCGGCGGTGGAGCGGTACGGGCGCAGCGCCTCGTAGAGCCCCATCACCTCCTCGTCGTCGATGATGGCCAATTCGGCTGCGCGCCGGAAGTTCTCGGCGAGTTGGGGGTTGCCGTCCTGCTCAGCGACCGCGGCCTGGTGGGCCAGCACGGCCGGGTCCATCCGCAGATCCGCCAGGTCCAGCTTGCCGTCGACGGCCGCGGCGACGGTGAACTTCTCGCTCATGCTCGCGTCACCTCCACCGTCACGGGGCCCTGGCCCGGTTCGCTGGCCTCACGCTCCAGCGCGACGAGCGCCACCGCCCGCGCGTGGTAGCGCGCCGATATGGACTCGTCGGTGCCGCCGGTGAGGATCGGTATGGGCGCCATGCCCTTGGCGTGTCGGGCCGCGTTGCGGCCGAGTTCACGGTAATTGCGGGCGGTCAGCAGCGGGGCGACACTGAACAGCTCGAGGTTGGCCAGCGGCGCCAGGTCACGCCGGTGGATCAGCGCAGTCCCCTTGCCCTGCAATCCGATTCCGATGCCCGACCCGGACAGTTTGGCCGCGGTCAACCCGATCAGGCCGACGTCGATGGTCGAGCGCACGCGGACGAACCGCGGCACGCATCCTTCTTCCTCGAGTCCCGCGGAGATCTGCCGGATCACCTCACCGATGGTCAGCCCGCACAGGGTCAGCCAGACGCTGCGGCCCAACGCCGGGGACAGGCCGATGCACACCTCGCGCGGGTCGCGGCCTTGGCGGGCCGGTTCCACGTCGGTGACGAGGAGGTGCCCGGCGTGTTCGGCCTGGTCGGCGGTCAACTCTGCGGTGCTGCGTTGCTGGCGGATGTCGTCGATCTCGGCACGGCGCTCCTCGCTCAGGGTGTACCCGGTACCCGGGCCCGCGTAGTCGTTGGGGTCGGTGATCTTGGACAGCACCCGGAACTGGTCGTCGAAGATCGCCGAGGTCTGTAACTGGTCGCCCTGCAGACGTTCTCGCGTCAACCGCATGATCGCCTCGGCTTCTTCGCCGAATCCGGTGCGGTGCAGCGAGGCCACCACGTCGAACACCGTGAGCTGCTTGGCCTCGATGGCGGCCGCCGCCTCGGCGACGGCCTTCGGGTCACCGGGCGGCAGATCGCGGGATCCGTTGGCGGCCACCACCTCGTCGATGTGGCTGTCGTCGAAGTCGGCCAGGCCGAGGTCGCGGTACACCGCCTGCACGGCCCGCGCCGCGCGGCGGCGCACCCGGGCCAGATGCTCGGCAGGGACGGTCCGCAGCCCGCCGTCGGAACCCCAGTCCCGTTGCAGGACAAGGAAATCGTCCATGTCATCGGAGTTGAAGTTGGACAGCGCGAACGCGTTGTCGTAGCGCGGGATCGAGCCGAACCCGGAGAAGATGAAGTCCGCGCCGGCCAGCAGCACCGGCAGGGTGTGCGCGCTACGGCGGATGTCGGACTCGGAGATCAGGTTGTCATTGCCCGCACACGATTCCAGGTCGCGCATCATCACCATGAGGTTCTCGGCGAGCAGCTCCTTCATGCCCTCGGGCACCGAGGCCACCACCCCGACCCCGTCGATGCCGCCGTTCTGCACGCCTTGTGAGCCCAGCGCGCGGGCCAGCGACACGCACCGCGATTCCAGGTACAGGATCGAGCACTTCTCCGCCGCCCCCATGAGCACCTCGGCACCGCCACCGCTGGTGACCCGCATCTTCAATCCGCGTGACGCGTAGGCGCTCGTGAGGATGGCCTTGGAGAACGGGGTGTCGTCGCCGTCGACGAACACCTGCTCGGTGCCGTAGATGGAGATGGTCTCGGCGTAACTGGTGAGCCCGCGCAGCCCCAGCCGCAGTTCCAGCGCCTCCTCGATGGAGCACTGCGCCATCGCGCCGGGTGTCCCGACCTGCGAACCGATCAGCAGCGCAACGGCATTCGACGGTGCGTCGCCGAGCACCGGAACCGTTGTCTCGACCTCACGGAACCCGTATGCCACCGCGCTGGCCGCATCGGCCGCGATCAGCAGCGGGTCGTCGAGCTGGTTGGTGACGTGCGCCTGATTGCTCGGCGTGCGGCGGGCACGCATCTTGGCCATCGCCATCTGCATCTCGACCGGAGTCATCACCGCGATCACCCGCGCCAACTTGGCCGGGGTGGTGCCGCCGATCAGCCGGACCACCTCCGCGCGCGGCACGCCGGGGTCGACGGCCATGCGCGCGAGCGCGACGTCGGGACATGCCATCGCCTCGGCGGCGACGTCGAGATCCAGCCCGTAGCGGGCGATGAACTCATCGATGACGTCGAAGTCGGCGGCGGCCTTGCCGTCCAACTCGACGACCTGTCCGTCTCTCACGACCAGCGACGGCTCCGGGTCGTTGGGGCTGCTCATCGCGGCCAGGCCCAGATCCGGGTTGGTGACACTGAAACCGTCGAGGTTGACCGGTTTCGCGTCGAGAATCCGCATCCGGCCCAGGGTCACACCATCGCCATCCGTCACGGCAACCATTTTGCGTGACTTGCGGTTTTTGGTCTACCCAATACGCGTTTTTGGTGTCACACGCCGGTGGCGACCTCGAGAGCCTTGAGCGAGTCCTCCAGATGACTGAGCATCCGCTGCAGATGCGGCACACTGCGCCGGCAGCCGACCAGACCGAAGTCCAGATTGTCGCCGTTGTTGGCCAGGGTGATGTTCATGGCCTGGCCGTCCAGCGCGATGGACAGCGGATAGTTGCCGTCGAGCCGGGCCCCCTTCCAGTACAGCGGATGCCGCGGCCCCGGGACGTTGGAGATGACGAGGTTGAACGGCGGGGCGGTGGCCTTGACAAAGCCCGGTACCGCGGCCAGGCCGAGCGGCGCGATCATCAACGCGGACAACGCCAATGCCTGCACCCGGGGCAGTTCGGAGAAGATCTGCTTGTTGCCGCGCATCGACTCGCTGATGATGGTGAGCCGCTCGGCGGGATTGTCGCGATCGGTGGCGAGGTTGCACAGGATGGACCCGACCAGGTTGCCACCGGCATCGGCCTCGTTTTCCGAGCGCAGGCTGACCGGGACCATCGCGATCAACGGCCGGTCCGGCAGTGCGCCCTGCTCAAGCAGATACGCCCGCAGCGCACCGGCGCACATGCCGAGCACCACGTCGTTGACGGTGACGCCACTGGCCTCCTTGACCCGCTTGAACCGCTCCAGCGGCCACGACTGCGCGGCCACCCGGCGCGCACCGCCGATCTTGACGTTGAACATCGTCTTCGGCGCGGCGAACGGCAACGTGAGCTGCTGTTCGAGCAACGCGGCACGCGCCAGTTTCACCGTCGACGGCGCGATCCCGACGGCGGCGCCTGCCGCATCGGTCACGGTGCGCAGCAGCGACGGGCTCTGGTGCTGGCGCTCGCGCTTCTTGCGCGGCAGGTCCCACGGCACCCGCACCTCGGTGTCGTGCGGATCCTCCGACAGCGTGCGCATGATCAGCTTGAGTGCCGACACACCGTCGATCAACGAGTGGTGCAGCTTGGTGTACACCGCGAACCGGCCGTCGGCGAGCCCCTCGATCAAATGGGCCTCCCACAGCGGACGATGCCGATCCAGCAGGCCGCTGTGCAGCCGCGAAGTCAGTTCGAGCAGGTCACGCACCCGGCCCGGCGACGGCAGCGCCGAGCGGCGCAGGTGGTAGTCGAGGTCGACGTCGTTGTCGTAGGTCCAGCCGACGTTGGCGATGCCGCCGAGGATGGTGGCCGGGTGTTTGCGGAACACAGGCTGAAAGTCGGTGTGCGCGACCATCTCCTCGTACAGCTCGCGGACAAATTCGGAGCTCGCGCCGGCCGGTGGCTCATAGAGCGCCAGACCACCGACATGGAACGGGTGCTCCCGCGTCTCGGCGATGAGAAACATCGAATCGGTCGGCGACATCAACTCCATGTGCCCATTGAACGCTTCGGCGCGCACCGGCAAGGGAAAACCGGAGCGTCAGTACAACGTCGTCTCGTAGTGCTCGTTTGTGATGTCGATGAGCCCGCTCACGTCGATTCCCATGGCGGTGGCCATCTCACCCATCTCGGCGCCGATCGCGCAGTAGAAGTTTGCACCGCCCAGGAGTGCATCGGCCAGCCCTGGATCGGGGTTCCACATGCGCGAGCGGATCAGCGCCTTGCCGCATTGGTAGAACACTTCCTGGACACGGACGATCGTGGCGAGCACCGCGGGCTTGCCGTCGGCCGCGAGCATCTCGAGCAGATCGGGATCGTCGGTGACGAAAGCATCACCGTTGACCCGCAGCACCTCGCGGACGCCCGGAACCAGGAACAGCACTCCGATGCCAGGGCGCTCGACCAGGTTTCGGAACGTGTCGATGGCCTTGTTGCCCGGCCGGTCGGGAATCGCCAGGGTCCGCGAGTCGAGAATCTTGACCGAACCGGGCGGGTCGCCCTTCGGGCTCGCATCGACCTGCCCGGCGTCGTTGACTGTCGCGACGACGTAGAAGGTGCTGTGTGCGATGAACCGCCGGGCGAACTCGCCGAGGCTCGAGGTCTTCTTCTCCTCGATGAATTTCGGTGGGTAGCCGATGATTTCGCGGATGCGGGACAGATCGATGGGCTGGTAGCCGTCAGCTGCGGTGTGATCCACGTCAGATGTCCAATTCCAGCCGGGGCCCGACAGCACGGGACACGCAGATGAACATGCGGTCATTGGCGGCGCGTTCCCGCTCGTCGAGGATGTCGTCGCGGTGGTCGGGCGTTCCGTCGAGCACCGCGGTCTCACATGTGCCGCACAGTCCCTCGCGACACGATGCCGTGACCGGCACACCCGCGCCGACGAGCGCGTCGAGGATGCTTTGCCCCGGCGGCACTGTGACGGTCTTGGCCGAACGGGCACAACGGACGTCGAATTCGGTGTCGGGACGCGTCGGCTTCGGTCGCGATGCGAACCGTTCGATGTGCAGCGCGCCGGGCGGCCAGTGCGTCATGCGCTCGGCGATGGCGGTCAAGAGTGTTTCGGGTCCGCACGCGTACACGCCGGTGCCCACCCGCGGTTCCGACAGCAGATCATCCAGCGGAATGCGGCCGCACCGATCACTCACATAGCACTCGACTACGCCACCGAGCTCCGCCAGCTCGCCCGTGAACGCCATCCCGGCCGCACTCGACCCCGCGTAGAGCAGTCGCCACGGCTTGCCTCGCTCGGCGGTCTCCCGCACCATCGCCAGGATCGGGGTGATACCGATGCCCCCGGCGATGAAGAGGTAGCGGTCGTGCTCTCGGAGCGGAAAGTTGTTGCGGGGACCTCGAATTGCGAGATTCTGACCGGGGCGGAGAAATGCGTGGACGTATTCCGAACCGCCGCGGCTGCGGACCTGGCGCCGTACCGCGATGCGGTAGGTGTCGCGGTCGTCGGGCGACCCGCACAACGAGTACTGCCGGGTGATGCCCGTGGGCAGCACGATATCGACGTGTGCGCCCGGCGCCCACGCCGGCCACGGCAATCCGTCCGGTCGGGTCAGCGACACCGACACGACGCCGTCGGCCTCGAGCCGCAGCTGTCTGACGACCGCTGGTTGATCGGCCACTCCCACACCCATAGCCCACCTCTCTTGAACAAGGATCAAGACCCACTATCCACTACACTTGATCAACGATCAAGACGTCAGGTTTCGAGGAGCAGCGGCGTGGGACTGGACCGGGAACAGGTGGTCGCGGCAGGCCTTGCGGTGCTCGACGACATCGGGCTCGATGCGCTGACCATGCGAAAGGTAGCCAATCACCTTGGCGTGCAGCTCAATACCGTGTACTGGCATGCAGCGAGCAAGCCCGCCCTACTGGCGGCCATGGCCGATCTGATGCTCGCAGGCTGCGCCGACGAACCACTTCCGCAGCAGTGGCAGGACCGGTTGCGCGAGCTGGCACACCGCTACCGCACGGCGATGCTCGCGCACCGCGACGGCGCCCGCGTGGTCGCCGGAACGTTCCCGGTCGAGCCCCGCACACTCGAATTGGGCGAGGCATTCGTCTCGACTCTGCTCGCCGGCGGCATCCAGCCGTGCAACGCCGCATGGTCGGCCTGGGCCATCGCGTACTACACGATGGGTATTACCCAGGAACAGCAGGCATATCATGCGCTGGACCGGCCGGTACGCCTCGCCGACGCGGTAAGCCCAGACCGCTATCCCGCACTGGCGCAAGTCGCCGAGTTCTTCGGCCCAGGAGACTTCGACCAGCGCTTCGACTTCGGGCTCGACCTGCTGATCGCCAACCTGCTCGGGCGGTGAGCTACGGCTCCTTCGCCAGCACGTTGATCGTGTGGAACGTGGGATCGCTTGCGCCGTGCAGCTTTCCGCCACCGTCGGCGATCTCGCGCAGATAGGTGATGATGTCCGCGTCGATCCGCTCGCCCGGCAGCAGCGCCGGAATACCCGGCGGGTAACTGGCGATCGACTCGCAGGAGATCCGTCCTGCGGCGTCCTCCACCGCCACCTGCTCGGCCTCGCCGAGGAACGCCTCGCGCGGCGGGATCGCCACCTCGTAGCCCAGCGACGCGGCAGGCGGCACGATCAACGGGGTGTCGCCCGGCACCTTGAGCCGCTTGACCACCTCTTCGACATCGCCTGCCACCCGCAGCAGGTTCGCGGTGGATTCGCCGAGGCCGATCACCAGCACGATGGTGGCGTGCAGCGGCAGCTCGACATGCACGTCGTAGCTCTGCCGCAAGGCGTCGGCGATCTCGTAACCGGTACGGCCGGTGTGCCGCACGTCGAGCACGATGCGCAGCGGGTCATAGCCCGTCACGCCCATCCGGCCGACCATCGACTCGTCGACCAGGTCGATCCCGTCGATGCTCTTGAGCTTCTCGCTGGCCAGCCTGATGGCCACCAGCGTTTCGCTCAGCAGCTGCTCACCGTGCATGACCAGTTGGCGTCGTGCCGCGTCGAGCGAGGCCATCAACAACGACGACGGACTGGTGGACCGCAGCAACCGCAGCGCCCGGGCGACCGCGCCGATGTCGACCCGTCCGGTGTCGGCGATGTGCAGCATGGCGGCCTGGGTCAGCGCGCCGGCAATCTTGTGCGTGCTGGTCAGCATGGCGTCGGCGCCCTGCGACAACGCCGTCGGCGGCAGCGCGTCATGGAAGCCGAAATGCGGGCCCCACGACTGGTCGACGATCAACGGCACACCGCGCGAGTGCGCCGCCTTCGCCAGACCCACGATGTCGGCGGCCATGCCGAAATAGGTGGGCGACACGATGAACGCGGCTCTGGCGTCAGGCGCGTTGTCCAGCGCCGCGGCCAGGGACTCCGGTGTCACGCAATGCGCGACGCCCAACACGTCGTCGTACTCGGGCGCCACGAAGCTGGGGATGCCGCCGGAGAGCACCAGCCCGTCGACGATCGAGGCGTGTGAATTGCGTTGCGCCACAATACGAGTGCCCAGCGGCGCCAGCGCCAGGCACAGCGTGTGGTTGCCCTGCGTCGCGCCGTTGGTGAGGAAGAACGACCGCGCCGCACCGAACGCCTCCGCCGCGAGCCGCTCGGCCTCGACGTACGGTGACGGCTGCGGCCCGATGTCCACACCCCAGAGCCCCAGTGGCACATCCGAAGCGAGGGCGTCGATGCCGATCGCCTTGACCAGCGCGGGATCCGCGCCGGGACCGCCCTTGTGACCCGGCGTGTGATAGCGGGCCGCGCCGCGGAACGAATACGCCAGCACCGCGTCGAGATACGGCGCGTTCGGCTGCTCAGCGGCGCCCATCAGGTCCCACCCTTCGCTTCGGCGAACTCCTCGGCCGCCTCCCGCGGCACCACGATGACCGGGACCGGGGCGTGCCGGACGATCTTGGTGGCCCGCGATCCGATGAAGACCCGTGCGACGGGACCCGTTTCACTCGACCCGATCACCAGCACTTCGCCGGGCTCCCATTCGATGCTCTCGAAGGCCTCGTCCCAATCGCGTCCGTGCCCGAGCACGATTTCCGGCCGGGAAGCCTGCGGCCCGCCGCCCGATGACAGCGCCTTCTCGGCGGCGGCGTAGATGTCTTCGGTCCACTCCGCCAGCACCGCGCCGTGCTCGTCGCGGAAGCGCGCCGTCTCGGGGGGCGAGAGGTGAACGGCGAAGGATGCCAGCCGCAATTGGCACCCGTACTCCGCTGCCATCGCGCGCGCTGAGACCAGCAGCAAGGAACTTTGTTCACCACCGGTGAAGGCCAGCGTGATCCGGCTGATCTTCTTGCCGGAGGACCGGAACCCACGGGGAGCCACCGCGACCGGCAGGTGCGAGCTGTGCAGCAGCCGGTCGGCCACACTGCTCAACGAGATGTACCCGAACTGACCCGAATCCGATGATCCGGTGACGATCACGCTGGCCTGGTGCTGCGAGGCGGCCTCCAACAAGCCGGCGGACGCCGACTTCGCGTGGACCGTGACGAATTGCGCTGCCACGTCGGCGTCCAGGTCCTCGCGGGCCTGGGCGACGGCGGTGTCGACCAGTTCGTCGATGTAGGCGCGGTACCCCTGGTCGGCCCGGGACAAGCCCGGCGTCCACGGTGCCGGGATGACCACGCACACCAGCACATCCTCGCCGCTGGTTCGCGACAGCATGCCCGCCAGGCTGAGCACCGCCTTGGCCCGCCGCTTGAGCGGATACCCGACGAGGATGGTCATGGCTGGGGCTCCTCCTTCGTCGCGTCCAGCCCGACGTGCTCGTGTCTGCCCAGATGTGAGTGACTGCGGGCGTAGACGAAGTACCACACCAATGCCAGACCCACCCAGATCACGAATACGTAGATGGTCACGGTCCGCAGGCTCGCGATGATCCACAACGCACCGAGGACCGACAGGATCGGCGTGATCGGATACAGCGGCACCTTGAACGTGCGGGGCAGTTCCGGCGCGCGGCGGCGCAGCACGATGACGCCGATGGACACCGTCACGAAGGCGGCCAGGGTGCCGACGCTGGTCATCTCTGCGAGGAAGTTGATGGGGATGAAGCCCGCGAGGATCGCGATGACGACCGCCACGATGATGGTGTTGGGAACGGGGGTGAGGGTCCGCGGGTTCACCCTGTGGAAGATCGGCGGGATCATGCCGTCACGCGACATCGCGAACAGGATGCGGGTCTGCCCGTATACCGACACCAGCGTCACGCTGAAGATCGAGATGATGGCGCCTGCGGCCAGTACGGTGCCCGGCCACGACTGTCCGGTGACGTTCTCCAGGATTTTCGCCAGTCCGGCTTCCTGACCGTCGAATTCGCCCGACGGCTGGGCGCCGAGCGCGACCAGGGCCACCAACACGTACATGACCGTCACGGTGATCAGCGAGATCATGATCGCCAACGGGAGGTTGCGATGCGGGTTCTTGGCCTCCTCACCCGCGGCGGCCACGCCGTCGAGGCCCACGAAGGTGAAGAAGATGATGCTCGCCGCCGTGGTGACGCCGCCGATGCCGTGCGGTGCGAACGGTTGCATGTTGTCCGTGTTGAAGCCCTGGATGCCGATCAGGACGAACATCACCAGCACGGCGAGCTTGATCGCGACCATGATCGCGTTGGTCTTGGCCGACTCGCTGACGCCGCGGATCAGGAGCACCGCACACATCAGGATGAGGATGATGGCGGGTACGTTGCAGATGCCGCCCTCCTCGGGGGCGTTGGACAGCGCCGCGGGCAGTTGGAAGTGGAAGACGTTGAGCAGGAACTGGTTGACGTACTGCGACCAGCCGACGGCGGTGGCCGCACCGGCCACACCCCATTCCAGCAACAGACACGCGCCGACGCCGAGGGCCACCACTTCGCCGAGCGTCGTATACGCATACGAGTACGACGAGCCGGCCACCGGGACGGCGCCCGCCAGTTCGGCGTAGCACACGGCGGTCAGGCCGGCGACGACCGCGGACAGCACGAACGACCACAGCACGGCGGGGCCTGCGATGGGCACCGCCTGGCTGAGGATGAAGAAGATGCCGGTGCCGATGGTGCCGCCGATGCCGATGGCCGACAGGCCCCATAGCCCGATACTTCGCTTGAGCTCGCTCTTTCCGGTGTCAGCACCCGTTTCGGCGTTGATCATGCCCACCGGTTTGCGGCGCAGGGCCTGCTCTGTGAGAGATGCCACGAGTCCTCCTCAGTAGACGCCGTTGTCTGACTAGCTGCTGCTACGTGGTCGGCCGCCGGCTGGGTGAGCAAGCGTCCCGGCGGTCAGGCTACGACTGCGCTGTTCACTGGACGGCCGTTATGCAACAGTGGTGCGATATTGTCGGAATCGGTGCCCACGTCGTGGCGTCGAGCCGGCATCGCCGGCCGAGGAGTTGGCGGTGACTATACCCGCCTGGCGCTCGCCAAATGGCTTGGCGCGGGTGATGATCAGGCCGGCAGCGGCGGATTCGCCATCGATTGCGAGGCTTTGGCCAGGGCGGCCCGGTCGACACTGAACAGGTCGGCGATGGCATCGAGGATCATCGATTCCATCATCGGGACCGTCATCTCGTAGAGCCCGAGCAGCGTCTGGATGGCCAAACCGTCGGTGAGAGCGACGATCCGGGTGACGGCGTCGTCGACATTGCCGTTCGACTGCAGCACCCCGCGCGCGATCCCGTCGTTGATGCACTCGGTGAACAATGTCCGCCAGAGGTTCATGATGCGGTGAATGTGCTTGCGTAACTCGCGATTTCGCGTGCTGGCCGCATAGAACTCGACCCACAGCCCCCAGGCCATGTCGAAATCCTCGTCGGTGACGATGAACCGCGCCAGCCGCGCGATGCGGACCAGTGGCTCGTCGTCCTCGGTGACGCAGCGGCGCCAGCCGTCCCGGCTCTGCTCGGCGGACGCGCGGAAGGTTTCCAGCACCAGGCGGTCCTTGGTGCGGAAGTAGTGCTGGATCAGTCCGACGGAGACGCCGGCCTCCTCGGCCACGTCAGCCAACCGGGTGGAATCCACCCCGTTGGTCACGATCACCCGCGCAGTCGCGGCGACGATGGCCGCGCGGCGGGCGTCCATGTGTTCGGGGTTGGACGCCCGAAACCGAGCCGTCGACGCCGACTGCGAGGGGCGAAATGCTTCTGACATGGGATGACGCTATAATATGTCGAAATTATTAACAAGAGTTTGCGCCATGGCACCTCAGGGAGCGCCCATGCGTCACTCGTCACCGCCGGGTGCCCCGAACCCCGAAACATAAAGTGGCACGGACTTATTGGACGCTAAAGCGTCCTCCGGCCGGTGACTTTTGCCAGACTCGTCAAGCCCGGCGAATACCCGGGCCCAGGTGATGGGAGGGCCGTTGAGCTCCACCGAACCGATCGACCACGATCACGCTCCGTACGCCGACGCGATGCGCGCCTACGGCGAGGGCGACTGGGTGCGGGTGCACGTGCCCGGCCACATGGGCGAACCGAAGCGCCACCCGCTGCTCGCGGAGTGGTTCGGCGACCGGGTTCTCGAACTCGACGTGCCGCCGCTGATCGAAGGCGTCGACATCACGCCGGACCCCACCCCCATCACACAGGCCCAGCGGCTGGCCGCCGACGCCTGGGGCGCCGCCAGGACCTGGTTTCTGACCAATGGCGGGTCCCAGGCCAACCACCTCGCGGTGATGTGCGCACGCCAGCTCGGCCGGACCCTGGTGGTGCAGCGCAGCGTGCATTCCAGCGTGGTCGACGCCCTGGTGCTGGCGGGCCTGCGCTCGGCCTTCGTCCACCCGTCGGTCGACGACCACCTCGGCATCGCGCACGGCGTCACGGCCGCCGACCTGTCCGCCGCGCTCGACGCGAATCCCGACGCCGCCGCTGCGCATCTCATCACACCCAGCTACTTCGGCTCGGTCAGTGACGTCGCCGCGCTGGCCGAGGTCGCGCACGACCACGGCGTCCCGCTCATCGTCGACGAGGCCTGGGGCGCGCACTTCGGCTTCCACCCGGCGCTGCCGGCCAATGCCCTCTCCAAGGGCGCCGACCTGGTGTGTTCCAGCACCCACAAGCTCGGCGGCAGCCTCACGCAATCGGCGATGCTGCACCTGGGCGCCGGGCCGTTCGCCGAGCAGTTGGAGCCCATGGTGGTCCGCGGCCTGCACACTGTGCAGTCGACGTCGACCAGCGGCATCCTGCTGGCCTCCCTCGACCTGGCCCGCCGCCAATTGGCCACCGGGCAGGCCCGCATCGGCGACTCGATCGCGGTCGCCGACGAGATCCGCGCCCGGGTCCGGGCCCACGGCCGGTTCCGGATCGCCAGTGACGACTTCCTGAAGTTCCCCGACGTGGTGGCGGTCGATCCGCTGCGGGTGGCCATCGACACCTCGGCGGGCGGCATCAGCGGCGTCCGGGCCAGCAAGGTGTTGATCAATGAGCACAAGATCCACGTCGAGGTGGCGACCGGCGCGGCAATCGTGATGGTGATCGGCGCCGGGTCCGCGCCGGACGTGGACCGCATCGTCAACGCGCTGCACGCACTGCCGGAGGAGAACGGCGGCGGCGAGGACCACTCCACGTTGAAGGTTCCGCCGCCCGGCGAAAGCCGGATGACTGTGCGCCAGGCGTTCTTCTCGCCCGTCGAGGTGGTCGGAGTCGACGCCGCCGTGGGACGCGTCAGCGCAGACACGCTCGCCGCCTACCCGCCGGGCATCCCCAACGTGCTGCCGGGCGAGGTGATCACCTCCGAGCTCATCGACTTCTTCCGCGGCACGACCGCTCATGGCGGCTACGTTCGCGGCGCCGTCGACCGCGCGGTGACCGGCTTCCGCGTGGTCGCCGACGAGCACGCCCAACAGAACTGGAAGGAACCATGACCGACGTCATCTACCGCAATGCGGTCATCCACACCGTCGACCCCGACCGGCCGACCGCCTCGGCCGTCGCCGTCACCGGTGACCGCATCACCGCGGTCGGCGACGACGCCACCATCTCGGCCCTGGCCGGCCCAGCCACCCAGATCGTCGACCTCGGCGGCCGGCTGCTACTGCCGGGATTCGTCGACGCGCACAACCACCTGCGGCTCGGCTCGGACGTCGCCAGCGCCCAGTTGGCCGGTGCCGCCACGCTCGACGAGGTCTACCGCCGGCTGACCGCGTGGATCGCCGCCAATCCCGATGCGTCGTGGATCGAGGGAGAAAGCCTGGACTACAGCGCGTTCCCGGCCGGCCAGATGCCCACCGCCGCCGACCTCGACGCCATCACCGGCGACAAGCCCGCGTTCGTGCTGACCTACGACGTGCACACGGTCTGGCTCAACACCGCGGCGCTGCGGTTCCTCGGCATCACGCGGGATCACACCGAACTGCCGTTCGGCACCGCGAAGCTCGACCCGGTCACGGGCGAACCCACCGGATTCCTCACCAACTTCGCGGTCAAGGGGCTGGCCCGCGACGGCCAGCGCGCGATGGCCGACTTCCTACCGTGGGCTTCGGAGGACCGCCGCTACGGGCGGCTGCTGTCGAGCCTCGACATGGCCATCGCCAACGGGCTGACGACCGTCGTCGAACCGCAGAACTCGCTCGACGACATCGGCCTGTTCACCCGGGCCCGCACCGAAGGACGGTTGAAGTCACGGGTGATCGCCGGGCTGTTCCATCCGCGCGGCACCCCGGCGTCGGACCTCGCCGACTTCGCCGCGGCGATCACGCAGTATCAGGACGACCAGTTCCGGCTCGGGCCGCTCAAGCTCTACATCGACGACGTCGTCGAACCGCACACCGCCGCCCTGCTGGAGCCCTACTACAACGAGCCGGGCAACCGCGGGGCCACCTATTACGAGCCGACGGAGTTCGCCGAGGTGCTGACCGGCCTGGACGCGGCGGGCTTCCAGGCCTTCGTGCACGCGACCGGTGACCGCGGCATCCGCACAGTGCTCGACGGGGTCGCGGCGGCCCGCGCCGCCAACGGCGCCCGCGACGCGCGGCATCAGATCGTGCACGTCGAATGCCTGCATCCCGACGACGTGGCCCGGTTCGCCGAGCTGGGGGTGGTGGCCTGCATGCAGCCCCGTCACGGCGCCCCGGACGTCGCCGGGCCGGGCAAGGACTGGGCGGAGGCCATCGGGCCGGAACGTTCCGAGCACGCCTGGGCGTTCCGCAGCCTGCAGCAGGCCGGCGCGGTGCTGGCGTTCTCCAGCGACTGGACCGTCGCCGAGATGGATCCGCTGTCGCACCTCTACACCGCGGTGACGCGGCGGGGCCGCGGCGACACCCCGGCCTGGGTGCCCGAGCAGGGCATCACCCTGGACGAGGCGGTGTACGCCTACACCATGGGCAGCGCCTACGCGAACTTCTGCGAGGACAACCGCGGGTCGATCACGCCGGGCAAGTACGCCGACTTCGCGGTGGTTTCGGACAACATCTTCGCCGGGCCGCCCGAGGCCATCCGCGACGCGCAGATCGACCTGACGATCGTGGGCGGCGAGATCGTGTTCGACCGCTCCCGGTGATGCCGAGTTCGACGAAAACGTCATAAATCCCCGACGGGCACGACGTTTTCGTCGAACTCGCGGCTCGTGCTACGCGCGCAAGGCCTCGGCGACCTCACGCGCGGCCCGGGTGCCCGACTCGATGGCCCCGTCGAAGAAGCCCGCCCACAGGTTCGCGATATCGCTGCTCGCGAGGTGCACGGCGCCTTCGGGGCGCTGCAGTTCGGCCTGCCCCTCGGCGTATTGGCCGGGACGCTGGATGAGCCACGTCTCACCCGCGTACTCGTCGTTGTTCCAGTCGTGCGCCGCGATCTCAAGCACCTCGAGGTCGTCGCGCCATGCGCCGAGGGCCTGTTGCACGGCCTCGATGCTCGTGACATCGATGCGTGTCCCGTCGGCGCCGAACGCGACGAGCACGGCGTCCTCCTCACGCACGAACTCGGTGCGCACCACCGACAGCGGGTGGTCCTTGGTCGAGTAGGCGAAGAACGGCTTGATCGGGCCCTTCACCCGGATCCACAGCTTGACGCCCTGCGAGGCCGTGCCCTGCTCGCTGATCGCCCGCTTGACGGGCGACAGCGGCGGCTCGATGTCGAGCTTGTGCAGGATGTTGAGCGGCAGCGTGACCACGACACGGCGTGCGCGCAGCGTCTCGCCGGACGCCGTGTGCACGGTCGCGCCCGACTCGTCGTGCTCGATGCGGGTGACGGGCGTGCTCAGCCGGATGTCGCCGGCGATGTCCCCCGCGATGGCCTTGGCCAGCTGATCGTTGCCGTCGGCGAGGCGGTAGATGGCGGTCGCCTCGTGCATGACCTCCCACGCCCCCGACGTGGCCGCGGTCCAGCGGATCGCGGCGCCGAAGCCGACCTGGTCCAGCGGCCCGTTGCAGTGCCCGACCCACGCGGCCTCGTTGGCCTGCCGCTCGGCATCGGGAAGGTTCAGGGCGTCGAGCGCTTCGTCGAGCGTGCGAGTATCGGCTTCCCGGAAAGCCTCACTCGTCGCGACCTGGTCGGGCCGGGGGATGATCTTGCCGCTCTCCCCCACCAGCGCCCGCATGCCGGGGTCGATGAGCTTCATGAAACCGGCGAGGTCGCCGCGCTGCACCTCGCCGTTGGCGAACCAGTACGTCTCCTCGGAGCGGGGGCCACGGTCGGCGCGCAACCCGTACCGGTTGACCTCCGACCACACGTGCGGCTGCACCCAGTGCATCCAGTTGCCGCCCAGCTCGAGCTTCACGCCGAGACGGTCGTCGGTGTAGAGCCGGCCGCCGATCCGGTCCCGGGCTTCGAGCACCGTGACGGTCAGGCCCGCGCGTCCCAGCTCGCGAGCCGCCGTGAGGCCCGCAAGGCCCGCTCCGACGACGATGACATCCACGGCATCCGTTCCGTTCCCCATGGCGAATCCTCTCTGCTTGGTTGCTCGGCCGCTGCGCCGGCGCGTCCTGTGACGGTAACCGCGGGGCACGCCCAGGAATACTGTCCGCATTGATAAATTCAAGGGTTGAATCATCAGTGCGGATAAGGCTCCGACGTACCAGAATGGCGACATGGCCGCGACTCTCACCCTCGCCGCGCTGATCGCCGACCCGATCCTCGATACGAGCGTCATCGCGGGCGCGTCGGGCCTCGACCAGCCGGTGCGCTGGGCGCAGACCAGCGAAATGGCCGATCCGTGGGCCTGGCTCGGGCCGGGCGAGCTGCTCATGACCGTGGGTCTGAGCCTGCCCGAGGATGCTGCGGGGCAGCGCCGGTTCGTCCAGCGCGCGTCGGCGGCCGGGATCGTCGGCATGACCGTCGGCGAGGACGGCATCACGCCCCCGCTCACGCAGGCGATGCGCGACGAGGCCGACGCCTGCGGCTTCCCCATCCTCTCGACGGGCCCCACCACGCCGTTCGCTGTCATCGCCCGCACGGTCGCGGCCGCGAACGCGAGCGAGCAGTCCAAGAGCGTGCTCGTCCTCTCGCGGCTCTATCAGGCTGCGGCACAACAAGATCCAGACGCCAAGCGGTCGGGCCGATGGGTCACCGACCTGTGCGACGCAAACGTCGCCGTCGTCGACTCCGAGACCGGGGCGACCGTCATCGGCGACGGGACCCTGGTGCAGGACGGGCTGCGGTCGCACGCGCTCGGCACCGTGCGGCCCACCCGCCTCGTGGTCGGGGCCGGCAGCACTCTCGACGCGCTGACCCTCATCCACCTCAAGCAGATCCTCACGGTCGACGCCAACGCGCTGCTGCAGCAGGCGCTCGCGCAGGTCGCCGCCGGCGAGGCGCAGCTGCGGCTCGCGCTCAGCGGCGGCATCGGCAAGCACGACATCGACGGCGGCGCCTGGCTCGCATCCGATGGCGTGTTCCGCGTCGTCGCCGCCCCCGAGGCCGGGTACGAACGCCTGACGCTCGCGGTCGCCCTGGCCGGCGCGCGTCCGCTGCTGACGCGCTGGAAGGGCGCGACCATCGCGATCGCCAGCGGCGCGGACCTCGACCGGCTGCGCACGACGCTGCAGGAGCTGGGACACCCGGGCGGCTCGTCGACCGAGCAGACGACGTTCGCCGATCTGCCCGGTGCGATCGACGAGGCGCTCACCGCGTTGTCCGACGCGGTCAGCGCGCAGGAGCCGTGGAGCACGTTCCGCGGCGCGCGCGTCGCGCTGCTGACGCGGTCGCGGTCGGAGAGCATGCGGGTGGTCGCCGACGTGCTCGGCCCGCTCGCCGAGGACGATCAGGAGAGCCTGCGGTCGTCGCTGTTCGCCCTGCTCGAGCACGATCTGAACTGGCAGGCCACGGCCGATGATCTCGGCATCCACCGACAGACGCTCGCCTACCGCCTGCGGCGGGTCGAAGCGCTCACCGGGCGCAGCGTGCGCCGGGTGTCCGACCTCTCGGAGCTCTGGCTTGCCCGGGCCGCCTGGAACGCACTGAGCGCCTGACCGCGCTACAGGATCTCAGAACCGCTCGTCGATCAAGGCAAGCCGCTGCGCCGCCACCGCGAGCGCGGCTTCGCGCGGTGTCACACCGTTGGCCTCGGCATAGTCGAACATGTTGTCGCTCAACGTCTTCATCCGGTCGGCGATCTTCGCGAACGACTGCTCGGCGCTGCCGTCGATGTCGCCGAAGAACACCCACCACCACCACGCGTTGGTGGCCGAATTGGCGACGAAGTCCGGCGACACGGTGACACCGCGAGCCGCCAAGCTGGCTTCGGCGTCGGGCAGCACCGGCATGTTGGCCGCCTCGACGATGAGCTTCGCCTGCACTTCGGCCTGGTTGGAATCGTCGATGCAATAGGACATCGCGGCGGGCACGAGCACGTGGGCGGACACGCTCAACCAGTGCTCGGCCGGTAGCTGGATGTCACCGTCACGCAGCTGGCTGCGGTCCATGCCGCCGGTGGCGTCGCGGGTGAGCAGCAGGCGCTCGACGTCCAGGCCCGCCGGATTGGCCACCACACCGTGTACGTCGACGATGCCGACAATCCGCACCCCCGCCTGCGCCAGGTAGCGGGCCGTCGCTCCGCCCATCGAGCCGAAACCCTGTACGACAGCCCGGGTTTCGGCTGGCAGCAGACCCAGGCGCGCCATCGCCGCCAACGCCGCCTGCGCGACGCCGTAGCCGCCCACCAGCTCGTCGAGCTTGACCCCGTCGACCACACTGCCGAACGCGGTCTTCATCCGGGCGTCGGCGGCCGCCTTGTCGTCGATCACCTGGTAGGCGGCCTCGATCGAGCTGGTCAGCCCGATCGCCGCGATACCGCGGTCCACCGCGTCCTGGCGGACCCCGAAATCCTCGCCCATGGTCCAGCGCTGCGCGATCAGCGGCTTCATCGCGGCCAGATACCGGAACAGCACCTGCTCGGCGTCCGGGCTGTACGGGTCGAAATCGATGCCGCCCTTGGCCCCGCCCAGCGGGACGTAGCGGGCGCCGTCCTCGTAGTGCATGGCCTCTTTGAGGGTCATGCCCTGCGCCAGGCCGCGGACCTCGGAGAGCGTGCAGCCGGCCCGCATCCGCAGGCCGCCGCTGCTGATGCCGCGGACCAGCCGGTCGATCACCAGGTAGCCCTTGGCCTGTGTGACCGGATCGGTCCAGGTGACCTCGAAGAAGGAGTCAGCCATCGCTCATGCCTTCGCGAGCCGCGCGAGCACCTCGTCGGCGGCGCGCCGACCGGAGCGGATGGCGCCGTCGACATGCATGAGCCCGATGCCGGCGATGTCCGAGCTGGCGAAGCTCAGCGGGCCGATCGGCCGGCGCATGTCCGGCCCGAACCGCACCAGCCCGCCGGGGCCGAAGGTGGGCGAATACGCGCCGCGGGTCCACGGGTCGGCGTGCCAGCTGCTTTCCGCGAAATCGATGGGGTCGAGGGCCTGCGGGCCGAAGTAGGCCGCGAAGGATTCCAGGACGGCAGCCCGCCTGCCCTCGGCGTCGAGGCGGGCGACCCGGTCGGCGGCCGAGGCGACGATGAAGCCGATGAGCACGCCTTCGCGGCCGTCGGGCAGCGTGTTGTCGTACACCTCGTGCACGGTGAGCTCAGGGCCGAACCCGGTGCCGGACAAGCCCTCGTCGCGCCAGAACGGCCGCGGGTAGAACGCCTGCACCTTGATCACCAGGCCCTGGGTGAAGTTCTCGTCCATGGTCATCCGCCAGGACGGCAACGCCGGGTCAAACCGTATGCCCGACAACAGGTTCGGCGGTACCGCCAGGATCGCGGCGCGGGCCGCGACGGTGCCGTCTTCCGTTTCCACCGCCACCGCGTCGTCCGACCAGCGCACGGCGCGCACCGCGCTGTCGAGCCGCACGCGGTCGCCCAACCGTTCTGCGAGCCGCAGCGGAATCTGGCTCAGCCCGCCGACCAGGCGGCTGTTGAGCACCTCGTCGGCGTCGGCGAGGTGGCCAACGCCGCCGCTGGTAGCCGCCAGCCACGCCGCCGCCAGCACCGAGAACTGCACGGTGTCCTTGGTCATGAACGCGGCGACGATCTTGCCCACCGCGGCGACCGCCTCCGGGTGGCCGCTCTGCGCCCACAGCCACGCGTCGAACGTGGTGCCGTCCAGCTCGGCGGCCTGCGGATGCTTCCACGGATCATCCGGGTCCACCTCTTTGGTGATCCGATCGAGGGCTTCGAAGAGTCGATCCACCGCGGCGACACCTTCGACGTCCAGCGGTAACTGCTCGTGGGCGTGCGTCTTCCGTCGCCCATCGGTGCCGACATACACGTCGGCGCCGCCCCTGGGCCGGACGAACTCCTCGATGCCCAGCTCTTTCGCCATCGCGAGCGCCGCGTCCTGGTAGGGCGCCAGCCACTGCCCGCCCATCTCGACGTAGCGGCCGTCGCGCTGCTCGGTCAGCAGCCGGCCACCGACCCGATCGCGCGCTTCCAACACCACGACGTCGTGTCCGGCGTCCACGAGGGTCTTGGCTGCGGTCAGTCCGGCGGCACCGGCCCCGACGATGACGACATCAGTCTGTTCGGCCATGCCGCGCACCATATCCCCGCGCAGGACCGCGTGAATGGCGTTGGAGCGCAATAGTATCGGCCTACTTGCCGGCTTCAGACAAAAACCCCGCCACCTGCATCGGCAGGCGCGGGGTTCATGGCGGTGGCGGAGGGATTTGAACCCTCGGACGGGGGTTACCCGTCACACGCTTTCGAGGCGTGCTCCTTAGGCCGCTCGGACACGCCACCGTGTGGCAGCTTACCGAACGCCGGCCGATGGCCCTAATCCGCTCGCGAGCGTGAAGAAGATGGCGAAGATCGGCCGGAAATTCGCGATCCTGTTCACGCTCGGCAAGCGTTTACCGCTGAGCCGAGAAGAAACCCTCCAGCAGCGCCGCGCACTCGTCGGCCAACACCCCGCCGACCACCTCGGGGCGGTGGTTGAGCCGCCGGTCGCGCACCACGTCCCACAGCGAGCCCACCGCCCCGGTCTTGGGTTCCCACGCGCCGAACACCACCCGCGCGACCCGGGCCAGAACCAGGGCTCCCGCGCACATCGTGCAGGGCTCGACGGTCACGGCCAGGGTGGCTCCTTCGAGCCGCCAGCCGTCACCGAGCACCTGCGCGGCGGCCCGCATCGCGACGATCTCGGCGTGGCCCGTCGGGTCGCCGGTGGCCTCGCGGACGTTCGCGGCGCGGGCCAGCTCGGTGCCGTCGGCCGCGACGACGACCGCGCCGATCGGCACGTCGCGGGGACCGGCCATCCCGGCGGCGTCCAGCGCGGCACGGATCAGGCGTTCGTCAGACGAAGTCACCGATTGAGTCGGTCGAGCACCGCCGACAGCTCGTCGGCGAAGCCCATCTCCCTGGCGATGCGGCCGAGTTGCTCGTCGGCGTACAGATCGGTCTCGTCGAGGATGACGCCCAGCACCGCCTCGGGCAGCCCGACATCCGAGAGCAGGCCCAGGTCGCCCTCTTCGAAGGGGTCGGCGTCGTCGAGATCATCGGGGTCGATGTCGGCGTCGAGCGTCTCGAGCACTTCAGCGGCGATGTCGTAGTCCAGCGCCGCAGTGGCATCCGAGAGCAGCAGCCGGGTTCCCGCGGGCGCCGGACGCACGATGACGAAGAACTCGTCGTCGATGTCCAGCAGCCCGAAAACACACCCCGAGCTGCGCAGTTCCCGCAACTCGGTCTCTGCGGCGGACAAACTGTTCAGTGAGGCCGAACGCATCGGCGCACACCTCCATTTGCCCTCCTCACGGACGACGGCCACGCCGAACCCGTCTGGCAGGTCCGCCGGCGCGCGCTGTGCTCCCATGTGCGCCTACGGTAGTCGCCGACCAGCGATTTTGACCAGGCATCACTGTCCACCTCTGCATGAGGGTGTGCCAATCTTGGTAGGTGACAAACACACCCGTATGCGTGGTGGGACTCGGACTTATCGGCGGCTCGCTGATGCGGGCGGCTGCGGCCGCCGGCCGCGAGGTGTTCGGCTACAACCGTTCGGTCGACGTGGCCCGGGAGGCCCGGTTCGACGGATTCGACGCCAGCGAGAATCTCGACGCGACCCTGCACCGCGCCGCCGAGAGCAATGCCCTGATCGTGCTCGCGGTGCCCATGCCCGCGCTGCCGATCATGCTGGCCCACGTCCGCGACAGTGCACCGAACTGCCCGCTGACCGACGTGATCAGCGTCAAAGGCGCTGTGCTGCAACAGGTTCAGAAGTTCGGACTGTTGGACCGCTTCGTCGGTGGGCATCCCATGGCAGGCACCGCGCACTCCGGATGGGCGGCGGGTAACCCGGCGCTGTTCGTCGGTGCGCCCTGGGTGGTCAGCGTCGACAGCCACGTCGACGCCGAGGTGTGGGCGCAGGTCACCAAGCTCGCGCTGGACTGCCACGCCGTGGTGGTTCCGGCCTGCTCGGAGGAGCACGACGCGGCGGCCGCCGCCATCTCGCATCTGCCGCATCTGTTCGCCGAGGCGCTGGCGCTGAACGCCGGCGAGGTGCCCCTGGCCTTCGCGCTGGCGGCAGGCTCGTTCCGGGACGGCACCCGGGTCGCAGCCACGGCCCCGGACCTGGTGCGGGCCATGTGTGAGGCGAACGCGGAACAACTGATGCCGGCCCTCGAGCACGGCATCAAGCTGCTCACGCAGGCCCGCGACAGCCTGGCCGCCACGGGCTCACTGGCCGACCTCGTCGAGAGTGGCCATGCCGCCCGGATGCGCTACGACAGTTTCAGCCGCCCGGAGATCGTCACCACCGTCGTCGGCGCGGAGAACTGGCGCGACGAGCTGGCCGCCGCGGGCCGCGCCGGCGGCGTGATCAGATCCGCTCTGCCAGTCCTGGGTAGTCGAGGATGAATCCGTCCGAGTCGACGGTGATGGTGGTCTCGGACACCGGCGAGAGCAGTTCGATGCCCGTCGGTGTGCCGGTGTAGGTGATGTTCGCCGCCTCCACCGAGAGCTCGGGCAGCCGGACGTAGACCACCGGCAGCGTCACCGACTCGTTCGTCAGGTGCAGGCCGGTGCGCCGGATCGGCAGCGCATTGAAGAACGGGCTGAAGATCACATCGACGTCGAGCGCGCCGTCGTAGCTCGACCGCTTGGTCTGGTTGTGATCCTGGACCAGCCACATGTTCTCTTCGTCGCGCGCGATGGAGAGCTGGCGCTCGCGTTCCGCGAGGGTGACGGTGAGGGAGAGCCGTTTCGTCGCACCCGTCTCGTCGGTCACCAGATCGTATGACGCCGCGAACGCGGGGTGAGACGTGGTGGCAGCGGCCACTATTCGCCCGTTGGCCTTGATGCGTTTGCCCGTCAGCTGCACCCGTACCCACTCCATGCGCGGTACGTCGTGCGCTCGCCACGTCAGAACGGCCGGCCACGCGGATGCCGGCTCGACGGACTGCTCGTCAGTGCGTTCGGCTTCACTCACCCGTCTACCGTATGCGACGGACTGCCGCCTTCGTGGGCGAGTCCCGAACTCCCGCGCGTTGCTGTGGGTCGCGATTCGAGCGCCACCTCGTCGCCGAGCAACGGCTGGGGCATCTCCCCCGGGCCGCCGCCCCAACGCCGCATCCGACCGGTACCGGGCACCGACAACCACACGGCAAACGCCAGCGCCGCATCGAGGATCAACGCCAGCGCCGTCACCATGAGCGCACCCACG
Organism: Mycobacterium dioxanotrophicus; assembly: GCF_002157835.1. Lineage (NCBI taxonomy): Bacteria > Bacillati > Actinomycetota > Actinomycetes > Mycobacteriales > Mycobacteriaceae > Mycobacterium > Mycobacterium dioxanotrophicus. The sequence goes on along the minus strand of NZ_CP020809.1, from coordinate 592,600 downwards.
AGGGCGATGTGGAACTGCCGCACCTTGATCCCGTCGATGAGATACCGGCCCAGGCCACCGAGACTGGCGTAGGCCGCGACCGTAGCCGTCGCGACCACCTGAAGCGTCGCGGTGCGCAGCCCGCCCAGGATCAGCGGCAGCGCGTTGGGCACCTCGACCCGCAGCAGCACCCGGCTTTCGGTCATCCCCATCGACCGGGCGGCATCCACCACGGCCGGGTCGACATTGGCGATCCCCGAGTAGGCCCCGGCCAGCAGCGGCGGTATGCCCAGCAGCATCAGGGCCACCGTCGGCGGAACCAGACCCAGCCCCCACAGCAGCACACCGAGCAGCAGCACACCGAGCGTGGGCAGGGCGCGCAGCGCGTTCACCCCGGTGACGACCAGGAAGGTGCCGCGGCCGGTGTGCCCGATCAGCAGGCCGATCGGAACCGCGATCAGCACCGAGAACACCACCGCGATGGCGGTGTACTGCAGGTGTTCGACGATGCGGGCGGTGAGCCCCGCGGGTCCGCTCCAGTTTGCCGCGGTGAAGATGAAGGTCAGTGCGTGTTGCAGGAAGTTCATGCGGCCGCCTTGGCGCGGGGGGTGCGGGATTGACGCGTCCACGGTGTGATGGCCTTGCCCAGCACCATGATCAGGGTGTCGATGACGACGGCCAGCACGAAGATCGCGATGATCCCGGCCACGATCTGGCTGCTCTTGTTGGCCTGATATCCCTCGGTGAACCAGGTGCCCAGCCCGCCGATCCCGATCACCGAGCCCACCGAAACCATCGAGATGTTGGTGACCGCGACCACCCGAAGACTCGCGATGAGCACCGGGATCGCCAGGGGTAGTTCGACTTTGACGACCCTGACCCACGGCCGGTAGCCGACCGCGGTGGCCGCGTCCAGCACCTCCGCCGGCACGGCATCCAGCGCTTCGGGCACCGCCCGCACCAACAGGGCGGTGGTGTAAAGGGTCAGCGCCACAATGACATTGGCTTCGTCGAGGATGCGGGTGGGGATGATCAAGGGCAGCACCACGAACAGTGCCAACGACGGAATGGTGAAGATGATGCTGGCGACGACGGTTGTCAACCGTCGTACCGTGGTGGTCCGCTGCACCAGCGCGCCCAACGGCACGGCGATCAGCAGGCCGAGGACGATCGGCACCAGCGACAGCCGCAGGTGGATCACGGTGAGCGCCCAGGCCTTGTCGAGATGGGTCAACAGGTACGTCACACCGCTACCCGACCTTCGGTACGCGACGCTGTTTCTTCAGGGCCTCCAACACGTCGTCGGCCCGAATACCGCCCAACAGCCGGCCGTCGTCGTCGACCGCCACCCCGAGTCCCGACGGCGAGGACAGCGCCGCGTCGAGCGCGAGCCGCAGGCTGCCGTCGGGCCGGAAGAACGAGCCGCCCCCGACGCTGCTGTCATACAGCGTGCTTCCCTTGCGGTGCACCTCGACTCCCTCGGCGTTGATCCACGCGTACGGCTTGCCGTCGGCCCGCAGCACCAGTGCCCACTCGCCAGGAGCCAGTTGCAACGCGTCGATATCGGCCTCGGCGACTTGGCGGATATCGTGCAGTGGCAGCCCGGTCGCCTTGAAGAACTGCAGCCCGCGGTAGCCGCGGTCGGCGCCGACGAAGCCCGACACCAATTCGTTGGCGGGATTGGACAATACGAACGCCGGATCGGCGTACTGCTGCAGCACGCCGCCCCTGCCGAACACCGCGACCTTGTCGCCGAGTTTGACCGCCTCGTCGATGTCGTGCGTGACGAACACGATGGTCTTGCGCAATTCGCTTTGCAGCCGCAGGATTTCGGTCTGTAGCTCCTCGCGTACCACGGGGTCGACGGCACTGAACGGCTCGTCCATCAGCAGGATGGGCGGATCCGCCGCGAGCGCCCTGGCCACCCCGACCCGCTGCTGCTGACCGCCCGACAGCTGGGCCGGGTAGCGGTTGGCGAGCTTGGGATCCAGACCCACGCGCTCGAGCACGCCGAGCGCGGCTTTGCGTGCAGCGCGCCGGGTTTCACCCTTGAGCACCGGCACGGTGGCCACGTTGTCGACGACGCGCTGATGCGGCATCAACCCCGCGCTCTGGATCACGTAGCCGATACCGAGGCGCAGTTTGACCGGATCCACCTTGGTGACATCCTCGCCGTTGACGGTGAGAGTGCCTGACGTCGGCTCGATCATCCGGTTGATCATCCGCATCGACGTGGTCTTTCCACAGCCCGATGGTCCGACGAACGCGGCCAGCGTGCCCTCGGGAACGTCGAGCGTGAGGTCGTCGACGGCCACGGTGCCGTCCGGATACCTCTTGGTGACGTTGGTGAACGTGATCATCGAAGCCCTCTGCTCTTCGCGCAAGCGCTCATCGACCCACCGGCCGATCGAATCCGTTGTCCTTGATCCACTTTCCCGCCGCTTCGTCGGGGTCCACGCCCTTGTTGCCCTCGACGGCGGTGTTGAGTGCGATGAGTGCGTCGGTGGTGAGCTTCGCCGACACCGCGTCGAGCACGGTCTTGAGCTCATCGGACATCTTCTGCGAGGCCACCAGCGGTACGACGTTGGCGGCCAGGAACGTGTTCTTCGGATCTTCGAGCACCACCAGATGGTGCTCACCGATGGCCGGTGAGGTGCTGAAGATATTGGCGGCCGTGGTGGACCCGTTGGTCAGGGCCTGCACGGTGGCAGGACCGCCGCCGTCACTGATCGCGACGAAATTGGCGGGCGCGATGTCCAATCCGTATTTCTCCTTCAGCCCCACCAGCCCGGTCTGCCGCGTCTGAAACTCCGACGGGGCACCCACTTTCACCTCGGCCGAATGCGTGGCCAGGTCGGCGATCGTCTTGAGGTTCCAGCGGGCAGCGGTCTCGCCGGTGACGGCCAGGGTGTCCTTGTCCTCGGCGGGCGACGGGTACAGGATCGACAAATCCCCGGGCAGCGCCTTGAGCAGCCCGATCAACACCGCGTCGGAGGTGGTGGCGGTGGTGTTCTTGTCGAAGTACTGCAGCAGGTTGCCGGTGTATTCCGGGATCAGATCGATCGAGTGGTCCTGTACCGCAGGTACATACGTTTCCCGGCTGCCGATACCGAACTGCCTGCCGACCTGAAAGCCGTTGGCTTCCAGTGCCTGGGCATAGATCTCGGCGATGATCTTGGATTCCGGGAAATCCGCCGAACCGACGACGATCGACTTCAGATCACCGGATATCTGTCCGCCGCCCAGCGGATTCGCGCTGCCGCAGGCCGTGAACACCGGCACCATCAGGGTGAGCAGAACGGCGAGCACTGCCAGGGTTCGATGCTGCATGCGAACGTCCTTCCGACGGCTGCAGCCGAATCCGATGACCTCGGCCGGCTTTCCTGACCCTAACCGCAGGGCCGACATGCTGCCGGTCTTTACCGTCCGGTTGTTTGCTTTGCCGCCGATACGGGCAAAGATACAAACATGACCAGCGATCTGCCTGCATCGCCCGATCAGCCGGAACCGAAGCCCGCGTCCACGGCCCCGAAGCCGGACTCGGCCAAGTCAGCACCGGATGTGCCCAAGTCACAACCGCCTGCGGCGGCCAAATCGCAGCAACCGGCGGCCCCCAAGTTCACCCGGGCCGGTGCCCTCTGGTCAGCGCTGATCGTGGGTTTCCTGATTCTTATCGTCCTGCTGATTTTTATCGCGCAGAACACCGATCCGGTCGATCTGGCCTTCCTCGGTTGGCGGTGGTCGCTGCCCAAGGGAGTGGCCATTCTCGGGGCCGCCGTGGGCGGCGGCCTGCTGACGGTGGCGGCGGGCACCGCCCGGATCTTCCAGCTGCGCCGAACGGCGAAGAAGAATCTGAAGGCTGCGTTGCGCAGCTGACGCTCAGCGCAGTGCGGCAAGCCCCGACGCGATCGCCGGGGCCACGGCCGCGCCGACACTCGAGCTGCCGTCGGCTTCGGAACCCTGGCGGTGGCGGAAATCGATACCTGCCGCGATGATCGCCGCCTTGAAATAGGCCAGCGCCAGGTAAAAGTCCCAGTGCGCCAGATCCTGGCCGGACTGCACCGAATAACGGTTCGCCAGCTCGTCGGCTGACGGCATCTGAGGCGAGCTCCACGCGGCTTCCATGCTCAGGATCAGGTTGAACATCGGGTCGCGGTACACGCACATCAGCGCCGCGTCGGACAACGGATCGCCCAGCGTCGAGAGTTCCCAATCCAGCACCGCGAGAACCTTCGTCGGGTCCTGGGCGGCCAGGATGGTGTTGTCGATGCGGTAGTCCCCGTGCACGATCGAGTTGCGGCTCTGCGCGGGTAGGGACTCGGACAGTGCCTGGTGCAGCCGTTTGACGTCGGCGTCGCGCGGGTCGTCCGGCAACCTGACCAGATCCCACTGCGAACCCCACCGCCGCACCTGGCGTTCCAGATATCCCGCGGGCTTACCGAAGTCGCCGAGCCCGACCGCGTCCGGATCCACGGCGTGCAGGTCGGCCAGCACCCGGATGAGGGCATCGACACTGTCGCTGACCACTGCCTCGTCGCCCAGCGCGGCCAGCTCCGAAGCGCTGCGCACGACGAGTCCCTCGACGTGCTCGACCATCTGGAACGGGGCGCCGAGCACCGAATCGTCGTTGCTCATGGTCACCGCGCGGGCCACCGGCACCGCGGTGTCGGCCAACGCGGCGACCACCCGGTATTCGCGCGCCATGTCGTGCGCCGACGGGGTCAGCCCGTGCAGCGGCGGCCGCCGCAGCACCCACTTCGAGGCGTCATCGGCGACGAGGAAGGTGAGATTGGACCGGCCGCCGGCGATCAGTTCCGCGCGCAGCTCACCGGTGCGGGCAATGCCCTCGGCCCGCAGGTGGCGATCCAGGGCAACGAGATCGAGGCCTTCCAGAGATGTCACGGGATCTGTTTACCACCGTGCTCATTGCTCTTCGCGCGAGCGCTCATCGGACTATTCCGCGGCAGCAGATCCCATACATGCTCACTGCCGTTGACCGAGGCGACCGCCAATTTGCCGTTGCGCGACGACAGCAGCCGGGTCACCGAGGCGTAGTCGACGTGAAAGGACAGCAGCCGCTCGGTACCCAGGATCTGGTGCAGCAGCACGTTGATCACCCCGCCGTGGCTGAACACCGCCACGGTCTGGTCGTGGTCGCCTGCAGCCACCAGATCTGCGACGGCAGCCGCGATGCGCGCGGAAAAGGCCTCCTCGTCGACACTGCTCGGCAGGTGCCCGCTGGCCAGCCTGGCCAGTTCCTCAGGGTTCTCCTTGGCGATCTCCTCGATGGGCACATAGTGCGACAGGTCCCGGTCGTACTCGGCGAGCCGATCGTCGACGTCGATCGTCAGCCCCAGCGCTGCGGCGACCGGCTCGGCGGTCTGCACGGCCCGCAGTTGCGGGCTGCTCACCAACCGGGAAATCGGGAAGCGAGCCAACGCAGCGGGCAGCCGGTTCGCCTGCTCGACCCCGGCCTCCGACAGGTGCGGATCGGAACCTTGACCGGGCTCGCTACGCAGAGGCAGCGCATGACGGACCAGAAGCAGTTGCACCGTGACACCATATGGCCGCATGGGATACGCCGACGAACTGTTCGACCTGACCGATCGGGTGGTGCTCGTCACCGGTGGCAGCCGCGGGCTGGGCCGCGAGATCGCGTTCGGCGCGGCACGCTGCGGAGCCGACGTGGTGATCGCGAGCCGCAATCTGCAGTCCTGTGTGGCGACGGCAGAGGAGATCACCGCCGAGACGGGCCGCAGCGTGTTTCCCTACCAGGTCCACGTCGGCCGGTGGGATGAGCTCGACGGCCTCGTCGACGCGGTCTACGAACGGTTCGGCAAGCTCGACGTACTGGTCAACAACGCCGGCATGTCACCGCTGTACGCGTCGCTGTCCTCGGTGACGGAGAAGCTGTTCGATGCGGTGTTCAACCTCAACCTCAAGGGCCCGTTCCGGTTGTCGGCGTTGATCGGTGAGCGCATGGTCGCCGATGGCGGTGGTTCGATCATCAACGTCAGCTCGTCCGGATCGTTGCGTCCGGACCAGTACATGCTCCCGTATGCCGCGGCCAAGGCCGGGCTCAACGTCCTGACCGAGGGGCTGGCGAAAGCCTACGGGCCGACGGTTCGCGTCAACACCTTGATGGCAGGCCCGTTCCTCACCGATGTCAGCAAGGCGTGGGACATGACCGGCGAGCCGTTCGGGCACCTGGCCCTGCAGCGCGCCGGCAGTCCGGACGAAATCGTCGGTGCCGCAGTATTTTTGATGTCGGACGCGGCGAGCTTCACCACCGGATCGATCCTGCGTGCCGACGGCGGCCTGCCCTAGGGCGTGATGATGTCGAAGTCCGGGTCCGGCCGGTCCAGCACCGCGACGAGCGACGGCAGCGCGTCGGCGTCACCGGTGATCTCCAGGCCTGGCGATGCCGCGTCGCCTGCCGCGAAGGTCAACAGCCGCAACTTGTTCGCCAGGGTGACGGTGGCCTGAGCGGTGGCCGGATCGGCAGTCACCTTGCGGTAGACCAGAACTCCGTTGCGCAGGGTGAGCCGGTAGTTGTCTCCCGTGTCGGTGAAGGTGATGTCGACGGCGACGTCGAGGTCCCAGGCTCGTGGGCCGTTGACGCTGATCGCGAAGGTGTCGAACATCTGCTCGGGTGTCAGCTGCGCCAGCATCGTGGGCGACGTGGTCTGGGTCGGTGTACCGAATTTGCCGTCACGCAGTTCGGTGGCGCCGGACAGGAAGAAGTTGCGCCAGGTCGCGTTCTCCGCGCCGTAGGCCAGTTGCTCCAGGGTGTCCGCGTACAGCTCCCGGGCCCCGGCATGGTTCTCCTCGGTGAACATGGCGTGGTCCAGAAGTGTTGCCGCCCAACGGTAATCACCGTCATCGAAGGCCTGTTGCGCCAAGTGGACGACCCGGTCGATGCCGCCGATGGCTTCGACGTAGCGCGGCGCGATGGCCTCGGGCGGATGCGGCCACAACCGGCCCGGGTTGCCGTCGAACCAGCCCATGTAGCGCTGGTAGACCGCTTTGACGTTGTGGTTCACCGAACCGTAGTAGCCGTGGGTGTTCCACGCCGCCTCCAGCGCGGGCGGCATCTGGAACTGTTCGGCGATCTCGATGCCCGTGTAGCCCTGGTTGAGCAACCGCAGCGTCTGGTCGTGCAGGTAGGCGTAGAGATCGCGCTGCAGGGACAGGAATTCCACGATGTTGTCGCGGCCCCAGGTCGGCCAGTGGTGCGACGCGAACACCACGTCGGTGCGGTCGGCGAAGGTGTCGATGGCCTCGGTCAGATAGCCGGACCAACCGTGCGGGTCGCGGACCAGCGCGCCGCGCAGCGTCAACAGGTTGTGCAGGTTGTGGGTGGCGTTCTCGGCCATGCACAGCGCCCGGAACTTCGGGAAGTAAAAGTGCATCTCGGCGGGCGCCTCGGTGCCGGGCGCCATCTGGAACTCGATCTCGATGCCGTCGATGGTGTGGATTTCCCCGGTTTCCCGGATGTCGACGGTCGGCACGATCAGGGCCACCTCACCGGTCGATCCGGCCTGCCCCAGACCACACCCGACCTGCCCCTGCGGTCCACGGGCCAGCGCCAAGCCGTACATGTAGGCCGCGCGGCGGGCCATCGCGGTTCCGGCGTAGACGTTCTCCTGCACGGCGTGCTCGGTGAAGTGTTCGGGGGCGATGATCGCCACCTTGCCCGCGTCGACGTCGGCCTGATTGGTCACGCCGAGCACGCCGCCGAAATGGTCGACGTGGCTGTGGGTATAGATAACAGCGCTGACCGCACGATTTCCCCGGTGAGCCCGATACAGCGCGAGCGCGGCCGCGGCGGTCTCGGTGGAGATGAGCGGATCGATGACGATGATGCCGGTGTCGCTCTCGATGAAGCTGATGTTCGACAGGTCGAGCCCGCGGACCTGATAGATGCCCTCGACCACCTCGTAGAGCCCCTGTTTGGCGCACAGTTGGCTTTGCCGCCACAGGCTCGGGTGCACGGTGTCGGGTGCGTCCGCGTCGAGGAATCGGTAGGAATCGTTGTCCCACACCACCCGACCGTCGGAAGCCTTGACGACGCAGGGTTCCAGCGCCCCGATGAACCCCCAGTCGGCGTCGGCGAAATCGCGGGTGTCTGGGAAGGGCAACGTGCCGGAACTGGCTTGGTGAGCAGATGTGATGACGGTGGTGGGCGGCTTGTGCTCCATGTCGACGAGCCTGCCATCCGTGGCTGTGCCGGGCAGGTGAACTTCGGTGATTACTATTGGCATGCTTGTCTTGACAACTGTCAGAGAGGGTGGTGGCGATGGCTTCGTCCGATTCGCTGCCCCGGCACACCCACGTCGCGAGCGAATTACGCCAGCGCATCGTCCGGCGGGACTATCTGATCGGTGAGTCCCTGCCCACCGAGAGCGCGCTGTGCACCGAGTTCGGGGTGTCCCGCGGCCCGGTGCGCCAAGCGTTGGCCACCCTGAAAAACGAAGGACTGATCAAGCTTTCGCAGGGCAAGCCCGCTGTGGTACGCAGTCACGACGCCACGCAGACGCTCGACACGTTCACCCCGTTCACCCAATGGGCGCAGCGCAACGGCCGCACGCCCGGCAGCCGCACCGTGGAGGTCGCCCGGCGGCGCGCCTCCGAACCGGCCCAGGTCGCGCTGGACCTGGCCCCGACCGACTACGTGGTCGAGGTGCTGCGCGTACGCCTGCTCGACGGCGAACCCGCGATGATCGAGCGCAGCACCTTCATCGACTCCGTGGGTTCGCTGTTGTTCGATTTCGACACCGACTCCGGCTCGATGACCGATTATCTGGCGGGCCGCGGCGTCTACTTCGACTCGATGGAGCATGTGCTCGACGCGGTGGCGGCCTCCGACGCCGACGCCGAGAACCTCGGCATCGGGGCAGGCAGTCCGCTGCTGCGCGAGCGCCGCACCTCGCGGGATCAGAACGGCCGGGTGTTCGAATACGCCGACGACCGGTACCGCCCCGAAATGGTCGCGTTCAGCATCGTCAACGCCAAGACCATCGACCCGCGCACGTAGCCAGACGGAGAGGCCCCGATACGGCAAACGTCGGGCCGGTATCGGCGCCATGGATGTCATGCCGACCGTCACTGCCGTCCTCAAAGACATCACGGCGCAGCACGTCGATGCGATCGTCCACGCCGCGAACAACGCGATGCGGGGCGGAGGAGGGGTCGACGGCGCCGTGCACCGCCGGAGATCATGCGGGACTGCATCGAGCGCCTCCCCACGGTCTTGCCACCAGGGACGCCGGGTGGACCACCGCAGGTGATCTCCCGGCCCGCTGGGTGATCCACACCGTCGGCCCGAATTATCGGGCCGACCAACGGGATCGTGCGCTACTGCAATCCTGTTACCGTCGGGCGCTGGGGTCGCCGACGAGTTCGTCGCCTGCAGCATCGCGTTCCCGCTGATCAGTTCCGGCATCTACGGCTGGCCGCTTGCAGGACGCGGTCACCGTCGCGATCAAGACGATCGCCGGCGTGGTCAACCGCGTCGAGGAGGTGCGGGTGGTGGCGTTCGACCGGTCGATTTACGACGCCGTGCGGCCCGAGTTGGCGGTGGACACGTCACCCTGGATTCTGCAGGGGGTTCGAGCCCTGCCTTGGATGGTCATCAGACCTGATTGTCGCGCACGATGCCACCATTGCGGCCTACCGGTTACGTGGCGCGCACCCGAAAACCAAGCCCAACCAGGCTGTTAGAACTCCCGGATCGTACTGCGCCGGCCCAGTTTTCATGGAACCTGCGTTCGTTGGCGTCGTCCCTGCGAGCCTCATTTGCTGTCGGTGAATCCGAACGCCTGTCCGTCAGCGAGGACGACGAAACTGGGGTCGGCCTTGGATATCGGCCCAGTGATGTCGTGGATGACGGACTGGTTCCCGGGGTAGCGCATCTGGGCAATGCTCAGCGCCCGGGACACGTGTGCGCGTGCTTGATCCCTGTCTCCCAACCGAATCGCCGCGCCACCCAAGTTGCCGAGCACGCCCATGAGCCCCTGATGACAGTCCCCCCAGGCTGTCTCTTGCACAGATAACGCGCGCTGGAACAACGCATACGCCGTATCCATGCGGCCCAGATCCCCCCAAGCCATTCCCAGGAGATTGAGCGTTTGGCCGAGAGCCGGATCTTCCGGGCCCAGGATCTCCTCCTGGATAGTCAACGCCCGTTGCAGCAGTGCTTTCCCTTTCTCAGCCTGACCGGCGCGGTGCCACGCGTTCCCCAGCACCGCCATCGCCGCCGCAGTCTCGGCGTGGTTGGGACCGCGTACCCGTGTCAGGGTGCGCAGAGCCCTCTCGCACAGTTCGATGGCCTTCTCCCCGTGCCCCATGTTGCTTAGGAGCTGCGCGAGTCGAATCTGGGCGTTCGCCACATACGGATGGGCCCGGCCGTACCTGCCGACTTCGATGTCCAATACCTGTTGCAGCAGTGTGCGAGCCTCGATCAGGCTGCCCTCCTGACGCAGCATGGACGCCAAACCGGCAATCACGTAGGGGTCCTCGACACCTATCGCCTCCTGGATGCGCCGGGCCCGCTGTAGTTTGTCTCGCGCCTCGGCAATGTTTCCTTCCTCCCCCTCGAGGGTCGCCAGGTTGACAAGGACGTGCGCCACTTCAGCGCTCTCACTGCCGTGCAGCCGTTCCCGAGTGGTGAGCGACTCTTCGAGCATCAATCGCCCCAGCGCCAGGTTCCCCAGCTTGCCCACAACGGCACCCAACGAGGCCAGGGTCCGGGCGACCTCTTCGGAGTCGCGACCGAACTCCTTCTCCCTGATACTCAGCGCTCGCTCAAATAGGCCCCGCACTCGCTCAGGCTGGTCGCCAGCCGCCACCCAGTTGCCTGCCAACACCTCCACCGCATCGGCGGTCTGGGGATGGTCGGCGCCGTAGATCGCTTCCGTGATCTCGCTGAGCCTCTCCAGAGGCGGTACCGCTGCCGCGTATTCCCCACGGCCCCGGCTGAACTCTGCGGCTCGCCAGAGCCACTCGGACGGCCCCTCGACGGGGAGACTCTGCCACGCGTGCGCAGCGACTGCCAGGGTGCCGGTGGTGTGGGCGCGGAAACCGATACGCCCCACCGCTTCGTGGTCACCGCGGCCGGCAGCGTCGTTCAGCGCTGCTGTCCAGACTTCGTCAGCCGCCTCCGGGTCCTCGGCCCGGTGAATCTCGGTGAGGACTGGGTGCGCGGTCACCATCGCTGCACCGTCATTGCCGCTGGCGGTCAGCAGCGAGGCTCCCCCGATATGAGATTGTGTCGCCCAGGCCAGCGCCGCGTCGACGTGCCCAGGCTCAACCACCGCTGTCCCGAACCGTTGCTGCACCAGCCTCGCGAGGGTCAGCGCTGGGATAGGGGCGTCGATTCCGGTGCCCGCCCATTCCAGAGCGACTGCCATCACCGCTCGCGCCACCGCGCAGTCATCATCGGCCGGATCATGCCGGCAGCCATGGTTTCCGGCGCGCAGGCGACGCAGCAGCTTGCCTCCGACGGTGAATGCCACCGCGATGCCCTCGCTGAAGTCCCGGCCCGGATAGGCCAATTCGGCCCTCTGGCGCTCACGTTCCGACGGCCGTCGCTCCACCGTGAGAGGCTCCTCGAACAGCGCGTCCAACGTCTGGTTCTCCGCCGCCCACGCCACGTAGTAGGTCGACGGTACGGTCGCCACTATCCGCAAACCCGGTGAACGGTTCGCGCACTCACGCAGCATCTGCGCCGTCAACCCGGCCTCGGTGAGAGCATCGATCCGGTCCAACCAGAGCACCAGCTGCGCGCCGGGCCGAACCGCCGACAGGATGTCGAGAGCGCCCAGCGCGATCGGCAGACCCTGCGGCGTCACCGAGGCCACCACCAGCGGCTGCTTTGGGACCGAAAGTGCCACCTGGTAGGCCGTACGCGTCACACCGCTTCCCGGCGCCCCGTTCAGCAGCACCGCCCCATGAGCCTGCAACTGCTTGCGGGCCGCCCGATCGACGTCCCGTTCGATGTAGCCGCACCCGTCGGTAGTTCCGACCGCTGCGGCCTGCGTCGAGTCGGCACGCGCAACACCGAGCTGCTCATACATGTCGACGTCAGCCATGCGTGGCAGCTCCCAGTAGACACAGGCCTGCACCGCGCGCAGCCACTGGTCAGCTTTGGCGGTGGCCTCGGCCAACTCCTTGCGCGCAGCCTGCTGTTTAGTGCGCTTGCCCACCAGGTACGTGTCGACGACACCGATCAACCCGACTGCCAGAACGACACCAGCGACCAGGAGCCGACTCCATAGCGGGGTGTCCAACAACGCTGTTACTGCCGCTGCGGCCGCACAAAGCACCACGCTCGCGCCGAGCACCGCACGCCACGGCCAGTGCCTCCACCGCCGCTTTCGCTGCGATACGCACACCAGGCACCCCCTTCCCCTCCGCTCGCGGTCTCCCAACCCGTTCGACGACAGTCGGTCGCCCTCGTGGGCTGGGAAATTGACCGTACCGGCGCAGGGCTTCTAATGGGTACGGGATCAGCGAGTCGCTAACGGATTCTTGCTCGGTTGAGCGGGACGCTGGTCACTCAACCGCCGGCCGGTTAGCACTTTCATTCCTGGTGTGATGGTCGATTCGCAGGGCTCGATCGTGCCCCCGACAGGTTGGTGAGGTCGCCTGTAGCGCTCATGAGGTGTCGTGCCGATTCGAGCACTGATCCATGAGTTCGCCGCCGCGTGTCCTTCGGCTCGGACAAGGACACCACCGACGAGCTTGGGAGGACACTGATTTTCCTAGGAGGCGACTGGGCCGACGATCACCACGACGTATATCTGACGGGCGAGACAGGTAAACGCTTGGCCGTCAGACGATTCCCCGAAGAGCTGACTGGAATCCGCGGATTGCAGGCGATGACCGCCGCCCATCACCCAGGCGCGCTACAGACCTTCGATGATCGCAACGCGCTCGCGGTGCCGGGGCGGGCTCCGACCCCGGCCGAGGGCGCCCGGTTAAGCCTGACCAAAATGCGGTCAGCGCTCAAAACTGGTGGACGTCAACGCAATACCAAAGACCAGGCAGCGCAGATCCAGCCGCGGCTACGCACCGAACAGTTGGCTGGCAGTGACGCGGTGACTGCGGCGTTCGCCGCCAGCACCCGCGCCGCGGTCGGCACCTCACCCGAACTGAACCATCAAATCACCGAGCTCGAGGCCGAGCCCACCGCCGCAAGACCATCGACCCGCGCACGTAGCCAGACGGAGAGGCCGTGGCTGCGAACCCCCTCAGATTCGCAAGCCACGGCCCCGGTTTCGATGCGCCTAGTCGGCGGCAGGCATCCGGTTCCAGTGCGGAATCAGCAGCAGCATGGCGATGAAGGCAGCCCCGGCGAACCCGTAGAACAACATCGAGGTGCTGAGGTAGCCGGGCAGCAGACCCCCGAGGATCGCGCCGACCGATCCGCAGCAGTTGATCAGTCCGGCGGCGGTTCCGGCGTGCTTGGACGTTCCGAAATCGACTGCCGCGACGCAGGAGATCATGGCGTCCGCGCCGTACACGGCCAGGCCGATCACGCTCAGCACCGCGACCATGATCCACACGTTGCCGGTCGCGGTCAGCGGTGCGAACAGCGCGAGCACCACCACCAGGATCGCCAGGCTGATCACGGAGACCGGTACCCGGCGGGCCTTGAACACGCGGTCCGACATCCGGCCGAACAGGATCGGGGCGACGACGCCCGCGACGCCGAACGCGATGGGAACCGTCACGGCCTGGAACTTGTCGCCGTCGGCGAGCTGTTCGGCGACGATCACCGGCCCCCACAGCAGGATGGCGTAGCGGGCCGGCTTGAGCAGGAAGTATGACATCCCAAGGGTTCTCACCATGCTGTCGCGAAGCACGGCCGCCAGGGATTCACGCCAGGACGGGGTGGGCTCGGCAACGGCCTCGGCTTCGGGCGAGTCGTCGAGTTCGACGCCTTCTTCGGCATCCGCGGCCGCGCGGTACTCCTCGATGGGCGGCAATCCGACATCCGCGGGGTCGTTGCGCTGGAACAGCAGCATCAGCACGAAGACGACGGCCACGACCGCGGCGCCACCGAAGAACGCGGCCCGCCAGGTGCCGAACACGTCGTAGGCGACCCATCCCAGGAACGGCGCGGCGACCAGGCCGCCGAACGCGTAGTTGGTGCTCCAGATGCCCAGGATCTTGCCGCGCTCCCCGATGGAGAAGAACTGGGCCATGTTCTTCAGGGTGCCGGACCAGCCGGTCGATTGGGCAAGCCCCTGCACGATCATCAGCGGCAGCAGGAATACAAGAGCCGGAAGCAGACCCATGAAGACCGTGGCGATAGCCGAGATGGCCAGTCCGCCAAGGAGAACCACACGCGGGCCGAACCGGTCGGACACCTGACCCCAGACGAATTGGCCTGCCGCGTAGGCCGTCAGGTAGGCCGCGTCGAGGTTCGCCAGGGTGCTCTTGGTGAGGGTGGTACTCAGGATCGGATCTTCGAGGATGCCGAGCTTGGCGACCGAGAAGGCCTGCCGCGTGAAATAGAAGCCGGCATAAGCGATCCAGGTGACGGCGAAGATCTGGATGCGCCAGCGCTTGTAGAGCGGGGCGATGGTTGGTGGCCGGGAAGTGGTGACGTGAGACATGACAATGCACCTCTGGTGGGCGTGAACAGACGGTGAACTGGCGGGGCCGCGGCAGAGCGCCAAATGGCCGAATCAGATGCCAGTGACTGGTTTCTCGAGCGAGAACGTCAAGAGCGGTGATGCGGCGGCCGGGAGGCTGGGCCTCGGACCGGCCGCCGCCGGAGTGGGGTTGGGTATCAGCTCAGGGTCGCCACCAGGGTGGGCAGCTCGGCCACACTGCCCAGGATGTGGGTCGCACCGGCCGCCGACAGCTGGGCGGTGTCGTGCGCCCCCGTCAGCACCCCGACCGATGCCCGGGCTCCGGCCCGCAGTCCGCTGATGACGTCCGACGAGGTGTCTCCCAGCACGATCATCGAAGACACCGAGTCGGTTTCGGTCCGCATGAGTGCGGTCAACGGCATGTCCGGGTAGGGCCTGCCGCGTACTCCGGGTTCGGGGCACAGCACCACGTCGGCGAGGTTCTGCCAGCCCAGCGCGTCGATGATGGCCGATTGGGTCTCCCGCGCGAATCCCGTTGTCAGAGCGGTCTTGATGCCACGCGACCGCAGCGAGGTGATGACCTCCTCAGCACCGGGGATGGGGCTGCAGTTGCCCTCGGCGACCAGCTGCGCATAGCAGCGCTCGAACTCTTTGTTGGCGGCCTGAGCCTGTTCCTCGTTGCCGCGGGCCAGGTGCCGGAACACCACGATCTTGGACTGGCCCATGGTGTCGGAGACGTAGCGCAGCATCTCCTCCCGATCGGCGTCGGTCTTCGACAGCCCGGCGTGGCTGTCAGCGGCCAGGAACGACTGCTGGACCAGTCCGCTGTCCTCCACGGTGGTGCCTGCCATGTCGAAGACGACCAGGCTGATCGGCTGACTTGTTGTGTTGCTCATGGGGTTTACCTTTCAGTGAGATACGGTTATGCGTTCGCGACGGCCAACGGGTCGGCACCGTCGCGGGCGAATACGTTGTCGACAGTGCGCTGGGCCAGGCCCATGCTGGTGGTCATGCCGATGCCGGTGGTGACGGTCACGACATGGGTGCCCTCGATCGGCTCCTCGATCAGGAATTCCTGCCCGGGCGCCGAGCAGTACACGCCCTGCCACCGCTCGCTGATCTCGATGTCGGTGACCCCGAACAGTTTTCGCGTCTCGTCGACCAATGCGGTGAAGCCCTCTTCGGACTGGAAGACCGGCGCGGACACGTCGCGATAGTGGGTGTCGCCGATCAGCAGGGAACCGTCGGGCTGCGGCGTGTACATCTGATGCAGGTCGATGGCGACGTAGCCCGGATACTCGGTGCGCAACCGGTCGGCGACCGCCGCAGTGCTCGGCAAGTTCTCGAATCCGGAGTAGCGCAACAGCGACCAGCCCGTGAACAACGGCGCGGGCAGGGTGAAGGCGAGCGGTACCCGCGCGCGCAACATGTGCAGCCGACAGCGGATCAAGCCGTCGCGTTCGGCCAGGCCGGGGAACAACCGGTCGATGTCGTAGTTGACGGTGACGAACGTGGCGCCTGCCGAGATCGGGCCGCGTGAGGTGTTGACCACGCCTTCGGCGAATCCGGTTGCCGCTGTGCGCCAGTGGAAATCGACACCGGCTGCGGCGAGCCACTGCGCGATGGACGGGGCCGCGGTGCGCGGATCGACCTGCAGGTCGTTGGGCAGGTACATGCCGCCGGTGACACCCGCCTCGGCCACCGGGATGCGGGCGAGAATCTGCTCGCGATCGAGCAGCACCACCTCGTCTTCACCGCGGGTGGGCGCGAACTCGTGCATCACCGCGAGTTCGTCGGCATGCCGGGCCACGCAGTAGGTGCCGGCCTGAGCTGACCAGAAGCCGGCCTTGCGCGACAGGTCGAGCCAGTGCCTGCGGCCCAGGCGCGCATAGTCTCTCGCGACACCCGACTGCGCGGTGATGCAGGCGTGGCCGAAGTTCTGCACCGATGCGCCGACGACGCCGTCGGCGTGATCGACAACGGCGACGCTGAGGCCGCGTTCGTGGGCGTGATACGCGTGCGCCAGGCCCACGATGCCGGCGCCGACGACGACGACGTCGTAGCTCTGCTGAATTGCCATGCAACTACTGTGGCCCGCATCACCGCACTTGTCAATACAAGTTTTTCAAACCGCGAACTCATATGCCTATGTAAGGCCGAATTTGGGGCGTCTCCGTCGCGGAGCGTGTGGGCTCGGCGGTGAAGTGTCAGAGCTCGTGCAGGGTGACTCCGGAGAGCACACCGCCTGCCACGTCGGCCGTCATGTAGGTGCAGGACGGCTGGCGCCGCCGGTCGGTGGGCGACCCCGGATTCAGCAGGCGCAGACCGGTTTTCGTCGTGGTGTCCCACGGAATGTGGCTGTGGCCGAACACCAGCACATCGGTGTCCGGATAGGCCTTGGCCATCCGGGCCTCCCGCCCGGTCGCCGCGCCGGTCTCGTGCACGACGGTGAACCGCAAACCCTCCAGCGTCACGTCGGCACGTTCGGGCAGGCGTCGCCGCAACTCCGCGCCGTCGTTGTTGCCCCAGCACCCCACAAGCAGGCGGGCGCGGGCGCTCAAGGTGTCGAGCAAAGACGGATCCACCCAGTCGCCGGCGTGCACGACGACGTCTGCTTGGTCCACCGCATCCCAGACCGGCACAGGGAGATCACGGGCGCGCTTGGGGACGTGGGTGTCTGCGATAAGGAGCAGCCGCACAAAATCCACCGTACGTGGTGCAGAAGGGACAGCAGAGGTGTACGGTGCTGTAACTCTGAGGGAGATCTCACCGAATCCTAATTGAGACACGCTCGCGACCTTCGTCACGGGCCAAACTACAACCGGAGACAGGAAGAAGACATGAAGGCATTGAGTCGGGTGCTGACCGCGTTGGTGGTGGCGATGGCTGGTGCCTTCGCAACCCTGTTCGTGAGCACCGGTACCGCGCACGCAGGTCTGGACAATGAGCTGAGCCTGGTCGACGGCCAGGATCGCACCCTGACGGTCCAGCAGTGGGACACATTCCTCAACGGCGTGTTTCCGCTGGACCGCAACCGCCTGACC
This sequence comes from Mycobacterium dioxanotrophicus, assembly GCF_002157835.1. Taxonomy (NCBI): domain Bacteria; kingdom Bacillati; phylum Actinomycetota; class Actinomycetes; order Mycobacteriales; family Mycobacteriaceae; genus Mycobacterium; species Mycobacterium dioxanotrophicus. Next base: position 574,974 of record NZ_CP020809.1, on the reverse strand, counting down.
CGTGAGTGGTTCCACTCCGGTCGCGCCAAGTACCACGTCGAAGGCCCCGGCGCCGCCGACTTCGCCGGCACCCTGGAGCTGGGCTACCAGATCGGCTTCCCGTGGTCACTGGGTGTGGGTATCAACTTCAGCTACACCACGCCGAACATCCTGCTCGACGACACCAACATCAACCCGCTCTCGGCCGGCTTCAACCCGCTGGGCTCGGTCATCACCCCGAACCTGTTCCCCGGTGTGTCGATCTCGGCCGACCTGGGTAACGGCCCGGGCATCCAGGAGGTCGCGACCTTCTCCGTCGACGTCAAGGGTCCGGCCGGCGGGGTGGCGGTCTCCAATGCGCATGGCACCGTGACCGGCGCAGCCGGTGGCGTGCTGCTGCGCCCCTTCGCCCGTCTGATCGCCTCCACCGGTGACAGCGTCACCACCTACGGCGAACCCTGGAACATGAACTGAGTTCAGGTTTACCCTGGCCTAGGTCGACGCGTCCGCTCCTCCCCTAGCTGGAGCGTGACGCGTCGACCTTTTTCATGCCGTGGGACCCGACCGGCCACAACCGCAGCCGCCGACCCGCCGGCTCCGAACGCCGCGGCGCGTTGAGAGCGCCCGCAGCGTAGTCGGCCAGCAGAGTGGCGACCGTTTCCTCCGCACAGGTGCGGTTCGTGCCGATGCCTCCGGTCGGGCCGCGCCGCGCCCACCCGGTCGCGTATACCCCGGGCGAAACCCGCCCTGCGACGGTGTCGAACGTGGCGCCACCGAATCCGATCGACCTCAGCACCAACCCGGCTTCGACGAGTTCTCCGGTGCTCAACCGGACCCCGGTCGCCGCGCCGTCGCCGATGATCTCCTCCAGTGCTGCGTTGAACCGCAGGACGATCCGCTTGCCGCCCGTCTCCCTCGGACGCTCCGCAAGCTCCCGCAACAGCGCGAGCTTGGGCCCGTCGCCGGATGCCACGTCCTCGGGGTCGACGACCACATCGAGCCCGGGCACCCGGCTCAGCGCGTACAGTTCCGGCGCGGTGAAGGCGGCATGTGCGGCCCCACGGCGCCCGAGAACGAGGACCTCCTCGATGTCGCTGTCTCGCAGTGCCATCAGGGCGGGTTTCGCGATGTCGGTGCCCGCCAGAGCATCCGGATCGGCGGTCAGGATCCGGGCCAGATCGAGTGCGACGTTGCCGTTGCCGATGACCACGGCACGCGGGCCCGTGAGGTCGGGAGCCAGCAGGGCATGTTCGGGATGGCCGTTGTACCAGCCCACGAACTGCAGCGCCCCGATCACGCCGGGCAACTCCTCGCCCGGGATGTCGAGCCTGCGTTCGCCTGCCGAGCCGGTGGCGTAGATGACGGCGTGGTGCTCGTCGAGCAACGTGTCGTGACTGGGGCCCGCCCCGCCCACTTCGACGCCCAGATGCAGCGCAAAGCGCTTCTGTTGCCCGGCAGGCCAACCGAACTGGCCGGCAACCGCCTTGGTGGCGGGATGGTCGGGCGCCACGCCGTAGCGGATCAGCCCGTGCGGCGCCGAGAGCTTCTCGTACATGTCGACCCGCACGCCCGGGTGCCGCAGCAGTGCTGTGGCGGCGTAGAACCCGGCAGCACCGGATCCGACGATCGCGACCCGCAGCCCTTCGGCAGTCACCCGCGCGATCTGCGGCGGCTGCCGCCGGTACCACTCTGGGCTGGGCGGATTGCCTTGGTAATAGTCGGCATTCGCCCGGGCGTACCACTGGTCGTCGGCCGACAATGCGGCGTCGGGCCGGATGGCGTCCACCGGGCACGCGTCGGCGCAGGCACCGCAGTCCACGCAGGTGTCCGGGTCGATGTAGAGCATCTCGGCCGTGGCGAATCCGGGTTCGTCCGGGGTGGGATGGATACAGCCCACCGGGCACACCACGACGCACGACGCGTCACTGCAACAGTTCTGGGTGACGACGTATGTCACGAAAGTCCTATCCGTCGAGCAGGGCCAGTTCGGCCAGCAGGGGCAGCGGATACGGCGAAAGTCCTTCGCCGACAACGTGGGAACCGCCCCACGGGTCATGGTCGACCAGGATGGCGGGCACCGCCGGCCGACCGTCGACGCGGATCTGCACCGGTTGATTGACGTTGCGGTGCAGGCGGGCGAGATCCGGGGACGGTTGGATCCGTCCCGACCAGCGCACCATGTTGTCGACGGGCTGATACAGCGCCAGCAGGTGGACCTGCACGGCGACCTCGGTACCGTCGGCAGCGATCAGCACGGCGGCACCGCGGTACTCCTCGTCGTCTTCCTCGCGATCCCGTGGGCTGGTGAACTCGTACTCCGCGAGATCCGGTGTCCGACGGGCTTTTCGGCGCGGGCGGGCGATACCGGCGTCGACCTGGCGGCTGTACTGCCCCTGCACGTGCGGCTTGACCTCGATGCGGGTGCACCCCCGAGCCCGCAACGCGTTCAGGCACGCCGACACATAGCGCGCGGCATCCTCGTCGGTGACCGTGAAGTGGTTGGGAAAGCCGTGCCGCGCCAGCCCGAGGTACGGGTGCGCGCCGTAGCGGGTCCGTGCAGTCTGGTCATCCACCAACCCTGTGCGAGAGCCGGTTTGCGGTGCCGTGTCGATCAGCACCCGGGCGGCCACATCGCCGATTGACCAACGATCGGCCGCAGCGTCGAACACCGCCGAATCGGCGGATTCGAGCACGACGTCTGCGCGCAGCGCCCGAACCACATCCGATGTCGCCGAACCCACCACGGCGACATCGACGAGCGGGCTCACTCCAGGAATCCGTAGTAGCGCCAGAAGCGTCGGGAGATCCAGCTCATCAGCCCGTTGTCCTCCATGAACTGGTACAGGCTGCGGAAGGACTCCTGCCGGATCGCGCCGACCTGTTGGTTGGCCCGGGACTGCCGCATCGCTTCCTTGACGTCCAGACCGCACCGCCGGTAGACCTCTTTGTCGTACATCAGGCGTCGGATGACGAAGGCGGCGATTCCGTTGAGGTCCTTGGCAAGTCGACGCTCCCACCACTTCGAGTGCTGCAGCCGTCGCAGAACGCCCTCGCGGGCATAGCGGATGTGCCGCGCTTCCTCGGCGATATGGATGCGGAACACCTGCGCCATGATCGGCTGCAACTGCGGGTGGTGGGCGAAACGGCGCTGCAGATCGTCGAGCAGTTCCTCACCGCAGAGGGCGGCGCCCCACAGCAGCAGACCCTTGTAGAGCGATGGCAGCCGCTGCACGCTGAAGGCCTGCAGCTTCGACAACCGGTACGGCCGAGCGCCGATGGCGCTGATGGTGCGGCCGAACATGATCATGTGGCGGGTCTCGTCACCGATCTCGGTCAGGGCGTAGTGCACATTGCGTGAGGTCGGGTCCTGGTACAGCATCGCCCGCAGCAGGCCCTGGTTGAGGGTGTTCTCGAACCACACGCCGCGGCTGAGCAGGTTGGCCGCCTCTTGGCGGGACAGCTCGACGCGCTCTCGGTGGCTCATCTGTTCCCAGATCGGCGTGCCGTAGAGCGACACCCCTTCGGGTGGCAGATAGAAGAGGTCCGGATCCTGCGGGGCGTCCCAGTCGATATCGATTTCCGAGTTGTAGGACCGTCGCATCGAGCCGCCGATCAGCCGGTCGGCCATCTCCTGCCGCTGGGCTTCGTAGCCCGGTATGTCGGACATCTTGGACAACACTGTCATGGTTTGGAAGGTTAGACAGTTCTTGTCTTTCTGTCTATGAATAGAATCGACTCGTGAAGCGACGGCCCGCGACCAGCGCCTACTCGGCCGACACCCGCGAACGCATCCTGGCGGGGGCGCTGCAACTGGCCGCGATCACCGGTCTGCGGAAGTTCTCGATGGAGGAGATAGCCCGGCAGGCCAAGATCGGCCGGGCCACGCTGTACCTGTACTTCAAAGGTCGCGACGCCCTGATCAGTGCGCTGGTGCAGAGCGAGCTGGCCCGCTACTTCGCAGGCATTCAAGAGGTCGTCGACCAGTACGAGGACTCCGAGGACCGGCTGGTCCACGGGTTCGCACAGGCCTACCGACTACTGCGGCACCACCCCGCACTGACCACGGTGTTACGCGTCAACCCCGAGGTGCTGCTGCCCTATCTGATCGCTGAAGACAGCATGGCGCTGAACCTGTCCCGCGGCTTCGTCGACTCGACCTTCGACCACGAGGACCTCCCCCAGGCCGCGCGTGCGCCCTTCGCCGAGTACCTGTCGCGTGCCATCCACTCGCTGATCCTCATCCCCGGCGGCGCGGTGAACATCGACGCCCCCGACGGCCCCGAGAACTACGCCCGAACCTTCCTGCTGCCGGTGCTGCGCTCGATGCGGCCGGAATTCGTCGAGGCCCAAACCGAGCTGAACACCTGACCGCCCGGAAGACGGCTGGGACAGCACGTTTCGTCAAATTCCCGGGCGCGTGACCATACGCTCTATCTATGTCCGACCCGGGCCCGCGAAAGTGGGCTTTGGTTGCCCGGCTGGCCTGGCTCTGCATGCTGGCCGGTGTACTCATGGCGGCGTTGCTGTTCCCGGCCTTCGGCAGCGCAGGCATGTTGGCGGGACGGCTTTCCGACGCGGTGGCGCAGGACTCCTCGGAAGTACTCGACGGCGAGGCACCGATCGTCACCACCATGGTCGACGCCGCAGGAACGCCCATCGCGTGGTTGTACGACCAGCGCCGGTGGGTGGTGCGCAGCGACCAGATCGCCAACACCATGAAACTGGCGATCGTCTCGGTCGAGGACAAACGCTTCACCGAACACGACGGCGTGGACATCCAGGGCACTCTGAACGGGCTGTTCGGTTATCTGCGGGGAGTCGAAGAGGTGCGCGGAGGGTCGACCATCGAGCAGCAGTACGTCAAGAACTACAACCTTCTGGTCACGGCGAAAACAGACGCCCAGCGTCGGACCGCCGTCGAGGTCACCCCGGCGCGCAAGCTGCGGGAGATGCGGATAGCGCTGGCCATGGACAAGGTGCTGTCCAAAGAGCAGATCCTGACCCGCTATCTGAACCTGGTGTCGTTCGGCAATGGCTCCTTCGGTGTCCAGGACGCGGCGCGCACCTACTTCGGCGTCGACGCCGCACAGCTCAATTGGCCGCAGGCTGCGCTGCTGGCCGGCCTGGTGCGGTCCACCAGCACTCTCAACCCGTACAGCAACCCGGACGGCGCGCTGGCCCGGCGCAATACCGTGCTCGACACCTTGATCGACTACCTGCCGGACCGCGCCGAGGAACTCCGCGCCGCCAAGGCCACGCCGTTGGGCGTGCTGCCCCAGGCAGAGCCGCTGCCGCAGGGGTGCATCGCCGCCGGCGACCGCGCCTTCTTCTGCGAGTATGTCCTGCAATACCTGGCGCGCGCCGGTCTGACCGTGGAAGACATTGCGCGCAACGGTTATCTGATCCGCACCACGCTGGACCCCAAGGTGCAGGACAGCGTCAAGGCGGCGATCGACAAGCGGGCCAGCCCAGACACCGACGGCGTCGCGAGCGTGATGAGCGTCATCATTCCGGGCAAGGATGCGCACCGGATCGTCGCGATGGCCGACAGCCGCACGTACGGCCTCGACCTCAACGCCAATCAGACGGTGCGGCCCCAGCCGTTCTCCCTGGTCGGTGACGGCGCCGGGTCGATCTTCAAGATCTTCACCACCGCCGCCGCCCTCGAGATGGGCATGGGGATCAGCACCCAACTCGATGTCCCACAAACGTTTCTGGGCAAGGGCCTGGGCGACAGCACTGCGCCCGGGTGTCCCAAGGAAACCTGGTGTGTGACGAATGTGCGGCCCTACCGTAGCCCGCTGAGCGTCACCGACGCGCTGGCCCAGTCACCCAATACCGCCTTCGCCAAACTCATCTCACAGATCGGGGTGCCGCGTGCGGTGGACATGGCGGTCCGACTCGGCATGAGAACCTACGCCGAACCCGGCAGCGCGGGCGCCTACAGCTCCGACCCGAACGACAGCATCGCCGATTACGTCAAGCGGCAGAACATCGGATCCTTCACGCTCGGGCCGATCGAGCTCAACGCGCTCGAGCTGGCCAATGTGGGGGCGACGCTCGCGTCGGGCGGCACCTGGTGTCCGCCGAGCCCCATCGACAGGATTTTCGACCGCAACGGCCGTGAAGTGACCGTCAAGACAGCCCCCTGCGAACAGGTGGTCCCCGAGGGCCTGGCCAACACGATGGCCAACGCGCTCAGCAAGGACGCCGTCAACGGAACCGCGGCCGGCGCGGCGAGCTCGGTCAACTGGACCCTGCCGATGTCGGCGAAGACCGGCACCACCGAAGCCCACCGGTCGTCGGCATTCCTCGGCTTCACCAACCGGTATGCCGGGGCGAACTACATTTTCGACGACTCCGCCACGCCGTCAGGTCTGTGCTCCTACCCCTTGCGCAAATGCAGCGACGGCAACCTGTACGGCGGCACCGAGCCCGCTCTGACGTGGTATGCGGCTATGAGCCCGATCGCCAACGATTTCGGCCCGGTGGCGTTGCCCCCGGTCGACCCGCGCTATGTCGACGGTGGCCCGGGCGGCCAGGTGCCCAGTGTGACCGGTATGAAACTCGACGAGGCACGCAAACGCCTGCAAGACGCGGGCTTCCGGGTCGCCGACCAACCCGTTCAGGTGAACAGCGAAGCCACCAGGGGTTCGGTGGTGGGGACGACCCCCAGCGGCAAGACCATTCCCGGCTCGATCATCACGATCAACACCAGCACGGGCTATGTGCCACCGCCGCCGGTCTACGTTCCCCCGCCGCAGGCGCCACCACCTCCACCCGGCGATGTGCCACCACCCAACGTCATCCAGATCCCAGGGCTGCCGCCGATAACCCTTCCTGCTCCGGCTCCCCCGCCCGGGCCGGAACCGCCGCCACCGCCTGCGCCGTGAACAAAAACATCCGCTCACCCTCAATGCTGTGGGTGAGCGGATGTCTGTTGTGCGCCCGAAGGGATTCGAACCCCTAACCTTCTGATCCGTAGTCAGATGCTCTATCCGTTGAGCTACGGGCGCGTGCACGTATTAAGTTGTACGGCTGACGTTCCAGCCGTGGCGGAGGCGAGAGGATTTGAACCTCCGGTCCCCCGTAAAGGGGACAACTCATTAGCAGTGAGTCCCATTCGGCCGCTCTGGCACGCCTCCTGAACTTCTTGAGGGTACCGGACCCGATCTGGCTTTCAGACTGTCCCCGGAACCGCCGAGGGCACAGCCTACACATGCCCGGGCGCTAGAAGCAAAGCGGCTTTTCGGCCGCCCTATGCTGTTCAGGTGACCGCCCGTTTGCGCCCCGTGTTGGACCAGATTCCCGCCTACACACCCGGCAAGACGGTTCCCGGCGCCATCAAGATCGCCAGCAACGAAACCGTGCACGGCCCACTGCCGAGCGTGCGGGCCGCGATCACCGAGGCGATGGACAACCTGAACCGCTACCCCGACAACGGCTACCGCGACCTTCGCGAGGCCCTGGCCAAGCACACCGACTTCACACCCGAGCACATCTCCGTGGGCTGCGGCTCGGTGAGCCTGTGCCAGCAGTTGATCCAGATCACCTCCACCGTCGGCGACGAGGTGCTGTTCGCCTGGCGCAGTTTCGAGGTCTATCCACTGCAGGTGCGCACGGTCGGCGCCACCCCGGTACAGGTGGCGCTGCGCGACCACACCCACGACCTGGACGCCATGCTGGCCGCGATCACCGACCGGACCCGGCTGATCTTCGTCTGCAACCCGAACAACCCGACCAGCACGGTCGTCGACCCCGAGGCCCTGGCCCGGTTCGTCGCCGCGGTCCCGTCGCACATCCTGATCGTGCTCGACGAGGCGTACATCGAGTACATCCGCGACGGATTGGCGCCCGACAGCTTCGGACTGGTCCGTACCCACCCCAACGTCGTTGTGCTCCGCACCTTCTCGAAGGCCTACGGGCTGGCCGGGCTGCGGGTCGGTTACGCCATCGCCGACCCGGACGTCGTGACGGCCCTGGGCAAGGTCTACGTGCCGTTCAGCGCCACCAGCCTGTCGCAGGCCGCCGCGGTCGCCTGCCTGGACGCCGCCGAGGAACTGCTGGCCCGCACCGACACCGTCGTCGCCGAACGCGCCCGGGTGAGCACCGCGCTGCGGGACGCCGGATTCACGCTGCCGCCGTCGCAGGCCAACTTCGTGTGGCTGCCGCTGGCCGAGCGCACCGCCGACTTCGTCGCGCAGGCCGCCGACAACCGGCTCGTCGTCCGCCCGTACGGTGAGGACGGCGTGCGCGTCACCATCGGCGCCCCGCACGAGAACGACGCGTTCCTGGAATTCGCCACGCGCTGGATAGGACAACGATGACCGACGCCCGCAACACGTTCGACGCGTTCAAGAACCGCGAGGGACAGATTCCCGACGCCGAGCTCGACGCGCTGTGGGCTGTGCTGACGCCTGCGAGCATCGATTTCATGCTCGGCGAGTGGCGGGGCGGCGAATTTCAGACCGGGCACAAGGCCAACGGATTCATGAAGCGCCTCAACTGGTTCGGCAAGACGTTCAACTCGGCGTCGGACGCCAAGCCGCTGGTGTGCCTGGACGGCGACGGCAACAAGTTCTCCAACACCGAAGCCATGAACGGCGAGGCCAGCCTGTGGCTGGAGGAGTTCCGCGGCGAGGTGACCGCGACCATGGTCTACGACGGCAAGCCCGTGCACGACCACTTCAAGGTTGTCGACGACAAGACCGTGATGGGGATCATGAACGGCAAGGGCGCCGTGGACTTCAGCTCCGGGACTGGCCGCCTTCTGTACTTCTTCCTGGAACGCGTTTAGCCGGTCGGCCGGCGTCCGGTGAACGCCAGCAGCCGATCCAGCGCCGACGCGTCCGCGGGCACCTCGATGGGATCGTCGAAGCCCGCGCGCACCCGACCGTCGGGCGTGATGATGCCCTGCGCCCACTCCAGGACAGATTCGGACCGCGCGTCGGGCACCTCGACGGGTTTTCCCACGGCCTCGGCGTAATCCCAAGCGTGGACCAGAAATTCCAGTGACAGGATGCGGGCCATCATCGCCGCGGGCGCTTCGCCGTCACCGAACGGGACGGTGCCGTCGACCCCGCGCTGCCGCCAGGCCGACACTGCGGGACGCGCGGCGGCGAGCACCTGATCACGCAGCGATGCGTTCGGGTCGCGGGCCGGGATATCGGCGCCCGCGGCACCACCGATCACGGTGATGGAGTTCAGCAGGTGATCGGTCAACCGGGCCACGTCGAATTCGCGGCACGGTGTCTGCCGCCCCAGATCCTCGTCGGCGATGCCTTGCAGCACCCCGTCCAACACACCCAGCGTGGCTTCAGCGGATTCGAGTTCGTCCATACCCGGTAGTGTCCCCTGCCGCGCCGCCGCCGACCTCGCGTTTTGCGCGTCACCTTACGATGGGCGGTGCGCACCGCCGGCCGCAATCTTCAGGACGGAGCCGCCATGGCTGCTCGAACCACTCTCCGCGGTCCGCTCAGCCGTGACGAAATCATCACGGCCGCACTCGATCTCGCCGAGAGCGACGGGCTGGAGAAGCTGTCCCTGCACCGGATCGCCGCGGCCGTCGGAGTCAAGACGACGTCGCTGTACCACCACGTGTCGGACAAGGCCGACGTGCTGGACGCGATGGCCGACCACGTTCTGAGCTCGGTCGTGATCCCCGACGTCGACGCCATGGACTGGCCCGACGCCGTCCGCGCGACGTCGTACGCGTTCCGCACCGCGGCCATGCGGTATCCGAGCAGCGCGCCGCTGCTCCTGGTGCGCAGCCCCGACCGGCCCACGCTGTTGCCCATCGTCGACCTGGCGCTGCGGGCGCTGCGCCGGGCCGGCCTGGAGCGCTCGCTCGCCGTGCACGTGATGCGGGCACACATCGCATTTCTGGTCGGTTCATTGCTGCGCGAAAGTGGCGTCACGGCCAACGGATCCGCAGCGACGGTGATCGCAGGCCCGCACGTCGACCTGCTGTCCGCCCATCTGCCTGCCGTCGCCGAGTCGGCCGACGAGCTGGCCGCGTGCGATCACGACGCCGAGTTCGAGTTCGGCCTCGAGCTACTGGTGTCGTCGGTGCGGCAACGACTGAGTGCACGACCCGACCGACCGGTTGGGTAGTGTCGCCTGCATGGCTGACACCTACGAGTCCGTTTCCGTCGACGTCAAGGACCACGTCGCCCAGGTCACCCTGCTGGGGCCCGGTAAAGGCAACGCGATGGGGCCGGCGTTCTGGGCGGAGTTGCCGGAGGTGTTCGGCACGCTCGACGCCGACCCGGAAGTCCGCGCCATCGTGCTCACCGGATCCGGCAAGAACTTCAGCTACGGGCTCGACCTGCCTGCCATGGGCGCCACCCTGCCGGGCCTCGACGCGGGCGCCAAGGCCCGCGCCGACTTCCACAAGAAGCTGCAGGGCATGCAGGCCGCGATCACCGCGGTGGCCGACAGCCGAACACCCACCGTCGCCTCGATCCACGGCTGGTGCATCGGTGGCGGCGTCGACCTGATCAGCGCGGCCGACATCCGCTACGCCAGCGCCGACGCGAAGTTCTCGGTCCGTGAGACCAAGCTGGCCATCGTCGCCGATGTGGGCAGCCTGGCCCGCCTCCCGCTGATCCTCTCCGACGGGCATCTACGGGAACTCGTGCTGACGGGCAAGGATATCGACGCCGCCCGTGCCGAGAAGATCGGTCTGGTCAACGACGTCTACGCCGACGCCGACGCCTCGCTGGCCGCCGCGCGCGCCACCGCCGCCGAGATCGCGGCCAACCCGCCGCTGACCGTCGCCGGGGTCAAGGACGTGCTCGATCAGCAGCGCATCGCCCGGGTGTCGGAGAGCCTGCGCTACGTGGCGGCGTGGAACTCGGCGTTCCTGCCGTCGAAGGACCTGGCCGAAGCGGTCACCGCGATGTTCCAGAAGCGCCCGCCGCAGTTCACCGGGGAATAGGCGTCCACCCCAGGTCTGCCTTGGCTTTCGCGTTGGACAGGGGCAGCCAGGTGGTGCCGAACGCGGTCGCCGGGTACGGAGCGAGCAGCCCGACGAGCCGGTGCGATATCGGCCAGGGCCGCGGGCGGTGCAGCCTTCCGTTGAGCTCACGAACGTAATCGCCGAACGACTGCGGCCGGTCGTCGACGATGTTGTAGAGCTCGCCACCGCCGCCACGCTCCACGGCGTCGGCGGTGGCCTTGGCGACGTCCTCGATGTGCACCCACGACACGATCCCGGTTCCGGTCATCGCGGGCAGTGCCCACCAGCGGGCCAGCTTCCGGAACAGCTCGTCATGGGTGACACCGGGTCCGTAGAAAACCCCGTAGCGCAACACGATTCCCTCGGTGTTGCTGTGTTCGCCCGATCCCAGCACAGCGCGCTCCATGCCGCGTAACGCGGCGAGCATCTCCGCTCCCCCGCGCGGCGGCGGACCCGGATACGGGTCGGTTTCATCCATCCGGGCGGGGCCGGTCGCGCCGTAGCCGTAAGCGAAGATCACCGACTCGGCGACCACTCGCGCCACCCCGGCCTGCTGGGCAGCGGCCAGCAGATTGCCGGCACCGCGGCTCCACAACCGCGTGGCCGGCTCGAAATCCTTGATCCGGATCGGGCCCAGCTTGGGCAGTGTGGTCAGCAGGCTCACCACCGCATCGGGCGCGAATTCCTTGACCACCGAGCTGATCTGGGCCGCGTCGAGAACATCGGCGAGCACCGGTTTGGCGCCGCGGGCAGAGATCTCGCCCGCCTTGCCCGGCGAACGGGTCACGCCGATCACGTCATGGCCGCGCTCCCCGAGCTCACGCAGCAGGGGAATCCCCGGAACACTGGTAGCACCGGCCACCAGGACCCGCATCTTAATTTCTCCCTTCATCGGACATGCTGGCGCGCAACGCTATTGCCAACAGCACGGTGGTGAACACCAATCCCGTCGCCTCCAGCCAGCCGACCCAGTTGCCCGCCGCATGGTGGGGGTCGATCAGATGACTCAGCGCATGAAGCGCCCAGTGCGCGGTGGCGAAGGCCAACGTCGGCACCCGCCACCGCGGCCAGCGCAGGGCGCCGAACATGAGCAGCCCGAGCGGCAGTTCGAATGAAGCATTGTCGAAGATGTAGTGGTCATTGCGGACCCCGAAGGCTCCCAGCGTGTCGAAGAACGCGCCCGGCGCCACCAGCATGAACAGGCCGAGCAGCACCGAATACGTCCCGAACACCGCCAGGACCACCTCGGCGTAACGCGAATGGGTGCGAGCCGCTGTAGTCGCCATACCCAATACGCTAACCCTGCAGTGGTCTCAGAGTAGGCTCCACTTCCATGACAGTTTCGGGTACCAATTCGGGACCGGAACTGCTTGTCGTCCTCGACCGCTCCAGCCGTGACCCGCTGCACCGCCAACTCGCCGACGGGCTGCGCGCCGCCATTCGCACCGGACGCCTGGCCCCCGGTGCCCGGATGCCCTCCACCCGGGTACTTGCCGTCGACCTGGGCGTGTCCCGACGGCTGGTGGTCGACGCCTACGGCCAACTCACCGCCGAAGGGTTCCTGCACAGCACCCAGGGCGCGGGTACCCGCGTCGCCGACGTGACCTCCGTGTCCGGGGCACCCGATACGACCTCCGAGGCAAAACACCGCTACGACGTCGACTTCGCGCCTGGCGCACCGGATCTCGCAAGCTTCCCGCGCCAGGCCTGGCTGCGGGCACTGCGCCAAGGCCTGACCGGAATCGAGTCGAGCGCATTCGGCTACGCGCATCCGCACGGTTTGCCCGCGACCCGCACCGCCGTTGCCGACTACCTGCGACGTACCCGCGGTGTCGTCGCCGATCCACGACGAATCGTGCTGTGCTCCGGGGCAACCCAGGCCATCGCCCTGCTGGCCCAATGCGTCGACGGCGCCGTCGCGATGGAGGATCCCGGGTTCTGGTTGCACCGAATGGTGCTTCGGCGCAACGGAATCGACCCCATCCCGATCCGCATCGACGAGCAGGGACTCGACGTCGACGCACTGGCCGACAGCCGCGCCGACGCCGTGCTGACCACGCCCGCCCATCAGTCCCCGACGGGCGTCGTGCTGTCCGCCGCGCGGCGCACCGCACTGCTGGAGTGGGTGCGCCGCGGAGGCCTGGTCATCGAAGACGACTACGACGCCGAATACCGCTACGACCGCGCCCCGGTCGGCGCGTTCCAAGGTGTGGCGCCCGACCGCGTGGTGTACCTCGGGTCGACGAGCAAGACCCTGGCACCGGGCCTGAGAATCGGCTGGATGGTGCTACCCGAACCGCTCGTCGCGCCCATCCGCACAGCGAAAAGCCTTGCGGATACCGGCAGTTCGGTGATGGACCAGATCGCGTTCGCGAGATTCCTGGCCTCCGGTGACTACGATCGGCATCTGCGCCAGATGCGCCGCCGCTACCTGGCGCGGCGCAACACCATGATGCGTGCGCTGGCCGAGTATCTGCCGCAGGCCACCGTGCTCGGTGCCGCCGCCGGGGTACACCTCACCGTGCGGTTCCCCGCGCAGTTCCCGATCGACGCGTTGATCCATCAGGCCACGTCGATGCGGATCCGTGTCGAGCCGCTGGCACCGTGCTACGCCGATCCGGCGACGGCTCCGCCCGGTCTCATCCTGGGTTACGCCAACCTGCCCGAATCGCAGATCATCACGGGCGTGCAAGCGCTGCGCCAAGCCGCGTCGGCCGCGTCAGGGCAGTAGATGGTAGGTGAAGGTGAGGCGGAACTTGCCGATCTGGATCTGGTCGCCACTCGACAGCGGTAACGACTGCACCTGGACGCGATTGACGAAGGTGCCGTTGAGGCTCCCGGTGTCGACGATCCAGTATTCATCGTCGAGCCAACGGAATTCGGCATGGTGGCGACTGACCGTGATGTCGTCGAGAAAGACGTCGCTGTTGGGATGTCGGCCGGCAGCGGTGACCGGCTGGGTCAAGATGAACTGAGCGCCGACGATCGGCCCGCGGGTGACGGCGAGAACCCCGGAGCCGAGGAATGCCCCCTTCGCCGTCGGCACCCTGCGCGGGTTGGGATCTGCGGCCGGCTCGGAAAGCGCGTGGTGCACCGCGGTGACGTCCTCGTCCGGCTTCCGGGTCGGATCGGCGTGGGTCATGTCGGGTTCCTCGTGTCGTTGAGAATGTGGCGTATCCCCGGGTATCGGGGATGGCGGGCCCGGCTCCTATCGCGGCGTACCGATAGGCGGTAGCGACTCGACGGCGTCGAGGCGATCACGTTGGGCGGCAAGGGTATCAGCGAGAAACATCCGGGCGATGAGCAACAGTTCGGCGATCTTGGGGTGCGCGATCGTGTAGTACACCGCGTTGCCCGTGCGGTGCCCACTGACGACGTGGTGACGCTTGAGAACGGAGAGATGCTGGGAGAGCAGAGTGGGTTCGAGATCGGTGGCAGCCAGTATTTCACTGACCGGGGTGGGGCCCTCACTCGTGGACAGGATCTCCAGAACGCGGATCCGTGCCGGGTGCGCCAGGGCCTTGAACAGATTGGCCTTGATCTCGTACAGCGGCCGGTCGGGACCGTCAAGGATGCTGTCCACCACCGCTACCCTCCGTTATTGATGAATTGAGAAAACTCGCAATCCATCATACCGAGCGATACCCTTCAACAATGCCCACCGGTCACACCCCGCGTACGAAACCGGGCCCACTCCAGTATGTCGCGTACTGCTACGGCAGACGACTACCTGATTCGATGCGCGACTGGGTCGCCAACGACTTGGCAGGACCCGGTGCGACCGCCCGAATGATGTTCCGGGTGGCGATCCCCGCCGTCCTGGTCCTGGCGCCGATCTGGTTCATCCCGATGTCGCTGTACCTGCACGCGAGCATGACGGTGCCGATCTTCATCCCGTTCGTGTACTTCTCCCACGCCCTGAACAAAGTCTGGCGGCGCCACATGCTCGCCAAGCACGGCCTCAACCCCGGCCTCGTCGACGAGCTCTCCCGGAAGAAGAACGCCCACATCCACCGGGCATACGAAGAGCGCTACGGGCCCCGCACAGGCCCGACCAGCAGCCACGACGTCTGACCCCCGAGCGGTCAGCGGCGCGATCGTCTCCGCAGCCGAGACCACCACCCCGGCCGCCTGCTGGCCGAACGCGCGTGCGCATCGCGTTTGTGCCGACACACCTCGCCCGCCGCGGCCACCGCCTGCGGATCGAATCCCGGCGGTACCGGGCCCCCGGCCACCAGGGCCCGCACCAGCGCTTCCTGCCGCTGCGCCAAGCTTCCGGGCCCCGTCACGCCCACACCTCGCGCGCCCCGGCCGTGATCGGCGCGGCCCCGGACGCTGCGGCGATCGCGTCGAGCTCGTCGAACAGCTCGGCGGCAGGCGGATACCGGCCGTCGCGCTCCAGCATGAACGGGGTGTCCACCCGCTGCCGCAGCGCCGTGACCAAGTCCAACACCTCCTGCGGAGTCCGGGCGGTGTGGGTGTCGTGGTAGAAGTCGCCGTCGTCGTGCCCACCCGCGACGTGGCTGTAGGCCACCTGCCCCGCCGGCAGCCGCGCGAGCTCCCGCAGCGGATCGCGTCCCCGGTTACGGGCATTGGCATAGACGTTCGCCACGTCAAGCACCAACAGCACCCCGGTGCGTTCCACCAGCTCGCTGAGAAACTCCGATTCGGTGAGCTCTGATTCGGGCCACTCCACGAAGGCCGCGATGTTCTCCACCGCCAACGGCACCGGTAGCTCGCGTCTGGTGCGCTCGATGTTCGCCGTCAACGCGGCCAGGGCCTCCCGGGTACGGGGCACCGGCAACAGGTGCCCCGCCTCGATCCCACCGGCTCGCACGAAGGCGATGTGTTCGCTGACCACGGGCGCGTTGAGCGCCTCGGCGCAGGCAGCCAGGTGCCGAACCCGGTTGCGTTGCACCGGTTCTGCACCACCGAGGGACAGCGCCACCCCATGGGGCACCACCGCCACACCCGAGGACACCAGGTGGGCCAGGGCCGGATGGGGCCGGGCTTTGCCGCGGCGGACGGTCACCGACTCGGCGATCACCTCGCAGAACCCCGGCCGCAGATCACCGATCACTCCGGCGATCTCACGCCGCCAGCCGATCCCCACGTCGCCCAGCGCGGGCACGCTGCGGCTCGCGGTGCTCATCCGCCGCATCCTCCGCCACAACCGCCACCGCATCCGCTCCCGCAGCCACCGCCACCGTCGCCGCCGCACGACGCCCCGCAGCCGCCGCCGTCCGAGCCGCCGCCCGCCGACGAGTCCCCCGCCAGTTGCACGGCGCTCGAGTAGTCGGCGTCGAGCAACCACAGTGCGCCGGTGCCGAACAACGCCGCTGACAATGCCACCGCGGCCGGACCGTACGTGCCGAAAGCCGGGCGCTGCGCCGGCCGCAGATACGCGAGCCGTTGCTGCTGTGCCGCGAGCAACCGACGGCCTGCGCGGGTAAGACGATCCGCGCTGAGGAGGAGCGGGAGCACCGCCGCGGCATACACCACCGTCGTGGTCACCAGCACCACGAAAGGCCCTGCGGCGCCGGGGAGCTCGGACAGCCGCGTCGCCAGGTATACGGATGCGCCGACGCCCATCGCCAAGACCGCGACCGAGGGGGCCGCGCCCCAGCGCATCCGCCGGCGTTCGGCCCGACTCCGCACCAGGCCGCGCCGGCTCAGTCGGTCCTCCAGGGCAGCGAGATCATCCTGGGATGCGGCGAACAGGCTCGGCACGGTGTGCTCGGGGTCGCCGGCGACTCGGTGCAACAGCTGCGCGGTGAAGTGGTCGGCCTCCGGACCGGCCGGTACGGAATGGTCCACCCGGCCGCGCTCGGTGATCCGCCCGCCGGCGCGCAAACCCGCCAGCGCTGCCACCACCGGGGCAACCGCCGAGCGCAGAAACGCCAGCTCCGTTGGGCTGATCGGCTCCGTCACCGCGGGTCTGCGCGGCGTCGCGAGGATCCGCCACACCACGCCGCAGACAGCGGCCACGGCCAGCGCGGCCAGATATCCGCCGGTCGGTCCGGTCACCAGGTCCGAGTACCTCTCGATCACGCCGCCTCCTGTGTGTGAGTCACTCGATCCTGCTCCGGCCAGCCCTGCTACCGGTCCCAACTTTCCGCCGACGCCTTCGCCCCGTGTATTCGTCTGGACGGAGCCAACATTGGTGTGCATACCATGAGGCGGCCGGCCGCGATGGTCGACTTGGACGTTAATATATAGGAGTGTTTGCTCAGCAACCGTTCAACGGGCCACTGTGACGCACCGATCCGAAACCGGCAACGAAGCCGACTTTGTCATCAATAACATTGACGGCCAACCACTTCGAGATGTCAGCATCCCGGGTATGACAATCGGCTTCGTCACTCAGCAGTTCGAAAGAGTCGTCGACTGGTCGTTTTCTGCGACACAACCCATGGTCCTGGTTTGGCGCCGCGGCGACGCGTCGTCCAAAGAGGTCGGCTTCGACCAGGGGCCGGCCGGGCCCGTCACCCCACGCCCGAGCACCGTGTGGGTCATACCCGCCGATCAGCGGTCAACCGCCCAGGCACGGGACGTGGCCTGTGAGTTCGCGCAGCTGAGCCTCTCACCAACCACCCTCGGCCACACCGATTTACGGCCGGTGGCCGGCGAGCAGGATCCCTTCATGCATCACCTGATCGAGAAGATCGCCCATGTCGCCGCACGGGACGACGTCCTGGCCCGGTTGTTGAGAGAGACTCTGGCCCAAGGGCTTTCGCTGCACATCCGTGACCACTACGGGCAGTTGCCATCCGCGCCATCACGAGCGCGGACCCTCGACTCCGACGAGCAACGGCTGCTCATCGAATTTCTGCACGACAGCCTGGACACCGACATCGACATTCCCAGTCTTGCAGGGCTTGTCGACATGACCGTCCACGGCTTCCGGCGGGCTTTCATGCGCACCTTCGGCGTGACGCCGTACCGATACGTGCTCGACCAACGCGTCCAACGAGCCAAAACCCTGCTGGCCACCACCACTCTGCCGATCACCGAGGTCAGCATTGCGCTCGGGTTCGCCACTCCCAGCCACTTCACCACGATGTTCAAGCAACGTGTCGGCGTCACCCCGACGGTCTACCGCCGCAACACCTGAGGCGCGGGCCATCGGAAACAGTCAGGAAGCACAGGTGCCCATCGACGTGTTGTGCACCTACCTGCGCACGCATCACCTCAGCGGCCCGTCGCCCGAGCGGTACGACTACAACACTCCACCGCCCGACAGTCCGGTCCGCGACACGATCGTCAAGATTTTCGTCAATCATCTGCAGCCAGCCGAGCTATGGGGAACGCGGCGACCGAGGGTGAGCGGAACATACGCACTGCCGAATCCCTGCCCAACGCCAGGTGATTGGTCGCACCGAGATTTCGACCTCGATGGCGCCCACCTACACAACTCCGATTTCGGTGGCGTCTACTTCGCCGGGATCGCCTCATTCAGATCAACGCACTTTTCCGGAACGACGCTGTTCCGGTGGGCTCACTTCACTCGCGAAACACGCTTCGACGACAGTGAGTTCACCGGTGACGCCAGCTTCGATGGCGCGCAATTCGCGGGAAACACATAATTCAACGACTCCCGCTTCGGCGGAATACAGTCGTTCCCCATCGCGCACTTCGAGGGCAACACCTCGTTTGACCGCGTCCACTTCGACGGCGAAACACTTTTCAGCACAGCCAAATTCATCGGCACGACCACATTCGACAACGCGGACTTCAGTGGATCGGCAGATTTTGGATCCGCCGAATTCGGGGAAGGATCGCGCACCGAATTCACCAACCCGCGGTCGTGGCACGACGTGAACTTCGCATGGACTGATTCTCCGGCCGTCAAACCGCCGACAGTCTTTCCAGAGGCGTGGCCGCCGACCGTCAAGCCGCAACTCACACCGTACAAATATCCGTTTCCGCAGATTCAACGTCGAGAGTCTGACTCTACGGGCTGAGGGCCAGTCCTTAGAGCGCCGCTACTCGTCCGCGGCGGCCGGGTCCATCCAGAAGATCTGCCACGCATGCCCGTCGGGGTCGCTGTAGCTGCGGCCGTACATGAACCCGAGATCTTCACTGTCCCCCGGGGCGCCGCCGGCGGCGATGGCACGGTCCACCAACGCATCCACCGCGTCACGGCTCTCGACGCCCAGGCAGACGACACACTCCTTGATCTTCGATGCGTCCGCAGTCTCCAGCGGGTGCAGAGCGTCGAAGGCGTCGCGCTGCAGCAGCATCGCGTATCGGTCGTTGCCGAGCACCAACGTCACAGCGCTCTCGCCGCTGAACTTCTCGTTGAACGTGTACCCGGGCTCGCTGAAGAACTTCCGCGACCGCTCGATGTCGGCGACGGGCAGGTTCACGAACATCACGGTGTGCATCGGCAGACTCCCTGCGGTCCGCGGCAGCCCTGTCGGATGCCGTCACATGGTCGGACCGCGCCCGCCACCGAAACTCATCGAGCGCAAGCGCAGCGCCGGCACCGCTCGGCCGTCTGTGGTTTGGAATGAGGCTCAGAGGCAACCCTCAAGTACGACGTGTCCCGTCCCAACAGGGCTGGCGCGGCGCAGGTTCGGTCTTGCACAGAACAGGGAGGTTCGGCTCATGGCAGCCGACAAGAAGACGGTGGGGGTCCGAGTATTTGCAGCGGTAGCAGGCGGTGCTGCAGTGGTGGCGCTGGGCTGGCTGGGTACCACCTCTGGCGATTCCAGCAGCGTCGCGGTACACCTGCCTCCGCCACCACCGACCGTCGGCCACACGCTCATGTCGCTGGGTGCGACGACCACCACCTCGACACCGCCGACCGAGCCGAGCGTCAGCAAGGCCCAGCCGTCGATCACGGGCACGGCGGCGCTGCCCTCGGAAGAGGCCGGCCTGCCCTGATCATGGGGCCGGCCCGTGAGGTGCCCGGCACCAGTTGTCGCCACTGAGATCAGGCCGCGGTACGCCGCGCAGGGTCTCGGCATGGTGAGTGCCCAAGTCATCACGGCAACAACACGAGAATGTGCCAAATCTTCCCCATGGGGCACACTCCAGTCCGTTACGTGGCAGCTTGTTCCAGGAAAAGCCGCACGGCGAGACGGAGAATTGGTTGGGTAGGGCCGAGTTCAAGTTTGCCACTGGCGCTCTGCGCGACGGCCGTTTCATGCGCGCCTTCTGTCTGGTGACGGCACTGAGCTGTTTCGCGCTGGCGGGGTTGGGCATCATCGTCCAGTTCAATCCGGCGGGGCCGACCGGCGTCGCGTCCCGATCGGTACACGCCGCGGCGGTGATCTCCGGTGCCGTGATCGGGTGCCGATGGTTGCGACGACCCTGGCCGCGGTACGAGGTCGCGGTCGCCTTCGTGGCATGGGCCGACATCACCGTGGCCGCCGTCGCAGCGACCATGTCCACCACCGAGGCGCGCCTGTCCACCACCCTGTATCTCGGCGTCACGGGAGTCTTCGTCGGGTTCCTCCTCGGTGCGCGGCTGCTGGCGGTGCACTGTGCCTTCGGCGCCATGGTGATTGGCGGCATCACCGGCTGGGCAGTGCTGGTGCGGCACGCCAGCCTGTGGGGTCTGTTCACGATCTACATGCCGGCACTGATGTGGGTGGTCCTGGTGCCACTGACCGGCTGCGTCCTCATCGAGAGCGGCCGTCGCGCGGTCGCCGGAGTCGCGCGGTCGGCCCACCGTGATCAGTTGACCGGGCTGCGCAACCGTCGCGGCATGCACGCGGCGGTGCGTCGAGTACTGGCGGGCAAGACACCGCAGGCGGACCTGGTGGTGGCGGTGTGCGACATCGACCGGTTCAAGCGGCTCAACGACGAGGATGGCCACGCGGCCGGCGACGTGGCGCTGATTGCGATGGCGGAGCGGCTGCGGTCCATCGTCCGCCCGGGGGAGATCGCCGCGCGGCTCGGTGGTGACGAGCTGGTGCTGGTGACGTTGATCGACGACCCCGGCGGCATGTCGGCATTACTGGATCGGCTGGATGTGCTCACCCGTATCGACGTCGGCGGCCGAGAGCTGTCCGTGAGCGTCGGTGTCGCGTCAATGGCGGCCACGGAACCGCACTTCTCGCTCGACGATGTGATCCGGCACGCCGACGCCGCCATGTACGGGGTGAAGCGGTCCGGCGGCGGGGCGTGCGCGGTGCACCGGCGCGAGACCGACGGCACGGTTCAGCCCACATGACCCAGGTGTGGCCTCGCGGTCGACTACGGCGCCACCACCAACACATTGCACGCCGTCTGGAATCGGTGACGTTGAGTGCGGCTCAGCGCTCCGGGGACATCGCGGTCGGTGTGGTTGCAGGAGGGGCTGATGCACTCTGGCTGCGGGACGCTTCGTCAGCGTGCGGCGGTGAATCGAACGTAACTTCTACGTTCTCGAAGCCCTTACTGCATTGGGCTGTCGCCTGTCCGGTGTACACGTCGCGATCAGCAGCGGTGAGATCGACGTTGTCGGTGAACTGGGTGAGCAATGCCCGCGGATGAAGGTGGTCCACCCGCACGACGTTGATCTCCGCGCACACCACCACCAGAACGGCGGTGACGTAGAGAAAGGCGAGCATTCCCAGGACCAATGCGAACACCCCATTGGTCGCGCTGGCGCTCTTGACCACATGCCCGACGTAGACAGCGCCGAAGGACTGCAACAGCTGCCAGCCCAGCGCCGCGGTTGCGGCACCGGGGGCGACCTGCCCCACGGTCAACTCGCGCTCCGTGCTGATCCGAAACGCCGTGACGAACGCTGCGGTGTTCACAACCCACAACGCCACGAAAACCGCGACCTTGACGCCGAGGCCGAAGACTCCTGTTCCGCCGCTGATCGCGGACAACACCGTCGTTCCGAGCAATGCTGCACCCACGGTGACCAACAGCAACAAACTCCGACCACGCGCTTTAAGCGGGTCTGGGCGATGGTGGCGTGGAACCGCCCACACGGTGTTCATCGCGTTCTGGAGCGCCACGCCGACGCCGAGGCCGCCGTACAGCGCTCCCAACGTCCCTACCACCACGCCGGCGATGCCTCCGCTGATCTGCTTGGGTTCGCCCAATTGTGACCCGATCACGGGAAACTCGTGCAACGCCGAATGCAGCACCTGATCGCGCAGCGCCGGATGACCGGCCAGCACCCAACCCAAGACGGTCGACAGCAACAGCAGCAGCGGGAAGAGGGAGACGAAGGCGTAGTAAGCGATCAGCGCCGACAAGTAGCCGCCCTGATCGTCGATGAACTTATAGAGCACCGCCAACGGATAGCCGAACGCCGGATGGCGCTGCTGCGCCGCATCGAGGCGATCGGTCAGTCCCACGACCCGCCTCCCTCCGTCACCGAAGTTATGGAGCGCTGTATACCCTGCTAGACGATGTAACGAACCTGAAGCGACGCTGCAGAATTTGGACCGCGTTCGGAGTGGGTGGGCGACGATCGATCGATTGGGTCCCAGGCGAGGCACCCATGAAAAGTTCGCTCAGCTGGATTTGGAGCAGGTAGCCGGCGTGACAGAGCCCCTTGGAGTTGGGTGCGGGCACGGCAAGCCGTCGCACGAGATTCTGCGCCGGCATCCGCGCGCACGGGTGACCGTCAGCGATCTAGACCCGACATCGGCCGCCAACATCGCGGAGTCCCGGCGGGCGGTCGTGCTGGCTTGACGCCGGGAACATGCCCTGAGCTGCGGTGGCGGAGGGATTTGAACCCCCGGACGGTGTTAGCCGTCTCTCGCTTTCAAGGCGAGTGCATTAGGCCGCTCTGCCACGCCACCGCCGACAAGCGTAAAGGGTCTACACGCGGCCCAGCTTGGCGGGCGGCGCTCCGGACTGCAGGGCGACGCTGATCCGACGGCAGTTCTCGCCCATCGCAGCGATCTGGGGCCGGGACAGTCTGCCGAGGAAGTGCGCACGGACGCACTGCCCGTAGGTGACCATCGCACCCCGCACCGCCATCCGACCGTCGTCGGTGATGGTCGCGATCACGCCGCGGCCGTCGTCGGGGCTGGCACACCTCGTGACGAGGTTCTGCACCTCCAATCGACGGATCTGCCGTGTGACCCGGCTGGGCAGGGACATGAGGCGCTCCGCCAGATCCCCCATCCGTGCCGAGCCGGTGGAGGACTTATCGAGCATGTCGAGAAGCCGGACATCGTTGAGCGTGAGGTGATGCTCATCGACAAGCGACCGGTTCAGAGTCGCGTACAACCGCAAGGCCGAGTCGAGATAGTGCTGCCACGATCTCTGCTCGGCAATATCCAGGCCCGGCATATCACCCGCCGTGCGCCCGGCAATCATGCCTGACATGGGCGCAATCGTAAGGGACGTCAGTATTGCTGGGTGCCCGAAACCCAAGGGTTGTAGCGTTCAAGAAATGCATGCAATCGTCGCCGCCGCGGACGGCTCGCTGACCTGGGAAAACGTCGCTGACATCAGTCCCGGCAAAGGTGAGGTTCTGATCCGCGTCGGTGTCGCCGGCGTCAATCGCGCGGACTTGCTGCAAGCGGCGGGTAAGTATCCGCCGCCACCGGGGGCCAGCGACACCATCGGACTGGAGGTCTCGGGCATCGTCGCCGGCCTCGGCGATGGCGTCACCGAGTGGGCTGTTGACCAGCCCGTGTGCGCCCTGTTGGCAGGCGGCGGGTACGCCGAATACGTCGCGGTGCCCGCCGCACAGGTGATGCCTGTGCCCGACGGCACCACCCTCGACGAGGCTGCCGCCCTGCCCGAGGTGGCGTGCACGGTGTGGTCGAACCTGGTAAACACCGCGGGTTTGTCCGCGGG
The DNA here is from genome assembly GCF_002157835.1 of Mycobacterium dioxanotrophicus. Classification (NCBI taxonomy): domain Bacteria; kingdom Bacillati; phylum Actinomycetota; class Actinomycetes; order Mycobacteriales; family Mycobacteriaceae; genus Mycobacterium; species Mycobacterium dioxanotrophicus. The sequence goes on along the minus strand of NZ_CP020809.1, from coordinate 551,270 downwards.
ACATCTCGTGCTGCTGCACGGCGGTGCCAGCGGCATCGGCACCCACGCCATCCAGGTCGCCCATGCGCTCGGTGCCAGGGTGGCGGTGACCGCCGGATCAGCCGAGAAGCTCGCCCTGTGCCGCAGCCTGGGAGCCGACATCACCATCAACTACCACGACGAGGATTTCGTGGCGGTCGTGCAGGCCGAGGGCGGCGCCGACGTGATCCTCGACATCATGGGTGCGGCCTACCTGGACCGCAACGTCGACGCCCTGGCTGTCGGCGGACGGATGACCGTCATCGGCATGCAGGGAGGCGTGAAGGGCGAGCTGAACATCGGCAAGCTCATCTCCAAGCGGGCCGGCGTGATCGGAACGTCACTGCGGCCACGGCCGGTCGACGGCCCGGGAGGTAAGGCCGAGATCGTCGCGGCGGTCGTGGACAACGTGTGGCCGATGGTCGCCGACGGCCGAGTGCGCCCGATCATCGGAGCCGAGCTGCCGATCCAGCAGGCCCAGCGGGCCCATCAGCTGCTGACTTCCGGCGAGGTGGCTGGGAAAGTGCTGTTGCGAGTGTGAGCGGGGGTTAGCCCGCGCACGCGAGGAGCACAAGTCAGCCTGCGCACGCGAGGAGCACAGATCAGCCTGCGCACGCGAGGAGCACAGATCAGCCTGCGCACGCGAGGAGCACAGATCAGCCCAGCGAGGCCAGGGCCCGCACCAGCTGGTCGACTTCTGCGATGGTCGAGTAGTGCGCGAGCCCCACGGTGACCGCGCCACCGATGTCGTTGACGCCGATCACGTCGAGCACGCGCGAGTTCACGTTGGAGACCGCCAGGATGCCGTTGTCGGCCAGCCGCTGCACCACCCGCTCGGCGGGCACGTCGCGCACCGCGAAGCTCAACACCGGAATGTGCGCCTCGGGCCTGCCGATCACCATCACCAACGGCAGCGAGCGCAGCGACGACAGCAGGTAGTCGAAGAGCCGGTTCAGGTACGCCGACGCGGATTGCATTGACACCGCGAGTCTTTCGCGCCGGGTACCCATCGCCGCCTCGTCGAGGTTGGACAGGTACTCGATGCTGGCGACCACACCGGCCAGCAGACCGTACTGATGCACGCCCATCTCCAGGCGCTCCGGCCCGGTCGCGTAGGGGTTCAGCGATACCGAACCGAACGAATCGATGATGGAGGGGTCCCGGAAGACCAGGGCACCGATGGGCGGGCCACCCCATTCGACGGCGTTGAGCGCGACCACGTCGGCGTCGGTCTCCTCGAGATCGAACAGCCGGTACGGCGCGGCGGCCGAGTGGTCGACCACGACGAGCCCACCGACCTCGTGGGTCAGTTTGGTCACTTCGCCCAGGTCGGTGATGGTGCCCAGGGTCGACGACGCCGATGCGATCGCCACCAGGCGGGTGGGCTTGTCGATGAGCCCCTCCCACTGCCAGGACGGCAGCTCACCGGTCTCGATGTCGACCTCGGCCCACTTCACCTTGGCGCCATAACGATTCGCGGCCCGCAGCCACGGCGCGATGTTGGCCTCGTCGTCGAGGCGCGTCACCACCACCTCGTAACCGAGCCCCACCCGGGCCGATGATGCCTCGGCCAGTGCGGTCAGCAGGTGTGAGCGGTCGGGGCCGAGCACCACACCGCGGGGATCCCCGTTGACCAGATCTGCGACCGCCTGGCGAGCCGCGATGAGAACGGCCGCGCTGCGGCGAGCCGAAGGGTGGGGTCCGACCGCTGTGGGCATGGAGCCGCGGAACGCCGTCGAGACCGTCGTCGCGACCGCGTCCGGAACCAACATGCCGTTCTGGGTATCGAAGTGCACCCACCCATCGCCCAACGACGGATGCAGACCACGCACCCGGGCGACGTCGTATGCCATGCCAGCCACCTTAGAGCGTTCGCAAACAACACAAGCTGAGACGATCGGGGTGAGCGCCCGACCGCGTGTTTCCGCCGTGTAGGCCGCGCCGGACCAGGTCGCCCTGGGCAGCCATACTAGTCCAGTGGGCTTCGGGTTCGGAGTGCTAATCGCACTGTTGTTGCTAGTGATACCCGGGGCGCTGACCGCACGTGCGGGTGGCCTCACCCTGCCGGCGGCCGTGGCGATAGGCCCGGCCTTGACCTACGGCATCGTTGCGCTGTTCATCGTCCCGTTCGGTGCCATTGGCGTGCCTTGGAACGGCTGGTCGGCACTGTTTGCTGTGGCGCTTACAGCCGCGGCTGCGGCAGGGTTGCGCAGACTGCTGGGGCGGTATCGGGACCGCGACGCCGAACAGCTGACGCCGTCGCGGGGGCCCGTTCTGATCGTGGCAGCCGGCGTTGTGCTCGGTGCCCTGCTGATCATGTGGGCGGCCACCGCCGGGCTGGTGCACTGGCAGTCCGCCCCCAGCACGTGGGACTCGGTGTGGCACGCCAACACCGTGCGCTTCATCCTCGACACCGGGCAGGCCTCCCCCACCCACATGGGTGAGCTACGCAACGTGGAGACCCACGCCGTCCTGTACTACCCGTCGGCGTTTCACGCGCTGGCCGCGGTGTACAGCCAGATCACCGGTGCCGCGGCAACCACCGCGTACACGGTCGGCACGGTGGCGGCATCGGTGTGGCTGTTCCCGCTCAGCGCCGCGATGCTGGCCTGGAAGATGGTGCGTCCGCTCACCTGCCCGACGCGCACGGCCATCGTCGCCGCGACGGCAGCCGCACTGTCGGCATCCTTCACGGCGGTGCCCTACGTCGAGTTCGACGTGGCGGCCGTACCGAACCTGGTGGCCTACGGCCTCGCGGTGCCTGCGTTCGTACTCGTCGCCTCGACGCTGCGGCACCGGGACCGCATACCGCTGGCCATCCTGGCCCTCGTCGGGGTGTTCTCGGTGCACATCACCGGCGGTGTCGTCACCGCGCTGCTGGTGGCAGCGTGGTGGCTGCTGGAATGCCTGCGCAATCCGGTGCGGGGGCGGGTGCCCGATGCCGTGACGCTGCTCGTGGTGGGCGTACCTGCCCTGCTGATCATGCTGCCGCAGTTCCTCAGCGTGGCCGACCAGGCCGACATCATCGCCGGGCATGCATTCGTCAACCATCTGGGCCGCAAGCGCTCACTGTTCGCCGCGGTGGTGCAGCACACGCGTCATCTCAACGACTTCCCGATCCAGAACATGCTGATCGCGCTCGCTGCCATCGGCGGGCTGGTCATGCTGATCAAGAAGATCTGGTGGCCGTTGGCGATCTGGGCGCTGATGATGGTGGCGATCGTGCATTCCGGCGCGCCGTTCGGCGGCCCGATCGGGGCTGTCACCGGCAAGTTCAGCGACCTGTTCTACAGCGACCCGCGGCGGCTGTCGGCTGTGGTCACCATGCTGTACGCACCGATGGCGGCGATTGGGTTGTGCACCCTGGTGGTGGGCCTGACGATGCTGCTGGCCCGCGTGACGCAGCGGCAGACGTTGATCCGGGCCACCGCAGGCGTCGTGCTGGTCGCCGCCACGGTCGGGCTGGCCTGGCACTACTTCCCGCGGCACCGGTTCCTGTTCGGCGACAAGTACGACTCTGTGATGGTCGCCGACCACAAACTACGCGCATTCGCATACCTGGCCGGCCTGCCCGACGCGCGCAGCACAGTGATCGGCGACGCCAATACCGACGGCAGCGCCTGGATGTACGCGATCGCCGGGCTGCACCCGCTGTGGACCCACTACGACTACCCGGTGCAGCAGGGCCCTGGGTATAACCGGTTCATTTTCTGGGCATACGCCGATGATGCTGACACCGATCCGCGGGTTGCCGAGGCCGTCAAGGCCCTCAACATCAAGTACGTACTGACCAGCACACCGGTGGTGCGCGGGTTCACCATGCCCGACGGGCTAGTGTCGCTAGACAAGTCGAAGTCGTGGGAGAAGATCTACGACAACGGCAAAGACCGCATCTACCGCTGGCGCGGAGACCAACAGACGACGGGAAGGTCATGAGCATCAACCCCGATGACGACAACATCGAGATCCTGCCGGGCGACGTCGATCAGGACGCGGACGCCGAAGCCGACGGCAAATCGCTGACCGACCTCGTCGAGCAGCCGGCCAAGGTGATGCGCATCGGCACGATGATCAAGCAGCTGCTCGAGGAGGTGCGCGCCGCTCCGCTCGACGACGCCAGCCGCAACCGGCTCCGCGACATCCACCGGACCAGCATCCGGGAGCTCGAGGACGGGCTGGCCCCCGAGCTGCGCGAGGAACTGGAGCGGCTGACGCTGCCGTTCACCGAGGACTCGATCCCGTCGGACGCCGAGCTGCGCATCGCGCAGGCCCAGCTGGTCGGCTGGCTGGAGGGACTCTTCCACGGCATCCAGACCGCGCTGTTCGCTCAGCAGATGGCCGCACGCGCCCAGCTGGAACAGATGCGCCAGGGCGCACTGCCCCCGGGCATGGCCGGACCGGGCGGCCCGCGCGGCGGGACGGCGCACCCGGGCACCGGACAGTACCTGTAGGTTCCGCTGTTGTCTGATCCACACATTTCCACGCGCGACGCGTGGGTCGAGTTCCCCATCTTCGACGCCAAGACGCGCTCGCTGAAGAAGGCGTTCCTCGGCAAGGCCGGCGGCGCCATCGGGCGCAACCAGTCCAACGTCGTCGTCATCGAGGCGCTGCGCGACATCACGATGTCGCTGGAGATGGGCGACCGGGTGGGGCTGGTCGGCCACAACGGCGCCGGGAAATCGACCCTGCTGCGCCTGCTTTCGGGTATCTACGAGCCCACCCGAGGTTCGGCCACGGTCCGCGGCCGGGTGGCACCGGTGTTCGACCTGGGCGTCGGCATGGACCCGGAGATCTCCGGCTACGAGAACATCATCATCCGCGGGCTGTTCCTCGGGCAGACCCGCAAGCAGATGCTGGCCAAGGTCGACGAGATCGCCGAGTTCACCGAGCTGGGTGAATACCTGTCGATGCCGCTGCGCACGTACTCGACCGGTATGCGGGTCCGGCTGGCGATGGGTGTCGTGACGAGCATCGACCCCGAGATCCTGCTGCTCGACGAGGGCATCGGCGCGGTCGACGCGGACTTCTTGAAGAAGGCCCAGTCGCGGTTGCAGAGCCTGGTCGAGCGCTCGGGAATCCTGGTGTTCGCAAGCCATTCCAACGAGTTCCTGGCCCGGTTGTGCAAGACGGCGATGTGGATCGACCACGGCACCATCAAGATGACCGGTGGCATCGAAGAGGTCGTCCGCTCCTATGAGGGTGAGGATGCCGCGCGCACGGTGCGTGAGGTGTTGGAGGAATCCGCGCGTGGCACCAACTGAGCGCGTGACCGCGGTGATCGTCACCCACCGGCGACGCGAACTGCTGGCCAAGTCGCTGGACGCGGTGGTGACCCAGGAGCGTCGTCCGGACCATCTCATCGTCGTCGACAACGACGACGACCCCGCCGTGCGGGAACTGGTGGCCGGCCAACCGGTGCCCTCGACTTATCTCGGCTCGCGCCGCAACCTCGGTGGCGCAGGCGGTTTCGCGCTCGGCATGCTGCACGCACTGGCGTTGGGGTCCGATTGGATCTGGCTGGCCGACGACGACGGCCGCCCCGCCGACGCCACCGTATTGGCCACGCTGCTGGCGTGCGCCGAGCAGCACTGCCTGGCCGAGGTGTCCCCGATGGTGTGCAACCTCGACGATCCCCGGCGGCTGGCATTCCCGCTGCGCCGCGGCCTGATGTGGCGCAGGCTGGTCTCGGAGCTGCAGGCCGAGGACTCCTCCGTCTCCGGTGATCTCCTGCCCGGTATCGCGTCGCTGTTCAACGGCGCCCTGTTCCGGGCCGCCACCGTGGAGGCCGTCGGTGTCCCGGATCTGCGGCTGTTCGTCCGCGGCGACGAGGTGGAGCTGCACCGCAGGCTGGTGCGCTCGGGGTTGCCGTTCGGAACCTGTTTGACGGCAAGCTATCTGCACCCGTGTGGCACCGACGAGTTCAAACCGATCCTCGGCGGCAGGATGCACACCCAGTATCCCGACGACGAGACCAAGCGATTCTTCACCTACCGCAACCGCGGCTATCTGCTCGCCCAGCCGGGGCTGCGCAAACTACTTCCACAGGAATGGGTGAGGTTCGGCTGGTACTTTCTGGTGTCCCGCCGCGATCCCGCGGGCCTGCGCGAATGGATCCGCCTGCGGCGCTTGGGCAGACGCGAGAGATTCGGAAGGACCGGACAATGACGTTCACTGACGCTGCGGCGCAGTCCAAGACGATGACCCGGGCCTGGCGCGACATGGCCGAGGGGTTCGGCAAACGGGAACTGTGGCTGCACCTGGGCTGGCAGGACATCAAGCAGCGCTACCGCCGCAGCGTGCTCGGCCCGTTCTGGATCACGATCGCCACCGGCACCACCGCGGTGGCGATGGGTCTGCTGTACTCGAAACTGTTCAAGCTGCCGCTCGAGGAGCACCTGCCCTACGTCACGCTGGGGCTGATCATCTGGAACCTGATCAACGCATCGATCCTCGAGGGCTCCGAGGTGTTCATCGCCAATGAGGGCCTGATCAAACAGCTTCCGACCCCGCTGTCGGTGCACGTCTACCGGCTGGTGTGGCGGCAGATGATCCTGTTCGCCCACAACATCGTCATCTTCGTGGTGATCGCGATCATCTATCCCAAGCCGTGGAAGTGGATCGATCTGGCGGTCATCCCGGCGCTGGGACTGATAGTGCTCAACTGTGTCTGGGTGTCACTGTGTTTCGGCATCCTGGCCACGCGCTACCGCGACATCGGCCCGCTGCTGGCGTCGGTGGTGCAGCTGCTTTTCTTCATGACGCCGATCATCTGGAACGAGTCCACGCTGCAGCAGCAGGGTGCCGGATCGTGGGCCAAGATCGTCGAGTTGAACCCGTTGCTGCACTATCTCGACATCGTGCGGGCCCCGCTGCTGGGCGCCGACCAGGAGGTCAGGCACTGGGTCGTGGTGCTGGTGTTGACGGCGGTCGGCTGGGGTTTCGCGGCAATTGCCATGCGCCAGTACCGGGCCCGCGTGCCGTACTGGGTGTAGCCGCTAAGAGACGTCGTCGGACGGGGCCAGCCAGGTGTTGCACTGGCCGATCTTGTTGTCGTGAGCGCCCTGGTTCCACCAGCCCTCGCCATGGGCTTTGGTCCCATGGTCGCGCGGGCCGCCTGGCTCGTCACCGCGGTATCCGACGGTGTCCGAGGCACTGTCGAGGTCGGATTGATGGAACATCCCGCCCGAGTCCACGACCGACCCGGAGAACATTCCCGAGAAACACTGGGCCTGCAATTCGATCCGGCGCGACAGCTCCAACCCCAGATCGGAGTTCGCGCCCGCGTCGCGGATCTCCTTGTGTGCCTCCCCGAACGTCCCGCTGAGGTTCTGGACGTGATGGCCGAACTCGTGCGCGAACACCCCGAGGTACACGAAGGGTTGGTTGCCGTAGAGATCGACCTGGATCGTCTGGATCGGCATGTAGATGGTCTCGTTGCTGCTGCAGTAGAACGCCGCGAACCCTGATCTCATGGTTCCGCACGGAGTGGTGATGGATGTGCCGCCCGGCACCAGTACGGATGCCGAGTGAAATCCCATGCGCACCGACTTGAGCAGTGGACTCCATGCGGCATCGAGGCAGGGCAGGATGCTTTGAAAGAACGTGTCCGCGGCGGGTACGTCGCTGGGCCAGCCCACCGGATTGCAGGGCTGTTTGGGCAGACCGGCATCGAAGTCGGTGTAGAGCGGGTTCTGCCCCAGCGCTGCCGGGCCGGCTGGCGTCGGCAGCACCGTCGGCGTCGCGCTGGTGGTGGTCGTCGTGGCGCTGTAGCTGGGCGTCGACGTGAGCTGGGTGGTCGGGATGGCGCTGGTGGGGCTGACCGGGCCGTTCGCATGTGAGGTGCTCTGCTGTTTGATCACCACCAGAACGCCTGCGGCCACCAGTACGAGCACCACGACGACAGCTGCCGACCCGATCAGGATGGCAGGCAGGGCACGGCTTTTCGGCGCCGGAGCCGGTACCTGGTAGCCGGCGGCCGGCCCGACCGGTTGTCCGCCCCACGGGTCGACATAGCCCGGTCGCTGCGCCGGAGGCAAGGGTGGCCTCGGCGGCGCGTTGTAGGAACACCATGGATCCTGTTGATAGCCGCCGTGTGCGGGTGGGGCCTGGCGTTGAGGACCCGGCCAGACCCGGAACTGCCCGGTGTCACCACGCCTGGGTGCCGCGCCTGTGGCGGACGCCCTGGGCACCGGCGCCCAGGAATCGGGGACCGAGGCCCACGGGTCCTGTGGCTGGGCTTTTCCCGACTTCGCCGGTGTGAACGGGTCGGCTTTCGCGCCGAAAGGATCGTTGTCCCAGGACTTGGGCGGCGGACCGAACGGACCCCACGACTGCATTTCGGGTACGTTACTGTGCCGACCATGCGTGGTCGTGGGGGTGTTCTCGCAACAGCGTTGGTCGTGGTCCTGTTGGCGTGGCTGACCGTGGGGACCACAACAGCCCACGCGGAGAGCGCTCCGATCACCGTCGACGTCAAACTGGACCTCAAGGCCGACGGCGTGCTGGCGGTGACGACCACGACCACCGTGCCGGACGGTTCGAATGCGGTAGGCCGGGTGCCATTGCAGGTTCCCGTGGAAGCCAACCGCACTCAGCATTTCGGTGTATCGGACATCTCGACGACGGGTGGTGCGTCGGCTTCCGTGCAGGGCGACGCGCTGATGATCTCCGCACCCGCGGGCAGTTCGACGGTGACTTATTCGGTGCGCGGTTCCGTGGCGGATAGCCCTGGCCTGCAACAGTTCACGTGGGTGCTCGCGGCCGGCTGGTCGGCGCCGATCGAGAAGCTCAGTGGCACCTTCACATCACCGTCGGCCAAACCGGATTCACCCATTTGCGCCTACGGTCAGATCGGGGTGCGACGGCTGTGCTCGCTCACGCAGACCGATCTGAATGGTTCGGTCTCGTTCCGGAACGACAACCTGGCGCCCGCTGATGTCGCGGTGTTCTCGGTGCTGTTACCGACGGGAACTGCCGCTGCGACAGCGCAATTCACGCCGACGGTGACGGCATCCGAAACGACCCCGGCTTCGGACACCGCAGGCCTGATCGCGGTACTCGCCGCAGCCGTCGTCGCCCTCGTCCTGGTTGTCCTCGCCTGGCTGCGGCGGCGCGCCGACCAGAACGCCGTGACGGCGGGTGCCACCGTTCAGTTGCTGGCGCCACACGACGGTGGGGTGGCATTCGCCTCACCCGACGGTGTGCTGCCCTGCCAGATCGGTACCGCGACGACCGGCCACCCACGGCCGTCGGACTTCGGCGCGACCATCCTCGATCTCGCTGTGCGCAATTACCTTTGGCTTGCCGAGCGGCAACGCTCCTCGGGTGCAATGGATTTCCAGATCTCCCGACGCGCACCGCTGGGACGCGAGACGACGGTCTTCGAACGTGCCGTCGTCGAAGCCATCCTCCCCGACGACCGGGAATCCGTGTCGGCATACGAACTCACGCAGTCCTCCCGTCCGATCGACCTCTCCGCCGCGAAGACCGCGCTGACGGCGAGTGCCACCGGTTGGCGCCGCTCGCGCCGGGTGGAGCTGGCCGGCTACGTCGTACTGGGCCTCGGTGCCGCGGCGGCCGTAGTCCTGGCTCTGCTCGAAACCGGCGCCCTGCGGGGCGTGGCCGTCGCGGTGCTCGGCGGCGGTGTCGCCGCGGCGGGCCGGCTGTTGCCCGACCGCACCACGCAGGGCAGCCGCTTGGCCCTCGCCGTCGGCGGCATGCGGCGGTATCTGGCGGTGACCAACCCGGACAGCATCAGCCCCGCAGCCCGTCCGGTGCTGTTCGCGCGGGCCATCCCCTACGCCCATGCGTTCGGCGACCTGCACAACTGGCTCGACCGCTGGGGCGGCGCCGGTCCGGTCGACTGGTACCGCGCAGCCGGTGACCGGCCGCTGCCTGCCGGCTTGCCGACACTGGCAGCGTTGCTCGACGGTGTCGCCGCGCAAAGCCAGGCCGGTCAGTCGGGCTGAGTGCCGAATTCGAAGTAGCGCCCGGAGATCTCGCTCGGCGTGATCCGCACGTAGCGACGTTTCACGGTGGCCGTCCAGGGCAGTAGCTGTGCTCGCTCGGCCGTGGCGATGTCCTCGGGCGTCTCCAACAGCTCGGCCGTGCCGCGCACGATCACGCTCCAGCCGTTCATCAGGTTGTGATCGTCGGCCTCGAAGAGCACGCGATCGCTGAGGATGCAGGTGATCAGCTTGGTGCCCTCCGCGGTGCGGAACAGTACGGTGCGCCGCTGGACGACGTAGTTGACCGGGAAGATCTCGATTCTGGTGCCGATCGTGGTGACGAGGCGACCGAGCGCCACGCTGGCCAGCAGCCGCCAGCTTTCGTCTTCACCGAGGACCGACACCGGATGCTCGGGCGCCATGCCCAAACCCTAGCGACTATGGTCAGTGACCGCAGGTGCCGCCGCTGATCCCCACCCGGGGAACCGATCGCCGAGACCCCGATTCCGCACAACGCACACGCGATCGCCGGCAATCACGCAGGATCGCCGTATGAAACTGGCCGCCATGCTCGCCATCAGTGGATTCGCGTCTTTCGCCATCGCCGTCCCGACCGCCGCTGCCGCACCGCCGTGCTCGGCCAGTGGGTTGGCCACGACCGCCAGCGGGGTGTTGGCCCAGGCAGGGTCCTACCTGGACGCGCACCCGGATGCCAACGATGTGCTGACCGCGGCGGGCAGCCAGTCGACCGGCGAGGCCGAGGGGGCCGTGCGCGCCTACTTCCTGGCCCATCCGGGGGAATTCCTGGACCTGCAGAACATCGCGCGCCCGCTGACCTCGCTGCGCGGACAGTGCGGCGTGTCGGTGTCGCCAGGGCAACTGGCGACGTTGTTCGACGCGCTGTCCTGAGCAGAGCCCGCTGAGCCAACCGGGCAGGCAGCGAAAGCCGCTCCGCCCCTTGCTTTTTCCCAGTTCTGTCGCATAGCGAATCTCGGGACGCGCCGACGGCCCGCCATGAGGCACGTCTGCAGCAAACCCAGGTGCGGGAGAGCCCGCGTACACCATTTGCACCATGCGCGCCCGCCATAGACGCATTTTTCACCCGATGCCGGGGTGTTCGTGAGGGCCATAACTTTGCCTTCAAGCCGGTCAAGCAGCCGGCAAAACACCTGAAAGGCAAGGGAATTCATGAGCACCATCAGCACCGTCAAGAAGCTCACCGCCTCTGGCGCAATGGCAGGCGTCCTCGGCCTGGCGGCTCTCGGCCTCGGCAGCGGCCTGGCTGCCGCTGCACCGGCAGCACACTCGAACTCCGGACCGGCCTCGTCGAACAGCCGCAACTCCGCGCGCAACAGCTGGGACCCGGGCAGCCCGGAGACCACGGGCGACGAGGCTCATCCCGCGGCACACCTGGTGTTCCCGAGCCGCCCGGCCAGCCCGCACGCCAGCCACGGGCACAAGGGGATGAACGAGCCGGTCGCCCCGGTGGGCATCCACGACCCCTTCACATCGGGCAAGGACATGACGATGCAGACGGGCAGCCCGTCGACCACGGGTGACAAGTCGGGCCCTAAGAAGTTCGAAACGTTCCCCGTCCAGCTCGGAGACATGACGTTCAACTAGCCTCGATATTTCGTGAGGGTGTCGGGTTGACGGGCGTGTAATGCACGGAAGTGCCTGTCCTGCTTGAGAAAATGCGGCTTGTCTAGGGTCGATGTTCGCAAGCGGGAAGGCACGCCGTAGGTGAAGCGTAACCGTTGTCGTGGGTTTCGGTTCGAGTCGGGCCGCGAGTCGCTGATTTCGTCGTCGGGCGCGTCGGTGTTGTTGACAACTGCGCAGGTCAGCGGCTTGGCGCAGGAGTTGTCGCGGCAGTTGGCGCCGTGGCGGGCGGCGCGGTCGGTCCACGATCCGGGCAAAACGGTGCTGGATTTGGCGGTGATGATCGCGCTCGGCGGTGATTGCCTGGCCGACGCGGCGCTGCTACGGGGCCAGCCGGAATTGTTCGGCGCGGTGGCCTCCGATCCCACGATCAGCCGACTCATCGAGGTGTTGGGCAGCGATCCCATCACCGCGATCGCTGCCATTCGGCGGGCCCGGGCTGCCGCCCGGGACAGGGTCTGGCAGCGGCGTTGCCCGGTCGCAGCCGACGAGACGGTGATCATTGATATGGATGCCACCCTGATCGGGTCACATTCAGACAAGGAAGGCGCGACTCCGAACTTCAAACGGGGTTTCGGGTTTCATCCGATGATGGCGTTCGTCGATCACGGCGCCGAGGGCACCGGGGAACCGTTGGCGGCGATGCTGCGTCCCGGGCGGGCCAACGCCAGCGACGCCGCCGATCAGATCGCGGTGCTCGACGCTGCGCTGGCCCAACTCCCCGAGGATGTGCGTTCGCGGGTGCTGGTGCGTGGGGACACCGGCTCAGGAGTCAAGGAGTTCCTGTGGCACATTCACCACTTGGGGTTGTCGTACTCGGTGGGTGTCTATGGTCGTCAACCCGTCCTCGATGCCCTCCAAGCGCTGCCGCGGCAGGCCTGGCGGGCGGCGCTGGATGCCGACGGGTGTCCCCGCGAGGGTGCCCAGGTCGCCGAACTGACCCGCTGGCTACCGGACACCTTCGTCGGCTGGCCCCCGGGCATGCGGGTCATCGCGCGCCGCGAACGCCCCCACCCCGGCGCTCAGCTGCGCATCACCGACGATCACGGCTGGCGCATCACCTTGTTCGCCACCAACACCGCCGGCGGGCGGCTCGCTGACCTCGAAGTACGCCACCGGCTACGCGCCCGCGCCGAAGACCGCATCCGCGCCCTCAAAGACACCGGCCTGACCAACCTGCCACTGCAGGCCTTCGGCAAGAACGAAATCTGGCTCGAGCTGGCCGCCCTGGCCTACGAACTGCTGACCTGGACCCAACTGCTGGCCTGGCCCGACCACCCGGCCCGCAGCTGGGAACCCAAACGACTACGCCTGCGACTGCTGAGCGTGGCCGCACGCATCATCACCACCGGTCGTCGCCGCATCCTGCGTATAAGTCGAGGATGGCCCTGGTCAGAGCTGCTCGTCACCGGACAGCGAAACCTCGCAGCGCTCAACTGAACTCATCCCCCAGCCCCTACCACCAAGGACCAGGACAACCGGCGACCGAGCGCCGGGGACCACCCACGCGCCAACACCGAAATCAACAACCCGACAAACCTGCCATCAGTCAACTCCGCACACGAAAGATCGAGGCTAGGCGATGTTCGAGTCCGAACGGGCGCGCCGACGCCGTGGCCGGCACCGGTACCGGTACCGGGCGTGCCGGCCACGGCGAGATCGATCGGCCCGTCTCAGCGCCGCGGCGGCGGCATCTTCACCGCGGCATTGATCCGGTTCCACGCGTTGATGGTGACGGCCATCGAAATCACCTGGCCCAGTTCACGTTCGGTGAATGCGGCGGCGGCGCGGGCGTAGACCGCATCGGAGACCGGTCCGTGGCTCAGGTCGGTGATGGCCTCGGTCAGCGCGAGGGCAGCCTGCTCCTGCTCGGTGAACAGATCGCCTGCCTCTTCCCAGGCCGCGACCAGCGCCAGGCGCTGCTCGGTCTCGCCCTGCTTGCGCGCGTCGTGCGTGTGCATGTCGAGGCAGAAGGCGCACCGGTTGAGCTGGGACGCGCGGATCTTGATCAGCTCGGCGATGGTCGGGTCGACGTCCTTGGCCGAGGCGTTCGACAGCGTCATCATCGCGTCGTACAGCTCAGGTGAGGCCTTGTAGATCTTGAGGCGTCCGGCGGTCTGGGCGGGTTCGAGTGTCTGCGTCATGTCTCCAACGCTAGCGGCGAAAGACCCGTCCAGATGGTTCAATCGAGGCGTGACTTCGCGGGCCAATTCGGGCAGTCGAGACCTACACCTGAACCTGCGGGCCGTCATCGAACCGGGCAGCCGCACCGCCCGGGAACAGCTGATCAACGCGCTGCGCGACGGCATCCGATCGGGCCGGCTCGCCACCGGCGCGCCGCTGCCCCCGTCTCGCGCACTGGCCACCGACCTCGGGCTGGCCCGCAACACCGTCGCGGAGGCCTACGCCGAGCTGGTCGCCGAGGGCTGGCTGGCGTCGCGGCAGGGCGCGGGCACCTGGGTGGCCCGGGCCGGCACACCCCGGCCGGCCCCGCGTCCGCGCCGCATCCCCGTCACGCCACGCCACAATCTGATGCCCGGTTCACCCGACCTGTCGGAGTTCCCGCGCAGCGCCTGGCTGGCATCGGCTCGTCGCGCGCTCACCGAGGCGCCGGTGGCCGCGCTGCGAATGGGTGATCCGCGCGGCCCGCTCGCACTGCGCGAGGCCCTCACCGAATATCTGGGCCGGGTCCGGGGCGTGCGGACCACGCCGGAATCCATCGTCATCTGCGCCGGGGTCCGCGACGGCGTCGAACTACTCGCACGGGTCTTCCGATCCGGTCGGCCCATCGCGGTGGAAGCCCACGGCCTCTTCATCTTTCGCGACGCGATCACCGCGACGGGGGTGCCGACCGTGCCGATCGGGCTGGACGACGACGGTGCCGTCATCGACGACCTGGACGCGCTCGACACCCCAGCGGTGTTGCTGACTCCGGCCCACCACAACCCCTTTGGCATGGCCCTGCATCCCCAACGCCGCAGCGCCGCCGTGGCGTGGGCCCAGCGCACCGACGGTTACGTGCTCGACGACGATTACGACGGCGAGTTCCGTTACGACCGCCAACCCGTCGGTGCGTTGCAGGCGCTGGATCCCGAACGGGTCGCCTATCTGGGCTCGACGAGCAAGAGCATGGCGCAGACCCTGCGCCTGGGTTGGATGGTGCTGCCCGAGGCGCTGATCGACCCGGTGATCGACGCGGCGGGCGGGCAGCAGTACCACGTCGACGTCATCAGCGCCCTGACGCTGGCCGACTTCATCGCCACCGGCGGCTACGACCGGCACATCCGTCGTATGCGCAACCGGTACCGACGCCGGCGCGACGCCCTGGTCGCCGCACTGGACGGGTTCGACGTCGGCATCCGTGGCCTGGCCGCGGGCGTCAACGTCACGCTCACCCTGCCCGACGGCGCCGAACCCGAGGTGCTGCGCCGGTGCGGGGAGGCGGGCATCCAGCTGCAGGGGCTCTCGATCATGCGTCATCCGCAGGCCGGCCCGCAGATCCCCGATCCGGACGGCATCATCGTCGGCTTCGGCGCGCCCGCCGAGCATGCCTTCGGCCCGGCCGTCGAGGCGCTGCTGACGGTGCTCGCCGAGGTGTTGCGTTAGGTGTCGCCACCGACGATGAGATCGCGCGGCCCGGTGGGCAGCCGCCAGTGGAAGGCCAGCCCAGCCAGCCGCAGTACCGTCGCCAGCACGGTGCCCACCAGCAGCCCGACCCATTGCGGGCCGAGATAGTCGATGACGGCGTACGTCGTCGCACCCATCAGGGCGGGCACCGCATACAGATCGTCGGGCCCCATCAGCAGCGGGATCTCCCGAGCCAGCACGTCACGCACGATGCCGCCGCCGATCGCCGTGGTCATACCGATCAGCACGGCCGCGAACCAGCTCGCCCCATGGTCGGTGGCGAACGCCGCACCGGAGGTCGCGAAGACGCCCATCCCGATGGCGTCGAGGGTGAGCACGATCCGCCGCATCCGAACGAACACGCGGGCGCTCGCCGTGGCCACCGCCGTCGCGATCACCGCGACCGTGACGTTGGGCCAGTGCTCGATGGACGTCGGAGGGGTGACGTCGAGGAACAGGTCACGCAGGACACCGCGATGCCGCCGTAGTTGAGCACCATCTGCAACACGTCGCAACGGTAGGCGCTCGCTAAGCTGCCGGGGTGGACACCGCACCCGCGAACCCGCGCCTGAGTCTGAGGACCCAGGTGTTTCGGTTCATCGTCACCGGCGGGATCTCCGCGGTCGTCGACTTCGGCCTCTACGTGCTGCTCTACAAGGCCATCGGCCTGCCGCCGGACATCGCCAAGGCGATCAGCTTCGTCGCGGGCACCACCACCGCCTACCTGCTCAACCGCCGCTGGACCTTCCAGGCACCGCCGAGCACGGCCCGGTTGATCGCGGTGTGGGTGCTCTACCTGGTCACGTTCGTCGTCCAGGTCGGTCTCAACCACCTGTTCCTGCACCTGCTCAACTACACGCCCGTGGCGGTGGTCGTGGCCTTCGTCATCGCCCAGGGCACCGCGACCGTCATCAACTTCGTCGTACAGCGGGCGGTCATCTTCCGCCTGCACTGAGTGCCTGGACACGCGAATTCGACGAAAACGTCGTGTTCGGGCCGGCGCAGCGACATCCTCGTCGAACTCGGCGCGTGGTTCGACGCTCGACTGCGACGGAGTGGACGTCTGGGCGCGGTACCCTCCTTAGCGATGTCGACCACCGATTTCCCGACCACGGACAAGCGCCTGATGGGCTGGGGCCGCACCGCACCGACCGTCGCACACGTGCTCTCCACACCCGATCCCGAGGTCATCGTCAAGGCTGTCACGCGGGCCGCTGAGCAGGGCGGACGCGGCGTGATCGCGCGTGGGCTGGGCCGCTCGTACGGCGACAACGCGCAGAACGGCGGCGGCCTGGTCATCGACATGCCCGCCCTGAACCGGATCCACTCGATCGACGCCGAAACCCGGATCGTCGACGTGGACGCCGGGGTGAACCTGGACCAGTTGATGAAGGCGGCACTGCCGTTCGGACTGTGGGTCCCGGTGCTGCCCGGCACCCGTCAGGTCACCATCGGCGGGGCCATCGGCTGTGACATCCACGGCAAGAACCACCACAGCGCGGGCAGCTTCGGCAACCACGTCCGCAGCATGGATCTGCTGACCGCGGGCGGCGAGGTGCGCACGCTCACGCCGGACGGGCCGGAGGCCGAGCTGTTCTGGGCCACCGTGGGCGGCAACGGACTGACGGGCATCATCCTGCGCGCCACCATCGAGATGACGCCGACCGAGACCGCGTATTTCATCGCCGACGGCGACGTGACCCACACCCTCGATGAGACCATCGCGTTCCACAGCGACGGCAGCGAGGACAACTACACGTACTCGTCGGCCTGGTTCGACGCAATCAGCGCCCCGCCGAAGCTGGGCCGCGCCGCCATCTCCCGCGGATCGCTGGCCACGCTCGACCAGCTGCCCACCAAGCTGCAGAAGAACCCACTGAAATTCGATGCGCCGCAACTACTTACGTTGCCGGACGTGTTCCCCAACGGGCTGGCCAACAAGTACACCTTCGGCCCCATCGGCGAACTCTGGTACCGCAAATCGGGGACGTACCGCAACAAGGTGCAGAACCTGACGCAGTTCTACCACCCACTGGACATGTTCGGTGAGTGGAACCGCGCCTACGGGCCTGCCGGATTCGCGCAGTACCAGTTCGTGGTGCCGACGGAGGCCGTCGAGGAGTTCAAGGGCATCATCTACGACATCCAGCGCTCCGGGCACTATTCATTCCTCAACGTCTTCAAGCTGTTCGGTAAGGGCAATCAGGCGCCGCTGAGCTTCCCGATCCCCGGCTGGAACGTCTGCGTCGACTTCCCGGTCAAGCCGGGCGTCGGCGAGTTCCTCACCGACCTGGATCGCCGGGTGCTGGAGTTCGGTGGGCGGCTATACACCGCCAAGGATTCCCGCACGACGGCCGAGACGTTCCACGCCATGTACCCACGTATCGACGAGTGGATCGCGGTGCGCCGCAAGGTGGATCCCGACGGGGTGTTCGCCTCGGACATGGCCCGCCGGCTGGAACTTCTGTAGCCATAACCGCCAAAGGCGGTCCCTGGAAGTTTTTCTTGACTAATTCCAGATAAGGGACAAGACTGCAGGGCGTGGCGACGACTGCGGACTTCCAGCAGATGCTGCGGACCGCCGACATGCGGGTCACGCGCCCCCGGGTAGCGGTGCTCACAGCGGTCCACGCGCATCCTCACGCCGACACGGATTCCATCATTCGTGCGGTGCGTGACGAGCTGCCCGAGGTGTCCCACCAAGCCGTCTACGACTCGCTGCACGCGTTGACCGCAGCGCGTCTGGTGCGGCGCATCCAACCCTCCGGATCCGTGGCTCGCTACGAGTCCCGGATCGGCGACAACCACCACCACGTCGTATGCCGTGTGTGTGGCGCCATCGCCGATGTCGATTGTGCGGTCGGTACAGCCCCCTGTCTGACCGCATCAGAAGACCATGGCTTCGAGATCGATGAAGCCGAGGTCATCTACTGGGGCACCTGCCCCGAATGTTCGATTGCTCCAAGTAGATAACCGTTTGTCAATCCCACCAGCCCGGAAAGGATTTGTCATGGCTGAAGCCGAAACCCATCCCCCCATCGGTGAAGCTCAAACCGAGCCCGCCGAAAGCGGTTGCCCCATGCGGATCAAGCCTCCCGTCGAGGGCGGCAGCAACCGCGACTGGTGGCCCAACGCCGTCAATCTCAAGGTCCTGCAGAAGAATCCGCCCGCCATCGATCCGTCGGACGAGGGCTACGACTACCGCGAGGCCGTCAAGACCCTCGATTTCGAGGCCTTCGAGCGCGACTTCGACGAGCTGCTGACCAACTCGCAGGAGTGGTGGCCCGCCGACTTCGGGCACTACGGACCGCTTTTCGTCCGCATGTCGTGGCACGCGGCAGGCACCTACCGCGTCGAGGACGGCCGCGGTGGCGGCGGGCGCGGCATGCAGCGCTTCGCCCCGCTGAACAGCTGGCCGGACAACGTCAGCCTGGACAAGGCCCGTCGTCTGCTGTGGCCGCTGAAGAAGAAGTACGGCAAGAAGATCTCGTGGTCCGACCTCATCGTCTACGCGGGCAACCGCGCGATGGAGCACATGGGCTTCAAGACCGCAGGCTTCGCCTTCGGTCGCCCGGACTTCTGGGAGCCCGAAGAGGACATCTACTGGGGCTCGGAGGCCGAGTGGCTGGGCTCGCAGGATCGCTACGCCGGTAGCACTGACCGCACCAAGCTGGAGAACCCGCTGGCGGCCAGCCACATGGGCCTGATCTACGTCAATCCCGAAGGCCCCGAAGGCAACCCGGATTACCTGGCGGCTGCCATCGACATCCGCGAAACCTTCGGCCGCATGGCGATGAACGACGTCGAGACCGCGGCGCTGATCGTCGGTGGCCACACCTTCGGTAAGACTCACGGCGCCACCGACATCGAGAACGGCGTGGAGCCCGAGGCTGCCCCGCTCGAGCAGATGGGCCTGGGTTGGAGCAACCCGGGCGTCGGCAACGAGACCGTCAGCAGCGGCATCGAGGTGACCTGGACGCACACCCCCACCAAGTGGGACAACTCGTTCCTGGAGATCCTCTACAGCAACGAGTGGGAGCTGACCAAGAGCCCCGCCGGCGCCAACCAGTGGAAGCCCAAGGACAACGGTTGGGCCAACTCGGTGCCGATGGCCCAGGGCAACGGCAAGACCCACCCGTCGATGCTGACCACCGACCTCTCGATGCGGTTCGACCCCATCTACGGCGAGATCACCCGCCGCTGGCTCGATCACCCCGAAGAGCTGGCCGAGGAGTACGCCAAGGCCTGGTTCAAGCTGCTGCACCGCGACATGGGACCGGTAGCCCGCTACCTCGGCCCGCTGGTGCCGAAGCAGACCTGGCTGTGGCAGGACGTCGTGCCCGCCGGTAAGACGCTGTCCGACGCCGATGTCGCCACCCTGAAGGCGGCCATCGCGGGCTCGGGTCTGACCGTGCAGCAGCTGGTCGACACCGCATGGAAGGCGGCGGCGTCGTACCGCTCCAGCGACATGCGTGGCGGTGCCAACGGTGGCCGCATCCGGCTGCAGCCGCAGCTCGGCTGGGAGGTCAACGAGCCCGACGAGCTGGCTCAGGTGATCCGCAAGCTCGAGGAGATCCAGGCCGCGTCCGACACCGGTGTGTCGTTCGCCGACCTGGTGGTCCTCGGCGGTGTCGTCGGCCTCGAGAAGGCGATCAAGGACGCCGGTTTCGACGTCGCGGTGCCGTTCACCTCGGGTCGTGGCGACGCCACCCAGGAGCAGACCGACGTCGAGTCGTTCGCCTACCTGGAGCCCAAGGGCGACGGTTTCCGTAACTACGTGGGCAAGGGCGACAGCCTGCCGTCCGAGTACCGGCTGATCGACCGGGCCAACCTGCTCGGCCTGACGGCTCCCGAGCTGACCGTGCTGATCGGCGGCCTGCGCGTGCTGGGCGCCAACCACGGTGGCTCCGACCTCGGCGTGTTGACGGACAAGAAGGGTCAGCTGACCAACGACTACTTCGTCAACCTCACCGACATGGGCACCAAGTGGGCGCCTGCGCCTGCTGATGACGGCACCTACGTCGGCACCGACCGCGCCAGCGGTGCGCCGAAGTGGACCGCCAGCCGGGTCGACCTGCTGTTCGGCTCGAACTCGCAGCTGCGGGCCCTGGCCGAGGTGTACGCCGAGGACGACTCCAAGGAGAAGTTCGTCAAGGACTTCGTCGCGGCGTGGACCAAGGTGATGAACAACGATCGGTTCGACCTCGAGGTCTGATCCGTACCCACCTGGACGCCCAGGCCGGCCCTGCGCCGGCCTGGGCGTTCAGCGTTCGGGTCTGTGAGAGAGGCCGCACGGTACCCTCGTCACGATGTCCCCCGAGGCTTGGAGCTGCGCTAGATGGTGTTCGACGCCGTAGGTAACCCCCAGACGATTCTGCTGCTCGGCGGCACTTCCGAGATCGGGCTGGCGATCTGTGAGCGCTATCTGCGCGACGCGTCGGCCCGCATCGTGCTGGCCGCGCTGCCCGACGACCCGGGCCGTGAGGCCGCGGTCGCTCAGATGCGCGCCGCGGGCGCCAAGGATGTCGAGGTGATCGACTTCGACGCCGTGGACACCGCCAGCCACCCCGCGGTCATCGACAAGGCCTTCGCCGGTGGCGATGTGGACGTCGCGATCGTGGCGTTCGGCCTGCTCGGCGATGCCGAGGAGCTGTGGCAGAACCAGCGCAAGGCCGTGCAGATCGCCGAAATCAACTACACCGCAGCCGTTTCCGTCGGTGTGCTGGTCGGCGAGAAGATGCGGGCCCAGGGCTCGGGCCGCATCATCGCGATGAGCTCGGCGGCGGGTGAGCGGGTGCGTCGCTCCAACTTCGTCTACGGCTCCACCAAAGCCGGTCTGGACGGCTTCTATCTCGGCCTCGGTGAGGCGCTGCGGGAGTTCGGTGTCCGCGTGCTGGTGATCCGGCCCGGCCAGGTGCGCACCCGGATGAGCGCGCACGTCAAGGAAGCCCCGCTGACCGTCGACAAGGAATACGTCGCCGAGCTGGCGGTCACCGCCTCGGCGAAGGGCAAGGAGCTGGTCTGGGCGCCGGGGGCGTTCCGCTACGTGATGATGGTGTTGCGGCACATCCCGCGACCCATCTTCCGTAGGCTTCCCATCTGATGCGGGCCGGATCCCGACCCCGCACGCGAGGAGGACTGACAGCCCCGGCCGGGGTGATCGGCCAGATGGTCGTCGCCGTGCTGATCGCCTCGGTGGTCGCCGGAGTGTCGATCACCGCGATCGCCCGGGTTCAGTGGCCGGCCTACAACACCTCCAACCAGCTGCACGCCCTCACCACTGTGGGCCAGTTCGGTTGCCTGGCAGGGATTTTCGCGTCGGGACTGATCTGGCGGCGGGGTCGGCGCACCCTGGCTCGGCTGGCCGCGCTGATCTTCCTGTCGGCGTTCTCGGTGGTGACACTCGCGATGCCGCTCGGTGCCACCAAGCTGTACCTGTTCGGGGTTTCGGTCGATCAGCAGTTCCGTACCGAGTACCTGACGCGGCTCACCGACAGCCCCGGCCTGCACGACATGACCTACTTCGGGCTGCCGCCCTATTACCCGGCGGGCTGGTTCTGGATGGGTGGCCGCATCGCCGCAGGCACCGGAGCCCCGGCCTGGGAGATGTTCAAACCGTGGGCCATCAGCTCCATCACCATCGCCGCGGCACTGGCTCTCGTGCTGTGGGCGGCCATGGTCCGGTTCGAGTACGCGCTGATCGTGACGACGGCGAGCACAGCGGCGATGCTGGCGTACTCCACCACCGAGCCGTATGCCGCGATCATCACCGTGCTGCTGCCGCCGGTGTTGGTGCTGGCCTGGTCCGGACTTCGGGGCCGGTCACGTAACGGCGGCTGGGCCGCGATCATCGGCACCGGCATCTTCCTCGGCGTCGCCGCCCTGTTCTACACCCTGCTGTTCGTCTACTGCGCCTTCACGCTGGCCATCATGGGCATGCTGCTCGCGGCCGCGCGCAGGCATTGGGATCCGCTGCTACGCCTCGTGGTCATCGCCGCGATCTCCGGGCTGATCGCCCTGATCAGCTGGGCGCCGTACCTGCTGGCCGCGGCCAAGGGCCACCCCGCCGACAAGGGCACCGCTCAGCACTATCTACCCGACGCCGGAGCCCAGCTGACCTTCCCGATGCTGAGCTTCACGCTGCTCGGCGCGCTGTGCATGGTCGGCACACTGTGGCTGGTGGTGCGGGCCCGCACTTCTACCCGGGCCGCCGCGCTGGCCTTCGGCGTGCTCGCGATCTACGCGTGGTCGCTGCTGTCGATGCTGACCACGCTCGTCGGCACCACCCTGTTGTCGTTCCGGCTGCAGTCCATGTTGACCGTGCTGTTGACCACCGCGGGTGCGTTCGGGTTCATCGAGGCGACGCTCGCGATCGCCCGCCGCTACCAGCCGGAAACGCGGCGGCGCATCATCGCGGTGGCCGCGACGATCGGCACGATCGGCGGGCTGACCTTCAGTCAGGACATCCCCGACGTGCTGCGTCCCGACATCAACGTGGCCTACACCGACACCGACGGCACCGGGGTGCGCGCCGACCGTCGTCCGCCCGGCGCCGAGCAGTACTACCGCGCGGTCGACGCCAAGATCCTCGAGGTCACGGGTGTCCCCCGCAACCAGACCGTGGTGCTCACCGCCGACTACAGCTTCCTGTCGTACTACCCCTACTACGGATTCCAGGGGCTGACGTCGCACTACGCCAACCCGCTGGCCCAGTTCAAGGAACGCGCGGGCACCATCGAGGGCTGGGGCACGCTGAGCACCGCCGACCAGTTCATCAAGGCGCTCGACGAGCTGCCCTGGAAAGCACCCACGGTGTTCCTCATGCGCCGCGGCGCGGGCGACACCTACACCCTGCGGCTGGCCTCCGATGTCTACCCGAACCAGCCCAACGTGCGCCGCTACCACGTCGAACTGAACTCGGCGCTGTTCCACGATCCGCGGTTCGACCTGTCGGATGTCGGGCCATTCGTGCTGGCCATCCGCAAGCCTGACCAGAAAGCGACTCCCGATGGCCGTTGACGCGCCGATAGCATCAAACCCCGTGATCGCCACGGGCGCCAACCACCGGACAGCGCGACTGATCGCCATCGTCGCCGGTCTGCTCGGCGCGATCATGGCCATCGCCACCCCGCTGCTGCCGGTCACGCAGACCACAGCGCAGCTCAACTGGCCGCAGAACGGCACCTGGCAGAGCGTCAACGCGCCACTGATCGGGTACGTCGCGACCGACCTGACCATCAACGTGCCCTGCCAAGCCGCCGCGGGGCTCGCCGGCCCGGACAACCGCGACCGCACCGTGCTGCTGTCGACCGTGCCCAAGCAGGCACCCAAGGCCGTCGACCGCGGACTGCTCATCGAACGCGTCAACAACGACCTGCTGGTCATCGTCCGCAACACCCCCGTGGTCAGCGCCCCGCTGGACCGGGTGCTCAGCCCGGCATGCAAGTACCTGACCTTCACCGCGCACGCCGACAAGGTGACCGGCGAATTCGTCGGGCTCACCCAGGGACCGTCGAGCGATCCGTCCCGCGATCCCAACGCGCCGCTGCGCGGTGAGCGCGGCGGCTACGACTTCCGCCCGCAGATCATCGGTGTCTTCACCGATCTGTCCGGCCCCGCCCCGCAGGGTTTGACGTTCTCGGCCACCATCGACACGCGGTATAGCAGCTCGCCCACGCTGCTCAAGATGCTGGCGATGATCATCGGCGTCGTCATGACAGTCGTGGCCCTCGGCGCGCTGCACGTGCTCGACGCCGCCGACGGCGTCAGACAGCGCCGCTTCCTGCCCCCGCGCTGGTGGTCGGTGTCGCTGCTGGACGGCCTGGTCAGCGCCGTGCTGGTGTGGTGGCATTTCGTCGGCGCCAACACCTCCGACGACGGCTACATCCTCACCATGGCCCGGGTGTCCGAACACGCCGGCTACATGGCGAACTACTACCGCTGGTTCGGCACTCCCGAGGCGCCGTTCGGCTGGTACTACGACCTGCTGGCGCTGTGGGCGCACGTCAGCACCGCCAGCGTGTGGCTGCGGTTGCCGACGTTGCTGATGGCCCTGGCCTGTTGGTGGGTGATCAGCCGCGAGGTCATCCCGCGACTCGGACATGCGGTCAAACAGAGCCGGGCAGCGGCCTGGACCGCGGCCGGATTGTTCCTGGCGTTCTGGCTGCCGCTGAACAACGGGCTGCGCCCCGAGCCGATCATCGCCCTCGGCATCCTGCTGACGTGGTGTTCGGTGGAACGCGGCGTGGCCACCAACCGGATGCTGCCGGTCGCCATCGCCATCATCATCGGCGCGTTGACCCTGTTCTCCGGGCCCACCGGCATCGCCGCCGTCGGCGCCCTGCTGGTAGCCGTCGGACCGCTGAAAACCATTGTGGCCCGGCATACTTCGCGCTTCGGGCATCTGGCGCTGCTGGCACCGATCCTGGCCGCATGCACGGTCACCATCATCCTGATCTTCCGGGACCAGACCCTGGTCGGCGAGATCCAGGCCAGTTCCTTCAAGTCCACCGTGGGCCCGAGCCTGGCCTGGTTCGACGAGCACATCCGCTATGAGCGGCTGTTCACCACCAGCCCGGACGGCTCCGTGGCCCGACGCTTCGGCGTGCTGACTCTGCTTCTGGCGCTTGCCGTTTCGGTCGCCATGTCGCTGCGCAAGGGCCGCGTGCCCGGCACCGCGGCGGGCCCGAGCCGGCGCATCATCGGCATCACGATCATCTCGTTCTTCGCGATGATGTTCACCCCCACCAAGTGGACGCATCACTTCGGCGTGTTCGCCGGGCTGGCGGGCTCGCTGGGCGCACTGGCCGCCGTGGCGGTGACCGCCGCGGCGATGAAGTCCCGCCGCAACCGGGCCATGTTCGGCGCCGCGGTGTTGTTCGTGACGGCACTGTCGTTCGCGACCGTCAACGGTTGGTGGTACGTCTCCAACTTCGGGGTGCCGTGGTCGAACTCGTTCCCGCAGTGGCACTTCGGCTTCACCACGATCCTGCTGGGCTTCTCGGTGCTGGCCCTGCTGCTGGCCGCGTGGTTCCACTTCACCGGACGCGACGAGTCCCCCGACGGGCCGCCGGGCCGATGGCAGCGGCTGGCGCAAGCGCCGCTCGCGATCGCCACCTGGGTACTGGTGATGTTCGAGGTCGTGTCGCTGACGCTGGCCATGACCGACCAGTACCCGGCCTGGTCGGTGGGCCGCTCCAACCTGGAGGCGCTGACCGGTAAGACCTGCGGGCTGGCCAGCGACGTGATGGTCGAGGAGAACACCAACGCGGGCGCGCTGACGCCCGTCGACCAGCCGTCCGGTCAGGCGCTCGGCGCGGTCACCTCACAGGGCTTCACCCCCAACGGCATCCCGTCGGACGTCTCGGCGGACCCGGTGATGGAACAGCCCGGCTCCACCAACTTCGCCGACACCGAATCGGGCACCACGACCGCCAGCGAAGGCGGCACCGAGGGCGGGACCACCGCCGCGGCAGGCGTCAACGGTTCGCGCGCGCGGCTGCCCTTCGGACTGAACCCCGCGACCACCCCGGTACTGGGCAGCTGGCGGGCGGGCACACAGGTCCCGTCGTCGCTGCGCTCGGCCTGGTACCGGCTGCCGAACCGCGACACCGCGGGGCCGCTGCTGGTGGTCTCTGCCGCCGGGCGGTTCAACGCGGGCGAGGTCGTGGTGCAGTGGGCCACCGACGAGCAGGCCGCCGCCGACCGGCCCGGGGGCAGCGTCGGCTTCGCCGACGTCGGATCCGCGCCGGCGTGGCGCAACCTGCGCGCGCCGATGGCCGCCATCCCGCGCGACGCCACCCAGATCCGGCTGGTCGCCACCGACGACGACCTGGCCCCGCAACACTGGATCGCGGTGACCCCGCCGCGGATCCCCACCCTGCGCACCCTGCAGGACGTGGTGGGTTCGACCGATCCGGTGATGCTGGACTGGCTGGTGGGCCTGGCCTTCCCGTGCCAGCGGCCGTTCGGCCACCAGTACGGCGTGATCGAGGTGCCGAAGTGGCGCATCCTGCCGGACCGGTTCGGTGCGGAGGCCAACTCGCCGGTGATGGACTACCTGGGCGGCGGACCGCTGGGCATCACCGAGTTGATGTTCCGGGCTGCGACGGTGCCGACCTATCTCAAGGGCGACTGGTTCCGGGACTGGGGTTCGTTGCAGCGGCTGACACCGTGGTACACCGACGCCGTGCCGGCCCGGCTCGACCTGGGCGCCGCCACCCGCAGCGGGTGGTGGAGCCCGGCTCCGCTGCGGCACAGCTGAGCGGTCACGAGTCGGTGACCATGCGGCAGGGGAAACCGGGGCTCACATGTGGGTCGCATACCATCGAGCCTCGTGCCGGGCGATGAGCGACATGAACCAGAGACAGCTAGTGCAGCCACTGATCGGTCCCGCATCGCACGCCTGATCGCGATCATCGCCGGCGTCGTCGGTGTGGTGCTGTGCGGTCTGGTACCCCTGCTGCCGGTCAGCCAAACCACCGCGACCGTCCTGTGGCCGCAGGGCACCGGCGCCGACGGCAACATCACCAACATCACGGCACCGCTGGTATCCGGGGCTCCGCAGTCCCTCGACGTGTCGATCCCGTGCACCGCGGTGAGCACCCTGCCCCCGGCCGGTGGGCTGGTGTTCTCCACCATCCCGCCCGGCGGCATCGACGCCACCCGCAACGGCCTGTTCGTCCGGGCCACCGCCGACACCGTCTTCGTCGCATTCCGCGACACCGTCACCGCGGTGGCCCCGCGCGCCGCGGTCGCTTCCGGCGCCTGCAGTGCCCTGCACGTGTGGGCCAACATCGGCGGCGTCGGCGCGGACTTCGCCGGCATCCCCGGCGCCACCGGCACCGCGGCCGTCGAGAAGAAGCCCCAGGTCGCCGGGGTGTTCACCGACCTGAAGGTGGGCCCGCAGCCGGGCCTGTCCGCCCGCGTGGACGTGGACACCCGGTTCATCACCAAACCGACCGCGCTCAAGATGCTGGTGATGGTGCTCGGCGTGGTCTGCGTCATGGCGTCGATCGTGGCGCTGGCCGTGCTGGATCGCCTTGGCGGCAGGCGGGTCCCGAATGCGTGGCGCCGGTTCCTGCGGGTGCCGGTCGCGACGTGGATCGCCGACGCAGGCGTCGTCGGGACACTGCTGCTGTGGCACGTCATCGGCGCCATCTCCTCCGACGACGGCTACAACCTCACCATCGCGCGGGTGTCCGCTGACGCCGGTTACAACGCCAACTACTTCCGTTACTTCGGCACCAGTGAAGCGCCGTTCGACTGGTATCAGTCGGTGCTGGCGCACTTCGCGGCGATCAGCACCGCGGGCGTGTGGATGCGCCTGCCCGCCACCCTGGCCGGCATCGCGACGTGGCTGCTGCTGAGCCGCTGGGTGCTGCCGCGGCTCGGCCGCCGCATGGCCACCAACCGCATCGCGGTGTGGACGGCCGGCGCGGTGTTCGTGGCTGCATGGCTGCCGTTCAACAACGGCCTGCGGCCCGAGCCGCTGATCGCGTTCGGCGTGCTCGCAGTGTGGGCTCTCATAGAAAATACGATCGCGAGCCACCGGATCTGGCCTGCGTGCCTGGCCATCATCGTGGCGATGTTCAGCGTGACACTCGCCCCGCAGGGCCTCATCGCGCTGGCCCCGCTGTTGGTCGGCGCCCGCGGCGTCGTCGGCATCATCCGCGCCCGGCGCATCGCGCTGCCCGCCGTGGCCGGCCTGGCCGGTTCCGCGGCGCTGGTGTTCGTCATCGTCTTCCGGGACCAGACGCTGGCCACCGTCGCCGAATCGGCCCGCATCAAGTACACCGTCGGGCCGACCATCTCCTGGTACCAGGAATTCCTGCGCTACTACTTCCTCACCGTGGAAGATTCCGTGGACAGTTCGCTCACGCGGCGGTTCGCGGTGCTGACCATGCTGTTGTGCCTGTTCGGCATGATCGCCGTGCTGCTGCGCAAAGGTCGGGTGCCCGGGCTGGCCAGCGGGCCGGTGTGGCGGCTGCTCGGCGTCACCGCGATCGGTCTGCTGCTGCTGCACTTCACCCCCACCAAGTGGGCCGTGCAGTTCGGCGAATTCGCCGGGCTGGCCGGTGCGCTCGGCGGTGTGACGGCGTTCGCGTTCGCCCTGGTGGGCCTGCACAGCCGACGCAACCTCGCGCTGTACGTGACGGCGTTGCTGTTCGTGCTGGCCTGGGCCACCTCGGGCATCAACGGCTGGTTCTACATCGGCAACTACGGTGTGCCGTGGTTCGACCGCCAGCCCGTGATCGCCGGGCATCCGGTGACGTCGATGTTCCTGGTGCTGGCCATCATCACCGGCGTCCTGGCCGGCTGGCTGCACTTCCGCATCGACTACGCCGGGCACACCGAAGTGGCCAACACCCGCCGAAACCGCGTGCTGGCCTCCACCCCGCTGCTCGTGGTCGCGATCATCATGGTCGTGCTCGAGGTCGGCTCGATGGCCAAGGGCTTCGTGCAGCGCTACCCCGTCTACACCACGGCGGCCGCGAACGTGCGGACGCTGGCCTCGGGGCTGTCGAACACCAGCTGCGCGATGGCCGACGACGTGCTGGTCGAGGCCGACACCAACGCAGGCATGCTGCAGCCGGTACCGGGCCAGACCTACGGCGAGTACGGGCCGCTCGGCGGTGAGAACCCGGTCGGGTTCAACCCGAACGGCATCAGCGACACGCTCGAACCGCCGAAACCCGTCGTCGCCAACCCCGGCACCGTGAATTCCGACGGCTCGCCCAACAAGCCCAACGTCGGCATCGCGTATGCCGCGGGCACCGGTGGCGGCTACGGTCCGGTCGGCGTCAACGGATCCCGCGTGTTCCTGCCGTTCGGCCTCGACCCCGCCCGCACCCCGGTGATGGGCAGCTATAAGGAGAACACCGTCGCCGCCAAGGCCACCTCGGCCTGGTACCAGCTGCCGCCCCGCAGCCCCGACCGACCGCTCGTCACCGTCGCGGCCGCCGGAGCGATCTGGTACTACGACGAAGAGCACGAGTTCCACTACGGGCAGTCGCTCAAGCTGCAGTGGGGTGTGCACCGTCCCGACGGCAGCTACCAGGCGCTGGACTCGGTACAGCCGATCGACGTGTTCGCCCAGTTCGCCTGGCGCAACCTGCGTTTCCCGCTGGCCTGGGCGCCGCCGGAGGCCAACGTGGCGCGCATCGTCGCCGATGACCCGAACCTCAGCGACGACCAGTGGTTCGGCTTCACGCCGCCCCGGGTGCCGACCCTGCAGACCGCGCAACAGTTCCTCGGTTCGCAGACCCCGATCATGATGGACATCGCGACCGCCGCGAACTTCCCGTGTCAGCGCCCGTTCTCCGAGCACCTCGGGGTCGCCGAGCTGCCGCAGTACCGCATCCTGCCCAACGTCAAGCAAGTGGTGGTGTCGTCGAATATGTGGCAGTCCGCCCAGAAGGGTGGCCCCTTCCTGTTCATCCAGGCGCTGCTGCGCACGTCGACCATCCCGACGTACCTGAGCAACGACTGGTACCGCGACTGGGGCTCGATCGAGAAATACGACCCGGTGGTACCGCCTGAGCTGGCACCCGTTGCCCATATCGATCAAGGAACCAAGCGAGTGTTCGGCTTCAGCCGGCCCGGACCGATTCGGGCCCTGCCATGACCGCGACCGAACTCAAGCCCGCCGAGAGTGCGCCGACAGCGGCGAAAGACGTGAAGACGGCCCGTTGGGTCGCGATCATCGCCGGTCTGATCGGCTTCCTATGCTCGGTGCTCACGCCGCTGCTGCCGGTGGTGCAGACGACGGCGACGCTGAACTGGCCCCAGGAGGGGCAGCTGAACAGCGTCACCGCGCCGCTGATCACCGAGACCCCGGTCAAGATGACGGCGACGATCCCATGTGACCTGATCCGCTCGCTGCCGCCCGAGGGTGGCCTGGTGTTCGGCACCGCGCCCAAGGAGGGCAGGCAGGCCCCGCTCAACGCGCTGTTCGTCAACGTCACCAGCAAGCGCGTCGACATCACCGACCGCAACGTGGTGATCTCCAGCGTGCCGCGGGAGAAAGCCGTCGGGCCCCCGGGCTGCTCGCGCATCGAGATCACGTCGTCGGAGGCCGGCACGTTCGCCACGTTCGTGGGGCTCACGGGCACTGACGGTAAGGAGCTGCGCACCGGCTTCGCCGACCCGAACCTGCGGCCGTCGATCGTCGGCGTCTTCACCGAGCTGAGTGGGCCTGCACCGCAAGGGCTTTCAGTCTCGGCGACGATCGACACCCGGTTCACCACGAAACCCACCGCACTCAAGCTGACGGCGATGCTGCTGGGCATCGCGGCCACCGTGATCGCGGTGCTCGCGCTGTGGCGCCTCGACCGACTCGACGGCCGACGGATGCACAGCCTGATCCCGTCGCGGTGGCGCACGTTCAATGCGGTCGACGTGGTGGTGGTCGGCGGGTTCCTGGTGTGGCACGTGATCGGCGCCAACTCGTCCGACGACGGCTACATCCTGCAGATGGCCCGCGTGGCCGATCACGCCGGATACATGTCGAACTATTTCCGCTGGTTCGGCAGCCCTGAAGACCCGTTCGGCTGGTTCTACAACCTGCTGGCGCTGATGACCCACGTCAGCGATGCCAGCATCTGGATGCGGCTGCCCGACCTGATCTGCGCACTGGTGTGTTGGCTGCTGCTGTCCCGCGAGGTGCTGCCCCGGCTCGGGCCCGCCGTCATCGCGAGCAAGCCCGCGCTGTGGTCGGCAGGCCTGGTGCTGATGGCCGCGTGGATGCCGTTCAACAACGGTCTGCGTCCCGAGGGTCAGATCGCCACCGGTGCACTGATCACCTACGTGCTGATCGAGCGCGCCATCATCTCCGAACGGCTCACCCCCGCCGCGCTGGCGATCATCGCGGCGGCGTTCACTCTCGGTATCCAGCCGACCGGCCTGATCGCCGTGGCCGCGCTGCTCGCCGGTGGCCGCCCGCTGCTGCGCATCCTGGTGCATCGCCGCCGCAGAGTCGGCGTGTGGCCGCTGGTGCTGCCCCTGCTGGCCGCGGGAACCGTGATCCTCACCGTGGTGTTCGCCGACCAGACGCTGGCAACGGTGTTGGAAGCCACCAGGATTCGCACGGCCATCGGACCGAGCCAGGCCTGGTACACCGAGAATCTGCGGTACTACTACCTGATTCTGCCGACCGTCGACGGATCGCTGTCGCGCCGGTTCGGCTTCATCATCACCGCGCTGAGTCTGTTCACCTCGATGTTCATCATGTTGCGGCGCAAGCGGGTTCCCGGCGTCGCGCGCGGACCGGTCTGGCGCTTGATGGGCATCATCTTCGCGACCATGTTCTGCCTGATGTTCACCCCGACCAAGTGGGTGCACCACTTCGGCCTGTTCGCCGCCGTGGGCGCCGCGATGGCCGCGGTGGTCACCGTGCTGGCCTCGCCGGTGGTGCTGCGCTCGGCGCGCAACCGCATGGCGTTCACGTCGGCCGTACTGTTCGTGATGGCACTGTGTTTCGCCACCACCAACGGCTGGTGGTACGTCTCCAGCTACGGCGTGCCGTTCAACAACGACAAGCCGGCCATCGGTGGCGTCACCGTGAGCACCATCTTCTTCACGCTGTTCGTCATCACCGCGCTGTGGGCGTTCTGGCTGCATTTCCGGCCCGGCACCGAGAGCAGGGTGACGCGACTGCTGACCGCGGCCCCGGTGCCGGTGGCGGCCGGGTTCATGTGCGTGGTGTTCGTCGGCTCGATGCTCTACGGCGTGGTGCGCCAGGCCGGTACCTACTCCAACGCGTCGTCGAACCTGCAGGCGCTGGCCGGTGGGTGCGGATTGGCCGACGACGTACTCGTCGAACCCGACACCAACAACGGCTTCTTGACTCCGCTGCCCGGCGACTACGGCCCGCTCGGACCGCTGGGCGGGACGGGACCGACCGGTTTCACCCCCAACGGCGTGCCGGATCACATTGTCGCCGAAGCCATCCGGCTGACCGTGCCGATGCCGGGGATCGACTCCGACTGGGATGCTGCGGCCAAGCTGAAGACGCCCGGCATCAACGGGTCGACCGTGCCGCTGCCCTACGGCCTGGACCCGGCCCGCGTGCCGGTGGCAGGCAGCTACGTGGAAGGGCCTGCGCAGCAGGAGAGCAAGCTCGCGTCGGCGTGGTACCAGTTGCCCGCGCCCGACGCCGGGCATCCGCTGGTGGTCGTCACCGCCGCCGGAACCATCACGGGCAACAGCGTTTTCAACGGCCGCACCGAAGGTCAGACCGTCGAGCTGGAATACGGCCGGCCGGGGCCGGGCGGCGTCCCGGTCGCCGCCGGCCGGCTGGTGCCCTATGACCTCGGCCCCATCCCGTCATGGCGCAACCTGCGGTTCGACCGCAGCCAGATCCCGGCCGACGCGACGTTCGTGCGCATCATCGCCGAGGACAAGTCGCTGACCCCCGGCGACTGGATCGCCGTCACCCCGCCACGGGTGCCCGAGGTCAAGACCGTGCAGGAGTACATCGGCTCAGAGCAGCCCGTGTTGATGGACTGGGCGGTGGGACTGGCCTTCCCGTGCCAGCACCCGATGCTGCACGCGAACGGCGTCACCGAGATCCCGAAGTTCCGCATCACGCCGGACTACAACGCCAAGATGAAGGACACCGACACCTGGGAGGACGGCCTCAACGGTGGCCTGTTGGGCATCACCGACGTGCTGCTGCGGCAACACGTGATGGCGGCGTACCTCAACAAGGACTGGGGCCGTGACTGGGGCTCACTGCGCAAGTTCGACACCATCGTCGACGCGACGCCTGCGCAGATCGAACTCGGCACCGCCACCCACAGCGGGCTCTACAAACCGGGCAAGATCCGCATCAAGCCCTAGCTCTCACGCCCAGTGGCCAGTTACTGCACGCTTTTTCGCGATGTGCGTGCGTAACTGGCCACTCGGCGAGCTCAGCTCGGCGAGCTAGGCCAAGAGAGCCCGGCCATACCAATCGTGGTCGTCGGCCAGACCCGGCAGCGCGAAGAAGTAGCCGCCACCGAACGGCTGCACATAGTCGACGAGGGGTTCGTCGTTGAGCCGGTTCTGCACGGTCTCGAACTGCCGGTCGATGTCCTGCTGGAAGCACACGAAGACGTGCCCGGACTGCATGTTGCCGTTGCGGTCGACGCCCAGGTCGTAGTTGTAGGACCGCCGCAGCAGCCGCTGATTGTCGGTGGCGGGCGTGCGCGGGTTCGCAAGCCGGATGTGGGCGTCGAGCGGGATGGTCTTGCCTGCGGCGTCGGCGGCATAGTCGGGATTGTCGAATTCGTTGTTGCCGTCCAACGGTGCCCCGCTGTCGCGGCGGCGGCCGAACATACGCTCCTGCTCGTTGATCGACACGCGGTCCCAGAACTCCACGAGCATCCGGATGAGGCGGACCACCTGGTAGGTGCCACCGTGGGTCCAGGCCGGCTCGGCGGGGTCGGTCACCCAGATCAGGTTCGCGGCGTCGTCCGACACGGGGTTTCCGGTGCCGTCCTTGAAGCCGAGCAGGTTGCGGCCGGTGCCCGACGGGCGTGGCGGCGAGTTGTATCCGTCGATGCGCCACCGCATCTGCATCGAGCCACGCACGGTGCGCATGATGTCGCGCAGCGCGTGGTGCACGGTGTCGGGATTGTGCGCGCACAGCTGCAGCAGCACGTCGCCGTGTGTCCACTGCGGATCCGGAAAGTCGTTGGGGAACACCGTCATCGGCTTGAGCTTGACGGGTTTGCGATCCGCGAGGCCATATCTCCCGTCGAACAGGCTGGCGCCCAGCGCGACCGTGATGGTCAACCCGTCGGCCGGGATCACCGGGCCGAGGACCGCACTGTCGGCGGGTGGCTGCGATATCCCGAGTTCGGGCGGGGAGCCACCGGTGGTCAGGAACCGGGCCCGCTCGGTCAACGCGCTGAAAGTCGCTGCGAGCGTTGCCTTGTCCTTGGCGGTGACGTCGAAGGCGATGTGGCTGGCGAAGTTCTGTTTCTCGGCGGGCGGCGGTGTCAGGATGCCGGACTGGTGCTCGGCGTGGAACGGATAGCGCTCGGGCGGAGTTGCCACGGTCGCCGCGTTGGCGTCCACCGTCTTGCCTTCGAGCAGCACGGCACCGGTGATCGCCGTCCCCGCGGCACCTGCGGCGGCGCCCCGCAGGAAATGCCTTCGACTGACCTCCATCTGCGGCTCCTATCGGCTGACCGGTAGTTCGATGACGAGCGGCACCGAGGCCAGCGTCTCCAGTGCCTGTCCCAGGGCCGCGTTGACGGCGTTACGCTGCGCGGCAGAAGCCCGACTCGGCGGCACCCACCGCGTCGCACGCAACGCGGCATCCAGAGCGTCGAGGTCAGAATTGGCCTGCCCCAACAACTTCGGTGCACGTGAGCTGATCAGCGGGGCGAACTGACCGAGCACGGCGCGGGTCGCCTCGACTGACGCCGCAGTCTCGGCGTATTCGGTGCCCGCGCCCTGGTTGGTGTAGCCGGCCAACTGGAACCGCAGCATGTCCTCGAGAATCTCGTGGGGCCGCTTGGTCTGGTCGGCGGCTTCGGGCATGGCATCGGTCAGGTTGACCCGCAGCTTGGCCACCTCGGTGGCCAGGGCGTCGGCGACGGGGATCAGATCTGCGGGTGACTGCCCATGCCACAGGCCGTATTCGAGCCGACGCAGCCCGGCGAAGTCAGGATCGTTCGCGCCGCCAGGCAGTCCGTGCGGCAGACCCGCGATGGCGTCGCCGTAGTCTCCGAAGCTGCCGTAGGCGGCGCCGACACGGTTCCAGGTCAGCATCGCGGCGGTCCAATCCGTCTTGGCCGCAGCGATGTTCCCGCTGCCTAGGTCGGCCCTGATGCGGTGCACCTGGTCGCTCAGTGTCGTGAGTAATCCGTCGACGTAAACCTGGTAGGCGGCCATGGCCGGCTTCAGGTCGTCTTCGGTGACCCGCACGATCGGCGCCGGGGCACCCGGAACATCTTGTCCGCTGACCTGTTTGGCCTGCGAGACGACTGCGGGCTGACCGGCCAGCAGGCAGGTGAACGTGTAGCTGCCCGAGCCCAGATTGGCCGTCATCGGCGCGCTGGTGGCCGGGCCGAGAGTCTCGATCTCGGCGACGACGCCGTTGTTGGCGTCCACCAGGTTGATCTCGCCGGTCTTGCCGGACTTGTTGACGACGGTGAACGTCTGATTGCCGGGGCGCACGGTGGACCAGTCCGCCGCGCAGGTGGTTGCCGTGACGGTCACCCGGGTGGCGTCGGTGTCGCCGCCGGGCAGCAGCGCAATCACTGCTGCGGCCAGCACAGCGGGCACCACGACGACCGCGACGGCCACTGCCACCGGCCGCTGGGCGATGAGTCGACTCACGGCGGAAGGTGCTGATGGCTCTGCGGTTTTCGCTGGCGCCGGGGCCTGCCGCGACGAGCACAGGAAGGCCGGTATGACGACGACGAGGTAGCCGACCCACGCCAGCACCTGCAGCACGGTCATCCGCGGGGTCAACTGCGTGATGCCGGTGATGATGGTGACCCCCCACGAATCGGCCGAGATGTGACCGCTGAGGTCGAACGCGTACCAGGACCGGCCCGGGAGCCAGCCCGCGGTCTGCAGATCGCCGATGCCGTAGGCGAGGATGCCCGCGGCGATGACGATGAGCACCACGGCCGTGCGGGTGAAGAAGGTCTTGAGGTTCATCCGGACCGAGCGCCGGTACAGCAACCAGCACAGCACGACGGCGATCGCGAGGCCCACGGCGCCGCCGATGATCGGGCCGATCGATTCTCCGGCGGCCTTGGCCGCGGTCCAGAAGAACAGCGTGGTCTCCAGGCCTTCGCGGGCGACCGCCAGGAAGGCCGTCAGCGCCAGCGCCCCGGACCCGAGCATCAGGGCCTCGGCAACCTTGCCGCTGAGCTCGCCGGACAGGTGGGCCGCCGTCCGCGACATCCAGAAGATCATCGCGGTGACCAGCACCACCGCCAGGATGCTCAGCAACCCGCCGACGATGTCCTGGCCCACGCCGCCCAGCGAGCTCGTCGTCGCGCTCAGCACTGCCGCAAAGCTGGCGGACACCGTCAGTGCCCCCAGCAAACCCAGCCAGACGGGCGCGGTGGGCCGCCTGGCACCGTCGGCAAGCGGGGATTTGTGCACGGCGGCCAGCAGGATGCTGACCACCAGGCCCGCTTCCAGGCCTTCCCGCAAACCGATCAGCAGGTTCGGCACGGCGTCGGATAGCACCACCTAATTAAGGTAAGGCACACCAACTGAGAGGCCGCTGTGGATGCGTCAGTGCGGCGGCCCCAGGTACGGGAACACCTGCAGCGTGTCGGTGTGCGGGCTCAGGCCCGAGGGCGGGCAGTCGCCCTTGGTCAGCGACGCCAGCCGGTAGTCGATGACGTCGTCGGTGAACACCCGCCCGTTCGGATACCTGGCCGGCTTCGACGGGTCGAACGTCAACATGTCGGGCAGGATGCCCTCGGCGTCGATGGCGGCGACCGCCTCGTCGTCCGAGTAGCCACCGGTGTGCCCCAGCAGGTGGACGAACTGGGCCATCCAGCGCTCCCGGTCATGGATCGGCACGCTGGCGTTGTACTCCAGCTTGGTGTCGTCGGTGTTGAAGAAGCTGCTCACCGACGGATGCCCGGCCCGGTCCACGTGCTGCAGCTCGCCGTCGACGCGCACGCTGCACCGACCCCAGATCCGGATGTCCGGGTTCGCTCCTAGCTGCTCGGTGGGCAACTCCAGGACCATCGAACACACATTGGCCTCGGTGTTGGAATCCACTCCCGTCCAAGGGTATTGGCCGCTGAGGTGCAGTGCGGTGAAGTTGCGGCCGCCGCGGATGTCGAACAGGTTCTTGATGCCGTCGAAGTCGAAGAAGAAGGCGTCGCTGCGCGCACCCGCGAAGAACGTGTAGGCATCCGTGCGGGCGATCACCGGTTCGCGCCCGAACGACACCTCGACGCCTCCGAAGATACGCTCCCCCACGGCCTCGGGCGATTCCGCGTCGTCACCGGAGGCCAGGTACACGTCCACGGTCTGGCGGCCGTCGACAGGCTCGGAGAACACGTAGCTGAACGCGATGTCATTGCGCAGGTCGCTGTTGTTGTCGATGGCCAGGCGGTAGATGGCGTCCGGGTGCAGGAAGTCGGCCTGGGGATTGGCGTTGAGGATCAGCACCGTGCGTGCCGGGTCCGCCGGTGACTGGAACGCATACAGATCGCACAGATCGAGTCGCTGATCGCCCAGCGGTGGCCCGAGGCTCAGCCCGGTGAAGTGGTTCGACATGGTGCCATCCAACCGCTATACCCGTGCGTAGACCACCCGAGTGCCCAAAACGATGTCCTGCAACGACCTTCGCCGTGCGTCGACGGCGACCCACAGCAGGCCGACGGGGAACAGCACATAGGCCACCGCTCGCAGCAGCGCCACCACCGGCCCGAGTCGCTCAGACCGCCGGCTGACCACCCGAAGCCCCATGACGACCGCGCCTGCCGTGCAACCCGACACCGCCCAGCAGCCCGCCAGGTACAGGATCGACACGACGAACATCACCAGCGACGAGAAGATCGCCGACAGGGTCGGCAGGCTGAATGTGGTGGGGCCGAACATCAATCGCGTCAGGATCAGGCCGACGTACAGCGCCGAAAGCACGATGCCGACGACGGCAAGGTCGATGACCGCGGCCACACCCCGGCTCACGATTCCGGCCGGGCGGGTGCCCTGACTCACGACTGGTCCCGGTCGCGGCCCAGTAACCGGTCGACGAAGCCGGACACCATGTCGTCGGCCCGCTCGCCCTGGCTGCGGACGTCGGTCATCACCTCGGCGGTCACGGAGTCGGTCGACTTGCGGATGATGGTCGGCAGGTCGATACCGTCGACCACCTCATTGGCCAGGCCGACCAGGTCGACGCGTTGGCGCACCAATTCGTTGAGGTCGAGTTCGTCCAGGACCATGTCGACGACCTGCACGGCGACGGCGGTCACGACGGCTTTCACCGGTTCGACGCCTGCGGCGATCACGCGCTCGCCGCGTGCGGACAGATCCCCGCGCACCTGCTTGAGCAGACCACCCAGCACGGGCAGTCGCTCGGCGCCGCGATAGACCGCGACCACGCCGCCGACAGCGGTTGCTGCCACGCCCGCGGCAACCGTCACCGCGGGATGCTCCTCGAGGCCTGACACGGTTCGAATGGTAACCGCGCAGTGGTTGGCCGAACTTGGGATCGGTAAGTGAGCGGGTGCACTCTACTGACGACCATGACGACACGATCCACGCTCATCGCGACAGCAGCAGCATTCGCCACCGTGTGCGTCGTCTCCCCCGCGGTCGCCGCGGCCGATACGCGGGTGCACCTGCAGACCCCGTCCGGCAACATCCGTTGCGTGCTTGACATCTCGTCCGCCACCGACGCGCCGGTGGCTCTCTGCCAGATCAGCGACCACACCTATGTCGCGGGGCCGGCGCGGGACGAGATCACCGGGGCGGCCTGCCCGTCCGGTAATGCGGGTCGCGACTTCCGGCTCGACACGGGCCGCCCCGGATTCCTCCGGTGCTCGTATGCCGCGCTCGACGGCGGCGCCGGTGGGTGGGAGACGGCCGACGACGGTCAGTCCACCTCTTTGGGCCCGATCACCTGTGTCAGTGAAGTCGCGCGCATGACGTGCACCGACACCGACAGCGGACACTTCTTCCGGGTGTCACGCGAGAGTTATCAGCTGGGCTGACCGGGCTCTCGGCAGGTTGATGGTGAACGTGGTCTGCCCGGGGACACTGTGCACAGAGACAGTTCCCTTGTGGGACTTGACAAGCGAGGAGACGATCGCCAGACCGAGACCTGTGCTGCCAGCGCGGCGGGACCGCGACGAGTCACCACGGGTGAAGCGTTCGAAGATCTCGGGCAGGTGGTGTTCGGGGATTCCGGGTCCGTTGTCGGTGACGGTCAGCACCGCCATCGCACCGCCGGGACACGTCAGCGTGGTGTTGACGTGGGTGCCCGGCGGGGTGTGAATCCTGGCGTTGGTCAGGAGATTGGCGAGCACCTGATGCAGCCGCAGGCTCTCCCCGGAGACGATGACGGGCTCGTCGGGCACGTTGACCGACCACTGGTGATCCGGTCCGGTGACCCGCGCATCCATGACGATGTCAGCGGTGAGCACACACAAGTCGACGTCGCTGCACTCCAGTGGGCGTCCGGCATCCAGCCGCGCCAACAACAACATGTCCCCGACGAGTTGCGTCATGCGCTTGGCTTCCGCGTCGACGCGTCCGATGGCGTACGCCAGGTCCTCCGGCAGCGTGGAAGGCGCACGCAGAGCGACCAATTCGGTGTAGCCGCCGATGCACGCCAGCGGTGTGCGGAGTTCATGACTGGCATCGGCGACGAACTGCCGTACGCGCATCTCGCTGGTATGCCGGGACGACAACGCATCTGCTATACGGTCCAGCATCTGGTCGAACGCCATGGCGAGCTGACCGACTTCGGTG
Organism: Mycobacterium dioxanotrophicus; assembly: GCF_002157835.1. Taxonomy (NCBI): domain Bacteria; kingdom Bacillati; phylum Actinomycetota; class Actinomycetes; order Mycobacteriales; family Mycobacteriaceae; genus Mycobacterium; species Mycobacterium dioxanotrophicus. The sequence goes on along the minus strand of NZ_CP020809.1, from coordinate 511,569 downwards.
TACGGGGACTGCGGCCCGGTGCCGACAAGCACTGTCGGGAAACGCACTTCACCTCGGTCGAGCTCAAGCTGCGCGATGCGTCGGGCCGCGAGGGCGACACGCGACAGCGGGGCGAACTGCCTGCGGATGACGACCACACCGGCCACCGTCGCCACGATCAAGGCCACCGCTGCGACACCCCAGAAGATGCCCATCAACGACACCAACGTCTGGTTCACGCCGTCGCGCGACAGACCGGCCACCACCAGGTTGCCGTCGGAAGCGCGGGTGGCGATCAGTTCGTATTCGCCGACACCGTCGAGGAATTTGCGCACCGGATGGCTGGTGGGCACATCGACGAGCTGACTTGCGGAATCCGCCGACAACTCGTTTCGCGAACCGTCGGTGGTGATGACCGCGGCCTCGGTGATACCACCTCCGACGACGACCGCGCCGACGGTGCCCGTCGATTGTCCAGGCGCGTCGAGGAATACCGGACCCGGTCCGGCGATGTGGACGCCCGGTGGCGGACCGAGGTCATAGAACGTCACCGAGCGTGAGGCCGCGTCGCGCACCTGGTTGTCGAGCTGGCACAGCAGGAATCGTTCTGTCGCCAGCAGGGTTCCCGCGCCGACGACCGCACACACGCAGGCCAGCAGCACCACCAGCACCACCACCAGCCGGGCCTGCAGCGACCAGGTACGCGGGCTGCGGACCCGGGCCAACAGCGGAAGGTCAGCGCGGCGGTTTGAGGACATAGCCGACTCCCCGGACGGTACGGATCAAGGGGGTGCGTCCCGCGTCGATCTTGCGGCGCAGGTAGGAGATGTACAGTTCGACGACGTTGGACCGCCCGTCGTCGTCATGATTCCAGACCCGTTGCAGGATCTGAGCTTTGGTCAGCACCCGGTGCGGGTTGCGCATCATGAACCGGAGCAGTTCGAATTCGGTTGCGGTCAATTGGATCTCGTCGTCACTGCGGGTCACCTCATGACTGTCCTCGTCGAGGATCAGGTCGGCGACGATCAGCCGGGCGTCGCCGGTGTCCGCCGCCACGCCACTGCGGCGCATGAGCGCACGCAACCGCAGCACCAACTCCTCGACGCTGAACGGTTTGGTCACATAGTCGTCGCCACCAGCCGCGAGCCCCGCGATGCGGTCCTCCAGCGCCTCCTTGGCCGTCAGCAGCAGCAACGGCAGGTCCGGACGCGTGCCGCGCAGCTTCTGCAGCACGTCAAGGCCGGACATGTCGGGCAGCATGACGTCGAGGACAACCACGTCGGGTGGGTCCTGCTGGGCCAGCCGGATCGCGGTGGCGCCGTCGCCGGCCGTCGTCACCTTCCAGCCTTCGTAGCGCAGCGCCATCGAGACCAGTTCAGCGAGCCCGGGCTCGTCGTCGACCACCAGGACGCGGATCGAACTACCGTCGGCACGCGTCATCACGGATCTGGCCGCTACGGAAGTCTGCACCATCCGATCGTCGTGGCACCTGTTAGCCGTCGCCTGTGGGGTCGATGTGCGCGAGCTATGGATTTGTTGCGGGGGGCGTGCGGTGCGCTGACCCGCACCGCACGCCCGACTGCACCCGTCAGCGTCCGGGACCGGGCGGGCCAGGTTGCGGTGCGGGAGGTCCGGGTTGGCACGGCTGCAACGGTGGGCACGGAGCCGGGGCGGGCCCGGGTGCTCCTGGGCCCGGCGGCGGTGGCGGCGGATCCGCGCTGGCGACTCCGGCACCAAAGCCCAACGCCGCCAACGACAAGCCGGCGGCGACCGCGAACGTTCCCATCAGGCTACGTGTGACAATGCTCGACAATCATCTCTCCCTTCATGACGAAATGTTCATTGCGGGAACGACGTTAGCGACGGACGTTATCCGAGTTCTGGCAAAAGAATATGCGTGAGCTATGTATCCTTTTCTGCGCGAGCAGACGCAAAAGTCCGCGACACGCCGCGTTTGGCGAACTTTCACGCCTGCTCGCGCAGGTTAACGGGCCAGATGCTGCAACGCGAGCTGCGCTGCGTTGGCGCCACACATGCCGTGCGCGCCCGGTCCGGGTGGCGTCGCCGCCGAGCAGACGTACATCCCGGGAACGCCAATCCGATAGGGCTGCAACGTCGTCCGTGGTCCGAACACCAGCTGCCGGATGTCCTTGGCACCCGTGCAGATATCGCCACCGACGTAGTTGGGGTTGTAGACCGACATCTCGGTGGTGGTGCGGACAGCCATCCCGACGACACGGTCCCGAAAGCCCGGCGCGAACCGTTCGAACTGGGCGATGACGGACTCGGTGGCGTCGCCGGTATATCCCTGCGGCACATGGGCATAGGAGTAGATGGGGTTGATGTCGCCGACCGATCGCTGCGGGTCGGCCAGATACTGCTGGCCCACCAGGACGAACGGTCGCTGCGGCATGCGCCCGGCGTGGATGTCCCGCTCGGTGCCCGCGATTTCGTCGAAGCTCCCACCCAGGTGCACGGTGCCGGCCTTGCCGACCTGGGGATTGCGCCACGGTACCGGGCCCTGCACGGCGAAATCCACCTTGAACGCGCCCGGACCGTACCGGAACCTGTTGAACTGCTTGGCGACTCGACGCGGCAGTCGGTCGCCGAGGATCTCGGCGATGGCCGTTGGCGCGAGATCGAACATGGTGATGTCGGCGGCGGGCAGCTGCGCAGCCGAGGTCACCCGGACCCCGGTCTGCACCTTGCCGCCGAGATCGGCGAGCACTGCGGCCAGCGCATCGGTGATCGACTGCGAGCCGCCCGCGGCCACCGGCCAGCCGTGCCGATGGCCTGCGGTGATGATGCCAAGGCCGATCGCCGAGGTCAGCGGGCGGTGCAGCGGCTGAAAGGTGTGTGCCGCAACGCCTCCGAACAGTGCCCTGGCCTGCGGGGTGCGGAACAGCCGGCTCAGCGCCGAAGCGGGCAGGACTGTCGGCGCCCCGAACCGGGCCAGCGCGATCGGGTGTTTGGGCACCCGCAGCAACGGGCCCATGATGTCCTGAGCGAGCGTGTCGAAGCGGGCCGACGGGCCGCCGAACAACGCCTTCCAGCGGCTGCCGTCGGCGCCCAGCCCGGCGGCGGTGTCCTCGACGCTGCGCCACAGCAGGCCCGCGCCACCGTCGTCCAGCGGGTGGGCGCAGTCGATTTCGGGCAGGCGCCACTCGACCGGCAGGTCCAGCCCGGACAGGAATGCCGAGCCGACGGCCATCGGGTGGATCGCGGCGCAATGGTCATGTATCAAGCCGGGCACGATCCCCTCGCCCGACCGCACGCCGCCGCCGATCTCGTCCTTGGCCTCCAACACCGTGACGTCGACGCCGCGGGCCGCCAGGGTGATGGCGGCCGCGAGCCCGTTGGGCCCGCTACCGACCACGACTGCGGTAGTCATGCCTGCACCCCGGCCCGGCGCCACGTCACGTTCAGCGGGATCGGGCCGTTGGGCAGCCACGGCTGCTCCTCGACCAAATCCGCGACGTTCCAGGTGCCTCGCTCGATGACTCCGAGGGCCGCGTCGATCACCTTGTACTCCTGGGTCTTCTTGTGGATCGGCTGCGACTCGACCCACGCGATCACGAACTCCCCGGGCTCGAACTGCGCTTCGCTCTGGATGGCCCGGATCAGATCCTCATTGTGCAGGTGCCCGTCACCGAAGTTGAACCCGATGATGGTGTTGCAAGACATCTCGCCTTCCCGCACGGTGCGGATGTCGATGTCGGGCAGGTTCTTCAGCAGCACCGAATACAGGCCGCGGCCCTGGCTGTGCATGGCCCGCCACGCCGTCACCTGCTGGGTGAACACCTCGGCGGCCACCGGGTCCCAGCCGAAGTTGATGTACTGGTCCACCGTGTTGGGCGCGGACCGGGTCACGCGGTTGAGCTTCTGTTCGGCGCCCGGGGTGAACGTCCACACCGCCGACGCCCAGTTGCCCGCGTACTGCCGCATGGCCGGCAGGAAGGACACCAGGTCGGGGCGCAGGTTGCCCAGGACCGGGAAGAAGCACAACCCGATGAGCAGCGCGATGGTGAGCCACGGTGAGGACATGTCCCAGATTGCATACCCGTTCCAGTTCGGGAAACCCACGAACAGGAACACGGTGACGTAGGCGAACAGCACGTTCCATTCCACCGGCACCGCGAGCGGGAACGTCGAGATGATGAACAGGTGGAAGCACACCATGACGGCGGCGGCGCAGAACGTCAGCCACGGCCACGGTGACAGCAGCAGCGCCAGCGGGGCGACGATCTCGACGAAGCTGCCGGGGCCGTGCGCCATGAACGTGGACAGGTGCGACGGGCGCAGATCGTGCGGGAAGTTGCGGTAGTGCGCACGTTTGAGCCACGTGAACGGAAGCGTCGGGCTGTTGCTCACCATGGGCGGGATGACGTTGGTGAAATGCAGGCCGAACTTCGAGATGCCTGCCCAGATCCACACCGTGCCGATCAGCAGCTTGCCCGCGATGATCATGTCGACGAACGGCAGCGTGGTGAAGAACAGCAGCGCAGGCAGATACTGTTCACCGCGGGCGGCCAGGAAGATCGTCTTGTCCCGCAGCCCGATCAGCACCAGCAGCACCATCGGTACGATCAGCAGGGCCGGACTGACCAATCCGGATGTGTTGTCCGGCAGCACTTTCGACAGTGAGGCCGTGGGCACGCCGGGCGCCACCAGCGCCACCGCCACGCTGATGATCAGCGCCAGGTAGACGGTGACGTCGAACCACGTGCGGCGATCACCGTCGGTGAACGGCACCGCTTTCCACGGCCGCAGCCGAATCGTGTTGACCTTGGCCCAGAATCGGTAGCCACCGGTCATCGGCTTGGTCTTGCCGGCCAGCGGGCCCCACGATCCGGCCAGCCCGATGAGCTCGAGCAGGATGGTCCACAGGATGACCTTCTGGTACATGATCGGTTGGTTCCACCAGGCCGACACGTGCCAGAACGCAGGCAGATGCGATGTGGCAGTGGCGATCACGACGCCGCCGAGGGCGTAGAAGAACACCAGCTTGACGATGTAGAGGACATGGATCATGCGGGGCACACCGAGACCGTGATCGGCCCACTTGGTGGTCATGATGCGGATGCGCTCCATCAGCGGCCGGCGCAGAAAGTCTTCCAGGTCGACGTCGGGCAGGGTTGGCGTGACGAATCCCACGATGAGCTCCTTCGCTGGGTCAGGTTAGTTTTGCGGGGCAGCGGCGGTGAGGGTTTTGCGCAGTGACGGCTTGTCGATCTTGCCGACGGGATTTTTGGGCAGCTCGTCGAGCATCGTGATCGACACCGGCAGTTTGTATTTCGAGAGGGACACGCGCAGGTGTGCGGCGATGTCGTCGGCACTGACGCCGGCCCCGGTGTGCAGTGAGGCGAACAGCACCGGCTCCTCGCCGTACAGTGCGCTGGCCCGCCCGACGACGGCGGCCTCGGCGATGCCGGGGAGCTGATAGACGACGGTCTCGATCTCCTTGGGGTAGATGTTTTCTCCACCGCGGATGATCATGTCCTTGGCCCGGTCGACCAGCACCAGGTAGCCGTCCTCGTCGAAACGGCCGACGTCGCCGGTGTACAGCCAGCCGTCGATGACGGTCTTGGCGGTCTCCTCCGGCCGGTTCCGGTAGCCCCGCATCACGTTCGGGCCCTTGATCACCACTTCGCCGACCTCGCCGTGCGGCAGCGTCGCACCCGACGCGTCGACGACACGAATCTCCTGCCCCGGCAACGGGATTCCGACGGTCCCCGGCTTGCGCCTGCCGTGCAGCGGGTTACCGGTGCTGGCGCACGAGCCCTCGGAGAGCCCGTAGCCCTCGATGAGCCCGATACCGAAGCGGCGTTCGAAGCGCTCCAGCAGTTCGACGCTGGCCGGGGCCGCGCCGCACACCGCGAACCGCACCGAGCTGGTGTCGGGCGTCACCTCGGCCGGCAGGCCGGCGAGCATGGTGTAGATGGTGGGCACCGCGGAGAAGTAGGTGGCCCGGCTGGCCTCGACGCGGTCGAAGAACGTGGTGGGGTTGAATCGTCCGGCGATGGTGGCCCGGCCACCCGCGATGAGCGGTGACAGGATGCTCACCACGATGCCGTTGACGTGAAAGAGCGGCAGGACCAGCAGGCTGTGGTCGGCCGGGGTCAGCTCGAAGCCCTCGATCACCATGGCGCACATGGCATTGACGTTGCCGTGATCGAGCATCACGCCTTTGGGCCTGCCCGTGGTGCCGCTGGTGTAGATCAGCAGCGCCAGCGCGTCGGCGGGGTTGTCGACCGGGTCTGCGTCGTCGGGTTCGCCGGTGAGGTCGTCCACGTGCAGCACCGGGATCTCGGCCTCGACGTCGCGGTCGGCAATCAGCACGACCGAACCGGCGTCGTCGGCCTGGTAGGCCACCTCCGCGGGCACCAGAGTGGGGCTGATCGGGGTGACGGCCGCCCCGAGCCGCCACGCTGCGAACAGCACGACGACGAATTCGGTACGGTTGGGCAGCATCTGGGCCACCACGCTGCCGGGGCCGACACCGTGGGCCCGCAGGGTTGCGGCGGCGCGGCGGACCGCGTCGAGAAACGCGGTGTTGTCCAGGTCGAGGTGGTCGTCGGCGACGGCGGGAGCGTGCGGCGCGGCGGCGGCACGCAGGTCGGGCAGCAGGGCGAGATTCATGTCATGACAGTAGAAATTTGTGGTCCCCACCACACCGTCGTGCGCCGATGAACTTGATTTGCCGGTTTGTTGTCCGGAAACAAATCCGCGTTCTACGGTCTAGGCATGAATCCGGCGGTCAGCGAGGCCACCGCACTCGTGATGACCCGGCTGATAAAACGCCAGGCCGAGGTCGCCCGCGCCGTCCAACGGCACCTGGCCAGCGATATCGCCGATCTGCGGGGCGACCCCGAGATCCTGGAACTGCTGGCGTCGAGCGTCGAGGGCAACGTCGACACCATCTTCCACGCGTTGCGTCACAACATATCGCTGGAGAACATCGAGGCACCGACCGCAGCGCTGGAGTACGCCCGGCGCATCGCCCAGCGCGGGGTGCCGATGAACGCATTGGTCCGCGCCTACCGACTGGGCCACGGCATGGTGCTCGACGTCGCGGCCGAGGAGATCAGCCGGGCCGGGCTGGACCCGGAGACCGGCTTTGCGGTGTTCGAACGGATGACCACGGTGACCTTCCGGTACATCGACTGGATCACCCAGCAAGTGGTGGTGGTCTACGAGGATGAACGCGATCGGTGGCTGACCAACCGCAACAGTGCCCGCGCGCTGCGGGTGCGGGAGGTGCTGGCCACCGATGCGGGCGCGCCGGATGCGTTGACCACCGCGCTCGGCTATCCCATGCGGCGCACGCATCTGGCGGTGGTGTTGTGGTGCCCGTCCGAGTCCGGTTCTGAGGACGGCCTGGCCCGCCTGGAGCAGTTCCTCCGCGAAGTCGCCGAAGCTGTTGGTGCGCAGGGCGATCCGTTGTTCGTCGCGGCCGACCGTACCACCGGCTGGGGGTGGATTCCCTTGTCCCCCAACACCGCAGCTGCTGTGGCCGGCAACGTCAAGCAGTTCGTCGCCGCGCATTCGACCGCGCCGCGGATCGCGCTGGGCACCCCGCTGCCCGGCGTCGACGGCTTCCGGCGCTCGCACCGGCAGGCCCGGCGCGCCCAGGATGTGGCGATCGCGGGCGACACCGACGGAGTCACAGCAGCCGGCGATCCCGGGCTCGCGGCCGCGGCCCTGCTCGGGGGCAACCTGGACGAGGCCCGCGACTGGGTCGCCGACGTGCTCGGGCCGCTGGGCTGCGACACCGACAACGACGCCCGGCTGCGCGACACGCTGCGGGTGTTCCTGCGGCACGGCAACAGCTACAAGTCCGCGGCCGAGGAACTCAACCTGCACTTCAACTCCGTCAAGTATCGCGTGCTGCGCGCGGAAGACCGCCGCGGGCGCCCGATCGGCGACGACCGGCTCGACGTGGAACTCGCTCTGCTGCTGTGCCATTGGTACGGCACGGCCGTGCTAACCCCGGGCTGACCGGGTCACCGTCACCGGGATCCCGTTGAGCGCCCCGTTGCCCGACGGCTCGTCGAGAAAGTCCGGCGGTGAGAGCACATTCGTGTTCACCCCCGGCGACGCGTTGGCCACCGACAGCTGCGTGCCGGGCACACCATGACCCCACCCGTGCGGCATCGACACCACGCCCGGCTTGATGGCGTCGGTGATCTCGACCGGCACCTCGATGCTGCCGCCGGCCGAGGTGACCGTCACGATGTCGCCGTCGGCGACCCCGTTGGCGTCGGCATCGGCGGGGTGGACCAGCAGCGTGCAGCGGTCCTTGCCCTTCATCAAGGCAGGCACGTTGTGCAGCCACGAGTTACACGAGCGCAGATGGCGCCGACTGACCAGCACCAGGTCGGCCGGGTCACGCCGCAGCCGCTCGGCGAGCCGGGGCAGGTCGTCGATCAGGTACTGCGGCGCCAGCCGCACCTTGCCCTCCGGCGTCGACACCACATCGGTCAGCCGTGACTGCATCGGCCCGAAGTTGATGCCGTTGGGCTGTGCCTTGAGCTGCTCGAGCGTGATACCGCCGGGGTTCTCGCCGTAACGGTCACCGAACGGTCCGGTACGCAGGGTCAGGTCGAGAATCCGTTCCGGACCGCCCTTTTCGTAATGCGTGCGGATCTCGGCGCCGTCGAGACCCTGCGTGAAGCACAGGTAGTCGAACCAGCCGTCGTCGATCGCGGTGACGTCGACGTCCTCGGCCGGGGTGCCCGTGCACAGGCCCGTCAAGCGGATCATGATCTCCCACTCCTCGGGACGATCCGGATCCTCGGGGGCGAACACCGGCGGTGAGTAGTTCGCGAAACTGTTGACCGCGTTGTTGAGCAGCAGATCGTCGTGGTGTGGCTGCTCGAACGGCGACAGCCCCGGCAGGATGACGTGCGCGTGGCGCGTGGTCTCGTTGAGCGCGTTGTCGATGCAGATCATGGCATCGAGGCCGGCGAGGGCCTCGCCGAGCTTGTGTCCGGCCGGGGTCGACAGCACCGGATTGCCCGCGACGGTGATCAGGGCCCGCACCTGGCCTTCACCGGGGGTGGCGATCTCTTCTGCCAGGCACGACACCGGGGCTTGTCCCAGAACCTCTTTGGCGCCGCGAACCCGGGTGCGCCACCGGCCGAACTCGGGCTTGCCGCCTTCCAGACCCGGCTGGGGTTGCACCGTCAGTGACCACGCCGCGGCCTGCGGGAACATGCTGCCGCCGCGGGTGTCGAAATGCCCGGTGAGGATGTTCACCACGTCGACGAGCCAACTGGCGAGGCTGCCGAATTCCTGGTTGCACGTGCCGATCCGGCCGTACACCACGGCCCGTTCGGTGCCGGACAGTTCGCGGGCCAGTTCGCGGATGCGCTCGGCGTCGATGCCGGTGGCGGCTGCGACGCGCTCAGGAGCCCACTGGGCGGCGATGGCGCCGACCGTCTGGACGCCGTCCACATACGGTTCGGTGTGCCCCAGCGTGACAAGGCCTTCCGCGAACAACGTGTGCACGACGCCCAGCAGAAGGGCCGCGTCGGTGCCCGGAGTGATGGCGAGCCATTCGTCGGCCTTGGCAGCGGTCGCGGTACGCACCGGGTCGATGACAATCACCTTGCCGCGCTGCCGGATTCGCGCAATGGCGCCCATGACGTCAGGGGCGCTGAGGACCGAACCCTGCGAGGCTGCCGGGTTGGCGCCCATCACCACCAGCAGGTCGGTGTGCTCGATGTCGGGCACCGGGAAACTCCACCAGCCGCCGTACATCAGGTGCGACGTCAGGTTTTTGGGCCACTGGTCGACAGTGCCCGACGAGTAACTGGTCGGGATACCCGAAAGCCCTAGCAGGACACCGATGTAGCGACCCAGCGAAAACGTGTGCGCACTCGGGTTGCCGATGTAGCTCGACACCGCGCCGATGCCGTACTGCTGGATGACGGGGGCCAACAATTCGGTGCACCGGCGAAATGCGGTGTCCCAGTCGACTTCCCGCCACTGCCCGGCCACCTTGATCATGGGTCTGCGGATGCGGTCCGGATCGTCGTGCAGGGCCGCCAGTGAGGCACCCTTGGGACAGATGTGTCCGCGACTCCAGACGTCGTTGCGGTTGCCCCGGATGTGCGCGACCCGGCCGTTCTCGACGTGAATTTCGAGGCCGCACATCGCCTCACACAGTGGACAGGTACGCAGGTGCAGGCCGTCTTCGCCGATGGCAGCCAGCGGCAGGGACACTCCAGCGGTCATCAGCCCACGCTAATGACAAATTTGACGTTTCGGACCGCATTGGCCCGCTCAGCGGGACGCCGTTCGGTGGGGCACGTTCGGTGGCCGCCAACCCTGCCGAACAGTCCCCCGCAAGCGGGAGGCTGGGGAACCTAGATGGGCAGCAATCCGTGCTTGCGCTGCACGCGGCCGTGCTTCTGCTTGTCGCGCAACAGGTGCAGCGATTTGCGCAGCAGCAACCGGGTCTCGTGCGGCTGGATGACCGCGTCGATGAACCCACGCTCGGCGGCGATCCACGGCGTGGCCATGTTCTCGTTGTAGCCCTGGATGAAGTCCGCGCGGATCTTCTGCACCTCGGGTGCGGTGGGGTCCGGGAAACGCTTCACGAGCAGCTGCGCGGCACCCTCGGCACCGATCACCGCGATACGTGCGGTCGGCCAGGCGAAGTTCAGGTCGGCCGAGAGCTGCTTGGAACCCATCACCGCGTAGGCGCCGCCGTAGGACTTGCGGATGGTGATGGTCACCTTCGGCACGTCGGCCTCCACGACGGCGTTGAGGAACCGGCCGCCGCGCTTGATGATGCCGCCCTTCTCCTGCTCGACGCCAGGCAGGAAGCCCGGGGTGTCGACCACGAAAACCAAAGGCAGGTTGTAGGAGTCGCAGAACCGGATGAACCCGGCCGCCTTGTCCGACGCCTCGTTGTCGATGGCGCCGGACATGTGCATCGGCTGGTTGGCGATGACGCCGACCGGATGCCCGTCGACGCGTGCGAACGCGGTGATCATCGCCTGCCCACGCTGCGCGGCCACGTCGAACACGTCACCGTCGTCGAAGATCCGCAGCAGGATCTCGTGCATGTCGTAGGCCGTGTTGTCGGCATCCGGCACGATGGCGTCGAGCTCGAGATCGTGCGGCGTGACCTCGGGCTCCATGCCCGGGTTGATGATCGGCGGATCGTCAAAAGTGTTGGCGGGCAAGAAGCTCAGGTAGTCCCGCACGTACTGGAACGCCGCGGCCTCGTCCTCGACCACCTGGTGGATGTTGCCGTAGCGGGCCTGCGCGTCGGCGCCGCCCAGCTCGTCGAGCGTCACATCCTCACCGGTGACGTCCTTGATGACGTCCGGGCCGGTGACGAACATGTAGCCCTGATCGCGCACCGCGACCACCAGATCGGTCTGGATCGGCGAATACACCGCACCACCGGCACACTTGCCGAGAATGATCGAGATCTCGGGGACCATGCCGCGCAGCAGCTCGTGGCGACGGCCGAGTTCGGCGTACCAGGCCAGCGAGGTCACGGCGTCCTGGATGCGGGCGCCACCGGAGTCGTTGATGCCGATCATCGGGCAGCCGACCATGGCCACCCACTCCATCAGCCGGGCCACCTTGCGGCCGAACATCTCACCGACCGTGCCCTGGAACACCGTCTGGTCGTGGCTGAACACACCCACCGGGCGGCCGTTGATGGTGCCGTGACCGGTCACCACGCCGTCGCCGAACAACGCGTTCGGGTCACCCGGTGTCTTGCACAGCGCACCGATCTCCAGGAAGCTGCCCGGGTCGAGCAGCGCATGGATGCGCGCACGGGCACTTGGGATGCCCTTCTTCTCTCGCTTGGCGATGGCCTTCTCGCCGCCGGGTTCCTTGGCGACCTCGAGCTTCTCGCGGAGGTCGGCCAGCAGCTCAGCGGTGGTCCTCGGTGGGTGGACGGGTGATGTTTCGGTCGTCACTTGCTCTCGCTCTCAGCTTCGATACGGTTGAGCGCCTCGCTCATGTGAGCACCCACTTTCGCAATGTACGGCTCATCGATGGCCTGGATGTGCTCGCCCCCGATGGGCACGACCTCGAGATCCTTGGCGAACTCGCCCCAGCCGCCGTCGGGCTTGCGGGTCGCGTACGCGGGCTCGAAGACGATCGCGTCATCGTGGTAGCGGTCGGCCATGTACAGCGTGACGTGCCCGTCGTACGGCTGGATCTCGATGGTGTCCAGCGCGCGGTTGTCCAGGTAGGACGTGCGCTGGTGCTCGATGATCCCGCCCGGGATCTGCACGCCGCTCTGTGCGACGACGTCCAGCACGAACTTCACCTGGCCCTCGTCGTCGAGCTTCTCGAGCTCCTCGTAGGGAATCTCGGGAACCTCCACGTTGAAGGTGCGCTCGGCGAACCGGGCGTAGCGGTCCCACCGGGCCCGCATCCCCGCCTGGCTCTGGTCGATGGGCTCACCGGGCCGCACGCAGTCGATCAGCCCGACGTAGCGAACATCGGCACCGGCTTGCTTGAGCCCGATGGCACACGCGTAGGCCAGGGCCCCGCCCAGCGACCAGCCCGCCAGCACGAACGGGCCCTTGTGCATCTCCAGCAGCTTGGGCACGTACTCGGCCGCGCGCTCTTCGATGGAACCCTCGACCCGTTCGAACCCGTAGATCGGGGTGTCGGCGGGCAGCCGCTTCATCAGCGGTTCGTAGACCACCGTGGAACCACCGGCCGGGTGGAACACGAACAAAGGTACGTGCGACGAGCCTTCCTTCGGAGCCCGCAAGGTGCGGACGAAACCGTCCACCACACCTTCCTCGAGCTGGTCGCGCACGATCGTGGACAGCGCCTCGATGGTCGTGGCCGTCTTGACGTCCTCGACGGTGATGGTGCCCTCGGCGCGTTCGGACAGCCGCTCGGCCACCTTGGTCGCCGTCGCATCGTCGATTGCGGGCAGCTCGTTGAAAATGCCGCCCGGTGACTTGCCGGTGACGATCGCCCACGTCGCGAACGTGACCCGTTCCGCGGCGTCGCGCGGCGGCACATCGGCACCGAGCGCCTCGGTCACGGCTTCCTGCGTGAGCACCTTGGCTGCCGCCGCGGCCGCGGTGGCCTTGGAAGGACCAGCAGGTCCGGCAGGGCCCGACGGATCCGTGGGCGGCGGCGGCACAGCCGGTCCGCTCGGATCGGTGGGCGGCGCGGGGACGTCCACGCTCGCCTCGGCCAACTTGGCTTCGAGCTCGGCAACCGTCGACGCCCCACCCAGCAGCTCGGACTGCTCCGCGGCGATCTCCTCGGCCGTCTTGCCCTTCTGGGACTCGGCGATCTGATCGACCTCGTCGCGGTGCTCGATCGCGTACTTGATGAGCTCCTCGACGTTGTACAGGTTGGCGTCGCGCACCGCGGTCAGCTGGATGGGCGGCAGGTCGAAGTCGTACTCGACGCGGTTCTTGATCCGCACCGCCATCAGCGAGTCGAGACCCAGCTCGATCAGCGGCACCTCCCACGGGAGATCCTCGGGCTCGTAACCCATTGCGGCGCCGACGATCGTGCCGAGACGTTGCGCGACGGTCTCACCGGACTCCGGCGACCACTTCTCGAAGCCGGCGCCCATGCCGGCGCCCTTGGTGAGATTGTCGGAAAGAATCTCCGCATCGTCCTCGGGCTCCGGCTCGGCCACGGCCGGCGCGGCCGAAACCTGCTCGGCCACAACACCGGTGCCCACGGCGGTCGGCAACGCGGTCGCGGCACCACCGCGGGTGACGATGGCGTCGTAGACCAACGTGAAGGACTCGTCGATCCTGGCGTGCACCTGCACCGAGGCACCCCCCGGATGCCGGGTCAGCGTGGTGACCAGCCGCGATCCCTCACCGGGCACCGCGCGCTGCTCGGATGCCGTCAGCTTGGCATCCGGAAGCACCTGTGCGGCAGCGGCTTTCACCAGAGCGGCCAGGTCGATGGCGCCCTTGGGCACGAACTCCCACACGTGCTTGCCGTCGGGGGTCGCGACATGGTTGCCGGGCATGACCGCCGAGCTGTCACCGGTGAAGTGCGCGTCGAGCCAGTGCTGCTTGCGCTTGAACCGGGTCGGCGGGATGTCGGCGAAGTCCAGTGCCCCGGCCAGACCGCTGGACTTGCGCGGGAACAGCGTCCGGATGTCCAGATCGTGCCCGTGCACGAACAGGTGCGCCATGGCCGTGACCATCGACGCGACCTCGTCCTGCTTGCGGGCGAGCGTCGGGATCAACTGGGCGTCATGAAGCCCGGCGGTAGCCGTCGTCAGACCAACCTGCATGAGCGCCACCGGATTCGGTGCGAGCTCCAGGAACGTGGTGTGCCCGTTGTCGACCGCGTTGCGGATGCCGTGGGTGAAGTAGACGCTGTGCCGCAGCCCCTTCTTCCAGTACTCCACGTCGTGGATCGGCTCGGCGCCGGCCCGGATGAACTTGCCCTCGTGCACGGTCGAGAAGTAACCCGTGGCGAGCGGATGGGGTTCGATGCCCTGGATCTCGGCAGAGAGCTCACCGAGCAGCGGGTCCATCTGCTGAGTGTGGCTGGCGCCCTTGGTCTGCAGCTTGCGGGCGAACTTGCCCTCGGCTTCGGCCCGGGCGATGATCGCGTCGATCTGCTCCGGCGGACCGCCGATGACGGTCTGGGTCGGGGCGGCGTAGACGCACACCTCGAGGCCCGGGAAGTCGGCGAAAACCGTCTTGATCTCGTCGGCCGAATACTCGACCAGCGCCATCAGCCGGATGTACTCACCGAACAGCATGGCCTCGCCCTCACCCATCAGGTGCGCGCGCGAGCAGATGGTCCTGGTGGCATCGGCCAGCGACAGACCGCCGGAGAAGTACGCGGCGGCCGCTTCACCGAGCGACTGTCCCACCACCGCACCAGGTTTGGCGCCGTGGGACTTGAGGAACTCACCGAGCGCGATCTGAATGGCGAAGATCACCGTCTGGACCACTTCGATGGGGTATTCGCAGGTCTCGTTGGTGTAGTCGATCGCGTCGTCGAGGATCAGCTCGACGACCGAATATCCACGCTCATCCTGGATGTGCGCGTCGACCTTGTTGATCCACTCGGCGAAGACCGGTTCCCGCAGGTACAGCTCTTTGCCCATCTTGCGGTGCTGGGCACCGAAGCCGGCCAGCACCCACACCGGCCCGTTGGTGACCGGGCCGTCGGCGGTGATCACGCTCGGATGCTGCTTGCCCTCGGCCACCGCGCGCAGGCCCTTGACGGCCTCGTCGTGGTCGTGCGCGAGAACGATTGCGCGGGACCGGCCGTGGTTGCGCCGGGACAGCGAGCGGCCGATCGATTCCAGCGACGACGCCCGGCCCTGCTCGCTGTCGATCCAATCCGCCAGCTCGGCCGCGGCGGCCTTCTTGCGCGACGTCAGGAACGCCGAGATCGCCAGCGGGACAAGCCTCTTGGTGGGCTCGGCAGCCTCTGCGGCGGCCAGCTCCTCGCGTGCTTTCTCGATCAGGCGCTTGGCCTCGTCGGTCAGGCCGGGCAGCTCGTGTGTGGCCTCGTCGTACGCCGGGTACTCATCGGCCCCGGATTCATCGTCGTGAACGAACTCGCCGTACTCGTCCATCCGGACACCACCCACGTAGACCGCGTTGGCATCGTCGGAGGCCGACTTGTCCTCGACGGCTTCAGGTTCCGGCTCGGGCTCGACGAGATCCGACGGCAGCACCTCACGCAGCACCAGGTGGGCGTTGGCGCCACCGAAGCCGAAGCCCGACACACCGGTGATGGCGTGCCCGCTGTAGCGGGGCCAGTCCGAGACGGTGTCGTTGACCTTGAGGTGTTCTTTGTCGAAGTCGATGTAGGGGTTCGGGCCCGCGTAGTTGATGGACGGCGGGATCTTGTCGTTGGCCAGCGCCAGCGTCATCTTGGCCAGGCTCGCCGCGCCGGCCGCCGACTCCAGGTGTCCCACATTGGATTTCACCGCGCCCAGCAGGGCGGGCTTGTCGGCGTCGCGGCCGCGGCCGACCACGCGGCCCAGCGCATCGGCCTCGATGGGGTCACCGAGGATGGTGCCGGTGCCGTGCGCCTCGATGTAGTCGACGGTCCGCGGGTTGACCCCGGCATCCTTGTACGCCTTGCGCAGCACCGCTTCCTGCGCATCGGGGTTCGGGGCGAGCAGGCCGTTGGAGCGCCCGTCGTGGTTGATGGCACTACCGGCGATGACCGCCAGGATGTGGTCGCCGTCGCGACGCGCGTCGGACACCCGCTTGAGCACGAGCATGCCGCCGCCCTCGGAGCGGGCGTAGCCGTCGGCGTCCGAGGAGAACGACTTGATGCGGCCGTCGGAGGCCAGCACGCCGCCGACCTCGTCGAATCCGACCGTCACCAGCGGGGTGATCAGCGCGTTGACGCCGCCCACCACCGCGACGTCGGCCTCACCCGACCGCAGCGCCTGCACACCGTGGTGCGCGGCAACCAACGAGCTCGAGCACGCGGTGTCCACCGCGACCGAGGGGCCGCGGAAATCGTAGAAGTACGAAACCCGGTTGGCGATGATGGAACTCGCCGTTCCGGTGATGGCGTATGGGTGCGCGACCGACGGATCGCTCATGGCCAGGAAGCTGTAGTCGTTGGTCGAACTGCCGATGTACACCCCGACGCTCGTGCCACGCAGGCTCGACGCAGGAATCCTGGCGTGCTCCAACGCTTCCCACGTGAGCTCCAGCGCCATGCGCTGCTGCGGGTCGATGTTGTCGGCTTCCATCTTCGACAGCGCGAAGAATTCGGAGTCGAAACCCTTGATGTCCTTGAGGTATCCGCCCCGGGTGCGGGCCTTGGCGACGCGCTCGGCGATGCGCGGCTCGCCGAGGAACTCTTCCCACCGGCCCTCGGGCAGATCGGTGATGGCGTCGCGGCCCTCCAGCAGCGCGGTCCACATCTCGTCGGGGGTGTTCATGTCCCCCGGGAAACGGGTCGCGACACCGACAATGGCGATGTCCTCGACGTCGCGGTCGCGCGACCAGTCCTCGTCGCCGGTGTCCTCCGGTTCGGGCTCACCTTCGATGATCACGGTCGCCAGCGACTCGATGGTCGGGTGGCGGAACAGCACCGTGGCCGTCAGGGTGACGCCGGTGAGATCCTCGATGTCGCTCGCCATCGCGACCGCGTCCCGCGAGGACAGGCCGAGCTCGATCAGCGGCGTGGTCTCGTCGATGGCGTCGGCCGACTGCCCCGTGGCCGTGGCGACGGCCTTGCGCAGCCATTCGCGCATTTCCGCGACGGTCATGTCAGGGCGCGACGCCGGCTGGCCGGCAGACTCGGTGCGGGCTGGAAGATTCGAATCGTTCTGTGTTTCATCCATTTTCAAGTCACCTTTGTCTCAGACCGGCCAGCAGTCGGCGGTATCGGTCGAAAGTCCGATCAGTGCCGTCTCTTCTTCGCGCGAGCGCTCATCAGTCTGTCTCGTCGGGGAACGCGTTGGCGATCTTGCCGCTGCGCAGGCTGCCGTCCAGGTAAGCAGCCCGGCAGGCGCGGCGGCCGATCTTGCCGCTGGAGGTGCGCGGGATCGCGCCGGCGGCGGTCAGCAGCACGTCGCGGACCGTGACGCCGTGCCGCACCGCGATGGCGGCGCGGATGTCGTCGGAGATGGGGCCGACCTCGAGCTTGTGGGCGCCGGGCGCGCGCTCGGCCACGATCACGAGCTGTTCGGAGGTGTCGTCGGCGTCGCGCTTGATGCCGGCGTGGGCGTTCTCGAAGACCTCGTCGGGCAGCTGGTTGGCCGGCACCGAGAAGGCTGCGACGTACCCGGTGCGCAGCGCCTTGCTGGCCTCCTGCGCCGAGTACTCCAGGTCCTGCGGGTAGTGGTTGCGGCCGTCGATGATGACCAGGTCCTTGACGCGACCGGTGATGTAGAGGTCACCGTCGTAGAAGGCGCCGTAGTCGCCGGTGCGCACCCAGGTGGCGTCGTCGGCCGCGCCCTCGGCGTGCGACGGGCTGGTGCGCGACTTGAGGGTGTTCTGAAAGGTCTCGCGGGTCTCGTCGACCTTGCCCCAGTAACCGGTGCCCATGTTCTGGCCGCTGATCCAGATCTCGCCGACCTGGCCGTCGGCCAGCTCGGTCGCGCTCTCGGCGTCGACGATGACCGCCCACTCGGCGATGCCGACCTTGCCCGCCGAGGCCTGGGCCACGGCCTTGGGTGAATCCTCGGGCACCTCGACGATGCGACCGCTGTTGAGCTCGTCGCGGTCGACGGTGATGATCTTGGGCTCCTCGGCCGACGGCGTGGTCGACACGAACAGCGTGGCCTCGGCCAGGCCGTACGAGGGCTTGATGGCCTTGGGAGGGAAGCCGAAGGGTTCGAACGCCTCGTTGAACCGGCGCACGGTGGCCGCCGAGATGGGCTCGCTGCCGTTGAGAATGGCCTTGACATTCGAGAGGTCGAGCGGCTCCGAGCCCTCCTTGGGCACGCCGCGGGCCGCCGCATGGTCGAATGCGAAGTTGGGGGCGACCGAGATGGTGCCGCCGGTGTCGCCCTCCTTGCGGGCGAGCTCGCGGATCCAGCGTTCGGGACGACGCACGAAGGCGGCAGGCGTCATGAAGGTGAAGTAGTAGCCGATCATCGGCGCGAGCAGCGCGGTGATCAGGCCCATGTCGTGGAAGAACGGCAGCCAGGACAGGCCACGGTCACCGTCTTCGCCTTCCAGCGCCTCGACCACCTGCACCACGTTGGTGGCCAGGTTGAGGTGGGTGATCTGCACGCCGGTGGGGATGCGAGTGGAGCCCGAGGTGTACTGCAGGTACGCGATGGTGGTCTCGTCGGGCTGATCGGGCTTGACCCATGTGGCGGCGACGTCATCCGGGACGGCGTCGACGGCGATCACGCGCGGCCGCTGGTTGGCGGGCCTGCTGCGGAAGAACTTGCGCACCCCCTCGGCCGCCTCGGTGGTGGTCAGGATGGCCGACGGGTGGCAGTTGTCCAGCACCGCGTGCAGGCGGCCGACGTGGCCCGGCTCGGACGGGTCGAACAGCGGCACCGCGATGCGGCCCGCGTAGAGGGCGCCGAAGAAGGCCACCAGGTAGTCGAGGTTCTGCGGGCAGAGGATCGCGACGCGGTCGCCCGGCTGGGTGACCTGCTGCAACCGGGCGGCGACGGCCTTGTTACGGGCACTGAACTGCGCCCACGTCAGGTCACGGGCCACGCCGTCACGTTCGGTGGAGAAGTCGAGAAACCGGTAGGCGAGCTTGTCGCCGCGCACCTTCGCCCAGCGCTCGACGTGTTCAACGATGCTTGCGCCGTCAGGAAACTTGATCTGTCCGTCCTTGATGAACGGATTGTGGAACGGCATATCTCTTCTCCCGTCAGAGCCGCACTCGTGGTGAAGCCTGTTATCGCACGTCATTCACGGTGCGCCTCAGCCAGTCCACCGACCGCGCGTACCCAAACCCCGAAGATCGTACGCGCGATCGGACTCGCGACTCACCTTCGTGAAGCCCTTACTTTTCTCTTAATATTAAGGGAGTCCAGCGGTCCCATCCAAATCCGGCACGCTCGTGGCCGAACCGTTATCCATGTGCCGGATGCGGCGCATTCTCGATGAGGTTCTGCGCCCACGCCAGGGTCCACTGCGTGGCCGTCTGACCATTGAGAACCCAGAACTGCGGAGTGTTGTAGAGGGCGTGGACCGGACCGGCGGCGCTACCCGACAAGGTCTCCAGCGTGGCAGGCAGGTTGACGATCGAGAACGCCCCCTGCGGGGCCGAACAGATCAGGTCACCCGTGCCACAGATCTCATTGGCGCGGTCGTTGAGGGCACCGAACCCGCCCGGGCGAGGTCCCGTCATCGTCAAACCCAGCGCTGAGAGCGTCGGCACCTCGTGCAAGGTCACTTCGGCGCCCTGGCCGACGGGGTTGGGGCCGACGTCCTGGCCCACACCCATCTGCCGGCGCCCGTCGGCGATCAACGTCACACCGAGCACCAGGTCCTCGTCCACCGGACCGCGGCCGTTGCCGATGTCGCTGGCGATGTCGCCGCCGATCACCGCGCCCTGCGAGAAGCCCATGATCACGTAGCTGGTCAGCGGGCAGCGGTTGTTCATGTCCGTCAACGCCTTCACCGCGACGCGGGTGCCCTCGGCGCGGCTGTCGTTGTAGGACATCTGCTTGTCCGCGGCGAACGGATTGTGGAACTGCGCGGTATAGGGAACCGTGTAGATCTCCATCCGCGAGCTGTCGAACTGCGCACGCAGCGGATTGGTCACGTTGAGCAGCAACGCCAGCGGGAACTGCACCGGGTTGGCCGGGTCCAGCTGCACCGAGGACTCCCAGGTGCCGGGGATCGACAGCACGAACACGTCCGGGCAGTCGGCGCTCTGGAACGCCGGGCGCGGCTTACGCGTCGTCGGCGGCACCTGCACCCCGGGGGACGGCTGGGCGCTGGGCGGGGCCGACGGCGTCTCCGGCCTGCGCATCACGATCACCACGATCGCCACCACCAGCACCACGACAAGTGCCATCGCACCGGCAGCGATGAGGGCCAGGATGCGATGCCGCTTCCGTCGAGAATTTTTCGCCATGTCTCCTGCTAGCAGAGTTGTTCGGTTGCGATGCGGATGTAATCGGAGGCCGCGGCGGCGACTTCACCGTTGGATTCGTCCCCGACTGACGCGCTGCCGTCCACCACGTGGTTGGCGCGCACATCGCTGCGCACCAGAGGTAGCACAAGATCCCACACCGCCTGATCATTCTGCTTCGCGGCCCGCGCCTGACAGACGTAAGACCCGATGGTCAGGGCTTGAAGATCGCTCGACGGCTTCACACCGGCAGCGGCCAACGCGTCGAGGTACGACCGCTGCGCAGCGGTGACGACCGGGGCGGTCGGTACCGGCACGAGGTCACCCGACTGGGCGTGTGCGTCGTTGATCTGCGATGTCGGCAACGCCAGTGGTTCCATCATGTCGCTGCCCGCGCCGCAGCCGGTCAGCAACGACGAAGCGGACACCGCGAGAACCAGGGTGGCCGACCGTACCGAGCGTTGCACGTCTCCACGGTACCGGCTGCCAAAAGTTGCCCCGGTACAACCGAATTGGCCGCAGCTACTTGATGGTGGCCACCAATTCACCGGACATCTGGGCCAGCTGCGGCGCCCAGCTGCCCCAGTCATGCTGGCCGCCACCCTGGAAGTCGAAGTGCCCGTTGCTGCCGCCCACGCCGCGGTAGTGCGAGTAGAACGCCCGGTTGCTGCCCTGCGCCTGGTCGCAGACACCGATCATCGCGGCCGGATCACTGCACGTCATGGTGTTGGGGGTGTACACCCACAGCCGGGTGTTGGCATCGGCGAGCAGCTGCACGTGCACGTCGGGATCGCGCCACTTCCAGCGGCCCAGCTGCGGCGCGCCCCACATGCCGTAGCTGTCGACGCCGCCGTACTGCGCAAGCCCGGCCGTGATCGCGCCGTTCAGCGTGGTGGCCGACGGCGTGAGGAAGCCCGACAGCGAACCCGCGAACCGGAAACGGTCCGGGTGAAATGCGGCGAGCGTCACTGCCGCGGTCCCGCCCTGCGAGACACCGACGATGCCGTGCCCGCCCGGGGCCAGGCCCTTGTTGGCGGCCAGCCAATTCGGCAGCTCGTCGGAGAGAAAGGTCTCCCACTGCTTACTGCCGTCCTGCTCCCAGTTGGTGTAGAGGCTCCACGCGCCACCGGCCGGGGCGGCGACCGAGATGCCGCGGCCCGCCAGCGTGCTCATGGCATGCCCGGCGTTGACCCAGTTGCTCACGTCGGGAGCGGCGTTGAAGGCGTCGAGGAGGAACACCGCGTGCGGCCCACCGCCCTGGAACGCCACGGGGATGTCGCGGCCCATTGCCGCCGAGGGCACCATCAGGTACTCGACCCCGTCAGCTCGGGCCGGGGTTCCGGAGAGGACCGACGAGGTCCACAGCCCGGCCGCCAGAACCGCGGTCAACAGCACCGCTCGCACGGCAATCAACCCACGCCTCATCCTCAAACCCCTCCTGTCGCCGGGAACTCCCGGAGAGCCATCGGACCCCGTTGCTGAAAAGTGCCCCCGCACAGACCCCCGCGCACGCGAGGAGCACAGAACCCGTTGTAGTGAACCACATCGGATGCACAGGTGGCGATGGAAACGGCTGACGGCGGCGACCCCAGAGGGATCGCCGCCGTCAGCGTCAATATCGTGTTCGGCCGCTACCGGCCGCCTGATCAGGCGGTCGGAGTGGCACCCAGCACGCGCTGCAGGTCAGGCTTCATGGCCTGCAGCTGCTGGCCCCAGTAGACCCACGCGTGGGTACCGCTCTGGGGGAAGTTGAACACCGCGTTCTGGCCGCCCGCGGCGAGGTACTTCTCCTGGAACGTGGTGTTGGTGCGGCACAGGAAGCCCTCGAGGAACTTCGCGGGGACGTCGGTGCCGCCGGACTCGTTCGGCTTGCCGTTACCGCAGTAGATCCACAGGCGGGTGCCCTGGGCGGCGATCTTGCCGACGTTCACGGTCGGGTCGTTGGCCTTCCAGGCGTTGTTCGGGTCGCCCGTCGAACCCCACATGTCGTCGGCCTTGTAGCCACCGGCGTCACCCATCGAGACGCTGATCAGCATGGGCCACCAGCCCTCGGAGGGGTTCAAGGTGCCGGACAGAGAAGCGGCGTAGATGAACTGCTCGGGGTGGTTCATCGACAGGATCAGCGCGGACGAACCGGCCATCGACAGACCGACGATGGCGCTACCGGTCGGCTTGACCTGCCGGTTGGCCTGCAGCCATGCCGGAAGCTCCGAGCTCAGGAAGGTTTCCCACTTGTAGGTCTTGCAGCCGCCGTCCTTGCTGCCACACGCCGGCTTGTACCAGTCGGTGTAGAAGCTGGACTGGCCGCCGACGGGCATCACGACGGAGATGCCGGAGTTCAGGAACCATTCGAACGTCGGGAGTTCGATGTCCCAGCCGTTCTGGTCGTCACGTGCGCGCATACCGTCGAGCAGGTACAGCGCAGGCGCACCCGGGCCACCGCTCTGGAACTCCACGCGGATGTCACGTCCCATCGCTGCCGACGGAACATCGAGATACTCGACCGGCAGACCCGGGCGAGAGAAAGCCCCAGCAGTCGCCGAGCCACCCGCGACGCCTACCAGGCCAGGCAGTAGGGCCGCTGCCGCGACCGCAACCGTCAGCCGGCGCGACAGACCTGCCGCTGCGCCGCGCATCTTCCCAACGAACTTCATACCGCTCCCTATCTCATCTGTCGTATGCCGCACGTCAATTCAGCGGACGTAACCGGCTCACGTGCCCGTGTAGTCAACCACACCAAGGCCATTTTCTTCTTTTCAGCAGATGTCTGCCCTGGTCACACTCAGTGGTCCGAAGTGCGATCAGGGCAGACCATCGGGCACACCGCAAGCGGACGCACGGCGGCCCAATTACGTATCGGGCCATGACGGCCTAGCGTTACCCAAACAGACCAACCCGCTGACAGCCAAATCCCAGGTTTGTGGTCTAACGCCGCGACACCGCCCCCGCGCAAACTACGGACCGGTTGCGGGCATGCCCGTGTACGGCGGCACCTTGGTCGGCGGCGGTTGCAGCCCACACCGGTTGATCTCGTACAACGGCACGCGGTCGATCCGGTATTTGGTGAATTCGTAGGCGTGCGTGAGGTTCGACAGGAACCGTCGCGGACCCATCTCGGCACGCACAGAATTCAGCATGGCGTCGGTGTCCGGACACGTCAGCGCCACCCCGGCTTCGGTGATCCAGTCCTCGTCCAGATACGGCGGGACATACGGGTGTTCCTTGAGGAACGGTCCCTCGGCCACCGCCCAGTCCGGGAACAGGTTCTTGTCGTGGCCGATGCGGCCGTCGGTCAGGCGTCGGGTGTGCATCGCCATGGGGTTTGCCAGCCCGATCTGATCGATGACCCGTACGTTGAGCCCGGTGTTCATGCTGACCATGCCGAGATTGGTGAAAAACACTGTGTGCGGCGTTGTCAGCGCCCTACGCTCCGACGGTGTGAGGCCCGCCGGCGGCGGGAGCGCGGGCACCACGTCCCACACGTCGTAGTTGCCGGACGGCAGCAGCAGGGCACCGTCGGGAGTGTTGTTGATGGCCGTGAGGACCGCCCGCATGCGGGGGTAGTCCAGATAGTCGGCAGCGGTCAGCGGATGCGCGTGACCGGTGGCCTGCGAGTAGAACCGCCGCTCGTCGACGATGCCGGAATAGGTGACCCGCGTGGCATCGGCGCCGAGCCCCGGCGAGTTGGCCGCCCAGACCGACCAGCCGACCACCGCAGCCCACAGCACGCTGGTGGCGGCGGCCAGCAGATAACCGGTCTCCCGGGTGAACTTGGTGCCGTCGGGCAGCACCACCGGGATCACCGCGACCGGGGCCAGCATGCAGAACACCGGAGCCAGCAGCACCCGGCCGTGCATGAAGTCACCGCCTTGGCGCACCCAGTACACCGCCTGCAGGAAGCCGCTGGCCACCATGAAAATGACGATGGCAGGCGGACTTTGGATGGTGCGCGGCAGCCAGCCATAGCCCCGCGGCACCTGCCGCCGGACCCACCACGGCCGAGTCCTGGTGGCCAACAACACCATTCCGAGCAGCACCAGCAGCACCGCAGGCACCCACAGCAGGTAGGGGTGGTTGAAGTTGGTCAGGTAGATGAAGCCCTGGGCCCATTTGGACCCCGAGGCGTCCTTGGCCACCGCGGTGCCGGGCACCAGCAGGCCGTAGTAGCCCATCCGGAAGATCTGGTAACCCACCGGCAGCAATCCACCCGCGACGAGGATCAACGTCCGGCGGCGCCAACCGCGGGCGGCCACCAGCATCATGACCAGCAGACCGCCGCCGAGCAGAGCCAGCTCCGGGCGCATCAGCACGCTCAGCCCCGCGACGAAGGCCAGCGACGCCTCGAACACCGAGCCGGTGATGTTTTGTTGTCCCCGCTGCTGATCGGGATGGGCCCGCAGCGCCTGCGACCAGCACACCATCATCCACCACAGCAACCCGAGATAGGCCAGCACCAAACCACTTTCGAGCCCCGAGGTGGCGAAGTCGCGGGCCGGTGGGATCGCGATGTAGACCAGCGCGCCTGCCGGCAGCAGCAGCGCGCGACGGCCCCGCAGGCTGGGCGCATAGAGGCGGCCGGTACCCAGCATGACCAGCGCCACGCCGAGCACGCTCAGCACCAGGGCCAGCGCCAGCACGACGTACTCCAGCCGCAGCGGGCCGCCGATCCAGGCGCCGAGGGTCACCAGGTAGGTCCACGCCGTCGAGGTGTTGGCCTCCACGCGCTCCCCGGCATTGAAGACCGGGCCGTTGCCCGCCAACAGGTTTCGCACCGTGCGCAGCACGATCAGGCCGTCGTCGGCGATCCACCGGCGTTGCCAGGCGCCCCAGCCGAACAGCCCGGCGATCACCACGACGCCGACCCACAGGCTGATGCGCACCGACGGGTGGTACGGGAAGGCAGGCCAGTTCTCGAACCGCTCGCCCAGGCCGCCGGCCCGCCTGCGCAGGTCGGTCACGCCGGGCCACCGGCGGGCGTTGACGGGGTCAGCTGAAAGCGATGGCAGCACCGATGGTCCCGATCCATGCCACAGCCAGCAGCTGCAGAACCCGGTCCCGCAGTGCGATCTCCTCGGGCTCGCCGGCGATGCCGCCATCGACGTCGACCGCATAGCGCAGGATGGCGATGGTGAACGGGATCATCGATATGGCGAACCACGACGAGCCGACCACCCGGTCACGCTCGAAGGCCCACAGTCCGTAGCAGACCACCACCGCGGTGGCCGCCAGCGTCCAGACGAAGCGCAGGTACGTGGTGGTGTAGCTCTCCAGCGACTTGCGGATCTTGGCGCCGGTGCGCTCGGCCAGCTGCAGTTCGGCGTACCGCTTGCCCGATGCCATGAACAGGGAACCGAACGCCATGACGAGCAGGAACCACTGTGACAGCGGGATGCCGGTGGCCACACCACCGGCGATGGCCCGGATCAGGAATCCGGACGACACGATGCAGATGTCCAGCACCGCTTGATGTTTCAGACCGAAGCAGTAGGCCAGCTGGATGGCCACGTAGATCGCCATCACCAGGGCCAGGTTCGGGGTGAGCGACCAGGAGATGCCCAGCGACGCCGCGGCGAGCACCACCGCCAGCAGATAGGCCAGCCACTCGGGCACGACGCCTGCCGCGATCGGCCGGAACCGCTTGGTCGGGTGCGCCCGGTCCGCCTCGACGTCGCGGGCGTCGTTGATCAGGTAGATCGACGACGACGCCAGGCAGAACACCACGAACGCGATCGAGACGTTGTAGGCCAGGTCGGCGTAGTTGTAGTGCACGCCGCCGCCCAGCGCCGCCATCGGCGCGGCCAGCACCAGCAGGTTCTTGACCCACTGGCGGGGGCGCATCGCCTTGATGGCACCGGTCACCACGTTCTTGGGCGGACCGGAAGTCGGCTGGGCTTCCTCACTCATCCGGGCTGTGCTCATCGCTCATCAGTCTCCTTCGACCCCAGAATCCCGGTTCACCGCTGTCCCGACCGCCTTTCCCACCAGGGCACCGACGGCCACGCCGGTGAGCACATCGGTCGGGTAGTGCACGCCGAGCACCAGGCGCGACAGCGCCATCGGCGGCACCAGGACCACGGGCAGCGGCAGACCGGTGGTCTGGGCCAGCAGCACCGCGGCCGCGGTGGTCGAGGTGGCGTGCGCGGACGGGAAACTCAGCCGGCTCGGGGTCCCCACGTTCACCGCGATGTCGGGGTGGTGTGGACGCTCGCGGCGTACCACCCGCTTGATCACCACCGCGGCGGCGTGTGCCAGGAAGGCACCGGCGCCCACCGCAAGCCAGGACCGGCGCTTGGACGGCTGCACCAGCGCACCCGCCGCGGCCAGGCCGACCCAGCCCAGGCTGTGCTCCCCGAAGTGGGACAGCGCACGCGCCCCGGCGAGTACGCCGGTGCGGCCTGCCAGTGCCGACTGAACGGCTACCAGCACGGCGTCCTCGCCGCGCGGGGCGTCGGCCATCTCAGGCCTTCTCGCCGGATTCGGCGAGCAGCACGGTCTCCCACTTCTGGGTGCTCGACAGGGTCGGCAACGCATCGCGGTACACCTTGCGCATGCGGTCGAACTGACGGGCCAACCGCAGCTGCTGGCGCAGCGAAGCACGCAGCAGCGCAAACATTTTCGCGCGGTCGCGCTGACGGTAGACGACACCGCGGCCGTCGGCGGTGGTGACGGTGACACCGTCGACCATGCACAGCGAGAACCACCGGGCGTCCTGGGTCGCCACGTTGATCTGCGGCCGGACGTGGGTTTCGGGATCGGCCTCGCGCAGCTGGTTGGCGACGCCGCGGGCCAGCCGGATCGCGATGGCGGCCTTGGAGACCGGGATGCGGACCTTCTTGCGCTTCAGGTCCGACGCCGGCGGCAACGCGGTGGCACCCGGGAGCACCACGGCGTCCGGGTACTGCGAGCGCAGGGCCCGGATGTCCGGCAGCGCCGATTCCAGCACGGAGAAGATGTGCTCCGGCCCGCCGAGGAAGTCCTCCATCGCCTGGTTCTGGATCGCCACCGTCGAATATTCAAGGCAGAGAAGGTGTTTGAACGTGGCCTTGAGGTGGCTGGCCAGCAGGCCGCGGACGTCGCCGTCCCAGTGCAGCGCGGCCACCACCAAGCGGTTGCGCAGGTGGAAGTAGGCCTGCCAGTCGATCGCGTCGTCCTTGTCGCTCCAGGCCATGTGCCAGATCGCCGCGCCCGGCAGGGTGACCGTGCGATAGCCGTGTTCCGCGGCGCGCAGCCCGTATTCGACGTCATCCCACTTGATGAACAGCGGTACCGGCTGGCCGACCTCTTCGGCGACCTGGCGCGGGATCATGCACATCCACCAGCCGTTGAAGTCGACGTCGATGCGGCGGTGCAGCAGCTTGCTGCGGTAGGCATCGACGTCGTCGAGGGCGTACTTGGCGAAATCGTGGTCGTATTCGGCGTTGGGCGCGGCCGACCACATGAAGTTCGCGCGGTCGACCATCTCACCCATGATGTGCAGGTGCGACGGCTCCTGCAGGTTGAGCATCTGGCCGCCGACCAGCGTCGGCTCCTTGGCGAACCGGTTCATCGCAAGGGCCCGCAGGATCGAGTCCGGCTCGATACGAATGTCGTCGTCCATGAACAGGATCTGCTCACAGTCGGTGTTCTTCAGCGCCTCGTACATCACGCGGCTGTATCCACCGGAACCGCCGAGGTTCGGCTGGTTGTGAATCGAGAGCCGGTTGCCCAGTGCCGCAGCGGCCTGCGTGAATCCGGGATGGTCCTTGGCCTTGCTGGTGCCCTGATCGGACACGATGACCGCGCAGATCACCTCGTCGACGAGCGGGTCGGAGGTGAGTGCGGCCAGCGCGTTGACGCAGTCTGCGGGCCGGTTGAAGGTCGGGATGCCGACGGCGACGTTGGCCCGGCCGGGGGCGGCGGTCGGCGCGTACCAGCCCGCGCTGTGCATGGTCACCTTGGAGTCGGTGGTGATGTCGAACCAGATCCAGCCGCCGTCTTCGAACGGGGTCAGGTCGATCTCGAACTCGACGCTCGCGGGCTCATCGGAGTCGCCGCTGGAGACGGGTGCGCCTCCGACGGTGATGCGCGCACCGGTGGCCTTGGAGCGGTACACGTCGACGCGGGCGCTCCCGGTCAGCTCGACGCGGAGCACCACAGATTTCAGCGTCGACCAGCGTCGCCAGTAGCTGGCCGGAAACGCGTTGAAGTAGGTCGCGAACGATATCCCGGATTCCGGGCCGATTTCCAGCGTCGTGCGGCTGGGCGCGTGTGCGCGACGCGCGTTGGTCGGATCCTCGTCGAGGTAGAGCTTGCGGACGTCGAGCGGCTCGCCCGGTCGCGGCAGGATCACGCGGGCCAGCAGACTGACGGCCCGGGATTCTCCGGCGTCGAGTGCGCCGGATGGGATGTCACTCATGCTTTGCTGCTTTCCTTTTCGGGTTCGGTGACGAGCGGCGCACCGTCGGCCAGATGCGGCGCCAGCGTGTTGTCGTACATGCTCAGTGCGCTGGCGATGGCCATGTGCATGTCCAGGTATTGGTAGGTGCCCAGGCGGCCACCGAAAAGCACCTTGGCCGAGGCTGTTTCGGCCTTGGCCAGGGACCGGTAGGTGGCCAGCAGGGCACGGTCGGCTTCGGTGTTGATCGGG
Source organism: Mycobacterium dioxanotrophicus (assembly GCF_002157835.1). NCBI lineage: Bacteria > Bacillati > Actinomycetota > Actinomycetes > Mycobacteriales > Mycobacteriaceae > Mycobacterium > Mycobacterium dioxanotrophicus. Next base: position 482,447 of record NZ_CP020809.1, on the reverse strand, counting down.
TAGTACGGCTCGTCGTCGTTCTCGGCGAACCGGGAGTACTCGCGCATGATCACGGTCTTGTCGGCCGGGTACACCCGCTCGGGGTGGAAGTGCCGGAACTCATGGATGCGGGTGTATGGCACGTCGGCGTCGTTGTAGTTCATGACGGCGGTGCCCTGGAAGTCTCCGGTGTCCAGCACATCGACCTCGAAATCGAGTGTGCGCCAACCCAACCGGCCTTCGGAATAGTCGAAGTAGCGGTCCAGCGGCCCGGTGTAGACCACCGGCGCGTCCGGGTTCTGCGCCCGCAGGCTCTCGCGCACGTCGAACCAGTCGGTGTCGAGCACCACCTGGATACGGTCGTCGGCGGCCATCTTCTCCAGCCACGCGGTGTAGCCGTCGACCGGCAGCCCCTCGTAGGTGTCGTTGAAGTACCGGTTGTCGAACGTGTAGCGCACCGGCAGCCGGGTGATGTTGGCCGCGGGCAGTTCCTTCGGATCGGTCTGCCACTGCTTGGCGGTGTAGTGCTTGACGAACGCCTCGTAGAGCGGGCGGCCGATCAGCGAGATGGCCTTTTCCTCGAGGTTCTGGGCGTCCTTGGTGTCGATCTCGGCGGCCTGTTCGGCGATCAGCGCCCTGGCCTCGTCCGGCGTGAAGTAGCGGCCGAAGAACTGGGACACCAGGCCCAGGCCCATCGGGAACTGGTAGGCCTGCCCGTTGTGCAGGGCGAACACCCGGTGCTGATAGCCGGTGAAGTCGGTGAAGTTCCGGACGTAGTCCCATACCCGTTGATTGGAGGTGTGGAACAGATGGGCACCGTACTTGTGGACTTCGATACCGGTCTGCGGTTCGGGTTCGGAGTAGGCGTTACCGCCGATGTGCGGACGTCGCTCGATGACAAGTACGCGCTTGTCGAGTTGCGTCGCCACGCGCTCGGCGATCGTCAGGCCGAAGAAACCGGAACCAACGACAAAGAGGTCGAAATGACCTGTGGGCTGGACCGCGCCGACCCGGGGAGATAAGGACGTCATCGGCAGCCAGGGTATCCGACCGGCCCGCTACAGCCCGAATTCGATAGCGGGCGTAGGTCGCAATTCGCTCACAATTCAATATCGTCACTCTAGACCCATTAGTCACACAAGTACCATCGATCACGTTGGCACTCATGGGCTTCGCACGTTTCGTCCTTAGCTGCTGACAGACCTGAGCAGTACAGATATGCAGTCCAATTTGAGGAGACTTCCGTGCCGAACCGACGTCGACGCAAGCTCTCGACAGCCATGCGTGCAGTCGCTGCAGTGGCAGTCGCAAGTCCAGCAGCATTGGTTGCGGTCACCCAGCTTTCCCCTGAGCCTCAGCAGCGCGAATTCACCCAGGCCGCCATGATCACCGACCTGCCCACCGAGCTGATGTCCGCGCTGTCCCAGGGGCTCTCCCAGTTCGGCATCAACCTGCCGGGCGGGTTGCTCGGCGGCACCGGGGCGTCGCCCTCGCTCGCCTCGCCGACGCTGACCTCCCCCGGCCTGGGCGCGCCCGGGCTGACCAGCCCTGGCCTCACCTCCCCCGGCCTGACCAGTCCCGGCCTCACCTCACCTGGGCTCACCAGCCCCGGGCTCACCAGCCCCGGGCTCACCAATCCGGGACTGACCAGCCCCGGTCTGACGGCGCCCGGTGGTGCCGGCCTGCCCGGTGCCGCTCCGGGGGCGACGCCGAGCCTGACCGCGCCGGGTGCGCTGACCGATCCCGCGCTGAGCAACCCGGCCCTGAGCAACCCGGCGTTGACCAACCCTGCGGGCGCCCTGCCCGGTGGGCTGACCAACCCGGCCGGAGCCGTGCCCGGTGGGCTGACCACGCCGAGCCTCGGCGCTCCCGCCACGCCGGGCCTGACCACGCCCGGTCTGGGCACCGACCCGTCGCTGATGCCGATCTCCAACGGCGGCGCCCTGCCCGCCCCGGGTGAGGTTCCGATCGCCGGCGACCCGGGCCTGGGTGGCACCTACCCGATCCTCGGTGGCCCGCTGGGGACCGACCCGTCGCTGAGTGCGATGCCCGCCACCAGCAGCACTGGTGGGGGTGGCCTCTTCGGCGACCTGTCCAGCGCAGCCCAACAGCTCGGCGCCGGCCAGGCGATCGATCTGCTCAAGGGCATGGTGATGCCTGCCATCACCTCGGCGATGAAACAGGGCATGCCTGCGGCCGCACCCGCGGTGCCGGCACCGCCCGTACCGGCACCGCCGCTGCCGACGCCCTGACGGGCCCAGGCAGGAAAGGCTTGTTACGAAACGGCACCGCAGAAGCCAGTGGAGGCTCTGCGGTGCCGTTGCGTGCCGGCTGAGAATCGCGTGTCGAAACATTCGTAACAACAGACACATACGTAACATCAGTCCGTGCTGTCCCGCCGTACCGCGCCGCCACTACTCTTCACTGCGCTCGCGGCAACGGTCGTCATCCTGCCCTGGGCGGTCGACGGCGTGCCCGGTAGCAATCGCACCGATCCAGTCGACGCTGCACCGATACTCACTCAGCAACCGCTGGACAATCTGAGCGGCGGCGACAGCGTCCGGGAGGTCCACCAAGACACCCCGTTCTCGATGGTCGCGCTCACCGCACAGGACCTCAGCGGCACCTCGGCCAAGGTCCGGGCGCAGAAAGCCGACGGCTCCTGGGGACCCTGGTACGAGGCGGAGAACCTCGACGGGGTGGGCAACGAGGGCGGCTCCGGGCCGCGCGGCACCGAACCGGTGTTCGTCGGGCGCACCACCACCGTGCAGATCGCCGTCAGCCACGCCGCGACACCCAGACCCCCCGGACCCCGGCAGCCCGGCCTCGGCTACCGGCCCGCGTCCGTCGAACAGCCCCTCCCCCAGACGGTCACCGCGGTCCTCATCGCCCCGCCCAAGGCCCCGGTGGACACCGGACCGCTGCCCACCGCCGCCACTCCGCCCGGCGTGCCGCCCAACGTCATCACGCGCGCCCAGTGGGGCGCCGACGAGTCGATGCGATGCGGAAACCCGGTGTACGACAGGAGTGTTCGCGCCGCCGTCGTGCACCACACGGCCGGCAGCAACGACTACGCACCGGAAGACTCAGCCGGGATCGTCCGGTCGATCTACGAGTACCACGCCCGCACGCTCGGCTGGTGCGACATCGCCTACAACGCGCTGGTCGACAAGTACGGCCAGGTCTTCGAGGGCCGGGCAGGCGGCATCAACCGGGCCGTCGAGGGCTCGCACACCGGTGGGTTCAACCGCGACACCTGGGGTGTGGCGATGATCGGCGACTTCAACGATGTGCCACCCACCGAGATTCAGCTGAACACGGTAGGACGGCTGCTGGGCTGGCGGCTCGGCCTCGACCACGTCGACCCCAAGGGCACCGTGGTGCTCACCTCCGCCGGCGGCTCGTTCACCCACTTCCCGCTCGGTGCCACCCCCACCCTGCCGACGATCTTCACCCACCGCGACGTCGGCAACACCGAGTGCCCCGGCAATGCCGCCTACGCCGAGATGGACCGCCTCCGCGACATCGCCGCCCGGTTCAACCAGCCGCCGGGCCCGGCGGACCTGGCCGAACAGATGCGAGGCGGGGCCATCTACGCCCGCTGGGAATCCCTCGGAGCCTCCGGCGGGCTGCTCGGCAACCCGACTTCGCCGGAGACCGCGGCGGAAGGGTCCGCGCGTTACGCCACCTTCGAGCGCGGCGCGATCTACTGGTCACCGGAGAGCGGGGCCCAGCCCGTCACCGGAGCCATCTACGAAGCCTGGGGCTCGCTCGGCTTCGAACGCGGCATCCTCGGACTGCCGACCAGCGGCGAGATCCCCGAACCGCTGTGGATCGGGCAGAACTTCCAGCACGGCACGCTGAACTTCGACCGCGAGAAGGGCACCGTGACCCGCGTGGTCGACGGGGTTCCGCAGGAACTCCCGCCGCCGCCGGCCGACCAGCAGCCAGTTCAGCTGGAGCGGTTCACCCCGATCACCTAGTGATCACCTAACGATCGCCCCACCAGCGTTCCAGCACCCGCGCCACGCCGTCGTCGGCGTTGGTCACGGTCACCTCGTCGGCAGCCGCCAAGGCCTCGGGGTGGGCATTGCCCATGGCCACGCCGCGCCCGGCCCAGCTCAGCATCGGCACGTCGTTGGGCATGTCGCCGAACGCGACGACGTCGACGGCGCTGAGCCCGAGCGGGCCTGCGAGCTGCTCCACCCCGGTGGCCTTGCTGATGCCCACCGGCACCACCTCGATCAGACCGTTGTTGGTCGAGTAGGTGATGTCGCCGAGCAGGCCGACGTGCTCGACGAGCGCGGCTGCCATGTCGGAGCTGCGTGCACCCGCCTTGCGGACCAGCAGTTTCACGGCGGGCTGGGACAACAGGTCCTCGACGGACACCTCGGTGTTGTCGGGGTTGAGCCACGCGTGCTCGTAACCCGGCGAGCTGACGAACTGCGGGGTGGCCGCATCGTGCGCCGAGGTGCCCACGCGCTCGACCGCCAGACCCGCGCCGGGGATCACCCGGTTCGCGATCTCGGCGAGTTCACCGAGGGCATCGGGCAGCAGCGTGTTCGCCGAGACGATCCGGTCGGTCTGCGGGTCGTAGATCACCGCGCCGTTGGCGCACACCGCGAGCGGCGCCAGCCCCAGCCCCTCGACCACGGGCGTGATCCAACGCGGCGGCCGGCCCGTCGCCAGTACGAACACCGCGCCAGACGCGACGGCGGCCTGCACGGCTGCGCGCGTGCGGGGGGTCACCTTCTCGTCTTCGTCGAGCAGCGTTCCGTCAACGTCCGTGGCGATCAGCCGCGGTCTCGGATCGATCGCCATCAAATATGTTTTCCTGTCGATTTGCCCGCGCGCTTACGCGCGCGCTCGGCCAACTCGGCCTCATCGAGGCGCTTGGCCTCCTCCGGTGTCGGCGCCGACCCGCCCAGTCGGCGCGGCACCCAGTACTCTCCCGGGGGCGCCGGGTACTCGCGCTGCACCCGGTCCAGCAGATCCGTCATCGAGGTGCGCAGCCGCGCATCCAGTTGCTCGACCGTGCCGGCCGGCGCGATGGGCGGGCCCAGCTCGACGGTCACGGGAAACTTCTTGCGCCCCAACGTCCTCGGATGGTCCTTGGTCCAAATCCGGTGTACGCCCCAGACGATCAGCGGGACGATCGGCACGTCAGCCTCCAAGGCCATGCGCACCGCCCCGGTCTTGAAGCCCTTGAGTTCGAAGCTGCGGCTGATGGTGGCTTCCGGGTATACGCCGACCAGTTCGCCGTGGCGCAACGATTGCACCGCGAGGGCATAGGCCCCGGCCCCGGCCTCGCGATGCACGGGAATCGTCCTGGTGTGCCTGATCAGGAAATTGACCGGCTTCACCTGCTGCATCTCGGCCTTGATCATGAAGCGCATCCGGCGGCCGCGTTCCTTCGCGGCCAGGGCGGCGGGCAGAAAGTCCACATAGCTGGTGTGGTTGATCGCGACGACGGCGCCGCCCGTCGCCGGCAGATTCTCCACGCCGCGGAAGGTGATCCTGGTTCCGGTAGCCCGAACCGCCAACTCGGCTGCGATTTCCAAACTTCGGAAAACGGGTTCCATCCGGACCTACCCCGACGCACCAGTCGGCTCGGCCGGCCCGGTCTGTTCCCCCAACGCCCGCCGCCGGGCCGCCTTCTCCGCGGCCTCCTCGGCATCCATCCGGTTGGCCTCGGCCAGTGACGGCGCGCCGCCGCCTAGGCGATGCGGCACCCAGAACTCGCCGGGAGGGTACGGCCCATACGCGTCCTGCACCTGTTCGAGCAGGTGCTGCATCCGGGAATGCAGCAGCGCCGTCAGCTCGGCGGCAGGCAGCGTCGGCTGAATCGGCTCACCGACAGTGATGAAGATCGGCACCTTGGGCCGGTAGAGCTTCTTCGGATGTCCCTTGGTCCAGATTCGCTGGGCACCCCAGACGATGTGCGGAACGATCGGCACATCGGCCTGGATCGCCATCCGCGCCGCGCCGGACTTGAACCCCTTGATCTCGAAACTGCGGCTGATGGTGGCCTCGGGATACACCCCGACCAGCTCACCGGCTTTGAGGTACTCGACAGCCGCATCGTAGGAGGATGCGCCGTTGTCCCGGTCCACCTCGATATGGCGCAGGCTGCGCATGATCGGCCCGGTGATCTTGTTGTCGAACACCTCTTTTTTGGCCATGAACCGCACCTTGCGGCCCCGCTTCTGCTTGTACGCAGGCAGGCCGGCGAAGGTGAAGTCGAAGTAGCTGGTGTGGTTGATGGCCACCACCGCTCCGCCGGTGACGGGCAGGTTCTCCACCCCGGTCACAGTGAACTTCAGCCCCTGTAGCCGCCACGCCAGCCGGGCGAGCTGGATGACAGTCCCGTACACCGGTTCCACAGCCGCAAGCGTAGTGCGCAGCCATCACGGTCGGACCGCCGGACCGATCCCGATGCGGCCCTGGCCAGCAGCGCTTCGGCGCGTCGCCGGATTCCGGCTAGGCTGGCTGGCGCTCCATGTTCTGAATCGAAAGGCTATTCGTGCAGGTCACAAGCGTCGGACATGCCGGCTTCCGGATCGATACCAGGGCCGGCAGCATCTTGTGCGATCCGTGGGTCAACCCGGCGTACTTCGCATCGTGGTTCCCGTTCCCGGACAACAGCCAGCTCGACTGGACGGCGCTGGGAGACGTCGATTACCTCTATGTCTCCCATCTGCACAAGGACCACTTCGACCCGGAGAACCTGAGCCGCCACGTCAACAAGGACGCCGTGGTGCTGCTGCCGGACTATCCCGTGCCGGACCTGCGCCGCGAGTTGGAGAAGCTCGGCTTCCACACGTTCTTCGAGACCACGGATTCGGTCAAGCACACCGTCAGCGGGCCCAAGGGCGACCTCGACGTGATGATCATCGCGTTGCGGGCCCCCGCGGACGGCCCGATCGGCGACTCCGGGCTGGTGGTGTCCGACGGTGTCACGACGGCCTTCAACATGAACGACGCACGGCCCGTCGACCTGGATGTGCTGCATGCCGACTTCGGCCAGGTCGACGTGCACATGCTGCAGTACTCCGGCGCCATCTGGTACCCGATGGTCTACGACATGCCCGAGCGGGCCAAGGAGGCCTTCGGCATCCAGAAGCGCCAGCGCCAGATGGACCGCTGCCGCCAGTACATCGCCCAGGTCGGGGCCACCTGGGTGATCCCCTCGGCCGGTCCGCCCTGCTTCCTGGACCCGGAGCTGCGTGACCTCAACGACGACCATGGTGACCCGGCCAACATCTTCCCCGACCAGGTGGTGTTCCTCGATCAGATGCGCCGCCACGGCCATGATCGCGGCCTGCTCATGGTGCCCGGGTCGGTCGCCGATTTCACCGGCTCGGAGCTGAACGGCCTCAGCCATCCGATCGAAGACCCCGAGGCTGTGTTCACCACCGGCAAGGCCGCCTACATCGAGGACTACGCCCAGCGGATGGCCCCCGTGCTGGCCGCCGAGAAGGCCGGCTGGGCGCCCGCGGCGGGAGAACCGCTGCTGGAACCGTTGCGTGCGGTCTTCGAACCGATCATGCTGCAGTCCGACCAGATCTGCGACGGCATCGGCTATCCCGTCGAGCTGCGCCTCGGCGCCGAGACGGTGGTGCTGGACTTCCCCAAACGCACTGTGCGCGAACCGATTGCCGACGAGAAGTTCCGCTACGGGTTCGAGATCGCGCCCGAGTTGGTCCGCACGGTGCTGCGCGACAACGAACCGGACTGGGTCAACACCATCTTCCTGTCCACCCGCTTCCGGGCCTGGCGGGTCGGCGGTTACAACGAGTACCTCTACACATTCTTCAAGTGCCTGACCGACGAGCGGATCGCCTACGCCGACGGCTGGTTCGCCGAGGCGCACGACGACACCGCGACCATCACCCTCGACGGCTGGGAGATCCAGCGGCGCTGCCCCCACCTGAAGGCGGACCTGTCGAAATTTGGTGTGGTGGAAGGCAATACCCTCACCTGCAACCTGCACGGCTGGCAGTGGAACCTGCAGAACGGCAAGTGCCTGACCACCAAGGGACACGAGCTGAGGTGCGCCCAATTGTGAGCGCACCGCACCAGTACTACGACGACGGTCTGATCCAGCTGGACCGTGAGGCAATCACGTTGCGGCGCTACCACTTTCCGTCGGGCACGGCGAAGGTCATCCCGCTGCGCGACATCCGCACCTACAAGACCGAGTCGCTGAACGTGCTGCACCGCTTCCGGTTGTGGGGCAGTTCGGATCTGCGCCGATGGCTGCCGTTGGATGTCGGACGTCCACTGCGCTCGACCCTGGTGACCCTCGAGGTCGACGGTTCCTACTGGCGGCCGGCGTTCACCCCGGCCGATCCCGAGAAGTTCACCCAGATGCTCGCCGAGGTGCTGCCAAGACCCTGAGTGCAACCGCCGTCAGCTTTCCGAAACCACCTGTCGCAGTTCGGATGACGCGTCTGTCACGGTGTCGTACACCCGCACGATGGCCTCGTCGCCCGGCTTGAGGAAGGTCGACTCTCCCAGCGGCGTGTAGCGGGTCGCGCCGATACCGATCAGCACGTTGCGCGGATGCCCGCTGGCCACCATCAGTGCACCGACATCCTCCAACGGCGTGTCCGCCGAACCCTTCTGGTTGGCCAGCCGCTCGACGATCCAGTCCAGCAGCACCTCGCCGTAGTACGAATAACCGACCAGCGGGGAGTCGACGCCGTAGGCGTGCTTCTCACCGTCCCCGTCCTGCAGGAAGCAGACCAACCGCATGGTGGCGGTCGGACCGTCGGGGGTCAGATCACTGATGTCGAAGAACTGCGGCGCAACACCTTTCGACGCCGGACCCCAGTTCTTCTTGTAGCTGATCTTGGGGGCGCCGGGGCGCCGGATCGAGCAGTCGTTGAACGCGCCGAGCGCGAACGGCTCCAACCGCACCACGGTGTCGCCGTTCCACACCACCCGGCAGGCGACCCCGACCTCGGGTTCGATCTGCAGGTTCAGCGGCCCGTCGCTCTCACCGGCCTCGGGCAGCACGATGGCGTCGTTGGACAGCGGGAACTCGCCGAGGAAATCGTCGCGACCGGGTGCGTACCACGGGAAAATACCTTTGGGCGCATAGCCTTCGGTGACGACCTTGACGAAATCGCCGGCCTCCCCCGCTTGCTCGAGATGGCCGGCGAAGTTACCCGCCACGCCGAACCCAAACCAATTCCGCAGCTCGGCAAGGTCGATATCGATCATGGCTGCAACCCTACTGTGGGCGCGACAAGCCGGTGACAAGTCGTGCTTAAGTGGCCGCCACCAGGCTGTACTCCGACATCACATCCCGTCCGAGCATCCAGTCCGAGGAGTACCGCCGTGCCCACCACCGTCACCGTCGAACCCCGCCGCGCGGGGGACCCCGAACCGGACCTGCTGGGCATCACCCTGGCCCACCGCGCCATGCTGGCGGACCTGACCCGCCTGACCGACCTGGCCGTCGCGGTCCGCGACCGCGACGTGATCTGTACGCCCGGCCGGGCCCGCGCCATCTCCCGCTACGTGGAGATGCTGTGCGATTCGATCCATCACCACCACAGCACCGAGGACAGCGTGCTGTGGCCGGTCATCCAGGCCAGCGTGGGCAACCACCTGGACCTCAGCGAGCTGACCGACGACCACGCCGCGCTGGATCCACGGCTGGACCAACTGCGCGCCCGGGCCGCGGCGTTCCGGCTTTCGATGGGCGACCGCCGGGTCGCCGGTCTGATGGCCATCGAGCTCGCTGAGCTCTCGACACTGCTGACCGACCACATCAACGACGAAGAGATGGAAGTGTTTCCACTGATCAGCGAGCACGTCTCGGTTGCGGACTGGACAGCTGTGGAGGCCGCCGCCCGCGACGGCGCACGGATGTCGTTCGACGGGCCCCGCTCGCTGGCGGTGATGACCGACGACGAGCGGACCGAGCTCGCGCAGCACGCGAGCCTCGGGCTGCGGATCCTGCTCGCCGTGCTGGGGGTGCGGCACCGTCGGCTGGAACGGGCCGTCTTCGGCCGGTGACGCTCAGTCGATGAAGCGCCGGGCCTCGGCCGCCAGCCGGTCCCGCAACACCGCGGCGGATTCGCGGTAGCCGCGGGCCTCATCGGGCCGACCCAGCGCATCGGCGGCCGCGGCGAGGGCGTCGTCGACCGGGCCGACCATCAACCCGTCGACCCCGAGCCCGGCGATCCGGCCGGAGTAGGGAGCCAGTTCCGCCGCCCGCGCCCGGATTTCGTCGACGTCGCCCAGCGCCACCGCGGCGTTGACGCGCAGCACGGTGAACGGCAGCCAGAAATAGGCCCGCTCGATGGGCCCGCGGTCCTGCCACAGCCGGCGGGCCTCGGCCTCGCGATCGCGGGCCACGAGCGCCAGTACCGCCGCATCCAGCGCGGCGACCGACACCTCGCGATAGAAGAACACCAGCTCGTCGGCCAGCAGGCCCAGATCGCCGAGGCAGAATTCACCGGTCACCCGGCCCACCATCGCCAGCTTGGCCCCGTTGGCGGCGCCGTTCTCCACCATGCGTGCCGCCAGGTCGGTGTAGGCACTCACCGCCTCGTCCAGGCGCCCCGCCAGCAGGTACATGCGGGCGCGGAACAGGCCGAGCACGCCGAGCAGGTGGACCAGCTGGCCGGTACCGGCCCTCGCCACCGCGAGGTCGACGTGCCGTTTGGCGGCTTCCAGATCGCAGCGATTCCCGGCCGCCAGCGACAGCAGCCAGTGCGCGACCGCTTGATAGTCGGCCTGTTCGGCGGCTTCCGCGGTCCGCAGCAGCTCGGCGGCGATCGCTTCGCGCTCGGCGTCGAGATCCGGCCCCAGCGAGCAGTAGGCCCGGACGTTGAGCGCCGTGCAGAGCAGCCGGCCCGACGACTCGGGCTGCTCGGCATACGCGCGGCGCGCCAGTTCCAGCAGTTCGGTGCTGGCCGCCAGCGCTCCATCGGGGTCGGTGCCCTCCAGCTCCACGAACAGCGCCTTGAGCAGCTTGATCCGGTCGACCGTGCTGACCTCGCCCGCAAGCATCCGGCGCAGCCGCCCGATCATCTGTTCGTCGGACTCGTCGTATTCGCGGTCGCGCCACACCAGCGGGGTGTCCCATGCGGTGAGGACGCGCACCGTCAGGTCGTCGCGGGACTTGTCGGACAGCAACTGCAGCGCGGCCTTCATCTCCACGCGCGCCGCGACGGCGTCACCTGACTGCGCCAAGGCGGAGATCAACCCACAGCGGGCGTCGATCTCGCGCTCCACGGCGGCGGGATCGGCCTGCAAGCGGCGGCTCGCGGCCAGTTCGAGCATCTGCACCGCCGCGCGCCACTGTCGGGCACCCTCGGCGTGAGCACCGACCGAATCCGCCTCGCCGGCCGCTTCGGTCGCGAAAGCCGCAGCAGCCAAAGCGGTTTGAGCGGTCGCAGAGGCGACGGCATGATGCGCCAGGGCCGCCGGGTCTGCCGAGCGACCGGGCGCGGTGAGCAAATCCAGTGCGGCGGCGTGCAACCGGGACCGGCGCAGCTTCGAGGTGTCTTCGTAGAGCGTGTCCCGAACCAGGGCGTGGGCGAACCGCAGCCGGCCCGGGACGGGTTCGTCGAGCAGACCGAGCAGCACGGCAGGCTCCAACGCGTCGAGCAGATCATCGGGATCGCCGCGGCCGAGTTCGGCAAGCAGGTCGACGTCGATGTCACGTCCCAGCACGGCGGCTTGCCGCAGCGCCGTCACACTCGAGCCGGGTAACCGGGCGAGCCTGCGGCGCAACACATCTCGAACCCCTACCGGCACGGAGGCCCGGACCGCATCGGATCCCTCGGCGGCCATCAGCCGGGCCAGTTCCCGAACGAACAGCGGGTTGCCGTCGGTACGCTCACGCAGCAGCCGCAGGGCCTCTCCGCTGACGGCGGCCAGCCCGCAGTCGGCGGCCAGCGTGGCCGTGGCCGCGGCGTCCAGCCCGCCCAGCATCAGATGCGCCGCGGTGTGGACCGTCAGCGCCGCGCGCGCCACCTGCAGTTCGCCGCGATCCTCCGACGGGCGATAGGTGCCGATCAGCAGCACCCGGCAACCCTTGATCCGGTCGGTCACCAGCCGCAGCAGTTCCAGCGTCAGACCGTCGGTGCGATGCAGGTCGTCGAGCACGACGGCCAGCGGCCGGCCGTCAGCGACCCCGCTCACCACGTCGGCAACCGCCTGCCCCAACCAGAACGTGCCCGCCTCGGTTGCCGCGCCGTCGTGCAGCAGCGGGGCCAGCACGTGCCGGTCGTCCACATGCACAGCGGGATCGACCAATTCGCGCAGCACCTCGGTCCACGCCCAGCCTGCCGGTGCGCCGTCGACCTCAGGGCAACGGCCGTGCACCGTGCGCCATCCCGCCGCACGCAACCGCGCCGCCGCGGCCTCGGCCAGGGTGGTCTTGCCGGAGCCCGCCTCACCCCCGATCCACAACACCGCGCGCTCGCCCGCCGCAACGGCCCGCGCCGCGTCATCGATGGCCGCCAGCTCCTCGGCGCGGCCGTAGGCCGACCGGTCCGGCCGATCGGGTGCCGCGAACTGCAATGCCGGTTGCGGGCGCGGCTGCGGGCGCGACGGTTCCAGATGGTCGGCGTGGCGCAGGATGTCGCGCTCGAGATCACGCAGCGCGCGGCCCGGCTCCAGCCCCAGCTCGTCGATCAGATGTTCCCGGGTGCGGCGCAGCGCCTCCAGCGCGTCGGTCTGGCGTCCGGCCCGGTACAGCGCGGTGGCCAGCACGGCGGCGGCATTCTCGCGCCCCGGGCAATCACCCACATGGCGCTCCAGCGCCGCGATCGCGGTGCCGTACCGGCCGAGCTCGACCAAGGCGGCGGCGTGGCATTCCACCGCGGCCAGCCGCAGTTCGTTCAGCCGGGCCACTTCCGGGGCGGCCCACAGCGCGTCGCCGGCGCCCGCGAACGGGTCACCCGCCCAGTCGGCCAATGCCTCGTCGAGCAGGCACGCCCGCTGCTGTGGGTCTGATTCTTCATATGCCGCAGTGACTTTCGCTTCGAACCGCCACGAGTCGACGGCGTCGACCGGAAGCCGCAGGCAGTACCCGGGCGCGGCGCTGACCAGGATGCTGGCCGGGGCCCGGCGCTGCCGTCCCGGTTCGAGGGCACGCCGCAGATGCGACACGTAGACCTGCAGCGCCGACAACGCCTTGGGCGGCGGCTCGCCCTCCCAGAGGTCGTCGATGAGCCGGTCGACGGACACGGTGTGGCCGTGTGCCGTGACCAACCGGGCCAGCAGCGCGCGCTGCAGCCGTGCCCCCAGATCGACCGGTGCGTCACCGACCCAGGCTTGTACCGGGCCGAGCACGCTCACCCGCACGGGGTCCACCGCAGTCATGGCCGCGGTGTGACTACTTCGCCGGCTCCAGCACCGCGGTGCCGACGAACGGCACCAGGGCTTCGGGGACCCGCACGCTGCCGTCGGGCTGCTGGTGGTTCTCCAGGATCGCCACCAGCCAGCGGGTGGTGGCCAGCGTCCCGTTGAGCGTGGCGGCGATCTGCGGCTTGCCGTTCTCGTCGCGGTACCGGGTGGACAGCCGCCGGGCCTGGAACGTCGTGCAGTTGGACGTCGAGGTGAGCTCCCGGTAGGTCTGCTGGGTGGGCACCCAGGCCTCGCAGTCGTACTTGCGTGCCGCTGACGAGCCGAGATCGCCTGCGGCGACGTCGATCACGCGGTAGGGCACACCGATGGCGGCCAGCATCTGGCGCTGCCAGCCCAGCAGCCGCTGATGTTCGGCCTCGGCGTCCTCGGGCTTGCAGTAGACGAAGCCTTCGACCTTGTCGAACTGATGCACCCGGATGATGCCGCGGGTGTCCTTGCCGTAGCTGCCCGCCTCGCGGCGGAAGCACGACGACCAGCCGGCGTAGCGCCGCGGGCCGGCCGACAAGTCGAGGATCTCGTCGGAGTGATAACCCGCGAGCGGCACCTCGGAGGTGCCGACCAGGTAGAGGTCGTCGGCCTCCAGCCGGTACACCTCGTCGGCGTGCGCACCGAGAAAACCGGTGCCCGCCATGACCTCCGGGCGCACCAGAACCGGCGGGATCATCAGCGTGAACCCGTTGGCCACCGCAAGCTGGGCGGCCAACTGCAGCAAGCCGAGCTGCAGCAGGGCGCCGTGCCCGGTGAGGAAGTAGAAGCGCGAGCCCGAAACCTTGGCGCCGCGTTCCATGTCGATGAGGCCGAGGGCCTCGCCCAGTTCCAGATGGTCCTTGGGGTTCTCGATGGCCCGAGGTTCGCCGACCGTTTCGAGCAGCGCGAAATCGTCCTCGCCGCCGGACGGCACACCGTCGATGACGACGTTGGCGATCGCCATGTGGGCAGCGGTGAAGGCCGTGTCGGCGTCAGCCTGCGCCACCTCGGCCGCTTTCACCTGCTCGGCCAAATCCTTGGCCTTCTGCAGCAGGGCCGGGCGCTCCTCGGGGGAGGCCTTGCCGACCAGCTTGCTGGCCGCCTTTTGTTCGGCGCGCAGATTGTCGGCGGCCGACACGGCCGCCCGCCGGGAGGCGTCTGCTTCCAGGAGCGCGTCAACGAGGGCGGGATCTTCACCGCGGGCCCGTTGCGAAGCGCGAACGATGTCCGGGTTCTCGCGCAGCAGCTTGAGGTCGATCACGGGCGCAACCATACTTTTCTATGGCGCCGGGTGTGCATCCGAGGTGGCTGATGCGTGGTCCTCAGCCGTCGGCAAGCACAACCACATAACGTTACAACCGCATCACTTGTCACATGGCCTGACACGCCTGTCACAATGGACGCGATGTTGGAGGCACCCGAGCAAGACGATCTGCTCCCCTACCGGACCGATGACGATCGGAAGTGGGGGAAGTGGTGGAACAGTTTGCACGCCGCGTCGGCGCGACGTGTGCTGTTGCTGACGGCGCTGGGTGGCCTTCTGATCGCCGGACTCATCACGGCGTTCTCGCACGGCACGGGCTCTGAGGCCGGGCTCAGCGCTGGCTCGATCTCGCTGGGCCCCCGCGGCAACGACACGTTCGATCACGTCAAGCCCGGCGACTGCCTGAACTGGCCGGGCACCAACCCCGACGCCGCCCACATCGTGGCCTGCAAGGACGAGCACCGGTTCGAGGTCGCCGAGTCCATCGACATGAAGACGTTCCCCGGCACCGAATACGGCCCCAACGCCGCTCCGCCGTCGAAGGAACGCGTCGCCCAGATCAGCCAGGAGCAGTGCACGCCGGCGCTGCGGTCGTACCTGGGTCCCAAGTTCGACCCGAACGGAAAGTTCACCATCGGCCTGCTGTGGTCCGGTGAGAAGGCCTGGAAGCAGTCCGGTGAGCGACGCATGCTGTGCGGCCTGCAGTTGCTCGGTCCCGGCGACACCCAGCTGCCGTTCCGGGGCAACGTCGCCGACATCGACCAGTCGAAGGTGTGGGCCGCGGGCACCTGCCTGGGCATCGACCCTGCCACCAACCAGCCCACCGATGTTCCGGTCGACTGCGCGGCGCCGCACGCCATGGAGGTCACCGGCGCGGTGAACCTGGCGGAGAAGTTCCCCGGCGCCCTGCCTGCGGACCCTGATCAGGACTCGTTCATCAAGGACACCTGCACCAAGCTGACCGACGCCTACCTTGCGCCGGTGCAGCTGCGTGCCACCACCTTGGCACTGAGCTACAGCACCATCTCGCTGCCCAGCTGGTCGGCGGGCAGTCATCAGGTGTCGTGCAACATCGGCGCCACCCTCGGCAACGGCGGCTGGTCCACCCTGGTGAACAGCGCCAAGGGCCAGCTGTTGATCAACGGGCAACCGCCCGTCGCGCCGCCGGACATTCCCGAGGAACGGCTCAACCTGCCGCCCATCCCCATGCCCGACACCTCGTCGTCCTCCGGCTCGCAGTCGTCGAGCTCGCAGTCGGGGTCGTCGAGCTCGGGCTCGTCGTCCAGTTCGTCGAGCTCGTCGGGTTCCTCGTCGAGCAATCAGACCCAGCACATGCCTCAGCAGCCGGCATCCAGCACGGCCGCACCGGCACCGGCGTCGAACACCAACCCGCCGCCGCCTGCCGCACCGCCCGCAGGCGACCAGCCCGCACCGGCACCTGCTCCGGCAGGCGACGCACCGCCACCGGCTCCCGCGGGTGATCAGCCCGCGCCTGGGCCGGCACCCGGACCGGCGCCCGAGATTCCGCCCGCACCGCCGGGACCGTGACCCGTGGCCGCGCGGATGCGCCCGCAACGGTTTGACGAGCTGGTTTCCGACGCACTGGATCTCATCCCACCCCAGCTGGCGGCCGCGATCGACAACGTCGTGGTGCTGGTCGAGGACCGCAATCCCGACGAGCCCGACATCCTCGGTCTGTACCAGGGCATCGCGCTCACCGAACGGGACTCCTGGTACGCCGGTTCACTGCCGGACACCATCACGATCTACCGCGACGCGATCCTGGACATCTGCAGCACCGAGGACGAGGTCGTCGACGAGGTGGCGATCACGGTGATCCACGAGATCGCGCATCATTTCGGGATTGATGACGAGAGGCTCCACCAACTCGGGTGGGGATGACCCGCGCGGCAACCACGCAGTGTCGGCCCACGGTGCTATGAACGGGCCATGAGCATCCAGTGCCGAGATTGCCTGGCCGGGCTGGAGCACTGCCACGGCACGGTCATCCACCACGTCCGATACCGCGCGGAGTGCACCGACGACGGCTGCACCACACCGGAATCCGTACACACTTTCAGCATCGACTGCGAGTCCGCCGGCTGCCCCTGCGGCCGCGACATCGCGGTGGCGATCTAGCTCCGCTCAGCCCATCGGGTCGGGTGCGCGCAGCGCCTCTTCCGTCGGCCGCACGGCCGGTTCGGGGTAGAACGGCGGGGTCAGCTGGGCCCATTGCACGCAACTCCACCGCCCCTCGGTGACGGGCGCCAGGACCACCGACTCGGTGTTGCCCAGGTGATGGTCGAGCGCGAATCCGCCGTCGACACCTGCGAGCACCGCGGCCACCAAGCGGATGGCCGCGCCGTGGCTGACCAGGACGATGTCGCCGGTGAAGGCGTCGTCGTCGAGGTAGCGCAGCCGCAGCTGGGTGAGCACGGGAACGTATCGGTCGAGCACGTCGCTGGCGCTTTCACCGCCGGGCATGGCCAGGTTCAGCTCGCCCCGATGCCAGCGCTGGTAGATGTCGTTGAACTCGGCGATGGCCGCGTCGTCGTTGCGGTTCTCCAGTTCGCCGACCTGGACCTCGTGGACGCCTTCGAACTCGTGGGGTGAGAGCCCCACTTCGCCCGCGATGCCAGCCGCGGTCTGAGCGGCCCGGCGCGCCACCGAGTGGGCGACGATGTGCGGGCGGTTGCCGAGCGCTCCGGCGAATTGCCGCGCCTGGTCACGGCCGAGGTCGGTGAGCTCGGCGCCGGGCGGGCGGGTGTCCAGGCGTCGGTCGACGTTGCCGAGCGACTGGCCGTGCCGGACGAGTATCAGTCGTCCACTCATGCCGTTCCTCCACGCAGCCGCGTCAGCCACTGCGACGCCTCGTCGAGTTGCGGGGGCAGCGCGCCCGCCGCCGATCCAGTCGGCCAGGAACCCAGATATCGCACATCTGCACAACGACGGAAGAGCGCTTTGAGTGCCTCGGCGACCGAATCGTCGT
This sequence comes from Mycobacterium dioxanotrophicus, assembly GCF_002157835.1. NCBI lineage: Bacteria > Bacillati > Actinomycetota > Actinomycetes > Mycobacteriales > Mycobacteriaceae > Mycobacterium > Mycobacterium dioxanotrophicus. Next base: position 464,853 of record NZ_CP020809.1, on the reverse strand, counting down.
CGATGTGCCCGACGCAGTCGAGGAAGAACATGTACGTGCCCAACTCTGTTCTGGTGGGGCGGGATTCGATTCGGGTCAGGTCGATGTCGCGGATCGAGAGCTCGGTCATCGCCGCGACGAGCGCGCCCGGCACGTTGTCGAGCCGCAGCACCACCGAGGTCCGGTCGGCGCCGGTTGCGGGCGGCGGCGGGCCCGGCTGTCCGGCGAGCACGAATCGGGTGCGGGCATTGGCCTCGTCGACGACCCGGTCGGCCAGCACGTCGAGCCCGCAGCGCTGCGCGGCCAGTCGGGTGCTCACGCCGGCGTCGACGCGACCTTCGGCGACGTCATGGGCGGCCGCCGCGTTGGAGGTGGTCGGGACCACGTCGGCGTCGGGAAGGTTGGCCGCGAGCCAGCGACGCACCTGCGCGAGCGCGACCGGGAAAGCGGCCACCGTCCGGATCGGGCCGCTGTGACCCGGGCGGGTGACGATGGTGAAGGCGACGTCGAGGGTGAACTCGGCGTAGATCTGCAAGGGGCTGCCCGCCGCGAGGCTGTCCATGGTCTGCAGCACCGAACCCTCGATGGAGTTCTCGATCGGGACGCACGCGTAGTCGGCCGCGCCGTTGCGCACCGCGGCCAGCGCACCGGGTGTGGTGTCGGTCAGGACGGGCGTGAACTCGGCTTCGCCGTCAGGGATCCCGGGGATCAGCCCGGCGGTCACCATCTGCAGTAACGCCGCTTCGGTGAAGGTTCCTTCGGGGCCGAGGTAGGCGATGCGCAGCACGTCGCCAACCCTATCGGTTCGGCCACCGTGACCCGGCCGGCGAAGGGGTAAGGCTTGCGCTTTCGCGATCGCCAGTTAAGTTAGGCTTACCTCACTAACGCTGACAAGTAGCGACGAAAGGCGGCGAGATGGCCACAGCGGCACCGACGACAGCTGAACGAATCCGCAGCGCCTGCGCACGAGGCGGGGGCGCCATGCTCGCCGTCGAGGGCATCGAGCCGGTCGCGTCTCCCGTGCACCACCTGCTCGACGACGGTTCGTTCGCCATCACCGTGCCTGCCACCGGCCCGGTGAGCTCCCTGCTGATCTCGTCCGGCTCGGCTGGTGTGCAAGCCGTTCTCGAGCTCACCGACTACGCGCCGCTGCCCCTGCGCGAACCCGTCCGCTCACTGGTGTGGGTCCGCGGCCGCCTGCAGCAGGTGCCCACCGAGACCGTCGCGCCCCTGTTGGACCTCATCGCCACCCAGGATCCGAATCCTGCCCTGCTGCAGGTGAACACCGGGCCCGAGACGGCAGACGACAGCTATGCGCTGCTGCGCCTGGAGATCGAATCGGTGGTGGTGGCCGATTCGACCGGCGCCGAGTCGGTCGCTCTGGGCGCGCTTCTGCAGGCCCGCCCTGACCCGTTCTGCACGATGGAGTCCTGCTGGCTGCAGCACATGGAAGCGGCACACCGCGATGTCGTCGAACGCCTGGCCACCCGGCTGCCGATGGCCCTACGCCAGGGCCGCGTGCGGCCACTGGGCCTGGACCGCTACGGCGTGCAACTGCGCATCGAGAACGCCGACGGCGACCACGACGTGCGCCTGCCGTTCGCCAAACCGGTCGACGACGTCACCGGTTTGAACCAGGCGATCCGGATCCTCATGGGCTGCCCGTTCCTCAACGGATTGCGCGCCCGACGCGTCTGACCCTGCAGGGGGCACGGCTACCGTTGCTCCGGTGACCGCGGCCCCGTCCACCGACCCCCAGCGTCGCGGCCTGCGCATCGAGGTCGCCGTCGTCCTGGCGGTCACGTTCGGACTCAGCGCCTACACCGCGCTGCTGAAGCTCACCGAGGCCGTGCTCCTCGGGCTCTCCGGCCAGAAGATCACCCTCAACCCGAAACGCTCCCCGTTCGACCTCATCGACCTTGGCCTGCACCTCGCAGGCATCGTGCAGCTGCTGGCCTGGGGTGCGCTGGCGCTGTATCTGTTGTGGCGCAGCGGTTTCAGCCCACGATCGATCGGCCTCGGCCGGCCGCGGTGGCGCGCCGACGGGCTGGGCGGCCTCGGGCTGGCAGCCCTGATCGGCCTTCCCGGGCTGGCGTTGTACGCCGCGGCGCGGCTGCTCGGCCTGTCCGCGACGGTGGAACCGGCCGAGCTCTACGACACCTGGTGGCGCATCCCGGTGCTGATCGGCGCGGCCTTCGCCAACGGCTGGGCCGAAGAGATCATCGTGGTGGGATTCCTGCTGACGCGGCTGCGCCAGCTCGACATCAGCCCCGGCCGCGCCCTGGTGATCTCCAGCCTGCTGCGCGGCGCCTACCACCTCTACCAGGGCTACAGCGCCGGAGTCGGCAACGTCATCATGGGCGTGGTGTTCGGTTATGCCTGGCAGCGCACCGGCCGGCTGTGGCCGCTGATCATCGCGCACACCCTCATCGACACCGTCGCGTTCGTCGGTTACGCCCTCGTCGCACACCATCTGGGCTGGTTGCAGTAACCGAAGGCGTCAGGCACGTACATTTTTTCTGTGGACGACAACCGGCAACCGCCCCCACGGCCCCGCCGTGAGCCGTCGCAGGTGATCCGCCGCGATCCACACCATCGGCCCGCCTGGCCGCCCAATCCACCCACCCCGTCGCAGCGCCGCCAACCGCCGCCGCCGCCTCCGCCACCGCGGATGCCCCCGCGCCTGCCGCCGGGGCGCATGTCACCGCCGCCCCTCGACCCGCCCGCCACCACCGCCGCGCCGCCCGCCGCCTGGGCGGCACCGCCGCCGTCGCCCGCCGCGCCCAAGCGCCGCCGCAAACGGCATTGGGGCAAGATCCTGCTGGCGCTGCTACTGGTCGGCGTCCTGGCCGTGGTCGGGCTCGGAGTGTGGGTCGACACATCACTGCACCGCATCACGGCGTTCACCGCCTACCCGGACCGTCCGGCCCCGGGCCGCGGCACCAACTGGCTGTTGGTGGGCTCCGACAGCCGCCAGGACCTCACACCCGAACAGCAGGCCGCGCTCGCCACCGGCGGCGACATCGGCAACGGCCGGACCGACACCATCCTGCTGGTGCACATCCCTGCGCTCGGGTCGAGCACGCCACCGACCATGGTCAGCATTCCCCGCGACTCGTATGTGCCGATACCCGACAACGGCAAGGACAAGATCAACGCCGCGTTCTCGCTGGGTGGCGCGCCGCTGCTGGCGCAGACCGTCGAGTCGGCGACCGGGCTGCATCTGGACCACTACGCCGAGATCGGCTTCGGCGGGTTCGCCGATCTGGTCGACGCCGTCGGTGGCGTCACCGTGTGCCCCGCCGAACCGATCAGTGACCCGCTGGCCGGCATCGACCTGCCCGCGGGCTGCCAGCAGCTCGACGGACGCAACGCGCTGGGCTTCGTCCGATCCCGCGCCACACCCCGCGCAGACCTCGACCGCATGGTCCATCAGCGACAGTTCATGTCGGCCCTGCTGCACCGCGCGACCAGCCCGGGCGTGTTGCTCAATCCTCTGCGCTGGGCGCCGATGGCCCATGCGGCCGCGAACACGGTCACGGTCGACCAGGACGCCCACGTGTGGGATCTGGCCCGGCTGGGCTGGGCATTGCACGGCGATCCGGTCACCACCACCGTGCCCATCGGCGATTTCAGCGCGGGCGACGCAGGTTCGGTGGTGGTGTGGGACCACGACGCCGCGAGCCGTTTGTTCGACGCTTTAGCATCCGATTCGCCACCGCCGGCCGACACTCTCAATGTCAACGAACCAAAAGGTTAGCCAAAGCTAAAACCGTCGAACAGCAAATTCGAACCAGCGCATGTAAGCACCGTCACACGGGTTAGGCAATGCTGACCTCAATGAGGCTGACCTTCGCTGACAATGCCTTCTGACCTGCTATATCCTCGCTGCCATGACGGCTACCGGCGCAATCGACACGAAATTCCACGCCCTTGTGCAGGATCAAATTCGAAACGAATTCACGGCTTCTCAGCAATACATCGCGATCGCCGTGTATTTCGATGGCGCCGATCTGCCGCAGCTCGCCAAGCACTTCTACAACCAGTCGCTCGAAGAGCGCAATCACGCCATGATGCTGGTGCAGTACCTGCTCGACCGGGACATCGAGGTCGAGATCCCCGGCATCGACGCGGTGTGCAACCAGTTCGACGAGCCCCGCGACGCGCTGCTGCTCTCGCTCAAACAGGAGCGCACGGTCACCGAGCAGATCAGCCGGCTGGCCAGCGTGGCGCGCGAAGAGGGCGACTATCTGGGCGAGCAGTTCATGCAGTGGTTCCTCAAGGAGCAGGTGGAGGAGGTGGCGTCGATGTCGACGCTGGTCCGCATCGCCGAGCGCGCCGGTGACAACCTGTTCCACCTGGAGGACTTCGTCGCACGCGAACTCGCCGCCGCGGCGGGCGCCGACCCGTCGGCCCCGAAGGCCGCCGGGGGCAATATCTAGGCGCTCGTCCCGCCGGTCCCGCCCGCACCGGTCAGGCCGTTCTGCAGCCAGTCCTTGGTGCGGCCGGGATGGTTGGTGGCCACCCAGGCCACCCCGATGTCCCGGCAGAAGTTCACGTCCTCGTAGTGGTCGACGGTCCAGCAGTACAGCGCGCGACCCTGCGCCGCTGCCCGGTCGACCAATTCGGGATGCTCGCGCAGCGTCGTGATGGACGGCCCGACGGCCGTAGCGCCGACCGTCGTCGCCGCACTCCCGCCCAGATAGCGCGAGGTCTCCCCCAGCAATACCGTCGGCAGCATCGGTGCCGCGCGCCGGATCCGCCACACCGCGGCCGCGGAGAACGACATCACCACCGCCCGGGACAGGTCCGCCGACGCCGGTGAGGCAATGCCGTAGCGGTGCAACAGCGCCAGCACCTTGTTCTCGACCAATGCTCCGTACCGCACCGGGTGCTTGGTCTCGATGAACAGCTTCACCGGCCGGTTCCAGTCGAGCACCATCGAGACCAGCGCATCGAGGGTCAGCAGCCCGGTGTCGCCCTGGCCGCCCTCGGCGTCCTTGCTGGCATGCCATGATCCGTAGTCGAGGTCACGGAGTTCGGCCAGTGTCATCTCACTGACCAGCCCGGTACCCGTCGACGTCCGGTCGACCCGACGGTCATGCACACACACCAGATGCCCGTCGCGGGTGAGCCGCACATCGCATTCGACGCCGTCGGCCCCCTCACGCAACGCCAGATCGTAGGCGGCAATGGTGTGTTCGGGCCGGTCCGCAGATGCCCCGCGATGCGCCACCACGAACGGATGAGATGGACCCGGTGTCACTGACTCGTCGGCAGCGGCTTCGCCCGCGTTCATACCGCTAATGCTGCCGGGTTCTGCCCTTGGCTCTCAACCGGAACCGCCGGTTCGGGCTCATCCGCGGAGCCGGCGGGCTGCTCCGGACGGCCCGATTCCGCCCCCACCACGACCCAGCGGTGGCTGCGGTGTTCGGCCGGCGCACCTTCGAAGCCGAGATAGACCCGCCAGGCCAGCAACACGGCGGCCAGCGCTAGGAGATACCCGATGGCGACGGTCACGTTGTTGTCAGCGAGGTGCTGCGTGCTGTTGGCAAAGAACGTGACGACGACGGTGCCGATGATCGACCACAACGCGACGACGGCACTGAGCGCCCAGACGATCCACCACACCACGATGGGCCGCCGCAGCCGCGTCAGGCTGCCTTCCACGGTCGCCAACTCGAGGACATAGACCGGTGTGAACAACACGTTGATCCCGGGAATCAGCGAGAGCAGCCACACCTGCCGCGCGGAGTGGGGGTCGGTCTGCCCGTGCTGGGAGTAGGCCGCCGCACGTCGAGCGATGAGCCATCTGATCATGATCACCACGGTCACGCCGAGGATCACCAGCGCCACCAGGCTGGCCACCACACCGAACGCCACGGCCGCGTCGGCGATCAACGGATGCAGCAGGACGCTGCGGTTGATCAGCATGAGCACGTACCGCAGCACATGGGCGAACGCCGCGACACCGAGCGCCACCATCGTCACGACGAGCATGGTGCGCACCGTTGCCGGCGGAGGTCCGTCGTGTTCGCGGTCACCTTCCTCGGCGGCGACGTCGAAATGCTGTTGCAGCCCCCATCGCGGGATGACCGGGTAGCGCGGAGTCGGTCCCAGCGGGCCGCGGCGGATCCGGCGGCGCGGCGGGGCGCCCGGGCGCAACGCGACCCAGCGGTAGCCCGGCGCCAACCGCGGTGTTCCCGCCTGCGGCGGACGTCCTGCGGGCGACGGTGCGGGCTGCTGCGACGGTCGCGGAGCCGCCTGCGGCGGCGCAGCTGCCGGCGGGGGCGGTAGTGCCGGGCGGCCCTGCTGGGGCGACCACTGCGGCGCGGACGGCGCGAGCAGCGTGCCACCACACCGCGGGCACCACGACCGTTGCCGGTCACGCACGTTCCAGCGCGTTCCGCACTGCGAACACACCTGGATCATCGGCCCAGCCTAGCGACGGTTGCGCAGCGGTCGCTCACACGCTGCCGGGGCTGCCGTCGTCGGTGATCACGGGCCGGCCCGCCCCCACCCAGGCCAGCATTCCGCCATCCACGTTGGTGGGCGTGTATCCGTTGCGCGCGAGGTAGTTGGCGACGCGCAGCGACCGCCCACCGGCATGGCACACCACGAAAAGTTCGGCATCGGGATCGATCTCGGCCATCCGCGCCGGCACATCGCCCATGGGGATGTGTTGGGCGCCGGCTGCGTGGCCACGCTGCCACTCGTCGTCCTCGCGCACATCGAGCAGCACCACCGTGTCGCCGAAAACCGTCGGAACTGCGGCGATATCGGCCTGCGCGACCTCCACGTCGTCCATGCCTCCATGCTTGCACGCGGATTCGCGCGGTGCACCCGGCACCCGGGTTGATCGCCGGTTTAGCAATCCGAAACTATCCACAGTTTCCACAGGTCTATCCACAGGCCGACAGCTGCGCCGGGCCCGCACAACCTGGTTTAGCTGTGCACATGCTGATCAACAATGTGGATAACCCTGTGTTCGTGTGGCGGTCAATCAACAGCCGCCTGGCGTTCGAGCGAATGAATTGTCGGGCCGCCCGGGTGGTTGCGAAGCAGCGCGTGATCGAGCGCCTCGGCCGGGCTCGCGCGGGCGGTTGGAATCAGCCTGATTCATCGCCGAACTGCCGTCGCCACAGCCGCGCCGGCGGCCGCGGTGTCACAGCGCCCGGCTCCGTCGCGATTGGTGGGTTGACCTGGCATACCTCACGAACCGGGCCGTGACCCGGGTTTGCCGTCGGCATCGGTCGATTTTTGCCTGACAGTTCCAGGGTCTATGATCGGCGTCACACCAGCTCTTGTGACAGAACTCACTGGGGGCAAACATTGATCGTGCAGGTCAGGAGCGTCTGATGGCGTCACATCCGATGGGGCCCGGGGGGCCGTACCGCATTCCGAGTGGCACACATCCGGCTATCTGCATACGCGCAATCAGCTGGTCGCCTTCGTCCGCGCGGGTGCCATCGCGCTGATCCTGCTCGGCATCCTGGCACTGATCGTCTGGATCTGACTTCCGAGGCATCAGGTATAGGTGTGGGGGGCACCACACGTCGTTGCGATGAACCTTGTGATGAAGCAAGGTGGACGGCGATCTTGTGGACGCCTTACTTGATCGATCAACCTGAGGAAGGAATCACGTGGCTGAATACACTCTGCCCGACCTGGATTACGACTACGGCGCGCTCGAGCCGCACATCTCCGGACAGATCAATGAGCTACACCACAGCAAACATCACGCGGCCTACGTCAAGGGTGTCAACGACGCAGTGGCCAAGCTTGAGGAAGCCCGCGCCAACGGCGATCACGCCGCCATCTTCCTCAACGAGAAGAACCTGGCTTTCCACCTCGGTGGCCACGTCAACCACTCGATCTGGTGGAAGAACCTGTCGCCGAACGGTGGCGACAAGCCGACCGGCGACCTCGCGGCGGCCATCGACGACCAGTTCGGATCGTTCGACAAGTTCCAGGCTCAGTTCACCGCGGCGGCCAACGGCCTGCAGGGCTCGGGCTGGGCGGTGCTGGGCTACGACAGCCTCGGCGACCGGCTGCTGACCTTCCAGCTCTACGACCAGCAGGCCAACGTGCCGCTCGGCATCATCCCGCTGCTGCAGGTGGACATGTGGGAGCACGCCTTCTACCTCCAGTACAAGAACGTCAAGGCCGACTACGTGAAGGCGTTCTGGAACGTCGTCAACTGGGAGGACGTCCAGAACCGGTACGCAGCCGCGACCTCGAAGTCCAACGGTCTGATCTTCGGCTGATCCGGCCGGCCCGAGGATCGATCCGATCTGCTAGAACGGGGCGTCGCGCAGTTTGCGCGACGCCCCGTTCTCGTATTGAGACCTGGCCGGCTCCGTTTCCCCTTGCACGACCCACGTACCTGTCGCATGCTGAAATGACCGCGTAGCGAACAGAAAGGTGCCGGCGCCCAACTCCTATGTCCGGGAGGCGAAATGGATTCGGGATCTTCTCGGGCGATCGAGATCGCCCCGTTTCATTCCGGTGGGTCACTCAAGGGATTCGTGGTGTCCGGCCGTTGGCCTGACACGACCAAGGAGTGGGCACAGCTGCTCATCGTCACGGTGCGCATCGCGTCGGTGCCCGGGTTACTCTCCACCACAACGATTTTCGGGGTTCGCGAGGAACTTCCCGACCAGCCTCAGCCCGGCACGGTCGGGCTGGTGATCGCCGAGGGACCCGTCGTGGGCGAGTCCGCGCTGCCGCCAGGCTATTTCGCCGAGCATCAACCGCCGGCACTGCTGATGCTGCATCCCCCTTCGGAGACCACGCCGTCGCTGCCCGAGTGCACGGGTGCCGCCTCAGGCTGCGTACTGCTGCCCGGGCTGCCGTACCTGGGCCTCGATCACCGCGCCGCATGGGTCGAGGCGGAGGCCGACGGCACAGTCACGTCGATGGTGAGCCGCGTCGGCGTCGACCCGATCAGCCATCCGGATACCGCGATCTTGGCGATGCTGCTCGCTGCATGATCGGGACACCCGTCCCAGTATCCGGAAGGGTGGTTCTCACTTGCGCAGAATCCGAAGGATCAATATCGATAGCAGGTCTAGCGAACCACGCATTGCAACGCTAGGGTATTGACGTCAGCGAAGAGAGTAGCCCTCAATCGCCGGGTCGCCCGCCGACCGACCGCGATGACACAGCCCGGTCGTCCGGTTCAGCAACGCGGGTCGCCCAGCGCTTCGAGCGGATGCCAGCGCCACCCGAATCGTCGCCGGAATCCACCCGAGCCGCTCGTGGCTATCGAATGACGCCTCCCCGAGAGGCTCTCGAGAGCGCCGCCGGCCGCGTGCATCACGTGCTGCCCGCCAGCACTGCCGCGCGGCCGTACAGTGGTTGGCGCCCACATTCCAGCAAATGCGTGTTTCCGCGGTTTACACGAAGCCCCTAGTTGCCCACAGGAAACTTGGAGGAGCCGGTACGGAACCGTGCCAGCAGCTCACCCCCGGCAATACAACGCAACCGTCACTATTTGCCTTGTCACGCGGTGCAATCCCGCCGTTCACCCGTGGCGAAGGCTCCGGTTTGCGCGGCCAAGGTGGTAAAAACGGTAAGCTGGGTTAACTTTTACGCGGTTTGCACTTGGTAGTTGACACAGATCTCGCTACGATGGTCAGCAAATACGCCGCCTTTTCGTTACCGCTCAAGATGCATGTGGAGGTCAATTCGATGAGCAAGACGTTCGCCGCCCGTCTCAACCGGCTGTTCGACACGGTTTATCCCCCAGGGCGCGGACCCCACACATCGGCCGAGGTGATTGCTGCGCTGAAGTCCGAAGGCGTCACCATGTCGGCTCCGTACCTCTCGCAGCTTCGGTCGGGCAACCGCACCAACCCGTCGGTGGCCACCATGGCCGCCCTTGCCAACTTCTTCCGCATCAAGCCGGCGTACTTCACCGACGACGAGTACTACGAGAAGCTCGACAAGGAACTGACCTGGCTCGCGAGCATGCGCGATGAAGGGGTTCGCCGTATCGCCGCCCGTACCGTCGGGCTCTCGGCGGAGGCTCAGCAGGACCTCGTCCAGAAGGTCGATGAGCTGCGCCGCCTCGAGCGCCTCGACGACTGATCTGGCGGCCTCCGGCCGATCTTCGCAAGACAGCACCCAGACAAGCACCGGCGCTGCCGGTGTTTGTCTGGGTTTTTTCGTTCCGGGCCGGTCTGATCGCGTTCAGCGACCGGACCGCTGCAGGTCGCGGTACTCCCGCGCGAGCGCCAGAATCCATTCGCGGTCGGAGTAGGACTCCGGCTGGCGCAGCCAGGTCAGCCCAGGGAAGGCCGACGCGGCACCGGCAGCGCTGTCGCGGGTCTCGTAGATCCACTGCGCCACGGCACGCGCCTGTTCGTCGGGCGTCACCGCATCTGGGCCGGATGAGCGGTCGCCGCCGCCTGCCGTTCCCTGCGGTCCGACGGCCTCGCGCTGATGTGCTGCGGCAGTCGCCTCCAGGTACAACGAGTCCGATATCAGCGACATGCGCTCGGCCACCCGGAACACCAGCGGGCCGCGCGGACGCACGCCGATACCGACGTCAGGATGCCTGCGACCGAGTTCGGTGAGCAGCGGACCGATGACCCGCAGTTCCTGCCGGGCCCCGAACCAGTCCTCGACGCTCGGCAGCAGCGAGCCGGCAGCAACGACCACCATGGCGCAGCCCAGCAGGGTGGCGGCCGACCCGACGCCGACCAGTTGTGTGTGCCCGACTGCCCGCAGGAGGAAGAACGCGCTGGCCGCGACGATCAACGCGATCCCGAGGCTGAAGACGAACAGGGCCCGGCCACGGCGGCTTCGGTTCGAGTACCGCAGGCCGGCCCAGACCACGAGCGTGAGCGCGAGCAGCACGTACAGCAACGGCAGCAGCCAGGTGGTGGCACTGCTGACGAGGTCCCGCCTGAGGTATTCCTCAGGGGCCATCTCGGGTTGCCGGGGCGACCGGAAGAACAGCACCAGGCTGACCACTGCGACGACCGCCGCCACGCCGTATTGCGCCAGGGCAAGGCGACGGGTGATTGCCGGTGAATGGTCCGACGCCGCAGTGGTGATCATGACGCAACTGCCTGCGGCGCAAGCGATCAGGGCGACCTGACTGAGCGCCACGGCCACATTGGGGAGCCGCACGACGGTGTCGATGAGCAGTGCCAGCGGCTGCCAGTTAAGCGCCGCCACGACGCCGAGACTGCCGAGCGCGACGATCATCGCCGCGCTCACCAGAGATTGCTTGTTGACCAGTGCCCACCCGATGCGCAGCCCAGTGGCCATGCCCAGCAAGCCGGCGATCACCCAGATGATCAACCAAACGCCTCTCCGAGGCGAACCTGCACGATCGACGATCGGTCGGACGGCAACCGGCCCAGCCGGTAGAGGAGCAATGCCGCGAAGTCCTCGGCCTCCTGCTCGATGTCCTCACCGTTGGGGCCCATGCATCCGGTCCGCTGGTTGAGCATGTAGGCGATCAGATCGGAGCTGGCCAGCTCGACCGATTCCTCGGCGGCTTCGACGATCGATATGCCCTCGTGCCCGAGCACCAGGTGGCCAAGCTCGTGGGCCAGGGTCCGGTCCCAGGTCGGCAGCCCCTGCTGGATCAGGAACACGTCCCGATCGCTGTACTGCCGCCATTGACCGCACACCCCCGGCGGAAGCTCTTCCATCGTCAGCTCGATCGGTCTGCCCCGATCCTCGCTGACCGCCGCGACCAGGCGGGTCAGTGTCACTTCACCGCGCCGCGGCGCGAGATCGAGCACCGCGTTGACAGCGCGTGTGACGGTGCGACTGGCTGACATACCTCCCCCTTTCGACCGTTCGCCTCGTCAGTCGACGAACCGTGCGACGTTGGTCCGCACCGTGTGCCCGGCTCTGGCCTGCCGGTAGCCCACGATGCCCCCTGCCCCCGTCAGCGCCATGATCCCGACCGTGCCCGGCACGGCCAGCGCGGCCAGCTCCGTCGTCCCCGCCGTCCGCAGATAGTCGGCGTAGCCCACGCGGTAGGACGCGGGGACCGCCGCGTGGTCGTGGCCTGCGGCCGGAGGTGTCCGCACCGATGGTTGCACTTGCTTGAGCGTGGGCTGCGTCGACGGGTGCCGATCCGACGGCGCGCCGGACCCGTCGCCACCGCCCGGGGCGCCGAGCGGCGCGACGACGGGGGGAACGACGAGCGGCGGCACCACGACCGGGATCAGGACCGGCACTGCGGCAGCGGCCGCCAGACCGGGCGGCGGCGCCACGACCGGCTCTGCCACAGCGGCCGGGGACAACTCTTGTGGCGGCAGCTGCATCTCCGGTGGCACGGGACGGCTGAACGCCTGCGGCAGGCCGCCGCTGCCACCGCCGCCTCCGCTGCCGATACCGATCGACGGGATGCTGCCGCCCACCGAACTCGACGTGGTGGTGGTTTCCGATGACGATGTGGTCTTCGACGTGGAAGACGGTGTGGTTTCGGTCGTCGGCGACGAAGTGGTGGTCGTCCGGGTCGTCGTTTGAGTCGTCGATGCAGTCGTCGTCGCGGTCGTCGTCGCGGTCGTCGGCGGCGAGGATTCCGTCGTCACGGTCGAAGGTCCCGTCGTCTCGGTTTCCGTCTGGGTCTCGGTCTTCGTCGGCGGAGTCTTCGTCGGCGGCTGCTCACCGGAACTCGGGTCTTGCGTCCCCGACGAACCACTCGGATCGCTCGAGTCGGATGGTTTGCCGGTGTCCACCGGTTTGACGGTCCCGGCGGTCGCGCGGGTCTTGGTCGGGCTACCGGTCTTGGTGGGTTTGTCGGTGTTGGTGGCACCGGTGGCCGGCTTGGTGTTGCCGCCGGAATCGGTCCCGCCCTGGCTGTCGTCGTCGCCGCGGGACCCGCCGCTCGGCCCACGCGGCTTGCCACCGTTGTCGTTTCCCTGCGCGTTGCCGCCCTGGTTCTGGCCGCCACCGGCGGTGCCGGAATTGCCCGATCCGCCGCCGGAATCGCTCCCGCTGTGGTTGGGATCGGCAAATGCCAGTGCACCGCCGAGACCAGCGATGAACAGGCCGGACGTCACCATGACGGTCGAGGCGGCGACGCGCACCCGCGAACGCACTGTGTCACCACCCTTCCGCGCATCGCCCGACGAGTTTATGAAGCAGTGATAATTGTCGCACAGCAGAGCTAGCCGGTTTGCTAGCTGTGATGATTCCCCCACCCGTTCCCGGGGCGTGACGGCAGAGCAAATCCGCTGGACGATACTGTGGGGCAGCAGCAGTGCAGCGGTGACCGCTAATACTCGACGAGATGACCCGGAGGCAGCCGGAATGGGCCTGTTCACGCCACGCAAAAGCAGAGCAACCCGCCGCGCCGAAGCTCGCGCGATCAAGGCCAAGGCCAAGCTGGAGGCGCGGCTCACCGCAAAGAACGAGGCCCGACGTGTCAAAGGGGACCGCAAGGCCGAGAGCAAGGCGCTCAAAGCCCAGCTCAAGGCTCAGCGTGACAGTGACCGCAACGCGCTCAAGGTGGCCGAGGCCCAGCTGCAGGCAGCCCGCGAGGGCAAGCTTCTCTCTCCCACTCGAATCCGCCGACTGCTGACGGTCACGCGTTTGCTGGCACCGGTTCTGGTGCCTCTGGTCTACCGCGGCGCCATGGCTGCGCGCGGCGCCATCGACGAACGCCGGGCCGATCAGCTCGGTGTGCCGCTGAGCCAGCTCGGCCAGTTCTCCGGTCACGGCGCCCAGCTGTCGGCGCGCATTGCCGGTGCCGAGCAGTCCCTGCGCCAGGTCGCCGACAAGGCTCCCAAGGACGCCGAGACCAAACAGTTCGTCGCGGCCATCACCGATCGGCTCAGCGATCTCAGTGCCGCGGTGGCCGCCGCCGAGCACATGCCGACCGCGCGCCGCCGGGGTGCCCATGCGGCCATCGCCGCGCAGCTCGACGGCATCGACGCCGATCTGCTGGCCCGGCTCGGTCTGGTCTGACCCGTGCGATGACCGACGCCCGTACCGATCCCGCGGCCCGGCTGCGCGGTACGTCCGTCGGGGTGCTCACCGCCGCGTTGGCGGTGGCCGCGCACGGTGCAGCGGGCGGCGGATGGCCTGCCGGCGCTGTCACCGCGCAACTCGCACTGCTGGCGGTCACGCTCGGCGCGGTGGCCTCGATCCTGCGTGCCGCGAACCGCGCCACGGTGCTGGTCGGCCTGCTCGGCGCGGGCCAGTTGATCGCCCACGCGCTACTCGCGATCGACGGTCACACCCACGGATCGCATCCGCTGCAGCCCGGGGCACTCATGCTTGCGGCGCACCTGGTGGCCGTCACAGTCGGAGCCCTCCTGATCGCCGGCGGAACCCGGTTCTGCACCGCGCTGTCCCGGGTCCTGCGGGCCGTCGCGCGACGCGTGCCTGCGATCCCGGCGGCGACGGCACAGGTCGCCGGCCGCAGCGCCGATCAGCCGTTGCAGTCCGCACGGTTGTTGGCCACATCGGTGTCCCATCGGGGTCCGCCGGTCAGCACCCTTCGCTGATCCGCCCATCCCGACACCCACGAAAGACACTGATTCACAATGAAATCCCCTCACGGGGCGCGTTGGCGCGCCCTGCCCGCCGCCGCTGCGGCGACCCTTGCGGTCGGGCTGCTGACCGCAGCCCCGGCGTCCGCCCACGTGCACGCCAACGCCGACAACCCCACCCCCGGCAGCACATCGCTGGTCACCTTCCAGGTGCCAGGAGAATCCGACACCGGTGCTCTCACAACACAATTGAGCGTCGCCCTACCCAACGTCGCCTCAGCGCGCGCCGAGGTGATGCCGGGCTGGACGGCCAGGCTCGACCGGGACGCCGCGGCAGGCACCGTCCGCTCGGTCACCTGGACCGCAGCACCTGGCGTCGGCATCTCGCCCGATCAGTTCGCCCTGTTCCGGATCTCGGTGAAGCTGCCCGACACGCCCACGGTGAGTTTCCCTGCCACCCAGACGTATTCGGATGGCAAGGTGGTGCACTGGGATCAGGCTCCGCTGCCCGGTGGCGGTGAGCCCGAATACCCGGCACCGGAACTGAAGCTGTCCGGCACCCCTGCCGGCGACGACCACGACGACGACCACGGGGCCGCACCGAGCGTGACGGCATCACCGCAGCCCGCCGCCGCACCCGCGGCAACCTCGGCCGACAACACGGCGCGCTGGCTGGCCGGCGGAGCATTGACGGTCGCAGCCGTCGCGGTGGTGGCAGCGCTGGCGGCGCGGCGCCGGTCATGAGACGGGTGCTCGCGGCCGTCGTGGCCGGATTCGCCTTGGCGGCATTGTCGTTGGCTGCCGCGGGTACCGCGTCGGCGCATGCGACCAGGATCGCCACCGACCCGGCCGATCATGCCGCGCTCACCGCATCGCCACAGCGGGTCAGTGCCACGTTCAACGAGGCCCTGCAGCGGACCTTCGCCGACATGACGGTCGTCGGTCCCGACGGCAATCTGTGGTCGACCGGCGAAGCCCAGGTGCAGGGCGCGGTCATCGGGATCGACGTGCGGCCACTGGGCCCGGCGGGCACCTACACGGTGAACTACCGGGTCACCTCCGCAGACGGGCACGTGGTGTCCGGATCGTGGTCGTTCGACTTGACCGTCGCGGGTTCGGGAACACCGGGCCCGCCGGTCGGGTCGGCGAGCGGCTCTGACGGCAGCCTGCCGGTGTGGCCGTTCATCGCGGCCGCCGCGGTCATCGTGGGCGGCGGAGCTTGGTGGGCGCTGCGCCGGCGGGCGTGACGGGCAGGGTGGTGGCCGGCGGCGCGCTCATCGTCGCGGCGTCGGCGGCCACCGCCTGGGCGCTCGGGTTTCCGCAGAGCCCGTTGGGCGGCGCCTTGGCGCGCGCCGCGGCCGACAGTGCCGCCGTGGTCGCGGTGGGGCTGGCCGTGGTGCCGATGCTCGACGTGGCGCGCTACCGCGCCGAATTGATCCGGTCCGCAACCGGACCGTTGGTGTGGGCCAGTGTGGTGTGGCTGCTGGCCGAGTTGGTGCGGCTGATCGTCGAAACGGCCCGCGCGGCCGATGTCAGCGTGCTGCACCTCGGCGTGCAGACCAGCGCCGAGTTCGCTTTTTCGACGACGGCAGGCCGGTCCAGCCTGGCCGGGCTCGTCGCGGCACTGGCCCTCGGCGTTGGCACGCTCGCGGTGCCGCGGACCGCGGCGGTCGTGGCCGCGTCGACCGGGATCGCCGCGGCCGGACTCGTCGCGCGAACCTTGTCCGGGCATCTCGCCGAGAGTCCGGTCGGTGGGCTCGCGGTGGCCGCGCATGCGCTGGCCGCGGCACTGTGGTGCGGCACGCTGGCCGCGTTGGTGCTCACGGTGACGCACCGGGGGCAGTGGGCCCGGGTGCTGCCCAGGTTCTCCCAGCTGTCGCTGATCTGTGTGGCAGCGCTCCTGGTCTTCGGCGTGCTCGGCGCGGTCATCCGGCTGGACACTCCGGCTGAACTGTGGGCGACCGGCTACGGCCGGCTGCTGTCGGCCAAGGTCGTGCTGACGGCCGACCTGCTGGCACTGGCCTGGCGGAACAGGGCTGGGTGGCTGCCTGCGGCGCGCTCGCACCGGGCCAGCGCGAGCCTGTCTCGATCCCGTTCGCTGATCGAGCTGGCCGTCATGACCGTCACCATCACCTTTGCCGCGGCGTTGGCCGTGGCGGGTTGACCTCGCGGCCGCCTGGCATGATGGGGACGACTGCCGGCCACCCCGCCCCCGCGTCGGCGCGGAGCACAGACACTGCAAAGGAGCAGCCAGATGGCAGAGCAGCAGGATCCATCCGAGGACAAGCCGGACACTGGTTCCGGATCTCCCGCGGCCGGCCCGTCCGATGCGGCCGCCGATCCTGGTGCTGTGACTCCGCCTGCGAAGAAGGCCCCCGCCAAGAAGGCGCCCGCGAAGAAGGCTCCGGCGAAGAAAGCACCGGCCAAGGCCGCCGCGAAGGCTCCGGCGAAGAAAGCTCCCGCCAAGAAAGCCCCCGCGAAGAAGGCGCCCGCCAAGGCCGCCGAACCCGCCGAACCGGCCAAGAAGGCGGCTCCGCCACCACCCGAGCCGACGGCGGATCTCGCCTCCGCAGCCAAAGAGACTGCAGCACAGGCAAAGTCGGCGGTGGCCGCAGCAGCCAACCCGACGTTGCCCGTCAAGACCGAGCCGTCACGGATGCCTCTGGTGGCGGCGATCGTCGTCGGCGTGCTGGCGGTTGTGCTGGTGTTGCTGACCAGGCGCCGCTCGGGCGGCCAGTGAGTTTTCTGCCTTGACCCTCCCCCGACGTCAGGGTCGATAGTTGGTTTCGTGGACGCCAACACCGACGCCAGGACCGTCGGCGCCGTAGCCACCCTCACCGGGGTTTCCGTACGGACGCTGCATCACTACGACCACATCGGCCTGGTGGTGCCGAGTGTGCGGACCCCCGCCGGGTACCGCGGCTATCTCGATGCCGACATCGAGCGACTGCACATGGTGCTGGTGTACCGAGCGGCCGGGCTGGCCCTCGATGACATCCGTGTGCTGCTCGACGATGCCGAGGCCGACGTGCTCGCCCACCTGCGACGCCAGCATGTGTTGCTGTGCGAGCAGGCCGAACACCTGGAGCAGACGATCAAGGCAGTGGAGGAACTCATGAACGCACATCGCAGCGGGATCCAATTGACCGCCGAGGAGCAGGTGGAGATCTTCGGGACCACCGCGTTCGGCGAGGAGTACGCCCTCGAGTCCGAGGAACGCTGGGGTGACACCGAGGAGTGGCGTCAGTCCCGGCAGCGGGCGGCACAGCTGACCAAGCAGGACTGGATCGAGATCAAGGCCGAGGGTGACGCCCTGGTGCAGGACCTCGCCGCTGCCAAGCGCGCCGGCGTCGCACCGGGTTCGCCGGAAGCCGATGCGCTTGCCGCACGGCATCGCGCATCGATCGAACGCTTCTACGAGTGCGGCGGCGAACTGCACCGCTGCCTGGTGGAGATGTATCTGGCCGACGCCCGATTCACGGCCTACTACGACGATGTGGAGCCCGGCTTGGCCCAGTTCGTCCACGATGTGGTGATCGCTAGCATCATGGCGTGATCATCCAGCCCCGCGCCACCGCCGATCTGGTCGACGAGATCTACCCCGATGTCCGTAGCTGCGATCTGCAGTTGCAGAACTACGGGGCCAAGACGATGTTCGCCGGCCGGATCACCACGGTGCGCTGCTTCCAGGACAACGCTCTGCTCAAGTCGATCCTCTCCACGCCGGGCGACGGCGGGGTGCTGGTGGTCGATGGGGCGGGCTCCCTGCACACGGCGCTGGTCGGCGACATCATCGCCGGGCTGGCCCACGACAACGGCTGGTCCGGGGTGATCGCGCACGGCGCGGTGCGTGACGCGGCGACGCTGCGCACCATCGATGTCGGGATCAAGGCGCTGGGCACAAACCCCCGCAAAGGCACCAAGACCGGTGAGGGTGAACGCGACGTCGAGGTGAGCTTCGGCGGTGTGACGTTCGTGCCGGGCGAGATCGCCTACTGCGACGACGACGGCATCGTGGTCGTTTCCTAGCGCGAGCAGACGCGTAGGCCCCACGCCGGTGTCGAGGGGCCTACGCGTCTGCTCGGCGGAAAACCAAGCGGAAAAACTAGGCCGGCACTGCCACGCGGTGCTTGGTGAAGTGCAGTGACTGCTCGTCGACCTTGCCGTACCGGATGGTCCGCATGTCGAAGAAGTAGTTCTGCTTGAGCTTCCACGGCGCCTCGGAGCCCGACTTGGGCAGGCTGTCCATGGCCCTCCGGAAGTACCCGGGGGTGAAGTCCATGAACGGCAGCTCGTCGACGCTGTCGCCGGGGTGCTGCGCCTCGACGCGGTCAAACCCGTTGGCGTCCATGTAGTTCAGCAGGCGGCAGATGAACTCGGACACCAGGTCGGCCTTGAGGGTCCACGACGCGTTGGTGTAACCGAACGTGATCGCCATGTTCGGCACGCCGGAGAGCATCAGGCCCTTGTAGGTCATGCACTTGGGCAGGTCGATCGGCTCGCCGTTGCGGTAGGCCACCGCGCCGCCGAACAGCTGCATGTTCAAACCCGTTGCGGTGACGATGATGTCGGCCTGCAGCTCCTCACCGGACGTGAGCTTGATGCCGTTCTCGGTGAAGGTCTCGATGGTGTCGGTGACGACGCCCGCCTTGCCCGAGCGGATCGCCTTGAACAGATCGCCGTTGGGCGCCAGGCAGACTCGCTCGTCCCACGGGTTGTAGCGCGGGCTGAAGTGCTTGTCGTAGTCGAAGCCCTCGGGCAACCGGCGCTCGGCCATCTGGCGCAGCGCCTTCTTGAACACGGCCGGGAACTTCCGGGCGAGCTGGTACTGCCCGGTGCTGTAGCCGATCTGCTTCCAGCGGTTGACGAAGTGGGCCAGGTTCTTCGGCAGGTACTTGTTGGCCTTCGCGGCGACCGGATCGACCAGCGGCAGCGCGCCGATGTAGGTGGGCGAGCGCTGCAGCATGGTGACGTGGCCGACACCGCCGTCGACCAGTGACGGGATCAGCGTGACAGCCGTTGCGCCGGAACCGATCACGACGACGTTCTTGCCGGCGTAGTCGAGATTCTCCGGCCAGTGCTGCGGGTGGATGATCTGGCCCTTGAAGTCGGCCGCGCCCGGGAACTCGGGCGAGTAGCCCTCGTCGTAGTTGTAGTAGCCACTGCACACCGACAGGAAGGATGCGGTGATCTGCTTGGTCTCGCCGCCCGTCTCGACCTCGACCGTCCAGCGGTTCTCGGCGTCCGACCAGTCCACTGACAGCACGCGGTGGCCCGTGCGGATGTGCTTGTCGATGCCGTTCTCGACGGCGGCCTCGTTGATGTAGTTCCA
This sequence comes from Mycobacterium dioxanotrophicus, assembly GCF_002157835.1. Classification (NCBI taxonomy): domain Bacteria; kingdom Bacillati; phylum Actinomycetota; class Actinomycetes; order Mycobacteriales; family Mycobacteriaceae; genus Mycobacterium; species Mycobacterium dioxanotrophicus. Next base: position 445,074 of record NZ_CP020809.1, on the reverse strand, counting down.
GATCGACTGGCCGTCGGCGATCGACTTCGCCGACTCCCATGGCTTGAACCGGAAGCCCAGGGTGAACATGTCGGAGTCGGAGCGGATGCCGGGGTACTTGAACAGGTCCCAGGTGCCACCGATGTTCTCGCGGCGTTCCAGGATCACGTAGCTCTTGCCTGGGCAACGGTCCTGCAGATGCCAGGCCGTGCTGATGCCGGAGATTCCGGCGCCGACGATCACGACGTCGAAGTGTTCATTCATGGGACCGACGGTATCAACATAGTGTTGAGTGGGTCAACACCCTGTCGAAAATTTCGACGCGCTGTTAAACTCCTCATCGTGACCACCGCCCAGACCCGCGCACCACGCGGCCGCCGCGCGACAAGACCGTCGGGCGACGACCGTGAAGCGGCGATCCTGGCGACGGCATCGCGGCTGCTGGAGACCAAGAAGTTCGCCGACGTCTCGGTCGACGATCTGGCCAAAGGCGCCGGCATCTCACGGCCCACCTTCTACTTCTATTTCTCGTCCAAGGAAGCCGTCCTGCTGTCACTGCTCGACCCGCTCATCAAGCGCGCCGACACCGGCTTCGACGGCGCGTTGGAGGACATGCCCGCCGATCCGAGGCGGGCCATCCGCCGCGGTATCGAGATCTTCTTCAGCTCATTCGGGTCACACCCGGCCACCGCGAAGGCCGGCGCCGAGGCCGTCGGGACCATCCCCGAGTTCCGCGAGTTCTGGGCGGGGTTGATGCAGAAGTGGATCAACCTGACCGCCGCGCTGATCGGCGCCGAACGCCAGCGTGGCGCCGCCCCGGACACCATTCCGGCGATGGACCTCGCCACCTCGCTGAACCTGATGAACGAGCGCACCATGATGGCGGCGCTCGGCGGTGAAGAGCCGGGCATCGCCGACGACCGGGTGGTCGACACGTTGGCCCACATCTGGCTGACCAGCATTTACGGCACCGCCGCCTGACGCTTGTCGCCCCAGCGTGCGAACATATGTTCGTGTCGGGCATCCCGAGCGAGGCGGCCATCCTCCACGCCGACCTCGACTCGTTCTACGCGTCGGTGGAGCAACGGGACGACCCTGCGCTGCGCGGCCGGCCGGTGATCGTGGGCGCCGGGGTGGTGTTGGCGGCCAGTTACGAGGCGAAGGCCTTCGGCGTACGGACGGCGATGGGTGGCCATCAGGCCCGTGCGCTCTGCCCGCGGGCCGTCGTCGTGCCACCGCGGATGGCCGCGTACACGCAGGCGAGTCGAGAGGTCTTCAGAGTCTTTGAAGACACCACTCCCCTGGTCGAACCGCTGTCGGTGGACGAGGCGTTTCTCGATGTCTCCGGGCTGGGCCGGGTGTCGGGCACACCGGTGCAGATCGCCGGGCGGCTGCGGGAGCAGGTACGCGACCGGGTCGGTCTCCCGATCACCGTCGGCATCGCCCGCACCAAGTTCCTCGCCAAGGTCGCCAGCCAGGAAGGCAAGCCCGACGGGCTGCTGCTGGTCCCGCCGGACCGCGAACTGGCGTTCCTGCACCCACTCCCGGTGCAGCGGCTGTGGGGTGTCGGAGCCAAGACGGCGGAGAAGCTGCGCGCGCACGGCATCGAGACGGTGGCCGATGTCGCCGAGTTGCCCGAGTCCGCGCTCTCGGCGATGGTCGGCGGAGCCATGGGACGCCAGCTGTTCGCGTTGTCCCGCAACATCGATCGGCGCCGGGTCACCACGGGGGTGCACCGGCATTCGGTCGGGGCCCAGCGTGCGCTGGGTCGCCGCGGCAACACCATGTCGGCGGCCGAGGTCGATGCCGTGGTGATCAACCTCGTCGACCGCATCACCCGCCGGATGCGTGCCTCCGGACGCACCGGCCGCACGGTGGTGCTGCGCCTGCGGTTCGATGACTTCGGTCGCGCCACCCGGTCGCACACCTTGCCCCGCGCCACCGCGTCCACCGAGGAAGTCCTCTGTGCCGCGCGCGCATTGGTCGACGGCGCAGCGCCACTGATCGCGCAGCGGGGACTGACCCTGATCGGGTTCGCGGTGTCCAACATCGACCGCGACGGCAACGAGCAGTTGGAGCTCCCGTTCGACAGCGTTCCGGATCTCGGCGCCGTCGACTCGGCCGTCGACCAGATCCGGGAGCGTTTCGGCACCGCACTGCTCACCCGTGGCGTGCTGGTCGGCCGCGATCCCGGGTGGGAGATGCCTATGCTGCCCGATTAAAAGAATTGCGCCACAACAAAACCCGTCAGCAGCACCGCGAACCCGCCGATCTCCCCGACGATCAGGGCCACCATGCCCGTGTGCAACCCGGGAGCGGGCCGCTCGAACTGGTTGGTGGTGTCGCGTCGCGCACCGTGTCCGATATAGCTGGCGATGGCGACGACAAAGAAGAACACCAGCACCATTGCGGCGGTCAGGTTCAGCCACGTCGGCCACGCGCTGAGTTCGACGAACACCGCCACCAGCAGCGTCGCGAACGAGTACAACAGGGCCGCGCGATGGGCGATGTCGACATAGGGATGGGCGAGATGACTCTCGCTGGTGGCCATCTGCTGGTACTTCCACACCCCGAGAACGAGCGCGAGCAGGAAGATCAGTCCGGCGGCCAGCAGGGTGATGACGGTGTCGATACCCAGATCCACGCGGTGAGTGTACGAAACCTGAGTAATCTCACGGATCTGCGGACGCCGCTGGCTGCGGCAAACTACGAATCATGAACGCAATCAACGACTTGTCGAAGATCACCGCCGCCTTCTTCATCCAGGCCGCGATTGCCTTCGGCGTGAGTTTTCTCGGCGTGCTCGGTGGAATCTATTTCCTGCCACTGGATACCTGGCAGCGTCTGTTCCTGGCGATGTCGGTGCTGTTTCTCGTCACCAGCGCCTTCACGCTGGCGAAAGTGGTCCGCGACCAGCAGGAGGCTGCGACCATCCGGGTGCGGCTGGACGAGGCGCGGCTGGAAAAGCTGCTCGCCGAACATAATCCGTTCAGCTCAGCGTCCTGAGGTCCACTCCAGCAGGTCGTCGGCGGGCCAGGTGTTGACGATGCGCTGCACCGGAACCTCGGAGTCGAGTGCCCGCTGGGCGCCGTAGCCGAGAAAGTCGAGCTGGCCGGGAGCGTGTGAATCGGTGTCGATACTGAACAGGCAGCCGATCTCCAGCGCTTGCTTGAGTAGCCGGGTCGGCGGGTCGCGGCGCTCAGGCCGGGAGTTGATCTCGACGGCCGTACCGTGGTCGCGGCACGCGGTGAACACCTTCTCGGCGTCGAACTTCGACTCCGGCCGGGTGCCGCGGCCGCCGGTGACCAGGCGCCCGGTGCAGTGTCCGAGCACATCGGTGTGCGGATTCGACACGGCCTTGAGCATCCGGCGGGTCATCGCCGCGGCGTCCATCGCGAGCTTGGAGTGCACGCTGGCCACCACCACGTCGAGCCGCTCCAGCAGCTCGGGTTCCTGGTCCAGCGAACCGTCTTCGAGGATGTCGACCTCTATGCCGGTGAGGATCCGCATGGGTGCGACGGTGTCGCGGAGTTCGTCGATCACGTCGAGCTGTTTTCGCAGGCGCTCGGGCGAGAGACCGTTGGCGACTTTCAGCCGCGGTGAGTGATCGGTCAGCGCACAGTATTCGTGGCCCAATTCCTTTGCGGCGAGCATCATCTCCTCGATCGGCGCGGAGCCGTCCGACCAGTTGGAGTGCACGTGCAGGTCGCCGCGCAGTGCAGCACGGATGTCGCCGCCGCCGAGATCGGCCGCAGTCGAGCGCAATTCGACCAGGGCATCCGGCGCACGGCCGGCCCACGCCTGGGCGATCACCGTTGCGGTCTTCGGGCCGACACCCGGCAGCGACTGCCACCCGTTGGACGCGCCCAGGCGTTGCCGCTGTTCGTCGCTCAGCGCCTCGACCACATCGGCGGCCTTGCGGTAGGCCATCACCCGCCGCGGGTCTTCGCGGGCCCGGTCCTTGTAGTACGCGATCTGGCGTAGTGCGGTCACCGGATCCATGGGCTCCAGTGTGCCCGTTTGCACCCCGTCGGGGCACCCGACTATTCTTGATTGCGATTTTCTTCAATCCATCAAGTCATCAGGTCGTATCGTGCCTCATCGCTTCAGCCGGCTGCTGCCCCATCGCGACGATTACGCGGATCTGCCGCGCTCGTGGCGTCGCGACATCCTCGCCGGCGTGACGGTCGGCGTCGTCGCGCTGCCGCTGGCGTTGGCCTTCGGGATCAGCTCCGGTGTCGGGGCCGCGGCGGGCCTGATCACGGCGGTGGTCGCCGGACTGGTCGCGGCCGTGTTCGGCGGTTCGCACGTGCAGGTCTCCGGGCCGACGGGAGCGATGGCGGTGGTCCTCGCACCGATCGTCGCGCAACACGGACTCGGCAGCATCGCCTTGGTCACGGTGGCGGCGGGCCTGCTGGTGTTGGCGGCCGGCGTCACCGGACTGGGCCGGGCCGTGACGTTCATCCCGTGGCCGGTGATCGAGGGCTTTACGCTCGGCATCGCCACCATCATCTTTCTGCAACAGGTCCCCGCGGCGTTCGCGCAGCAGCCCCCTGCCGGTGAACGCACGCTGCCCGCCGCGATCACCGTGGTGGCCCAGGCCGACTGGACGGCGGCGGCGAAAACGCTCGGTGTGGTCACCGTGGTGGCGCTCCTGATGGTCACGCTCCCCCGGTTGCACCGGGCCATCCCCGAATCGCTGACCGCGGTGATCGTTGCCACGGTGCTGGTGAGCGTGCTGCACATCCCGGTCGCGGCCATCGGCGAGTTGCCGTCCCATCTGCCCGCGCCGGTGCTGCCGCACGCCGATCTCGGGGCGATGCGCACGCTGCTCGGTGCCGCGCTGGCCATCGCCGCCCTGGCGGCCATCGAATCGCTGCTCTCGGCTCGGGTCGCGGCAACCATGTCGCCGACCGGACCGTACGCCCCCGACCGGGAACTGGTGGGCCAGGGGCTGGCCTCGGTGGCCTCCGGTGTGTTCGGCGGGATGCCCGCGACCGGTGCGATCGCCCGCACCGCGGTCAACGTGCGGTCCGGCGCCAGGACGCGGGTCGCGGCGATCGTGCACTCCCTGGTTCTGCTCGCGGTGGTCTACCTGGCGACCGGGCCGGTGTCGACCATCCCGCTCGCCGCACTGGCCGGGGTGCTGATGGTGACGTCGTTCCGGATGATCTCGGCTGCGACGGTTCGAAAGATCCTGCGCTCCACCCGATCCGACGCCCTGACCTTCGTGCTGACGGCCGTGGTGACGGTGTGTTTCGATCTGATCGAGGCCGTCGAGATCGGGATTGTGGTTGCGGCGTTCTTCGCGTTGCGGTCGATCGCGCGGCGCAGCAGCGTGGTTCGCGAAGAGCTGCCCGGCCCAGCGCTGCCCGGCGATGACGAGATCGCGCTGCTACGCCTCGACGGCGCGATGTTCTTCGGTGCGGCCGAGCGCATTTCGCAGGCGATCGTCGACGGCGAGCACCCGCACACATCCGTCGTCATCATCCGGATGTCGCAACTGGGCATGCTCGACGCCACGGGCGCGCACACGCTCGCGGAGATCGCCACCGAACTGGAGGCCCGCGGTGTCACGGTGATCATTAAGGGAGTCCGGCCCGAACACGCCGAGTTGCTCGCCAACGTCGGCGTGTTCGAGTCGCTCCGACACGAGAACCACTTGCTCGATTCGCTCGACGACGCGATCGACCACGCGCGCACGCATGTCGCGCATCGCCCGCATTGAGCAGTTCCCGCAAGCGGATCCGTCCGCTAGACGGTGCGGATCAGCTTCTTGTTCACGAACTCGTCGATGCCGTACTTGCCAAGCTCGCGCCCGTACCCGGAACGCTTGATCCCGCCGAACGGCAGCTCGACACCTTCGGCGCCGACGGCGTTGACGAACACCATGCCGGCATCGATCCGGTCGGCGACGCGCTTGGCTTGGTCCGCATCGGTGGTGAAGACGTAGGAGCCCAGGCCGAACGGGGTGTCGTTGGCGACAGCCACCGCCTCGTCCTCCGAACCGACCTTGTACACCACAGCCACCGGGCCGAACAGCTCCTGGCCGTAGATCGGGTTGTCCTCGGTGACCCCGGTGAGCACACCGGGCGGGAAGAACGCGCCATTGCGCTCACCTGCCGAAGTCAGCTTCGCACCGCCCGCGACCGCGGTTTTGACCTGCTGTTCCAGCGTCTCTGCCGCCCGCAGTGAGGACAACGGGGCGACACCGTCGGCTGCGGCGAGGATCTTTTCGGTGAACTTCGTCAGGAAGTCGTCGTAGATGCCCTCGGCGACGATGAACCGCTTGGCCGCGTTACAGGCCTGTCCGGTGTTCTCCATCCGGCCGGCCACGGCGGCTTCGACCGTCGCGTCGAGATCGTCGGTCGAGAGCACCACGAACGGGTCGGAACCGCCGAGCTCCAGGACGCACTTCTTGAGGTGGCGCCCGGCGATCTCGGCGACCGCGGCGCCGGCACGCTCGGAGCCCGTCAGCGACACCGCTGCCACTCGCGGGTCGGCGATGATCTCGGCGACCTGGTCATTGGTGGCCCGGATGTCGATGTAGGCACCCTGCGGGAAGCCGGCTTCCAGGAAGATCAGCTGCAGCAGTTCGGCCGACTCGGGGCACTGCGGTGCATGCTTGAGCAGAATGGTGTTGCCCACCACCAGGTTTGGGCCGGCGAACCGCGCCACCTGGTAGTACGGGTAGTTCCACGGCATGATGCCGAGCAGCACGCCGACGGGCCCGCGCTTGACCACCGCGCTGCCTTCGCCGTCGAGCAGCGTGATCTCCTCGTCGGCGAGGAACTTCTCGGCATTGTCGGCGTAGTACTGGTAGATCGCGGCGCAGAAGTCGACCTCGCCCAGGGATTGGTCCATGGGCTTGCCCATCTCGCGGTTGATGACCGTCGCCAATTGTTCGCGACGCTCTTCGTGCAGCTTGGCGACCTTCCCGAGAAGGGCTGCCCGTTCGGCTACCGTGCTGGTCCGCGACCAGGTGCGAGAGGTCTTGGCTGCCGCGTCGATCGCGGCTTCGATCTCGGCTTGGGTTGCAGTCGGATAAGTGGCGACGACCTCCGCGGTCGCCGGGTTGGTGACTGCATACTCGCTCATGGTTTCACTCCCGGTTTGTTGGGCGCATTTAACGCACCCGCGACACTACCCAGCGGGGCGAGGACTTCGCGGCGAGATGCGCAATCAATTCACAGGTTTCCGGGGGAATGAATCTGTGCGAAGCCAAAGTTGGCATGGGCGTGCGATTCGCCTTCAAAACTTCCCCGCAGAACACAACCTGGGCCGACATGCTCACCGTCTGGCGTGCGGCCGATGCGATCGACGTCTACGAGTCCGGCTGGACCTTCGATCACTTCTATCCGATCTTCTCCGACTCCGCGGGTCCGTGCCTGGAGGGCTGGACCACGCTGACGGCGCTGGCGCAGGCGACCGAACGGTTGCGCGTCGGTGTGCTCGTCACCGGCATCCACTACCGCCATCCCGCGGTCCTGGCCAACATGGCCGCCGCGCTCGACATCATTTCCAACGGACGCCTCGAGCTCGGCATCGGCGCAGGCTGGAACGAGGAAGAGTCCGGTGCGTACGGCATCGAACTGGGCAGCATCAAGGAGCGCTTCGACCGGTTCGAGGAAGCTTGTCAGGTGATCACCGGCCTGCTGACCCAGGAGACGACGACGTTCGACGGCTCCTACTACCAGCTCAAAGATGCCCGCAACGAGCCGAAGGGTCCGCAGCAGCCGCATCCGCCGATCTGTATCGGTGGCAGCGGCGAGAAGCGCACGTTGCGGATCACCGCGAAGTACGCCGACCACTGGAACTTCGTCGGCGGTCCGCCGGAGGAGTTCGCGCGCAAGCGTGACGTGTTGGCCGCGCACTGCGCCGATCTCGGTCGCGATCCGAAAGCGATCACGCTGTCGGCCCACGTCCGGCTGGGCGAAGACCGCGACTACGCCAAGGTGGTCGACGAGGCGGCCGCACTCGGCGCCGAGGGACTAGACCTGGCGATCGTCTACCTGCCGCCGCCGCTCGACAGCGCGGTGCTCGAACCGCTCGCCGAGGCGATCCGGGATTCGGGTCAGCTCACCGCTTGACGCACCGCTTCACGACGACGGCGCCCGGCCGCGCGACCAGCGCGCCGGGCGCCGGTGGTTTCCGAGCACTTTTGCTGGGCAACGCCGATGGAACTCGTTATAACAGGTCAGACACTGACAGATTCAGCGAAGCAAATGCGGCCAGTGGGCCGCGACAACCCGCGGCACAGCGGCGCGTGGACGGCCTAGACTCCGAAGCGAAGTAGCTCGTCGGGGGTCACCAGGCGTTCGTTCTTAGCCGGAAATTCACGGCTCTTCACGGGGTGGCGGAACCATGACCAGGCGATTCGACCCATCCGCGACCGGCTAAGCGGGATGTTGTACACGGTGATCACTCCTGCGACGTCTTGATAGCTGTACCCGTAGCTCTACGTTACCGCAGCTCTCTCATGAAGTCATTAGATACCCGTTCATTGGCAAACAGTGCGAGCCACGCCGCACAAAAAGCCGATGTTTCTGGTGATACTGGTGTGATAGTTGTGGCGTCAAATAACGCACTCCGCGTGGCCTGCATCACGTTGTCGGAGCGATCTCACCCCAACATCACGATGACATAACAAAGCGGGCAAAGATTAAGAAAACTCCGTCAACGCCCCGTCAGCACGGGGCGCGACGACCGGCCCCGGCGGTCAGAACGGCTTGGTCGGCAGGTACTTCCCGTCGAGCGTGATCACCGCGCGCTCCCCGCCTTCGGGGTCGGCGACCTTCTGCACGTCGAGGCGGAAGTTGATGGCGCTGATGATGCCGTCGCCGAACTGTTCGTGGACGAGCGCCTTCAGAGTGGTGCCGTACACCTGCAGCATCTCGTAGAAGCGGTAGATGGTCGGATCGGTGGGAATGCCTCCGGGAATCGATCCGCGGGTCGGAATGGTCTGCAACAGTTGGGCGGCGCTGCTGTCCAATCCGAGGAGATCGGCGACGGCCACCGCAGCCTCCTGCGGCAGCGCGTGCTGGCCGAGCACTGCGGCGGTGACGAAGGCGACCGAGAACCCGGCCGCGTCGGCAATCTGCTGCCAGGTCAGATCTTTGGCGGTCTTGGCAGCGACGGCTTCGGCCGCCAGGATCTCGCGGGCTGTGGGATCGAATTGTGCGTGCACCATGTGACGTCCTCGCGCTTTCGGGTTGTAGTGACCCGTCGAGCGTGCGCGACCGACCTACATAGCGTCCAATACGTGAAATCCATCAGCACGATCGATTCAGCCAATAGTTGAGTCAGCCCGGTTGAACCTCGGCCCTGGCCATCGCCGCGAACGCGTGCGCGGCCGCCGAGTGATAGGCGGCCCCACGCCGGAGCATCTCGACAGTTCGCGTGGGTAGTTCGGGATACAGTGCCACGGCGTGCAGGTCAGGATGGGCCCGAGTGATCGCGTCCGGCAAGACGGTCGCGATGGACCCGCGGCGCACCACTTCGACCAGCGCGCTGATCGAGTTGGCTTCGATCGCGATCTGCGGGGCCACCTCGCACGCGGCGAAATGGGCATCGATGTGCGTGCGGGTGGCGAAGTCGCGGCTGAGCAATGCGAGTGGCTGAGCCGCCAGCCGGCTCACCGTGACCGAGCCGGATTCGGCGGCGAGAGGGTGCGACGATCCGACCACCAGGCCGAGGTATTCGATGAACAACGGCGAATTGTCGATGCCGGCCGCATGGCTGCCACTGAAGGCCAGCCCCAGGTCAAGACGGTCGGCCAGCAGATCGGCCTCGATGCGGTCCTGAGTGGTCTCGGTGATCGTCAGCGTGATCCCCGGGTATGCGGTGCGGTACCGGTGCACCAGGGGCCCGATCAGGTAGGCGGTGAGGCTGGGCGTCATCGCGATGCGCAGATGGCCCCGGGACAGATCCCGGACGTCGTGCACGGCGCGCTCACCGGCATCGAGATCCCGCAACGCGCTGCGGGCGTGGTCGGCGAACGCCTCGCCGGCATCGGTGAGGCGGACCGCGCGCCCGGAGCGGTCCAGCAGCTGTACCCCGAGAGTCCGCTCAAGTTGGCGGATCTGCTGCGACAGCGTCGGCTGCGATATGTGCAGGGTCTCGGCGGCGCGCGTGAAGTTTCCGTGCTCGGCGACGGCAAGCAGATAACGCACGTGGCGCAGCTCCATGCGTCAACGATAGACACCAGTAATCGCCCTGATGGAGAACGCGTCTTTGCCGCTATCGTCACGGCGCTACTGGGCGCCGGCGCGGACCTCTCGATCCGGGACGGCTTCGGGCGTACCGCCCAGCCGCTCATCGAGAAACTCCGGCGGGTAGTCCTCGAGATCCGCTGTCGCCATGGCGATCTCGTCACGCGCGCTCAGCCGCAACCAGCTCGCCGCACCGACCATGAAGCACAGGAACACCAGTGGATACCAGCCGCTCGCGAGCTGGCCGACCCAAAACGCGCGTAGGTCGATGAAATTCCAGTACACGCCGCTGAAGTACATGGTGGTGTGGTTGCGTCCCGGACGGTGCAGCGTCCACATGAACGTCATCGCCACCAGCACGGCGGCCCGGTAGGCCCACCCTCGGGCCCAGTGCCCTCGTGTCGTGCCCGCTTTCGCCACGAGCCAGAAGAATGCCGGTGCGAACCACACCCAGTGCGCGGCCCAACTGAACGGCGACACCGCGCAGCCCATCAAACCGACAAGCACCACGGCCAGCGCCGGCTCTCCGCGCCGCTGAGCCCACGTCGCGACCGCCAGACCGACGGCAACCACCAGCAGGCTCACGGCAATCCACAGCCACTCCGGGCGGGGATGCGGGGCGAAGTACCGGGCGAGAAATCCGTTGATCGACTGGTTCGCCAGATGATCGAGACGGCTGATGTGGCTGGTATCGCCGAGGTGAGTCCAGAACCAGGTGCTGTCGCGCGGCAGCAGCGGCCAGGTGATCAGCGCGGTGGCACCGAATGTCAGTGTGGCAGTAGCTGATGCCCGCCATTGCCGGGTGAGCAGCAGGTACGGCAGGAACACGAGCGGGGTCAGCTTGATACCCGCGGCGATACCCAAACCTATCCCGCGCCAGCGGGATTCGACGGGACGTAACAGATCGAGCAGCACCAGCGCCATGAGCAGGACGTTGATCTGCCCCCACCACAGCGTCGCCTGCACGGGCTCGAGGTCGATGACGATCACCGCGAGCGCACCGCTCACCACGGCCAACCGGGCATCCGCGCGAAAACCGGCCAGGCGCATGATGCGCCATGCGATGAGCGCCAGCACGCCGATCGACAGCGCCAGGAGGGCGTACTTCGCGACATCGAATCCGAGCCAGGCGAATGGCGCGAGGGCCAGGGTCGCGAAGGGCGGGTAGACGAACCACGCCCCGCGCAGCGCAGGCGTGTCGTACAGACCTCGGCCGTCCCACACCTGGTGCACAGCCGCCCGGTAGGTGTCCAGATCGTAGTTGTTCTCGGTCAACCCGAAGAACTGTGTCTGGAACGGCACCAGGTGGTTGTGCACCACCAACGCCAGCACGGCCATGATGACTGCGCCGCAGACAACACGACGGCGCAGTACCATCCCCCCGCCCACCGGGCTGACTACCGCTGCGGCGCGGCGGTCGGCTTGATCGGCACCGGTAGCGCGCTGTGGCCCATCAGGTAACTGTCGACGCCGGCTGCGGCTGCGCGGCCCTCGGCGATCGCCCACACGATCAGAGACTGTCCGCGCCCCATGTCGCCTGCGACGAACACGCCCGGCTCGGTGGTCTGGAAGTTCTTGTCGCGTGCGACGTTTCCGCGGTCGGTCAGCTCCACGCCCAGCTCGGTCAGCAGGCCCTCACGCTCGGGACCGACGAAGCCCATTGCGAGGAACACGATGTCGGCATCCAGCTCGAAGTCGGAGCCGTCGACCTTCTCGAACTTGCCCGCGGTCATGACGACCTCGTGCACCTTGAGCGAGGTGACCCGCCCGTCGGCGCCGACGAACTGCTCGGTGTTCACCGAGAAGACCCGCTCGCCACCCTCTTCGTGCGCCGAGGACACCCGGAACATCAACGGATAGGTCGGCCAAGGGGTCGAATCAGCGCGGGACTCCGGCGGCCGCGGCATGATCTCGAACTGGTGGATGCTGGCCGCGCCCTGCCGGTGGGCGGTGCCCAGGCAGTCCGCGCCGGTGTCGCCGCCGCCGATGATGACGACCTTCTTGCCCTTGGCCGTGATGGGCGGTTCCCCGTCGGGACCCAGCACATCGTCACCGTTTTGCACGCGGTTGGCCCACGGCAGGTACTCCATGGCCTGGTGGATGCCGTCGAGCTCGCGGCCCGGGATCGGCAGGTCGCGCCACGCCGTCGCACCGCCCGCGAGCACCACTGCATCGAAGTCCTCGCGCAGCTGCTCGACGGTGAGGTCCACGCCGACGTTGACGCCCGTGCGGAACTTCGTGCCTTCGGCCTCCATCTGTTCCAGACGGCGGTCGATGTGGCGCTTCTCCATCTTGAACTCGGGGATGCCGTAGCGCAGCAGCCCGCCGATGCGGTCGGCGCGCTCGAACACCGTCACGTCATGCCCGGCACGGGTCAGCTGCTGCGCCGCGGCCAGCCCTGCGGGGCCGGATCCGACGACGGCAACCTTCTTGCCGGTCAACACATCCGGCGGCAGCGGCTTGACCCAGCCCTGCTCGAAGGCGTTGTCGATGATCTCGACCTCGACCTGCTTGATGGTCACCGGATCCTGGTTGATCCCCAGCACGCACGACGCCTCGCAGGGCGCCGGGCAGAGCCGACCGGTGAACTCCGGGAAGTTGTTGGTCGCGTGCAACCGCTCGATGGCGTCGCGCCAGCGGTCGCGGAACACCAGGTCGTTCCACTCGGGAATCAGGTTCCCCAGCGGACACCCGTTGTGGCAGAAGGGGATACCGCAGTCCATGCACCGGGAGGCCTGGACCTGCAGGGTTTCGTGGGAGAAGTCCTCGTAGACCTCTTTCCAGTCCTGTAGGCGCAGCGGCACCGGCCGCCGGGTCGGCAGTTCGCGTTTGGTGTGCTTGAGGAAGCCGCTCGGATCAGCCACGGGCCGCCGCCATGATCGCATCGTTGACGTCGGAACCGGCGGCTTCGGCCTCGGCGATCGCCGTAAGCACCCGCTTGTAATCCCGCGGCATAACCTTAACGAAGTTCTTCATCTCGCCATCCCAATCGGCCAGGATCCGTTGCCCCACGGCCGAATCCGTCGCGTCGACGTGCGCGGTGATGATGCCGTGCAGCCATTCGCGGTCAGCGTCGTCCAGAGCGTCGAGATCGACCATCTCTGCATTCACGTTCCCCGGCAGCGCGCCCGCCGGGTCGTACACATAGGCCACGCCACCGGACATGCCGGCAGCGAAGTTGCGTCCGGTGGCACCGAGGATGACCACCTTGCCGCCGGTCATGTACTCGCAGCCGTGGTCACCCACGCCCTCGACGACGGCGTGTGCACCCGAGTTGCGCACCGCGAACCGCTCGCCCACCACACCGCGCAGGAAGGCCTGGCCGCTGGTGGCGCCGAACAGGATCACGTTGCCGCCGATGATGTTGCTCTCGGCGATGTAATCCGCCGGGGCGTTCTCCGAGGGCCGCACCACGATCCGGCCACCGGACAGGCCCTTGCCGACGTAGTCGTTGGCGTCGCCGTACACCCGCAGCGTGATGCCCTTGGGCACGAACGCACCGAAGCTGTTGCCGGCCGAACCGTCGAACGTGATGTCGATGGTTCCGTCCGGAAGCCCCTGCCCGCCATACACTTTGGTCACTTCATGGCCCAGCATGGTGCCCACGGTGCGGTTGACGTTGGTGATCTTGGTGGAGAACCGGACCTTCGCGCCGCTGTCCAGCGCCTCACGGCTCTGCACGATGAGCTGCTGATCCAGCGCCTTGTCCAGGCCGTGGTCCTGGCGCGAGCTGCAGTACAGGTCCTGGTTCATGAAGGCCGATTCCGGCTCGTGCAGCACCGGCGCGAGGTCGAGCTTGTAGGCCTTCCAGTGCTCGGCGGCCCGGCTGGTGTCCAGCGCGCCGACCTGGCCGACCATCTCGTTGACGGTGCGGAAGCCCAACTGCGCCATGAGTTCCCGAACTTCCTCGGCGATGAACATGAAGAAGTTCTCGACGAACTCGGGCTTGCCGTTGAACCGCTCGCGCAGCACCGGGTTCTGCGTCGCCACGCCCACCGGGCAGGTGTCGAGGTGGCAGACCCGCATCATGATGCAGCCCGAGACCACCAGCGGTGCGGTGGCGAAACCGAATTCCTCGGCACCGAGCAGTGCGGCGACCACCACGTCGCGGCCCGTCTTGAGCTGACCGTCCACCTGCACGACGATCCGGTCGCGAAGCCCGTTGAGCAGCAACGTCTGCTGCGTCTCGGCCAGGCCAAGCTCCCACGGGGCGCCGGCGTGCTTCTGCGAGGTCAGCGGGGTGGCACCGGTACCGCCGTCGTGCCCGGAGATGAGCACCACGTCGGCGTGGGCCTTGGAGACCCCGGCGGCCACGGTTCCGACGCCGTTCTCACTGACCAGCTTGACATGGATACGGGCGGCCGGGTTGGCGTTCTTCAGGTCGTGGATCAGTTGCGCCAGATCCTCGATCGAGTAGATGTCGTGGTGCGGCGGCGGCGAGATCAGCCCGACGCCCGGCGTCGAATGCCGAACCTCGGCCACCCACGGGTACACCTTGTGCCCCGGAAGCTGTCCGCCCTCACCGGGCTTGGCGCCCTGGGCCATCTTGATCTGGATGTCGGTGCAGTTGGTCAGGTAGTGGCTGGTGACACCGAATCGGGCCGAGGCCACCTGCTTGATGGCACTGCGCCGCCAGTCGCCGTTGGCCTCAGGGTCGAAGCGGTCGACGCTCTCGCCGCCCTCACCCGAGTTGGACCGGCCGCCAAGGCGGTTCATCGCGATGGCGAGCGTCTCGTGGGCCTCGGCCGAGATCGAGCCGTAGCTCATCGCACCGGTGGAGAACCGCTTGACGATCTCGCTGGCCGGCTCGACCTCGTCGATCGAAATCGGCTCCCGCACACCTTCTTTGAACTTCAGCAGACCGCGCAGCGAGGCCATCCGCTCGCTCTGGTCGTCGACCAGCTGGGTGTACTCCTTGAACACCGAGTACTGCCCGGTGCGGGTGGAGTGCTGCAGCTTGAACACCGTGTCTGGGTTGAACAGGTGGTATTCACCCTCGCGCCGCCACTGGTATTCGCCGCCGACCTCGAGCTCGCGGTGCGCCCACTCGTCGGGACGGTCGAGGTACGCCAGCTCGTGCCGGGCCGCCACGTCCGCGGCGATGTCGTCGAGATCGATACCGCCCGTGGGGCAGTGCAATCCGGTGAAGTACTCGTCGAGCACCCGCTGGCTGATGCCGATGGCCTGGAACAGCTGGGCACCGGTGTATGAGGCCAGGGTGGAGATGCCCATCTTGGACATCACCTTCAGCACACCCTTGCCTGCGGCCTTCACGTAGTTCGCCTTGGCCTGGTCACTGGTCAGCCCGGTGATGACGCCGCGGTCGATCATGTCCTCGATGGACTCGAAGGCCATGTACGGGTTGATCGCAGCCGCGCCGAATCCGCACAGCATGGCCATGTGGTGCACCTCGCGGGCGTCGCCGGATTCCACGACGAGGCCGACCTGGGTGCGGGTGCGTTCCCGGACCAGGTGATGGTGCACGGCGGCGACGGACAGCAGCGACGGGATCGGCGCGAGCCATTCGTTGGATTCGCGGTCGGAGAGCACGATGATGCGGGCCCCGTTGCGGATGGCCTGTGACACCTTGGTGCGCACGTCCTCCAGGGCCCGACGCAGGCCGGAGCCACCGTCGGCGACCGGATACAGGCAGCTCACGACCGCGGCCCGCATGCCGTGCTTGCGGCCGCGGATCTCGTGGTCGGGGTCGACGTCGATGAGCTTGGACAGCTCGGCGTTGCGCAGGATCGGCTGCGGCAGCACGATCTGGCGACACGAGTTCTCGTCGGGGTTGAGCAGGTCGCCTTCGGGTCCGATGACACCCTGCAGGCTGGTGACCACCTCTTCGCGGATCGCGTCCAGCGGCGGGTTGGTCACCTGCGCGAAGAGCTGCTGGAAGTAGTCGAACAGCATCCGCGGCCGCTCCGACAGCACGGCGATGGGCGTGTCGGTGCCCATCGAGCCCAGCGCCTCGGCGCCGGTGCGGGCCATGGGGGCGATCAGCAGGTTGAGCTCTTCATAGGTGTAGCCGAAGGCCTGCTGGCGCAGCACCACCCGATGGTGCGGCATCTTGACGTACTTGCCCTGGGGCAGTTCATCGATGTGGAAGAGGCCTGCGTCCAACCAGTCCTGGTAGGGGTGCTCGGCGGCCAGCTCGGCCTTGACCTCTTCGTCGGAGACGATGCGGCCCTGCGCGGTGTCCACCAGGAACATGCGGCCGGGCTGCAGACGCATCTTCTGCACGACGGTCGAGGGGTCCAGGTCCAGCACGCCTGCCTCGGATGCCATGACGACCAGGCCGTCTTCGGTCACCCAGATCCGCGACGGGCGCAGGCCGTTGCGGTCGAGCACGGCGCCCACGATGGTGCCGTCGGTGAAGCACACCGAGGCCGGTCCGTCCCACGGCTCCATGAGCGAGCCGTGGTACTGGTAGAACGCCCGGCGGGCCGGGTCCATCTCGGTGTTGCGCTCCCAGGCTTCGGGAATCATCATCAGCACCGCGTGGTGCAGGGGGCGCCCGCCCAGGTGCAGCAGCTCGAGGACCTCGTCGAACCGGGCGGTGTCCGACGCGCCCGGCGTACACACGGGGAAGATCTTGTTCAGGTCGTTGTGGTACCCGAACACGTCGGTGTGGATGAGCGCCTCACGGGCCCGCATCCAGTTCTCGTTGCCGGTGACGGTGTTGATCTCACCGTTGTGCGCGACGCGGCGGAAGGGGTGCGCCAGCGGCCACGACGGGAACGTGTTGGTGGAGAACCGCGAGTGCACGATGCCCAGCGCGCTCTTCAGCCGCTGATCCTGGAGGTCGAGGTAGAACGCGCGCAGCTGCGGCGTGGTCAGCATGCCCTTGTAGACGATCGTCTTGCCCGAAAGGCTGGGGAAGTACACGGTCTCGCGCCCCGGGCCGTCCTGGCCGGGTCCCTTGGTGCCGAGTTCGTGTTCGGCGCGCTTGCGGATGACGTAGGCGCGGCGCTCCAGCTCCATGCCTTCGGCGCCGCCGATGAAGACCTGACGCAGTGTCGGCATGGCGTCGCGGGCCAGTGCGCCCAGCGAGGAATCGTCGTGCGGGACGTCGCGCCAACCCAGCAGTTGCAGACCCTCGGCCTCGACGATCTTCCCGACCGCCTCGCACGCGAGCTTGGCGTCGCGCGAGGACTGCGGCAGGAAGGCGATGCCCGTCGCGTAGCTGCCCTCGGGCGGAAGTTCGAAGCCTTCCTGCTCCTTGCAGACCGCGCGTAGGAACTCGTCGGGCACCTGCAGCAGGATGCCCGCGCCGTCGCCGGTGTTGGGCTCCGCGCCCGCGGCACCGCGGTGCTCAAGATTCAGCAGCGCGGTGATCGCTTTGTCGACGATGTCGCGAGTACGACGGCCGTGCATGTCCGCGATCATCGCGACGCCGCAGGAGCCGTGTTCGTACGCCGAGTTGTACAACCCGATTTGCTTTGGAGCCATTATCACCTAGCCCTCCAACCACGCTCTCTTACGAGCTGGCGTTAGCCACTCGGCGAGGGAGGCCGTTCGTGCACCACTGAACGACGGCTATGTCCAACACGCCATAAGTGACAAAACAATAGGGCAAACACCGTGCGACATGCCAACTTAGCTAAGCCTAACCAGGTAGCCCGCCCCGCCAATTCCGGTCTTGCCGCCACCTTACGGCACTTCTGAAATACGTTGCGCGCCTTGCTATTTCACGTACCTGTCAAACGGCTGTGAATGGCACGCCACGCACATCCGTGGTCGACCACGGCTCACCTTCATTTGCTACACAGACTTAACGCAGGCGTTATACAGCCGTTATATGGCGAGATTCAGTTTGCAGGAAAGCCTAGTCAGATTCTTAGAGTTTGCTCGCGCGACGTTTTGACCGCGGTTTCGGGCCGCAGATCGAGCTTACGCAGCAGCTGTGCGTTGAGTGCGACCACCACCGTCGACACCGACATCAGGACCGCCCCGACCGACATCGGCATCACGAAACCGATCCCGGCCAGCACGCCGGCCGCCAACGGAACCGCTATCAGGTTGTAACCCGCTGCCCACCAGAGGTTTTGCCGCATCTTTCGGTACGACTGGCGGGACAGTTCGATCACCGACAGCACCGACCGCGGGTCGGAGCTCGCCAGGATCACGCCGGCCGATGCGATCGCCACGTCGGTGCCCGCGCCGATCGCGATTCCGACATCGGCCTGGGCCAGCGCCGGCGCATCGTTGACGCCGTCGCCGACCATCGCGACCGGGCGGCCCTCGTGCTGCAGTTCGGCCACCTTGGCCGCCTTGTCCTGTGGCCGCACCCCGGCGTACACGCGATCGATACCGAGATCGGTCGCGACCGCGGCGGCCACCGATTCGGCGTCACCGGTGATCATCACGACGGTTATGCCCTGCTCCCGCAAGGCATCGACGGTCTGGCGCGATTCCGGACGCACCTCGTCGGCCAGCCCCAGCGCGCCGACCACGTTTCCGTCGACCAGTACGTGCAGCACGGTGGCGCCGTGCCAGCGAGCGGTCTGTTCCAGTGCGGCGTCATCGAGGCCCTCCTGCTCCAGCAGCCGCGGGCCGCCGACCTGCACGTGCCGACCGTCGACCGTCGCGCTGACCCCGACCGCGGGCGATGAACTGAATGCGGTCGCCGCGGGCAGCGACAGCTCACGACGCTGCGCAGCCTGGGCGATCGCCCTGGCCAGCGGGTGTTCGGAGCCAGATTCGGCCGCCGCGGCCAGCGTCAGCAGTTCGTTCTCGGTCAGTCCCGAGGCCACCACCGCCGTCACCGCGGGTTCGCCGCGCGTCAGGGTTCCGGTCTTGTCGAAAAGCACCGCGCCGACCGTGCGCATCGTCTCCAGGGCCAGCCGGTCCTTCACCAACACCCCGCCGCGCGCCGCACGTTCGGTGGCGATGGCCACCACCAGCGGGATCGCCAGGCCCAGAGCGTGCGGGCAGGCGATGACCAGCACGGTGATGGTGCGCACCACGGCCTGGTCGGGTTGGCCCAGCAGGGTCCAGACGGTCGCGGTCAGTACCGCCGCCCCCAGCGCGAACCAGAACAACCATCCCGCGGCCCGGTCGGCCAGCCGCTGGGCCCGCGAGGACGAGTTCATCGCGTCGTCGACAAGTCGCTGAATACCGGCCAGCGCGGTGTCGTCGCCGACTGCCGTCACGCTGATCCGCAACCCCGAGTCGGTGGCCACCGTGCCGGCGATGACGTCGTCTCCCACACTGCGGCGTACCGGACGCGATTCGCCGGTCACCATGGATTCGTCCATGTCGGCCGCGCCGTCGACGATGCGGCCGTCGACGGGCACGCTGCCACCGGGCCGGACCAGCACCACGTCGCCCACCCGCAACTCATCCGGGGTGACCGTGACGACGCGCTCGGGATCACCCTCGACGCGTTCGGCTTCGTCGGGCAGCAAGGCGGCCAGTGAATCCAGTGCGGACGTGGTCTGGGCCAGCGATCGCATCTCGATCCAGTGCCCGAGCAGCATGATGACGATCAGCAGCGCCAGCTCCCACCAGAAGTCCAGCTGGTGGTGTACCAACCCGAGGCTGGCTCCCCACGAGGCGACGAACGCGACGGTGATGGCCAGGCCGATGAGCAGCATCATCCCCGGCGCGCGGGAACGGATCTCGCTGACTGCGCCGGTGAGAAACGGTCGCCCGCCCCACAGGTACATCACGGTGCCGAGTACCGGCGACACCCAGCCGACGCCGGGCACGTCCGGAGTCGAGTAGCCCAGCAGCATCGCGAACATCGGCGACAGCACCACGGTCGGTACCGCCAGGGCGAGCATGATCCAGAACAGGCTGCGGAACTGGGCGACGTGATCGCCGTGGCCGCCGTGTCCCTCATGCCCGGATTGGCCGTGCTGTGCGTGATCGGTCATATCCATGCCCGTCATGTCCATACCCACACCATATACCCCCAGGGGGTATATGGCCACGGACGTCGGCGTAACTGTTGATCGCAATGCGATATCCGCCGAATACCCCGTTGGGCCGCTTCCAGATCGAAACGCTGGAAGAAGGCCTCGACCGCTGCGTGGCCTCGATCCCGCTCGCGGGGCTGGTGAACCCGCTGACCGGGGCGCCCACCGTCGGCCCGCTGGCCATGCTGGTCGACCACATCGGCGGCCTGGCCAACCACCTGCGCCGCAATCCCGATGAATGGACGGTCACCAGCGAGTTGACCATCGAATTCACCGGCACTGCGACAACTGTCATCGCGGGTGCGGCCGGGGAGCCGGTGATGGCGTCGGCACGGCCGTTCGGCCCCAAAGGCACGACGTCGATGAGCATCTGCGAACTCACGTGTGGCCGCGTCCCGGTGGCCACCGCCACCGTGCGGTCGTTTCACATCCGCGCGCCCGAACATCTCGCGAAGTGGCCGCCGGCCTGCGGTGACACCGACGCGGCCGACGTGCCACCGACGCTGGCCACCCGCCTGGCGGTCGACGTCGCCGAGGGCGGCGGCGCCAAGGTGCTGCGGCAGCTGCAGGACCCGGCGCTGAACAACCTGATCGGCATCGTGCACGGCGGGATATCGGCCACCGCACTGGAATTGGTGGCTTCTGCTGCCGTCAACGACGGCCGGGCGCAGCATCTCCTGCAGACCGCGTCGCTGCGGGTCAACTATCTGCGCCAGTTCTTGGCCGGCGGCGAATCCCGGTATGAGGCAACGACTTTGCGGGTCGGACGCAGCAGCGGCGTGGCGGACGCGAAAGCCGTCGGCGCCGACGGAGAAGTGGCGCTGCTGGCCCGGCTCACGGCGTACCCGGGAACCGCCTAGGTGAGGTGGTCGAACTCCCCGCTGACCCAGCGGATGTGGGTCTCGGCGGACCGGTGCACCACGTCCTTGGCAGCACTGTCGATCTCGTCGCCGCCGAGGGTGTAGAGCCGGTCGTAGTCGTAGGCGTCGAGCCGCGTCACGATGCGCTGCACCACGGCCGCCGACAACGGGATGTGCTTGGGAAAGCTGCGCTGAAACGACACCCAGTTGCGCGCCAACCCGCCGCTGATGGTGTCCCCCGCCAGCAGCGTGCCGTCCGCGGTCACCGCCACCGCACTACCCCGCATGTGTCCTCCGACGTGCACCAGCCGCACGCCGGGCACCGGCTCGACCTCGTCGCGCCACAGCTCGATCAGCAGATCCTGCTGCGGAAGCCATTCCTGGTCAAGGGCATTCACATACACCGGCACCCGGTCGAATGCCCTGCTCCAGCTCAGCTGCGCGCCGAACATGTGCGGGTGGCTGGCCGCGATCGCCGCGACACCGCCGAGCCGGCGCACCAGTTCCACCACATCGTCGTCGAGATAGCTCGGCGCGTCCCACAACAGATTGCCGCCTGCGGTCTGCACCAGGAACGACCGGTGTCCGATCGCGAACCGCGGCACCCGGCGCAGGCTGTGCACGCCGCGCCCGTGATCGGCATATTCGGTGTGATGCGGTTGTGCGGCAAGGGCTTCCAGCGTCGTCCAGGTTCCGTGCGGCGGCAGGTCACCGCGCTCCTCGATCGAGACCACCTCTGAGGTGAGCACGCAGCTGTTCTCCGGCGGGCGGGCATCGGAATGTGGATGTTCGACACCGCAGCCGGTGCATATCCAGGTAGGCATGCATCCCAGGCTGGCACCTCAACCGTCCTTGAGGTCAACCATCGGCCTAGAGCGCACGCAGATTCGGTATCGCCTGCCGGGCGCCCCGCCGCGGATTGCCCGCCATCCCACTGGCATACAGCAATCGCACGGCCCGGTGTCGGTGCGGCCGTAGCGGTTCCAGCAACTCGACCATGGCGGCATCGTCGATCGGGGTACCCAGCAGGCTCAAACCCACCACCGTGGCCAGGTGGTAGTCCCCGACCGAGAGTGCATCGGCGTCGCCGAACACGCGTTGCACGGTCTCGGCGGCTGTCCACTCCCCCACGCCGGGCAGTGAGCGCAGGCCCGCCACCGCCCGGTCGGCCGTGAGCCGCTCCAGCGCGTCGGCCCGCTGGGCACAACCGACGATGGTGCGGGCCCGGCCCGGATCCACGTTGGCCCGGTGAAACTCCCACGACGGGATGCGTCGCCACACCTCTGCACTGGGCGGCACCCGCATCCCGGTGGGCGCGGGGCCGGGCGCCGGGGCGCCGTACCTGCTCACGAGCGCACGCCACGCGCGCCAGGCATCCATGCCGGAGACCCGCTGTTCGATGATCGCCGGAATCAGTGCCTCCAACACCCGCCCGGTGCGGCCCAACCGCAGATGGGGCGTGCGCCGGTAGGCCTCGGCGATGGTCGGCTCGGCAGGGGCGAAGTCGCTGTCGTCATCGGCCGCGCCGAGCAGTTCGGGCAGCCCGTCGAGGAACTCGGCGGAGCCGTCGCCCCAGGCTTCGCATTCGACGGTGTCGGGCGCCGTCTTGACGATTCGCGCGGTCACCGGGCCGGTGCGCATGAGGCTCGTGCGCCAGATCGCGCCGTCGGCCGCGCTGCGATAACACGGATCGCGCCCGCTGCGTTGCAGCGGTGCCAGGGTCAGGCCAGGACTCGCCGGGCCGTCGAATACCACACTGGCGGTCGCCACCCGACCAGGTTATGCACCGACGATGACATCCGCCTTGTCGGTGTAGAAAGCCACCCGTCCGGTGATCTCGGCGACCGCCGGATAGGCCTCTTCATAGGTCCAGATCGCGTCGTCGACGCCGGCGACGTGAAAGTAATGGGCCTCGCCCTTGAAGGGGCAGTACGTGGTGGTGTCACTGCGGGTCAGCGGCGCCACCACGTCGGCCAACGGGATGTACTGGACCGCGGGGTAGGTCGACTCCTGCAGGGTCAACGCGGTGTCGGTCTGGGCGACCACCTCGCCGTTGATCCGGACGGTGACGCGGCGCCCGGTGGGTTCGATGGTGATGGGATGTGCCGCCGTCGGTTGCAGCACCGGTCGGTCTGTCATAGAGATCACAACGCGGGCAGGCGGGCGTCGAATTCCCCGGTTGCCGGGTTGCGTCAGAACCTGGCAGAACGCGCGGGCGGCGCGTTGACTCGACACCGAAACCCGGTGATCGAGGAAAGGCAACGAACACATGCAGCACGCGAAACTCGGCGACCTCGACGTGGCGCGGATCGGCCTGGGCACCATGGGCATGTCTTTCGCCTACGGCAGCACCGACCGTGATGACGACGAGTCCATCCGGACCATCCACCGCGCCATCGACCTGGGCGTCACGCTGATCGACACCGCCGAGGTGTACGGCCCGTACGTCAACGAAGAGCTGGTCGGGCGGGCGCTGGCCGGGCGGCGCGACAAGGTGGTGCTGGCGACCAAGTTCGGCATGATCTCGCATACCGGCCGCGACGGCCTCGACAGCAGCCCGGCCAGCATCCGCACGGCGGTGGAGGGGTCGCTGAGCCGGCTGGGCACCGACCACATCGACCTGTACTACCAGCACCGGCTCGACCCCGGCACGCCCATCGAGGACACCATCGGGACCCTCGCCGAACTGATCACCGAGGGCAAGATCGGGCACATCGGGCTGTCCGAGGTAGGCGTGGCGGCCATCCGCCGGGCCCACGCCGTGCACCCGATCACCGCGCTGCAGTCGGAGTACTCGCTGTTCACGCGTGACCCGGAGGACGGCATCCTCCAGACGCTGCGCGAACTGGGCATCGGCTTCGTGGCCTATTCCCCGTTGGGCCGTGGCTTTCTCACCGGGCAGATCCGGTCCATCGCCGAGCTGGCCGATGACGACACCCGGCGCGACAACCCCCGGTTCAGTGCCGAGAACTTCGAGCGGAACCTGGCCCTCGCGGACCAGGTGCGCACCATCGCCGAACAGGCCGGCGCCACCCCGGGCCAGGTCGCGTTGGCCTGGCTGCTCGCGCAGGGCAGCGACATCGTTCCGATCCCCGGCACCAAACGTGTTGCGCGACTGGAAGAGAACGTCGCGGCCGATGCCGTCCACCTGACTGCCGAGCAACTGGCCACGCTCGACCGGCTGACCCCACCGGCCGGGGCCCATCACACCGAGGCGCAGATGCAGATGATCGATCGCACCCGCTGACTACGATCGAGCCCATGACAGCTTCCGCGCCGGCCTCGGTGACTGCTTCCGTGTCGATCGGCGCCGATCCCGCAACGGTGTACGCACTCATCACCGACCTGCCGACACTGGCGTCGTTGGCCGAGGAGGCGCAGGAGATGCAGTGGAAGAAGGGCGATTCGGCCACGCCCGGTTCGGTGTTCGTCGGCCAGAACCGCAACGGCTCACGCACGTGGTCCACCACCTGCACGGTCACCGCCGCCGACCCCGGCAAGACGTTCGCGTTCGACGTGAAGTCGCTGGTGTTCCCGGTGGCGCACTGGCGCTATGACATCGCCGCGACCGATACCGGCTGCACCGTCACCGAGTCCACGTGGGACCGGCGCGCGGGGTGGTTCAAGGTCGTCGGCGGACTGGCTACCGGGGTTTCGGACCGGGACGGCGCCAACGCCGAGCACATCAAGCGGACGCTGGAGCGGCTCAAGGAACGCGCCGAACGGTGACCGCTCAGTGCGGTTTGCCGGTGATGACGTCGGCGACCCGCGCGATCGGCGACGTCGACGCCCGGCCGCCGGCCTCATGCCGGTCGGCCAGCTTGTAGGCGATGTAAAGGCCGCGCACGCCGAGCCAGCGCAGCGGTTCGGGTTCCCAGGTGCGTGACTGGTGCCCGACCCACGGCAGCGCGGTGTTGGGGGTGTCGTGGCCGAGCACCAGATCGGCCAGGGTGCGGCCGGCCAGGTTGGTCGCGGTCACACCGTGGCCGACATAGCCACCGGCCCAACCCAATCCGGTGGTTCGATCGAGCGCCAACCCGGCCTGCCAGTCGCGCGGCACGGCCAGCACCCCGCACCAGCCGTGGGCGATCGGGATGTCGCGGACCTGCGGCAGGATCGAGTGCAGCAAGTCGGTCAACTGCCGGATGGTCTTGCCCGGCACCCGGCCGTTCTTGTCGGTGCGCGACGCATAGCGATACGGCACGCTGCGGCCGCCGATGGCGATGCGGTTGTCGACGGTGCGCTGCGCGTAGAAGAATCCGTGCGCGGCGTCACCGACGGTTTCTTTTTCCTCCCAACCGATCTCGTCCCATCGGTCGGCAGGGATCGGCTCGGTGGCGATCATCGAACTGTTCATCGGCAGCCATCTCCTGCGCAGCCCGGGTAGCGCAGGCGTGAATCCTTCGGTGGCGCGCAGCACAATGGGGGCACGCACGGTTCCGCCTGCGGTGACGGCCTTTCCCGCGACGATGTCGGTGACCGGGGACTGTTCGTAGATCATCACGCCGAGCCGTTCGACCGTGTCGGCAAGACCGCGTGCCAGGCGGGCCGGTTGAATCCGGGCACAGTGCGGTGTGTGGTACGCCGACGCCAGCCCTGCTATCCGGATACGTTGTGCTGCTTGTTCTTTGGTCAGTTCGGTGACGTCGTTGCCCCACCGGCGTTCCTCGGCAGCGGCACGGGCCAGGCGGGCGGCCTGCGCCGGGTTGCGGGCGATCTCCAGGTTTCCGCCCTTGACGGCGCCCGCGTCGATGCCTTCCCGGTCGGCGACGGCGATGACTTCGTCGACGGCATCGTTGAGCGCCCGCTGCCATGCCAGGACTTGTTCGCGACCATGGGTTTTCGCCAGTTTGTGCCGGTCGCCGGGGGCCAGGCCCGAGAGCCATCCGCCGTTGCGGCCCGACGCACCGAATCCGGCGAACCGCGCCTCCAGGACCGTGATCCGCAGGGTGGGGTCGGCCTGCTTCAGGTAGTAGGCCGTCCACAACCCGGTGTAGCCGGCGCCGACGATGCACACGTCGGCGTCACGGTCACCGCCGATCGCGGGCCGGTAGGCCGGCAGCTCGTCGAACCAGTGGGAGACGCGGCCGTTCACCGGATTGGAGATCGCGTTGGGCATCGCCAGATTCTGCCAGGACTTGTCGTCGCGCGGGCCCCGAAATCCAGGTGAACATAGTTGTTTCTGCCATTCGCCGGTCAATTTCTGCCAGCGGAATTATCCCTCTGACCACTGTGTTTGGACAGTCAGAACGGCACGGACCATCCGGAGCCGGAGGTAAAGAGGGAGACAGAGATGAAGAAGTTCGGGATTGCCGTCATCACCGCAAGCGCACTGGGCACCGGCCTGCTGGGCTTGGCAGGCCAAACGCAGGCCGCCGTTCCCGCTGCAGCGTCGTCGACGATCATCTCGACCGGTGTCGATCACCTGGGCTGGCTGGATCAGATCCAGCCGAAGGTGAATGTCCCCAGCGTCGACAACACGGTGCGCCACAGCGGCCGCTGACGGTACGCAGTCAGGAGGGGCATCCCGCACGGGGTGCCCCTTTTCTCGTTGTGAATGCCTCAGAACGCGTAGCGGTGATACTGGGCCATGTACCGCAACGCGGGCAGCGTCCCCATCGCTTTCACGGTCCACCGGTAGTACCAGACCACGTGGTCGAACGAGTCGTCGTCGAACGGTGACGCCCAGGCCAGCAGCCGGGTGCCAGGGACAGCCTTGAGGATGTCCTCGGGCTTGTTGATGGCCCAGTGCAGGTGGGCTCCGGCTCGACGCACGACGGCGTTGGTCCAATCACCCTTGATGCCCCACCGGTTGAATGCGTCGAATTGCAGCTCGCCGGAATCGAAGTGGTCCACGACTCTGCGCAGCAGGGCGATGCCGTCCTGCTCGGTGAGGTACATGGTGAGGCCCTCGGCGATCATCAGCGTGGGCCGTCCGGCCGGAATGTCCTGCAGCCATGTGGGATCCGTCACAGATGCGGGGATGACGTGATAGTGCTCGGCGGCCGGGTACAGCTGGGTGCGCAACCGCGCGACGTCGGGATAGTCGATGTCGTACCACTCGACACCAGGGCCGGGAGCCAGCCGGAAGAACCGGCTGTCGAGTCCGCAGCCCAGGTGCAGCACGACCGCCTCGGGATGGGTCGCCAGGAATTGCCGGGCCCACCGGTCGAAGTGTGCGCTGCGGGTGGTCACCGCGGGCGACTTCGTCGCCGTGATGGTGGTCCGACTCCAGTCGTAATCGATGCGGTCGACGATGTCCCTGGCCCAGGTGTCGTGCAGGATCGAGTTGGGCAGGTCGGCGTCGAGCGCCTTGGCGTAGAACGTCGCGAGCATGGTCTGCGGCGCGCCGCGCAGGTCGACCTTGAGCTTGTCGGTCATGCCCGTCAGGCTAGCCCGGTAATACGGTTGCAGCACAAGCCTTTAACGCCTACCGGCGTGGCGTTCAGCCTTGCTTCGCGGCGCGTCTGGCCGCGCGCACACCCACCCAGAACTGAGCCGCCTCCCGCACGGAATCCTCGACCGGTCCTGGGCGCCAACCGAGTTCACGTTCAGCCTTGCCATGGTCGACAGGCGCCTCGGCACGCATCAGCCGCAGCGATGCCAGCGACATCTGCTCTTCGGTGCCCTTGAGCCTGCCTTTGATCGTGCCGATGGTGGCCAGCGCGTAGGTGAGCGGCAACGGGATGGTTTTCGCCGGCGGCGCGACACCGGCGGCGTCGGCGGCGATGCGGGCCACCTCGGCGTTGCTGATCATCTTCGCCGAGATGAGGTAGCGCTCGCCGATGCGCCCCTTCTCCGCAGCCAGGATCAGCGCCCGTGCGGCGTCGTTGACGCCGACGGCTTCCAGCTCGATGCCGCTCATCACGAACGGCAGCTTGCCGAACGCGGCACCCGCGATGATCGCGCCGTGCGGGGTGCGACCCCAGTCGCGGCCGCCGTAGGTGGTGGATACGCACATCGCGACCGCGGGCAGTCCGCGCTCGCGGGCGTACTGCAGCACCAGGTTCTCGGCCTGTACACGGGACCGCACGTACGGGGTGAGGCGTTTGATCTGGTTCGGGCCGATGACGTCGTCTTCGGTGGACACCCGGGCCTGATTTGCTCCTCGCGTCCGCCGGTTACGCCGCCGGTCCACCGTGGCATAGCTGCTCGTGAAGACGAAACATCGTAACCCAGCGGCGATTTCAGGTTCGACGGCGACATCGAGCACGTTGCGGGTGCCCTCGACGTTGGTCCGGAACAGCGGCGCCGGGTCGCGCAGCCAGCCGCGGGTGTCGACGACGCAGTAGTAGATGACGTCGGCGCCGGTCATCGCCTCGCGCAGCACATCGTTGTCCCAGATGTCGCCGAGAAACCGGGTGACGTCGAGATCGTCGATGCCGATCGTGTTGGCGCCGGGCCGCACCATCACCCGGACGTCTTCGCCCGCCTCGACGAGCTGGCGGGTGACGTGCGAGCCCAGGTAGCCGTTGGCGCCGATGACCAGTGCCGTCATGCCTGCCGTCCCATCTTCTCCATCCGCTGCATCCATTGCGCTGCCTCGTCGCTCAGCGTGCCGAGCTCGGCGGCTTTGCGGCACCACTTCATCGAGGCGGACACGAACCGCAGCGGGTTGTAGATGTCCTCCTGGCGGGACCACATCCCGTCGCCGGCGTAGGTGATGATCGAGATGTTGGTGGCACTGATGATGGTGGCGTCGCCGGGGTCGACCATCGGGTTGTCCAGTTCGCAGATGATCCGCCCGGTCGGTTCGTCGATCACGTGCCACAGGGCCGGGAACGCCGTCATGTAGCTGCCCGGGAAGCTCGTCATGGTCTTCCAGATCCAGGACCGCACCTCGTCGCGGCCCGTCATGGTGCCCGCGGCGTGCTCGATGTACTCGACGTCGTGGGTGTAGTGCTCCACCCACACGTCCCAGTCCTTGGTGGTGGCGGCGCGGTCCACGGTTTTTTCGAAGGTCGCGAACGCCGCGGCCAGCTCCTCGCGGCTGAACGTCTTGCTCACCCAAGAACTAGAACACGTTCTACCACTCGACGGCAAGCACTTTCCGGTCCCCCAGCGGCGCGGACAGCGGCACGTCCACGGTGCCACGGACCGCCAGCGCGATACACATTCGTCCCACCGATTCCGGTGGCGTGCCGCCACGCAGATCCACGGTGACGGTCTGGTCGGTCTCCTGCGCGGCGACGTGCACACCGAAGCAGTCGGGGGTGCCAGCGGTGAAATTCACCGCGAGGCCCTCACCGCTGCGCGTCCAGGAGTCGATGCGGGTGACATGCGGGGCGACGATGGCCGGATTGTCGACGAAGACCGTGCGCGCCGCGTCCGGCGCCACCTCCGGCACGGCCGTCGGCTCCGCGGCGGCCCGTCCGGCCCCGGCGGTCAGGAGTAAACCGGCCAGAGCTGCGGTTACAGCTATGCGCATGGGTCCCACCGTAGCGCCGGAGCACAATGGGACCCACCGGCCCGACAGACCCTCTTGAAGGAGCGAGCGCAATGAGCAACTACTCCACGGCAATCCTCGCGGGCGGCTGCTTCTGGGGCATGCAGGATCTGATCCGCAAGCAGCCGGGCGTGGTGTCGACGCGGGTGGGCTATACCGGTGGGCGCAACGATCACCCCACCTACCGCAACCATCCGGGCCACGCCGAGGCCGTCGAGATCGTCTACGACCCCGCCAAGACCGACTATCGGGCCTTGCTGGAGTTCTTCTTCCAGATTCACGATCCGAGCACCAAGGACCGGCAGGGCAACGACGTCGGCACCAGCTACCGGTCGGCGATTTTCTACCTCGACGACGAGCAGAAGCGCGTCGCGCTGGACACCATCGCCGACGTTGACGCGTCGGGGTTGTGGCCGGGCAAGGTGGTCACCGAGGTCACGCCCGCGGTCGATTTCTGGGAGGCCGAGCCCGAGCACCAGGACTACCTGCAGCACTTCCCCAATGGCTACACCTGCCACTTCCCGCGGCCGGGCTGGAAGCTGCCGAAGCGGCAGACCGCCAGCCAGTAACCGCTACTGCCCCAACGCAGTGGCGCGCCGGTGCACGACGACCCGGCCGCCCGACTTCGGGGTGTAGGCCACCCCGCGCGAGTGCACCTTCTCGCCGGGTGCGGTGGTGGTTTCGATGACGAAGTGCCGCAACACCGTTCGCAGCACGACATCCATCTCGACGTTGGCGAACGCCGCGCCAACGCACCGCCGGGTGCCGCCGCCGAACGGTATCCAGCCCAGGCCGGGACGGCTGCCGACGAACCGCTGCGGGTCGAACCGGTCCGGGTCGGGGAACTCGTCGGGGCGTTCCTGGATCGCGGCGAGCGCGACGATCACCGAGTAGCCGCGCGGGATCGCCCAGTCGCCGAGTTCGAATGCGGGCGCGTAGACGTGGCGACCGGCGAAATCGATGACGGTGCGGACTCGCTGGATCTCCAGGATGGTCGCCTGGCGGTACTCGTTGCCGTCGGTCGCGGCTTCGGCGACCAGTTCGGCGAGCACGTCGGGGTGACGGCTGATGCGTTCGAACGCCCACCCCAGCGTGGATGCGGTGGTTTCGTGGCCGGCGGCAAGCAGCGTCAGCAGCTCGTCACCGATGTCCTTGCGGGACATGGCCGAACCGTCCTCGTAGGTGCTGCGCAGCAGCAGCGCGAGGATGTCGTCGCGGTGCTCGAAATCGGGGTCGGATTCGATCCGTTCGATCAGCTGGTCGATCACCGCGTCGTACTGGCTGCGGTATCTGGCGAGCCGCGCCCATGGGCTGAACCGGCCGTAGTCGCGCGTCGGGTTGGGCAGCACCGCGAGCCGTGATCCGAGGGTCACCCAGGGCGGGATGATGCGCCGCAGTTCGTCGAGTTGTTCGCCGTCGGCGCCGAACACCGCCCGCAGGATGGCGTTGAGCGTGATGCGCATCATCGGTTCGAGGGTTTCGAATTCTCTGCCCTCCGGCCAGTTCGCCGACTCGCGCAGGGTTTCCTCTTCGAAGATGGCCTCATAGTTGCGGATGCTCTTGCCGTGGAACGGCGGCGTCAGCAGCTTGCGGCGGCGCCGGTGGTCGGTGCCGTCGAGCGCGAAGACCGAACCGGAGCCGAGGATGCGGCTCAGGTTGGGCTGGACGTTGCCGACGTCCTCGGTGTTGGCCTGGAACAGCTGCTTGGCCAGTTGCGGCTCGGCGACGATGACCGTGCGGCCGAACATCGGCAGCCGCAGGGTGAAGATGTCGCCATAGCGCCGGGAGATCCGCTTGACCATCCACCGCCGGGCGAGCGCGTACCCCGCGCCCTGCAGCACGACGGGAATCCGGGGACCCGGCGGAATACGCGCCTCGGTGATTTCGGGTTGTACGACGGTCACTGTTTCGGTCATGCCATCTCCAGCCACATGTTGGTACTGCGGTGTACCACTAACGTGTGTAGTACGGTACTCGCAGGTACCAAGAGACGCAAGGGTGGTGACATGACTGCTGCACTCGCGGGTTCCGGGCCTCCCGCCGGGACGGACGCCTTCCGGCTGCGACTGCTCGACGGGCTCGCGGCAGCGATCACCGACAAGGGCTATCGCGAAACCACGGTGGCCGACGTCGTCCGGCACGCGCGCACCTCCAAGCGCACCTTCTACAACCAGTTCTCCAGCAAGGAAGCGTGTTTCATCGAGCTGCTGCGGCTCAACAACGCGCGGCTGGTCGGCGAGATCCGGACCGCCGTCGACGCCGACGCGCCCTGGCAGGACCAGATCGCACAAGCCGTCGGCGCCTACGTCGACCACATCGAATCCGCCCCCGCCGTCACCTTGAGCTGGATCCGGGAACTGCCCGCGCTGGGCGCCGAGGCGCGGCCGCTGCAGCGCGAAGCCATGCGTGAACTCACCGATCTGCTCATCGATCTCAGTGCGAACGCCGGCTTCCGGCATGCCGAACTACCCGAGTTGACCCGCCCGATGGCGATCATCCTGCTCGGCGGGCTGCGTGAGCTGACCGCGATGATCGTCGAAGACGGCCGAGAGATCCGCGAGATCTACGGTCCCGCCATGGCCGCGTCACAGGCCATCCTCGGCCCACGCGCCGATTCAGCCGAGCATCAGTCGCGCTGATTTCTCCAGTCGCCGCGCGATCGCCGGGTACGCCTCGTAACCCATTCCGGCCCGCACGAGCGCCCCGGAGTAGAGCAGCTCCAGCGATTCGATGACGTCGGGGTCGGTGTCCGGGCCCAGCGCGGCGGCGAGCCGACCACGGATGTCGGCACCGATGCGCTGGCGCAGGACCTCGACATCGGGATCCCTGCCGAGCAGGGCATTGGTCACCGCACCGGCGAATTCCGGCTCGTCGGCCACCAGCGATGCGATGTGCTGCAGCACCTCCACCACCCGGGTCGCGGGGTCCGGCGAGGTGTGCGGCGCGGGCGGTGCGCCGGCGAGCCTGCGCCAGAACACCTCGGCGACAAGGTGTTCCTTGGAGGAGAAGTACGTATAGGCGGTCGCCGATCCGACGCCCGCCTCAGCCGCCACCCGGCGCACGGTCAACCCGGCGAAACCTTCTCGGCTGATGAGCTCGACCGCGGCGCGGCCCAGACGTTCGACGGTGTCGGCTTGCCGTGCGGTCAGCCGACGGCGAGTCGACTCCAAGGCCGGATCGGACACGTGTCCGGACGCTACTACAACGCCCTGAGACCAGCAACGTAGATTGTGTTCTCATGAGCTCCGCCGAGACTGTGTCATCTCCGCTGTCGCCCCGCGCCGAGCGGCTTTTCGCGCTGGCCGAGCAGGTCACCGGTTTCATGCCGGCCGATGAGGGACGTGCCCTCTACGACACCGCGATCCGCTACCTCGATGGCGGGGTCGGTGTGGAGATCGGGACGTACTGCGGCAAGTCGACAGTGTTGCTCGGCGCGGCCGCGCAGGAGACCGGTGCGGTGGTGTACACCGTCGATCATCACCACGGTTCCGAAGAGCACCAGCCGGGCTGGGAATACCATGACACGTCGCTGGTCGATCCCGTCACCGGACTGTTCGACACGTTGCCGACCATGCGCCACACACTGGACGCCGCCGAGCTCGACGACCACGTCGTGGCGGTGGTCGGAAAGTCGCCCGTGGTGGCCCGCGGCTGGCGAATGCCGTTGCGGCTGTTGTTCATCGACGGCGGCCACACCGAGGAGGCCGCACAGCGGGATTTCGACGGCTGGGCCCGTTGGGTCGAGGTCGGCGGTGCGCTGATCATCCACGACGTGTTCCCGAACCCCGCTGACGGCGGCCAGGCTCCGTTCCACATCTACCAGCGGGCGCTCGACACGGGGGCGTTCCGCGAGGTGGCCGTGGCCGGTTCCATGCGGGTGCTGCAACGCATCTCAGGTGACCCAGGACAACTCAGCGGTCGCTGACGACGCACTCGCAGTCGAATTCGCCTTCCAGGCCCCGCGGTAGGCCCTCGCCCCGGAAGATTCCACTGGCAGGCGTGGTCGACGACAGCGCGTCGGCAGCCAGGATCATCGCCGCGCCCGTCCAGGTGGTGCGTTCCTCGGGCCAGCGTTTGCCGTCGGCGAAAACCAGTCCGGTCCAATAGGATCCGTCAGCCTCCCGCAGGTGCTGCATGGCCGTGAACTGCTGGTGCGCGCGCCGGGTGTCACCGATGGCGTCCAGTGCCATCACCAGTTCGCACGTCTCGGCGCCGGTGACCCACGGCCGGTGATCCACGCACCGGATGCCCAGCCCTGCCACCACGAAGTCGTTCCAGCGTTCCTCGATACGAGCCAGGGCGGCCGCTCCCTGCAGTGCACCGCCCAGCACCGGGTAGTACCACTCCATGGCGTGGGTGTCCTTGGCGGAGAAGGCTTCCGGATGCGCGACGATGGTGTGGCCGAGTCGCCCCAGCGCCACCTCCCATTCCGGCTGAGGATCGTCGAGGTAGTCGGCGAGTGCCAATCCGCACCGGATGCTGTGATAGATGCTCGCGCAGCCCGTCAGCAGCGCCTCACGCACCGGGCCCGAGGGCGTACTGGCCCAGTAGATCTCGCCACCGGAGGCTTGCAATCCGAGGACGAAGTCGATGGCCGCGGTCACCACGGGCCACATCGTCTCGGCGAACCGGCGGTCCCGGGTGACCAGCACGTGATGCCAGACCCCGGTCGCCACGTAGGCGCAGAAGTTGCTGTCGCTGTTGGCGTCCTCGATGACGCCGGAGCGCAATTGGATCGGCCACGAGCCGTCCGGCCGCTGCCCGGTGCGGCACCAGTCGAACGCGGCCCTCGCCGGTTCGATGAGCCCGGCTGCGGTGAGCGCCATGGCATTCTCGACGTGATCCCACGGGTCGGTGTGCCCGCCGTCGAACCACGGCAGGGCGCCTGAGGTCTCCTGGGTCGCCGCGATCGACTCTGCTGTCTGGCGGCACGCGGCAGGCGTCAGGACACCCGCCACTCCGGGAGCTTCAGGCAGTCGCAACGTTCACCGCCGGTTTGGTGAAATACATCGCGACGCTCTTACCGATCACCGGGTTGAGCAGCGACTCGGCCGTCCTGGTCAGCAACGGCCTGCCCATCATGTCCCACACCAGCAGTTGGTGATACGCCTTGACGGCCGGATGATCGTTCTTATCGGTCCCCACAAGGCATTTCAGCCACCAGTACGGCGAGTGCAGGGCGTGGGCGTGATGGGTATGGGTCAGCTCCAGACCGTGCGCCAGCACCTTGTCGCGCAACGCATCGGCGCGATAGATCCGGATGTGTCCGCCCTCGTTGGCGTGGTATTCATCGGACAGCAGCCAGCACACCTTCTCCGGTAGCCAGCGTGGCACCGTGATGGCCAGTGCACCACCGGGTTTGAGCACCCGCACCAGTTCGGCGATGGCGCGGTCGTCCTCGGGCACGTGTTCGAGGATCTCCGAGGCGATCACGCAGTCGAAACTTTCGTCGGCATACGGAAGGTCGAGCGCGTCGCCCTTGACGGCCTCCCCCTTGGCCGAGAGTGGAACATGCCCCTCGTCGCGCATGGCGCGCAGCATCGTCTCGACGTCGTTGAGGTCCGACACGCTCTGGTCGAAGCCGATCACGTCGGCACCGCGCCAGTAGGCCTCGAAGGTGTGCCGGCCGGCACCGCAGCCGACATCGATCACCGATGTGCCCGGCCCGATCCCGAGCCGGTCGAAATCAACGGTCAGCACTTTTCCCCCTTACCCCAACCCGCTCGCGCGCCATCTCATACACCGAAACAGTCTGTGCAGCAACTGATTCCCAACTGAATACGTCGACCGCCCGTTGCCGGCCCGCCGCGCCGAGCCGGCGCCGCTCCAACGGCGAATCGAGTAGCTGGCCGAGCACCGCGGTGAGCTCGTCGACGTCGGCGGGCCGGACCAACCGGGCGCACTCACCGTCGTTGCCGACCACCTCGGGCAGGGCACCCGCTCGGCTCGCGACGATGGGCGTACCGCTGGCCATCGCCTCCACCGCGGGCAGCGAAAACCCTTCGTAGAGCGAAGGGATGCAGGCGACCTCGGCGGAAGCCAGCAGTTCGGCCAGTTCTGCGTCGGAGAGCCCGCTGGAGCTGTGGACGATGTCGGAGATCCCGAGCTCGGCGATGAGTTTCTCGGTGGGGCCGTTGGGTTCCAGCTTGGACACCAGCTGGACGTCCAGGTTGCGCTCCACGCGCAGCCGGGCGACCGCATGCAGCAGGTGACTGATGCCCTTGAGCGGCACATCGGCGCTGGCGATCGCGATGATCCGGCCGCTGACCTGCCGTGCCGAGGGCTTGAACAGCTCGGTGTTCACGCCGAGCGGAACCACGTGCAGCTGTCCCGGTGCCACCCCGAAGTCCTCGGCGATATCAGCCGCGGAGGACGACGACACCGTCAGCAGTTCCGGTATCCGCCGGGCCACCCGCTTCTGCATCTCGGCGAAGCCATACCACCTGCGCACCAACGGTTTACGCCACCACGTGGCAGCGGCGACCTCGACCAGCCGGTCCCGGGTGATGGGGTGGTGCACGGTGGCGACGACCGGAAGCCCCAGATCGGCGATCTTCAGCAGCCCGGTGCCCAGACTCTGATTGTCGTGCACGACGTCGAACTCGTCACGGCGTCGGGCCAGCATCCGCGCGGCCCTCATGGTGAACGTGCGGGGTTCCGGGAAACCCGCGGTCCACATCGTCAGCAGTTCGAGCGCATCGATGTGGTCGCGCATCTCGCCGAGTCGCGGCACCCGGAACGGGTCGGGCTCGCGGTACAGGTCGAGGCTGGGCACCTCGGTCAGCTTGATCCTGGGGTCCAAGATCTCCGGATAGGGCTGCCCGGAGAACACCTCGACCTGATGGCCCAATTCGGCCAGCCCGGCGCTGAGATGACGGACATAAACGCCCTGACCGCCGCAGTGGGTCTTGCTCCGATAGGACAGCAACGCGATACGCATAGTCAGCTCACTCGTCGGCGGAAACGGTGCTGAACAGGGCAGACGGACTCACGCAGCGACTCCGAACCCTCTGGACATGTGTCCAGACTATAGTTTGACGTGCTAGCAGACGCAACGCATCCGATTTGACACCTCAACCGCCCAGTGGCCAGTTGTGACCCGCGATCGCGGCAATTTCGTGCGTCAACTGGCCACTCGCCACCGCAGACCGCTGAGCAGTCGACTAGCAGATTTCGACTCTGCGGTGTGGGCGCAATACTGCGAGATGCCTCCGCCGTCAGCGCAGACTCAACTCCCGGAACCCGGCGCCACGCCCGGCGTCACTCCGGAGGGAACCCGCCCGTGGCCACGGGGCCCCACCGTCGCGGCGTCAGCCGGATGAGGCACTTGCCCTGGTCGACCATCGCTCGCCGGTACTCGTCCCAGTCCGGATGTTCACCGGCGATCGAGCGGTAGTAGTCGACGAGCGGTTCGACGGCGTCGGGCAGAGCGATGACTTCGGCGTCGCCGTCGACCTGAACATAGGGTCCGTTGAACTCATCGGAGAGCACCGTCACGCTCGCAAGCGGTGTCCGGCGGATGTTGGCCGACTTGGCGCGCTGCGGATAACTCGAGACGATGATCCTGCCCTGTGCATCCACCCCACCCGTCACGGGCGAGCTCTGCAGGGTGCCGTCGGCGCGGAATGTCGTGAGCACCATGCGATGTCGAGGGCGAACGAAGTCGAGCAGGGCAGTGCGATCCACGGCGTCCGCCGTCGCATACTTTCGGGCCATGGGTTTCTCCTATGTCAAGCCGCTGCCGGTTGGCATGGCTGTTGTCGGGTTTGGTGGTCGGTGTGGAGGTGGCCGAAGACCACCCGGGCGAGGCGGCGTTTGAGGCAGCGCAGCGCTTCGGTGGTGGAATCGCCGGCGGCCAGCCGCTTTCGGTAGTAGGCCTGGCCGAGGCCGTCCAGACGGATCTGGGTGATTGCGATGCGGTGTAGGGCGGCGTTGAGTTGACGGTTGCCTGAGCGGGTCATCCGGACCCGGCCGGCAGTGTTGCCTGACCAGACCGGGATCGGTGCCACGCCGCTGTGGCGGGCGAAGGCTGCTTCGCTTTTGAATCTGGTGACGCCGGCTGTTTCGCCGATGATCTTGGCTGCGGTCAGCTCTCCACAGCCCGGCATCGCCAGCAGCACCGGGGCAACATCGCGCACGCGTTCAGTGATGCGCTTGGCCAAGACGTTGATCTGCTCGGTGAGTCGGGTGATGTCGGACAGCTCGTCGCGGGCCAGCTCGGCGACGAGGCCGTCCAGGGTGCCTAGCCAATCGCTGAGAAGCTTGCGGTGTTTGGCACGATCCAACGACGCCGGTTTCGGAGCCCGATCGGGATCCAATTCATGAACCCGCCACAGCAACCGATTGATAGTCGCCGTCCGTTGCGCCACAAGGTCTTCGCGTCGGTCTACCAACAATTTCAACTCGCGCGAGATTTCGTCGTGAGAGGCCACTGGCAAGTCCGGTTCACGCAAGTAAGCTCGTGCAACTGCCAGCGCGTCGATCGGATCAGACTTGCCGCGCGTACGCGCTGACGCCCGGGCATGGGCCATCATTTTCGGCGGTACCCGCACCACCTTTTGATCGGCCGTCAACAAATCGCGTTCCAACCGCGCCGACAAGTGTCGGCAATCCTCGATCGCCCACACCAACTCCGTACCGAACTGGTTCCGGGCCCACTGCACCGCCTGACGATGCCCCTGCGTCGTGGCCTTGACGACTTTCTCGCCGAGTCTGCGTCCGACCGCGTCAACGGCGACGAAGGTATGCGTGCGCTTGTGCACATCGGCTCCAACAACAACCATGGTGGTTGCCTCCATTCACTGTGAGGTGACGGTTGGGCCGGTCGGCGGACACATCTCAGTGGGGGCGACGCCACGCTCCTATCAAGTCACGCCGGCCGGTCCTTCACACCTGATGCCGACAAAACCCATGGATGCCAACCCAAAGGCGGCAGCGACGCTACGAGCCAGACACCAGGTGATCAGGATCCAACCACCGCAACAAGCGGCAACCTCACCCTGACACTGACTTCGACGCTACTCACCGACTCAGGCGCGGCAGGACGAACGCGAACGGCCGGGGAAATCCGAGCCCGGTGAGACGTGCTTCGCGGATCGCCGCGATGTCGACGGGCACCACCATTCCCGATGACGGCTCGTAACACTGCAGCACGTTGCCGGCCGCCGCCACGATCAGCACCCAGTGCCGTGGGATTCCGTGACCACCGACCAGTATGGCGACCGGACGCCCGGTATCGAGCGCAGCCAGGACATCGGCCAAACCATCTTGATTCCCGCGAAAAGGCCGCCACCGGTAGGCGACTCCGGCGCTGTGGCGGGTCAGCGCCTGCGCCATGCCTGCCGGTGTCGCCCCGAGCCGGCGGGGCCATAGGAGGTTGATCTCGTCGTGGACCCGATGCTGCTCGGCGGAGAACCACTCCCGACCTCCGGGCCCGAGCAAGGTCGCGCGGTATGCCGGATCCATCAGCACGCCCGCCACCACCGCGACGGTCGGGCCGCAGGTGACACCGTCACGTTGCCGCAATCCCAGCGCGGCCAGCTGTGCCGGTGTCACCGCCCGCAGCCTACCGCCGCCGCCAAAGCGTGCGCCGGGCCACTTGTGGCAGCATCGATCAGGTGGCCAACAGCCCCGACGTGCAACGACTGCGCGACCTCGCGCTGCTGCGCCGTGTGCGCGATCGGATGGACCGTGACTACGCCCAGCCCCTCGACGTGGAAGCGCTCGCACGTGGGGTGAACATGTCGGCGGGGCATCTGTCCCGACAGTTCAAGCTGGCCTACGGGGAGTCGCCGTACAGCTACCTGATGACCAGGCGTATCGAGCGCGCCATGTCGCTACTTCGGGTCGGCGATCTGACGGTGACGGAAGTGTGCTTCGCAGTCGGGTTCTCGTCGCTGGGCACATTCAGTACCCGCTTCACCGAACTCGTCGGCATCCCGCCAAGCACCTACCGCCAGCAGATGGCCGACTCGGCCGAGGGTATTCCGTCGTGCGTCGCCAAGCAGGTGACCAGACCGATCAGGAATCGAGAAGCGTCGACCCCCAACCCGCAATTAGCGTGACGGACATGGACATCACCATCAGCTCAAGCTTCCTCCCGCAGAACGACCCGGAGGCCGCCAGGACCTTCTACCGCGACATCCTCGGTTTCGAAATCCGCAAGGACGTCGGCTACAACGGCATGCATTGGATCACGGTCGGACCGGCAGACCAGCCCGATGTCTCCATCGTGTTGTTCCCGCCGGCGGCCACGCCTGGTATCACCGACGAAGAGCAACGCGTCATCGCCGAGATGATGGCCAAGGGCACCTTCGCGAGCCTGCTCCTGGCCACCAAGGACCTCGACAGCACCTTCGAGAGACTGCAGGCGACGGACGCGGAGATCATCCAGGAACCGACCGATCAGCCGTACGGCATCCGCGACTGTGCGTTGCGTGACCCGGCCGGCAACCTCATCCGCCTGCAGGAGATCCGCTGAATGGCAGTGACCAAGGGAGCCAAGACGACCCAGCTCCACCCGGCTGACACCCACGACCTCATCCGCGTGCACGGCGCACGCGTGAACAACCTCAAAGACATCAGCGTGGAGCTGCCCAAGCGGCGCCTGACGGTGTTCACCGGGGTGTCCGGCTCGGGGAAGAGTTCGCTGGTGTTCAGCACGATTGCCGCCGAGTCGCAGCGGCTGATCAACGAGACGTACAGCTCGTTCGTCCAGGGTTTCATGCCGAACCTGGCCCGGCCCGAGGTTGATGTGCTCGACGGCCTGACCACGGCGATCATCGTCGACCAGCAGCGGATGGGTACCGATCCACGCTCCACGGTCGGTACGGCCACCGACACCGGGGCACTGCTGCGCATCCTGTTCAGCCGGATCGGCAAGCCCTATATCGGTTCACCGCAGGCATTTTCCTTCAATGTGGCATCGATCAGCGGCGCGGGCGCGGTCACCGTCTCCAAGGGCGGCCGCACCACCAAGGAACGCCGCAGCTTCAGCATCACCGGTGGGATGTGTCCGCGTTGCGAGGGCCGGGGCTCTGTCAGCGACATCGACCTGACCGCGTTGTACGACGACAGCAAGTCGCTCAACGAGAACGCCCTGACCATCCCCGGCTACAGCATGGACGGCTGGTACGGCCGGATCTACCGGGGCTGCGGCTATTTCGACCCGGACAAGCCGATCCGCAAGTTCACCAAGAAGGAACTCGACGCGCTGCTGTACAAGGAGCCCACCCGCATCAAGGTCGACGGCGTCAACCTGACCTACGCGGGGCTGATACCGCAGATCCAGAAGTCGTTCCTGGCCAAGGACGTCGACGCCATGCAGCCGCACATCCGCGCGTTCGTCGAGCGGGCCGTGACGTTCGCCGTCTGCCCCGACTGTGACGGCACCAGACTCACCGCGGCGGCCCGTTCGTCGAAGATCAAGGGGCACAACATCGCCGAGGTGTGCGCCATGCAGATCAGCGATCTCGCCGACTGGATCAACGGCATCGACGACAAATCGGTGGCGCCGCTGCTGGCGTCGTTGCGCCACACGCTGGACTCTTTCGTCACGATCTGGCTGGGGTACCTGTCGCTGGACCGTCCATCGGGCACGCTGTCGGGCGGAGAGGCCCAGCGCACCAAGATGATCCGGCATCTCGGATCGTCGCTCACCGACGTCACCTATGTATTCGACGAACCCACCATCGGGCTGCACCCGCATGACATCGCCCGGATGAACGAGCTGCTGCTCGCATTGCGGGACAAGGGCAACACGGTACTGGTCGTCGAACACAAGCCCGAGGCCATCGCGATCGCCGATCATGTCGTCGACCTCGGGCCCGGCGCGGGCACCGCGGGCGGCACCGTCTGCTTCGAGGGCACCGTCGAAGAGCTGCGAGCCAGCGACACCGTCACCGGACGGCATCTCGACGACCGGGCCGCGCTGAAACCGGAGGTCCGAAAGGCCGACGGCGCACTGCAGATCCGCGGCGCCGGCACGCACAATCTGCGCGACGTCGACGTGGACATCCCGCTCGGGGTGCTGGTCGTTGTCACCGGGGTGGCCGGATCGGGCAAGAGTTCGTTGATCGACGGATCGGTCTCGGGACGCGACGGCGTGGTGACGGTCGACCAGGCCCCGATCAGGGGTTCGCGGCGCAGCAACCCCGCCACCTACACGGGACTGCTGGAGCCCATCCGCAAGGCGTTCGCGAAGGCCAACGGCGTGAAACCTGCGCTGTTCAGCGCCAATTCGGAGGGTGCCTGCCCGTCGTGCAACGGCGCCGGGCTCATCTACACCGACCTCGGGGTGATGGCCACGGTCGAGTCGCCGTGCGAGGTGTGTGAAGGGCGCCGGTTCGACGCGTCGGTACTGGATTACACCTTCGGCGGTCGCGACATCAGCGAGGTGCTCGCGATGCCGGTCGCCGAGGCAACCGAGTTCTTCGCCAGCGGTGAGGCGAAAGTGCCTGCAGCGCACAAGATCCTGGAGCGGCTGGGCGATGTCGGCCTGGGCTATCTGAGCCTCGGCCAGCCGCTGACCACACTGTCCGGTGGTGAGCGGCAACGGCTCAAGCTGGCCACCCACATGGGCGACGCCGGCAATGTGCTGATCCTCGACGAGCCCACCACCGGCCTGCATCTGGCCGACGTCGACCAACTGCTTGCTCTGCTCGACCGATTGGTGGATGCGGGGCAGTCGGTGATCGTGATCGAACACCACCAGGCCGTCATGGCACACGCCGACTGGATCATCGATCTGGGCCCCGGCGCGGGCCACGACGGTGGCCAGGTGGTCTTCGAGGGCACCCCGGCCGATCTGGTCGCAGCTCGGGCCACGCTGACCGGGAAACACCTCGCGGATTACGTCGGTACCTGACAGTTCTCGGCCAACCGGCCGATAATGGACGGCATGGCCGCCAAGGTGTCCAACCTACTGGCAGAACATCTGAACTCGCTTCGCTATCAACCGACGGCGAAGCGAATCCGTGCCTGCATGGGCGGTGAACCGGTCGCCGACACCTGCGAGGCCGTGCTGGTGTGGGAACCGCGCCGGGTCCTGCCGACCTACGCGGTGCCCCGCACGGCACTCACTGCGGGGCTGGTTCCCGCCGGCGCCGCAGGCAACGACGATGAGATCCCCGGATTTCTCGACCCCTCCGTGCCGTTCACCACCCACAGTTGCCCGGGCACCACCTACGACGTCATCGCGGGTGAGGAAACCGGCGCTGCCGCTGCCTATCAGCCCGACGATCCGGACCTGGACGGGTACTTGATCCTCGACTTCGCCGCCTTCGAGTGGCGCGAGGAAGACGAACCGATCGTCGCCCACCCGCGCGACCCGTTCCACCGCATCGACGTCCTGCGCAGCAGCCGGCACATCCGCATCGAACTCGACGGCCGCTTACTGGCCGAATCCGACCATCCCACATTGCTTTTCGAGACACTGCTGCCGACACGCTTCTACCTTCCCCGCCAGGACGTGGCGGTGCCGCTCGCCGACAGCAACACGATCAGCTTCTGCGCGTACAAGGGCCGGGCAAGCTACTACTCACTACCGGACGGTCCTGCCGATGTGGCGTGGAGCTACCACGACCCGTTGCAGGACGCCGGCCCCGTGCGAGGGCTGATCTGCTTTTTCGACGAACGAGTCGACGTCACACTCGACGACGTGCCGCGTGAACGCCCGGTGACCCCGTGGAGTACCCGCTGACTGCTGATTCGGTAGGTCTGGTTTTGACCTGACCAGTTCTGGCAACATCACCACTGACCAAAGTCATCCGGACATAGTCAGTGGGTGGGGATCATGATGGGTTCACCGGAGGTCTCAATCCAGGCAGTTTCGCATTGGGCTGCGGCCGGCACCGAGGGCGGCGGCGCAGCTCTCGATCAGGTGATCGGCATGTCAGCTGCCGCATTGGTGGTCAGCGTTGCCTTGCTGTGGGTGGGATACCTGCACCGGATGCGCCGCATCACGTGGCTGAGCAGCTTCGCAGAACGTCTGGGCCGCAAGTTCCATCGCCCACCCTGGGTCGCGTTGCAGGTGTTCCTGTTCACCGCAACCATCATCTGTGCGTTGTTCGGGTTCATCTGGGATGTCAGCCTGCACATCGGCAAAGGCCGCGATCCCGGTCCGCTGGCGAACCCCGCGCACTATTTCATCCTGGTCGGACTCTTCCTGCTGTTCATTGCCGGATCGATGGCCATCGTGCTGCCCTATGACAAGCCCGGGCCGGCCGCGATCAGGATCACGCGCACCTGGTACGCCCCGGTGGGCGGGGTCCTGATGGCGTTGTGCGGTCTGTACGCACTGATCGGCTTCCCGCTCGACGACATCTGGCATCGCATCTTCGGTCAAGACGTAACATTGTGGGGCCCAACGCATTTGATGCTGATCGGCGGCGCCGGCCTGTCTTTGATCGCGGTGCTGCTGCTCGAGCACGAGGGCCGGGTGGCCATGGGGCCGGATGTGCCCGAGGACAGCAAGTTCAACAAGTTCCTGTACTTCCTGTCCTTCGGCGGCCTGTTCATCGGGCTGTCGGTGTTCCAGATCGAGTACGACTTCGGCGTCGAACAGTTCCGTCTCGTGCTGCAGCCGATGATGATCGCGGGCGCGGCCGCCCTGGCCGCCGTCGCGGCGCGGCTCGTGCTCGGCCCGGGTGCGGCGCTCATCGCGGCCGCCTTCGCCGTCGCGCTGCGCGGTGCCGTCGCCTTCATCGTCGGCCCCATCCTCGGCGCACCGATCAGCTGGTTCGCGCTGTATCTCGGCCCTGCGCTGGTGGTCGAACTGCTGGCGCTGACCCCACTTGTAAAGCGGCCCATCATCTTCGGTGCGGTCGGCGGACTCGGCGTTGCCACCGTGGGGCTGTGGCTGGAATCGTTGTGGATCGGCGCGGTCTACCACTATCCGTGGCCACAAAGCATGTGGGGCGAGGCCCTGGCGATGGCGATTCCCGTCGCCATCGCCATGGGTGTGTGCGGCGCGTTGCTGGCCCTCGTGCTGACCGGGCAACGTCTCCCCCGCCCCGCGATCGGCATCTCGATCATCGTCGTGACGGTCCTGGTGCTCGGCGGCGCGGTGGCCAACGGCCTACGCACCGAGGTACCGCAAAATGCCGGCGCCACGATCAGTTTGACCGAGCTGTCGAACACCGGCGGGCAGCGGATGGTGGCCGCCGACGTGCAGATC
Source organism: Mycobacterium dioxanotrophicus (assembly GCF_002157835.1). Taxonomy (NCBI): domain Bacteria; kingdom Bacillati; phylum Actinomycetota; class Actinomycetes; order Mycobacteriales; family Mycobacteriaceae; genus Mycobacterium; species Mycobacterium dioxanotrophicus. Next base: position 400,480 of record NZ_CP020809.1, on the reverse strand, counting down.
ACGCCGCCTGGCCTGGTCAGTGACAATCCGGAATGGGTGTCGATCCTGTCGTGGCAGGGCGGTCTGGCGCATCACCGCGGGCTCGTGGTGGACCGGCTGGACAAGGTCGGCCCCGGTCACTACCGGTCCACTGAGCCGATCCCGGTGTCGGGCGCCTGGAAGACCCTGCTGCGCGTCCAGGACGGCACCACGATGACCGGGATACCGATCTTCCTGCCTGCCGACCCCGGCATCGGCGCACCCGAGACACCCGCGATGCAGTCCACGACGCGTCCCTTCGTCCAGGAGATCACGATCCTGCAGCGCGAACGGAACCTCAACCACCCGTCCTGGCTCTACAACGTCGCGTCGCTCGTGGTCCTGGTGTGCACGCTGGTGCTGATCGCGGGCCTGACGTGGGGCGCAGGCCGCATCAACGCCAAGGAACTGGAGACCGGCAGCAAGGCCTCCGGCCCCCGACCGGTACAGCCGCAGACGTGACTCAGACATACCTGGCCGATCACACGCTGCTGCTGGCGCTGCCTGCGTTCGTCCCCGCTGTCGTGGTCGTCGGGGTGATCGTCTACATCGCCCGGCGGGACCGCCGCAATCCCGACACCGACGACGAACCGGGCGATGAAGATGAATCGCGGGACACTACAGGCGAAGATGGTTCACCGTGACCACGCGTACAAACAGAGTGATCGTCCTGGCCGCCGCCGCAGCACTCCTGGCGGCCGGATGCAGCGGCTCGGACAAGTCCAAGACCGCCGAGAGCGCCGCCTCCACCACCCCGTCGGTGACCACCGTCGCCCCGTCCGACATGACCAACCAGCAGCAGGCTCCCAACCGCCTGGTGATCGACGTGACGATCAAGGCCGGTGAGGTGACACCGACCAACGCGTCGCTGCAGAGCAAGGTGAAAGAGCCCATCGTGGTACGCGTCAACAGTGACGCGGCCGACGAACTGCACGTGCACTCGACGCCGGACCACACCTTCAAGATCGAGCCGCGCGCCGGTCAGCAGTTCCAGTTCACCGTCGACGTGCCAGGCACCGTCGAGATCGAGCTGCATCATCTGAACCGCACCATCGCCAGCGTGCAAGTGCAGCAGTGACGCCGGAGCCAGAATCCTGATAGCTCCTCACGTCCGCACCGCCGTACTGGCCCACGGCCTGGGCGGTTCTACCGATCTGCCGATCCCGTATACGTATGCGCTGCTCGGGGCCGCGTGGACGTTGACGTTCACGTTCGCCGTCGTCGCGTTCGCCTGGCGCCGGCCGCGGTTCGACCCGGACAAACCGGGCCGGGCCCTGCCGGGCTGGGTGCAGGAGACCGTGGATTCACCGGTCACCCGCTGGGCGGTGCGGTTGATCGCCCTGGGGTTCGCCGGGTGGGTGACCATCGCCTCGTCAATCGGCCCGCAGGACGCCAAGAATCCGCTCCCCGGCGTGTTCTACGTGCTGCTGTGGGTGGGCCTGGTGGCGTTGTCCCTGGCGTTCGGGCCGGTGTGGCGGGTGTTCTCCCCCGTCCGCACGGTCTACCGCGTCGTCTGCCTCGCGGTCCGCCGGCGGCCATGGCACTACCCGGAACGGCTGGGCTACTGGCCCGCGGCCGCCGGGCTGTTCGCGTTCGTCTGGCTGGAACTGGCGAGCCCGGACCCGGCGTCGCTCGCCGCGATCCGCTACTGGCTTCTGGCATATGTCGCGGTGACGTTCGTCGGCGCGATGTGCTGCGGTGAGCCGTGGCTTTCCCGGGCCGATCCGTTCGACGTCTACAGCATGGTGGCGTCGCGATTGTCCCCGCTGCGGCGGCACGACGGGCAGATCGTCATCGGCAATCCGTTCAATCACCTGCCGACGCTTCCGGTGCGCTCGGGGGTCGTCGCGACGCTCGCGGTGCTGCTTGGCTCCACGGCGTTCGACAGCTTCTCGGCGATGCCGCAGTGGCGCAACTTCGTCGACGCGCACTCCGGCTCCCCGGCCACGGCGTCGCTCATCCGCACGGCCGGGCTGCTGGTGTTCGCCACGACAGTGGCCCTCACCTTCAGCGCCGCCGCGCGGGCCACCGGCGGCGTGGACCGGCAGCGCCGCCGCGAACTACCCGGGCTGATGGCGCATTCGCTCATCCCGATCGTCATCGGCTACGTGTTCGCGCACTACCTGTCCTACCTGGTCGAGCGTGGCCAGCAGACCGTGATCCTGCTGCTCGGGCTCGACAACGTCAGCGTGAATTACATTCTGTCGCTTCATCCTTCGGTGCTCGCGAGCCTCAAGGTCGGGTGCGTGCTCGCCGGGCACGTCGCCGGCGTGATCGCGGCTCACGACCGGGCGTTGCAGCTGCTGCCCAAGCGCCACCAGCTCACCGGCCAGCTGTCGATGATGCTGGTGATGGTCGGCTACACGTTCACCGGTTTGTATCTGTTGTTCGGCGGGTGACGCCGCAGCGCACAATGAACACCATGCGCGCACTCATCGTCGTCGACGTCCAGAACGACTTCTGTGAAGGCGGTTCGCTGGCGGTGGCCGGCGGAGCAACCGTCGCTCGGGCGATCACCGAACTGCTCGCAGGCGACCATGGCTACGACCACGTCGTGGCCACCAAGGACTTCCACATCGACCCCGGTGAGCACTTCTCCGAGCACCCCGACTATCAGAACTCGTGGCCGCGGCACTGTGTGGCGGAGACGCCGGGCGCCGCGTTTCACCCCGAGTTCGACGCGAGTGCGGTGGAGGCCGTGTTCACAAAGGGGCACTACTCGGCCGCCTACAGCGGTTTCGAGGGCGCCGACGATTCCGGTACGACGTTGACGGACTGGCTGCGCGGCCACGATGTGGATGCCGTCGACGTGGTGGGCATCGCGACCGATTACTGTGTGGCGGCCACAGCAGCCGACGCGGCCAAAGCCGGTCTGCGGACCCGCGTGCTCACCGGGCTCACCGCCGGAGTCGCCCCGCAGAGCACCGCCGCGGCGATCGCCGAATTGCGTTCGGCGGGCGTCGAAGTCAGTTAGTCGGATCCTGCGGCAAGCCCGTCCAGCGCGGATCCCGACGCTCGACGTGAGCCCGCACGCCCTCGCGCGCATCGTCGTGGGCCATCAGCCGCAGATGGATCTCGGTCTCCCGGGCGCCCACCGCCGTGCGGTCCAGCTCGAGCGAATCCCACAGCAGACGCTTGCTGGCGGCCACCGCCATCGGTGCGGTGTTGGTCGCGATGTCATGAGCGAGTTCGAGCGCGGCGGGCAGCACCTGGTCGGCGGGCAGCACCCGGCTGCCCAGCCCGAGCTCGACGGCCCGGTGGCCATCGAAAGTGCTTCCTGTCAACAGGATTTCGGCCGCGTTGGAGATGCCGGCCAACCGGGGCAGGATCCAGTGCGAGTACGCGTCGCCGATCATGCCGCGCCGGGCCTGCACGACGCCGTAGCGCGCGTCGGCGGCGAAGATGCGGATATCGCACTGCAGCGCCAACGTCAGGCCCAGCCCCACGGCGTGTCCGTTGACCGCGGCGATCACCGGCTTGGCCAGCGTCCACGCCGGCACCGCGACCCCGGCCGCGCTGAAGTCCGGTCCCGGCGCGGTGAACGTGTCCTCGCCCGCCGTGAGATCCGCACCCGCGCAGAACGCCGGCGGCTCGCCGGTGAGCACGATCACGCGGACGGTGTCATCACGGTCGCACCACGTGTACGCGTCGGCCAGTTCCTCGCGCATACCGTCGCCGAAAGCGTTGCGATGCGCCGGACGGTGCAATGTGACGGTCACGACGCCACGGTCAACCACAACCCGCAGCGTGCGGTATTTCGGCAGCTCAGAGCCGGTAAGCACAGTGATTCCCCTTCCATCCGGCAAATGGCGCGCGATCCGTCCGATGGTCACGCAACGCAGCGGACCCGTAAAGTCGGATTGTGAATCCAGCCGAGCGAACCACGGAACCCGAACTCGAAATCTGGCGGGGTAAGGCTTACCCCCTTGGCGCCACCTACGACGGCTCGGGCACCAATTTCGCGCTGTTCAGCGAGGTTGCCGAGCGTGTGGAGCTGTGCCTGTTCGACGCCGACGGCACGGAGACGGCGCGCCTCACGCTGCCCGAGGTCGACGGCTTCATCTGGCACGGGTTCGTCCCCAACATCGAGCCGGGTCAGCGCTACGGCTATCGCGTGACCGGTCCGTACGATCCGTCGGCCGGGCACCGGTGCAACCCCAACAAGCTGCTGCTCGACCCCTATGCCAAGGCCATCGACGGCACGTTCGACTGGAACCAGTCGCTGTTCGGCTACACCTTTGGCGACGAGGACAGCCGCAACGACGACGACTCGGCGGCCAGCATGCCGAAGTCGGTGGTGATCAACCCGTATTTCGACTGGGGCGTCGACCGGCCGCCGAATCACGAGTACGCCGATTCGGTCATCTATGAGGCCCACGTCAAGGGGCTCACCGAGACGCATCCGGACATCCCCGAGCAGATCCGGGGCACGTACTCGGCCGTAGCGCATCCGGTGATCATCGAGCACCTGAAGTCGCTGGGCGTCACGGCGATCGAGTTGATGCCGGTGCACCACTTTGCCAACGACTCGACTCTCATCGAGAAGGGCCTGTCGAACTACTGGGGCTACAACACCATCGGGTTCTTCGCGCCGGACCACAAGTACTCGTCCAGCCCGAATCCGGGCGGGCAGGTGCAGGAGTTCAAGGCCATGGTGCGCGCGCTGCATGAGGCCGACATCGAAGTCATCCTCGACGTGGTCTACAACCACACCGCCGAGGGCAACCACCTGGGCCCCACGGTGTCCATGCGCGGCATCGACAACGCGGCCTACTACCGGCTCGTCGACGACGACAAGCGTTACTACATGGACTACACCGGAACCGGCAACAGCCTCAACGTCGGTCATCCGCATTCGCTGCAGCTGATCATGGACTCGCTGCGGTACTGGGTCACCGAGATGCACGTCGACGGGTTCCGCTTCGACCTGGCCTCGACACTGGCCCGGGAGTTCTACGACGTCGACAAGCTGTCGACGTTCTTCGAACTGGTGCAACAGGATCCGACCGTCAGCCAGGTCAAGCTGATCGCCGAGCCGTGGGACGTCGGGCCCGGCGGGTACCAGGTGGGCAACTTCCCGCCCCAGTGGACCGAGTGGAACGGCAAGTACCGCGACACCGTGCGCGACTTCTGGCGCGGTGAGCCCGCCACGCTCGACGAGTTCGCCTACCGGCTGACCGGGTCCGCGGACCTGTACGAGCACACCGCGCGCCGCCCTGTCGCCTCGATCAACTTCGTCATCGCGCATGACGGCTTCACGCTGCGGGATCTGGTGTCCTACAACGAGAAACACAACGAGGCCAACGGCGAGGGCAACAACGACGGCGAGAGCCACAACCGGTCGTGGAACTGCGGCGTCGAGGGACCTACCGACGACCCGGACATTCTCGCGCTGCGGGCCCGCCAGGAACGCAACTTCCTCACTACATTGCTTCTGTCCCAAGGCGTTCCGATGATCTGCCACGGCGACGAACTCGGCCGCACCCAGGGCGGGAACAACAACGGATACTGCCAGGACAACGAGATCACCTGGATCGACTGGGCCACAGCCGATTCGGAGTTGATGGAGTTCACCCGCACGGTGTCGGCACTACGGGCCGCCCACCCGGTGTTCCGGCGGCGACGCTTTTTCGACGGGCGGCCGGTGCGCCAGCCCGGCGCTCCCAGCGCACCCGACATCGCCTGGCTCGCACCCGACGGCTCCGATATGACGGCCGAGGACTGGGAAACCGGCTACGCCAAGTCGGTGGCCGTCTACCTGAACGGGCACGGCATCCCGGATCTGGACGTGCGCGGTCAGCAGGTGGTCGACGACTCGTTCCTGCTGTGTTTCAACGCCCACTACGAACCGATCGAGTTCGTGTTGCCGCCGAAGGACTTCGCGGCGCAGTGGACGCCGGTGATCAGCACCGCCGCAAACCTCGACGACACGCCTCTGAAGGCCGGAGCGAAGGTGAGCGTGGAATCCCGGGCGGTTTTGGTGTTGCGCGCCGAAAAGGATTGAGCGCCACGGCGAGCGTTGCTCACTGTATCGATACGCCGGTCCGTACCAGGAAGTATGGTACCTTCGGCAAGTAGCAGCCGTGGCCGCCTTGCAGGCACCGAGCTTTCGAGTTCGTGCCACCGGCCGGGCGGGCCGGGGGTAGCAGCCGAAGAGCGGCGGCAACTACCCTGCGGCCACGGCTGCGGCAATCCGGGCACACGCCGACACATTCCGAAACCGTGGATTTTTGGGGCACCCAGACCCCTGCGCTCAGGCTCTGAGGTGTCGGCTGTGATGTCTCAGGACATCACAGACCTGATCGACGGGTTGAGCGATGCCGGGCGAGCGGAGGCCGCGGCGATCGCGCGCCGGTTGGCGCTGATCGGGGAACTCGATGCCCTGGCCGCCACCGTCTGCGCCAACGACGCCCGCGACCACGACCGCCGCGACCGCATCACCGCCGAACGCCGCCACCCTCAACACCGAACAACAACGCCAACACCAAGCCTGGCTCACCACCCAAAACCGACCACCACCCTTCCTAAGCCCCAGCAGCCACGCGACGTCAGCCACCGAACCGGCTGACGTACTCCCCGGGCATCTGCGATACCTCTGTTACAGAGGTATCGTGGACGACGTGGTGGATGCGTACGGAGATCTGATCAGCGACCTGTTCAGTGTCGTCGGCCGATTTCGGCGGCAGCTCCGTCGATCCACCGGCGGCGGGTTCGATGCGGCGGGGCTGACGCAGTCCCAGGCCGAACTCGTACGCCTGGTGGGTCGGCGTCCCGGCATCTCGGTGCGCGAATCTGCCGCCGAACTCAGCCTGGTGCCCAACACCGCATCGACACTGGTGTCGCGGCTGGTCAACGACGGACTGCTGATCCGGACCGTCGATGACGCCGACCGCCGCGTCGGACGCCTGGCGCTCACGGAGTCGGCACAGCGGGTCGCCGATGAATCCCGGGCCGCCCGCCGTGCCGCGCTGTCGGCCGTGTTGACCAAGCTCGAACCCGGCCAAATTGACGCGTTGACAAAAGGATTGGACGTGCTCTCCGAATTGACCCGGCTGCTGCACGAGGATGCCGAGCTGCGAGACACCCCAGAGGCGGTGAAGGCATGACGACCAACGATCTGCTCGCCGTCGACTGCCGCGGCCTGACCCATCGCTACGGGCAGTTCACCGCGGTCGAGGAGGTGAGCCTGCAGGTGCGCCAGGGCGAGACCCTAGGCCTGCTCGGCCCCAACGGCGCGGGAAAGACCACCGTGGTGCGGGTGCTCACCACTCTGACCCCGGTCCAACACGGCGAGGTCCGAATCTTCGGACTCGATACCCGTCACCACACCATGGACATCCGCCACAACATCGGCTACGTGCCGCAACAGCTTTCGATCGAGCCCGCACTCACCGGCAGGCAGAACGTCGAGCTGTTCGCCCGGCTCTACGACGTACCGCGAGTCGAGCTGCGCGAGCGGGTCACCCTCGCACTGGAGGGCATGCACCTGCTCGACGTCGCCGACGAGCCGGCGGGCACCTATTCCGGCGGCATGGTGCGGCGCCTGGAGCTGGCGCAGGCATTGGTCAACCGGCCGCTGCTGCTGATCCTCGACGAACCGACTGTCGGGCTGGATCCCATTGCCCGCGACAGTGTCTGGGAACAGGTGCAGCGCATGCAGGCCGAATTCGGCATGACGGTACTGCTGACCACCCACTACATGGCCGAGGCCGACGCACTGTGCGACCGCGTCGCGTTGATGCACCACGGCCGGCTACAAGCCGTCGACACGCCGGCCGCTCTCAAGGAGTCGGTGTCCGGTCACGGTGACGGCGCGACGCTGGAAGACGTCTTCCGCCACTACGCGGGCTCCGAACTCGGCGAGGACACTCGACGTTCGGGTATCCGCGAGGTCCGCTCGAGCCGAAGGACGGCACGCCGTGTCAGTTGATGCTCCGACTCCGTCGGCCCCGACACATTTGGTCCTCGCGCCACGCGGCTGGCGTCGGGTACGCGGTATGGCCGTGCGCGTCGGAGCATTCGCGCTCGTGGAGTTGCAGAAGCTGCGCTACGACCGCACCGAGTTGTTCACCCGCCTGATCCAGCCCGCGCTGTGGCTCCTGATCTTCGGGCAGACGTTCAGCCGGTTACACGTCGTGAACACCGGCGGCGTGCCCTATCTGACCTTCCTGGCGCCGGGCATCATCGCGCAGTCCGCCCTGTTCATCTCGATTTTCTACGGCATCCAGATCATCTGGGACCGCGACGCGGGCATCCTGGCCAAGCTCATGGTGACACCGACACCGGCCTCGGCGCTGGTGACCGGCAAGGCGTTCGCAGCCGGCGTGCGCTCGGTGGCGCAGGTGGTCGGCGTCGTGGTGCTCGCCTACCTGATGGGCATCTCGATGACGGCCAACCCGCTGCGGATCCTCGCCGCGATGGCCATCGTCGTGCTCGGCGCGGCGTTCTTCGCGTGCCTGTCGATGACCTTGGCCGGTCTCGTCCGCAAGCGCGACCGGTTGATGGGTATCGGCCAGGCCATCACCATGCCGTTGTTCTTCGCGTCCAATGCGCTCTATCCCGTCGACATCATGCCGGGCTGGCTGCGCGCACTGTCGACGATCAATCCGCTGAGCTACGAGGTCAACGCTCTGCGCGGGCTGCTGATCGGCACGCCGACCAACTGGGTCGTCGACGTCACGGTGCTGATCGTCGCCGCGGTGCTCGGTATCGCCGCCTCCTCGGCGCTGTTGCGCCGACTGGTGCGCTGACCGGTCCGCTGAGAACGGCCCCCTGACCTGGCCGTTTCGCTACCCAACCAACCGGTGGTTTAGTGTGCTGTCAGATCCACGGAGCAGGGAGATGGTCATGCAACTGGCGCTCACACCGGAGGAAGCTGCGTTCCGCGACGAACTGCGCACCTTCTACACCACCCAGATTCCCGCCGAGATTCGTGAACGCAACCGGCTGGGTAAGCCACTCGGCAAGGACGGCATCGTCACCGCGCACAAGATCCTCAACGATCACGGCTTGGCGGTCCCCAACTGGCCTGTCGAGTGGGGCGGCAAGGACTGGACGCCCACTCAGCACCAGATCTGGCTCGACGAGATGCAGCTGGCCAGCGTGCCGGAGCCGTTGACGTTCAACGCCCGGATGGTCGGCCCGGTGATCGCCGAGTTCGGCTCCCAGGCCATCAAGGAACGCTTCCTGCCGCCGACCGCGGCGCTCGACATCTGGTGGTGCCAGGGCTTCTCCGAGCCCGAGGCCGGCTCCGACCTGGCCTCGCTGCGCACCACCGCGGTGCGTGACGGGGACAGCTACGTGGTCAACGGCCAGAAGACCTGGACCACGCTGGGCCAGTACGCCGACTGGATCTTCTGCCTGGTCCGCACCGACCCGCAGGCACCCAAGAAGCAGGCGGGCATCTCGTTCCTGCTCATCGACATGAACACGCCGGGTATCACGCTGCGTCCCATCAAGCTCGTCGACGGCAGCTTCGAGGTCAACGAGGTGTTCTTCGAGGACGTCCGGGTGCCCGCCGATCAGCTTGTCGGCGAAGAGAACCAGGGTTGGACCTACGCGAAGTTCCTGCTCGGCAACGAGCGCACCGGCATCGCGCAGGTGGCCCGCACCAAGGTGCGACTGGCCGAGGCCAAGGAGCGGGCCGCCGCCAACGGTCTGCTGTCGGACCCTTTGTTCGCCGCACGCTTGGCTGAGGCCGAGAACGACGTGCTGGCACTGGAACTCACCCAGATGCGGGTCACGTCCGACTCCGCCGACGGCAAACCCAACCCGGCGTCGTCGGTTCTGAAGCTGCGCGGCAGCCAGCTGCAGCAGACCGCCACAGAACTTCTGGTCGAGGTCGCAGGCGTCGACGCGTTGCCGTACGAGGCAGGCGACACCATCGCATCGCCCGAGTGGGCCCAAGAGGCCGCACCGCACTACCTGAACTACCGCAAAACCTCGATCTACGGCGGCAGCAACGAGGTTCAGCGCACCATCATCGCGTCCACCATTCTCGGATTGTGAGTTGAATCATGGACTTTCAGCTGACCGAAGAACAGACCCTGCTGGCCGAAACCACACGCGACGTGCTGTCGGGCTACGACACCGAGAAGCGCAACAAGGCCATCGACACCGATCCCGGCTACAGCCCGCAAGTGTGGGCCCAGCTCGCTGAGATCGGCGTTCTCGGACTGGGATTCGAGGAGGACGCCGGCGGCCCGCTGGAGATCATGGTGGTGCAGGCCGAGATCGGGCGCAGGCTGGCGCCCGAGCCGGTGCTGCACGCCGCGCTGGTGCCCGGGTCGATCATCGCCGAGGCCGGCACCGACGCCCAGCGGCAACTGCTCGACGAGGTCGCCGCCGGGCAGCGCCTGCTGGCCTTCGCCCATGCCGAGCCCGGCATGCGATCGTCCGGCACCGTCGCGACAACGGCTGTCCGACAAGGTGATTCGTGGGCGCTCACCGGCCGCAAGAACCCCGTGCTGGCCGGCGACAATGCCGACACCCTGATCGTCAGCGCGGCCCTGCCCGACGGGGGGACGGGGCTGTTCCTCGTCGACGCTGCCGCGGTCACCCGGGAGAGCTACCGCACGTTCGACGGGCAGCGGGGCGCCCAGATCGACCTGGCCGATACGCCCGCCGAGCCTCTCGGCGACGCGGTCGACGCCGGCGCCACCATCACCCGCGCCTTGATCCGCGCGTCGGCGGGGCTGTGCGCCGAGGCAGTCGGTGCCATGGAGGAGTCGCTGCGGCTGACCACCGATTACCTCAAGGCGCGCAAGCAGTTCGGCGTCACACTGAGCAAGTTCCAGACCCTGACCCAGCGCGCCGCCGACATGTACGTGTCGCTGGAGCTGGCCCGCAGCATGGGCCTCTATGCGTCGATGTCGATCACCGACGGCGACTTCGACCCTGTGATCGCGGCCCGCACCAAGCTGCAGATCGGCCGCTCGGGCAGGCACATCTCGCAGGAATCCATCCAGCTGCACGGCGGCATCGGCATCACCGCGGAGTACCCCGTCGGGCATTACGCGGCCCGGCTCACCGCGATCGAGCACACCCTCGGATCGTCGCAGGACCAGCTGCACACCCTGATGGGCGGGCTGGCCGACTACCAGATCGTCACGCTGTAGCCAGTTCCTGGGCGAGGCTTCCCCCTGGGCGAGAGTTCCCTCGGCGAGCAGACACTGGGGTACGCCAAACGCGGCGTGTCGCGGACCCGCGTGTCTGTTCGCGGGGAGAACCGCACAGGGAGAACCGCGCGAGGAGAACTCAGCGCAGGAGCCGGTCGATCGATCCCATCGGGATGGACAACCAATCCGGCCGGTGCCTGGCCTCGTAGGCCGCCTCGTACACCGCCTTGTCCAACTCGTAGGCGGCCAGCAGATCCGCGGAATCGCGTGGATCAGCTCCGGATTCAGCGGCGTACCCGTCGCAGAACGCCGCCACGTTACGGTCCGCCCAGGCTTGGGCGGCAACTCCGGGCCGTTGATAGGCGGCGTAATCGAACGACCGCATCATGCCTGCGACGTCACGCACGGCGGAGTCGGGACGACGCCTCTGCGGCAACGGTTTTCCCGGCTCACCTTCGAAATCGATGAGCAGCCAGCGCTGCGGGGTGCGCAGCACCTGGCCGAGGTGCAGATCGCCGTGCACGCGCTGCACCGTGATCTGCCGACCGGACAGGTCCCGGTAGCGCTGCTTGATACGCGGGGCGTAGTCGTAGAGCTCGGGCACTGCTTGCGTGGCCGTCGTCAGCCGGTCCACCATCACGTCGACCGGGAACTGGACACTGTCCGTGCCGAGCACGTCGGCCAGGCACGTGTGCACGGAGGCCACGGCCGCACCGAGCAGGCGGGATTCGTCGGTGAAGTCCGAGTCGCCGGTGGTGGCCATATGCCAGCCCTCGACGGAATCGGCGGCGAACTCCGACACCACGCCCAGCGCGCACGGCTCGCCGCCCCACCGGGTTTCGATCGAGCCCAGCAGCCGCGCGACATGTTCGTTGCCCGCCCGCGCCAGCGCCCGGTTGAGTTCGATGTCGGGATGCACACCTGCGGTGACCCTGCGGAACACCTTGAGCATCGCGTCGCGCCCGAACACCACACTGGTGTTGCTCTGTTCGGCCGTCGAGACCCGTGGCGGGGCATCCAACGGGAGCCGCGCTCCGGGTTCCTTCGCGAATTCCACCGGCCCGACCGTCGTCGCGTCATCGATGAGCTGCAGCAGATAGCGTGCCGCATCCGCGTCGAACAAGCCGTCGTACGCGGTCCGACCGTCGTAGGAACTGATGGCGGCGCCGGCATGACCCGGATGCTGGCCGACGCCCATGATCACCTGGTAGCGCTCCACGGTGCCGTCGATGTACGTCGCGTCCAACAGCACCAGGTACAAGTCGTCCCGCAAGGGGACGGTGAGCACCGGTTTGGCGGCACTGAGCGTGCGGCCGCGACCCGCGTACCACCGCTGCCGCGGTAGCCACGCGTCGAACGGGATGTCCAGAACCTGCAGGGCTGCTCCGTCGATGTCCTCCATCAGTCTTCAAACGTACCCACTGAAGGCCCCGATGAACCGCCGTCTGATGTCACGATTCGCTGTGTCTCTGCCGATCCCAGCCGCCAGCAACGTGATTCGCTGACACGCGCGAGTTTGCGGGAAAACTAACGGTTGAATAAGAGCCCAGGACGGGTTACGTTTTCCCCGAATTTGATCTTGTCCGTGGCGGTCTGCCGGAGAGATCGCCCCAACAATTCGATTGAGGGATGGCCCTGTGGGTGAGTCGGCGCCTAACGATGGCGAAGCACCGGTAATCGTCGGTTTGTCTGATGCGGCGATGCACATGTATTCCGCCGCGATCGACGCACTGCCGCCCGTCAGCGATCCGGAGTTCCCCGAACGGGCCTCGGTTGTGCTGAGCGGGCTGCGCAAGCTGCAGAGTTCGCTGTCCGAGGCGGCTGCTCGCAGCCGGGTGACACCGTCGGTCATCGTCGCGCTCAGCGGCGTCCGCAGTCGCTACGACGAGCTCATGACCGCCGCCGCCGAGGGGCCGAGCGCCACGCTCGGGCAGCGGCTCTACGTCGCGCGCGGCCGCGCCAAGCTGTCCACCCGGGAAGCCGCCAACGGCGTCGGCCTGCGCAAGGACCTCATCGAAGCTGTCGAGGCCGAAGAACCGGCGACCGAAGCCGAGACCGCGCAGATCAAGGATCTGATCGCCGCGCTGGGCGGTTGATCCTCTGACGCGAGATCATGGCGACCCGGGCGACGCCCCGTCGGTCCCGCCACCGCTGACCCCGCCCGCCGCGGCCACCCGGCGGTCGGCGGCCGAGGAAGCCCGCACCGTCGCCGCGTCGACCAACACCGGCACGCTGGCCACCCTCACCGCCACCGGTGACCCGTGGGCATCGTTCGTCACCTACGGGTTGCTCGACGGGGCACCGGTCTTGTGCGTGTCGAACATGGCCGAGCACGGCCGCAATCTCGCAGGCGACCAGCGGGCGAGCATCGCGATCGTGGCGCCCGGAGCCGACGCGGACCCACTGGCCAGCGCGCGCGTCACGCTTGCCGGTGTCGCCGAACGCCCCTCGGGCGCCGAGGCCGCTGCAGCCCGCGAGGCGCACCTCGCGGCGGTGGCAGCGGCGAAGTACTACATCGACTACAGCGACTTCACGCTGTGGGTGCTGCGGGTCCGTCGCGTGCGCTGGGTCGGCGGCTACGGGCGGATGGATTCAGCTGCCGGCGAGGACTACACCGCAGCCGAACCCGACCCGGTGTCGCCGCGCGCAGCCGGCGCCGTCGAACATCTCAACGCCGATCACGCCGCGTCATTGCTCGCGATGGCCCGCACCCTCGGGGGCTATCCCGACACCAGCACCGCGGTGTGCACCGGCGCCGACCGCTACGGCCTCGATCTGCGGGTCACCACCGATCGCGGGGTCGCCTACACTCGCGTCGGCTATGCCGCCCCCATCGCCTCATTCGATGAATTGCGGGCTGCCACAGTCGAGTTGGCCAGCCGCGCCCAGGCGGGATAGGCCCACGCGAGCAGGTGCAATACGATCGCCGTTATGCCTGATGCCACCGAGCGCCCGGACACCTGGCAAGCTGCCTTCGAGCTGATCCGCACGCGCGGCTACGAGCACCGCGAGGAACCGTTCCGGCTCGCCAGCGGTCAGCTCAGCCACGATTACATCGACGGCAAGTACGCCATCGACACGGGCGAGCGGATGACGATCGTCAGCCGCGCGGTCGCCGACCTCGCCGCCGCTCGCGGCATCGAGTTCGACGCGGTCGGCGGCCTGACCATGGGTGCCGATCCGCTGGCGCACGGCGTCGCGATGGTAACCGGCAAGGCCTGGTTCTCGGTGCGCAAAGAGCAGAAGAGCCGCGGTCGCGAACAGTGGATCGAAGGCACTCGCCTGCAGCCCGGCATGAAGGTCCTACTGGTCGACGATGTGATCAGCACCGGCGGATCCACCGAGATCGCCTATGAGCGCATCGTCCCACTCGGTGTGGTGGTGACCGGCGTGATCCCGATGGTCGACCGCGGCGACGTCGCGACCGGGCGATTCGCCAAGCGCGGCGTACCGTTCGCGGCGCTGGTGACCTACCGCGATCTCGGAATCGAACCGGTCAAGGACGTCTGAGCCCCCGGTTCAGATCACCAGGACCGGCGCGGGCTGTACGCCGACGCGCACCGGGTCTCCCGCGCTGAACTCCGCCGCGGCCGAGCTCGCCAACTGGGCGTGCAACACCGCGCCGTCGGGCATCGCGACATAGACCCGGGAGATCGGTCCCAGAAACGCCACCGAACTGACCCGCGCAACGCCCTCGGTGTCGGCAGTCACCGTGATGGACTCGGGCCGTACCAATGCCGTTCCGCCGCCCGACCCGACCGAACCGGCCAGCGTCGGGACCGAGGTACCCAACAGGTGCGCGCGGCCCTGCGAAACCTCCGCCGGTACTTGATTGTTCAGTCCGACGAACTCCGCGACGAACGGTGTCGCGGGGTTCGCGTACAGATCCGCCGGGGCGGCAAGCTGTTCGAGTTTGCCCTGGCTCATCACACCGACCCGGTCGGCAACAGCGAGCGCCTCTTCCTGATCGTGGGTGACGAACAACGTCGTAGTGCCGACTTCGAGCTGAACCCGGCGAATCTCGTCACGCAACTGCACCCGCACCTTCGCATCGAGCGCCGACAGCGGCTCGTCGAGCAGCAGCACGCCCGGCCGGATCGCGAGCGCGCGGGCCAGCGCGACACGCTGCTGCTGGCCGCCCGACAACTCGTCGGCGTACTTGTCCTTGTGCGCGCCCAGGCCCACCAGGTCGAGCATGTCCGCGGCCCGAGACATCCTGTCGGCCTTGGCTTTACCTCGCATCTTCAACCCGAAGGCGACGTTGTCCAACACCGTCAGATGCGGGAACAAGCTGTAGGCCTGGAACACCATGCCCATGTCGCGCTTGTTGGCGGGCACCGAACTCACGTCACGGCCACCGACCAGCACAGTGCCCGACGTGGCCTCGTCGAGTCCCGCCAGGATGCGCAACGCGGTGGTCTTGCCGCAGCCCGAGGGTCCGAGCAGGGCCACCAGTTCGCCGGGTTCGATGTGCAGGGTGAGCCCGTCGAGCGCTTTGACATTGCCGTAAACCCGCGTGAGGTCGTTGAGTTCTACCGCGGTGCCCATATTGCTCCTCACTTCCGCGGCCGCCGGCCACGGGTGACGACCGCCAGAGCCAGCAACAACACGAAACCCAAGAGCAACACCGCCAGCGAGGCCGCCACCGACGTCGGACCGTTGCTCTTCCCGATCGCGACGATCTGCACCTGCAGCGTCTGATACCCGCTCAGCGACGCGATGGTGTATTCCCCGAGCACCACTGCAATGGAAATGAAGGCGGCGGAAAGGATTCCGGGCCAGATGTTCGGCACGATCACCCGGGTGATCGTGGCGGCCCAGCCGGCACCGAGCGAGCGCGCCGCCTCCGACAGGGTCCGCAGGTCGATCGCCGCCAGCGCGGCGTCGAGGGACCGGTAGGCAAACGGCAGCACCAACACGACGTAGACGAACGTCAGCGTCAGCGCCGACTCACCCAGAAAGTAGGTGACCCAGAGGTAGACGTTGCGCAACCCGACCACGATCACCAGCGCCGGAATCGTCAAGGGCAGCAGGCACAGGAACTCGATCGCCCGTCGCGCCCACGGCGCTCGCAACCGCACCCAGATCATCGTCGGAACCAGCAGCACCAACATCGCGACCACGGTGAAGACAGCCAGCAGCACCGATACCACGATCGCCTGGTAGAGCGCCTCGTCGGCCACCAGGTTGTGCCATGCCGCCAGGGTGCGCCCGCCCTCGATCAGGTTGCGGGTCGAGAAGTCGGCCATCGCATATAGCGGGAACAAGAAGAACAGTCCGAACAGCAGCCACAGCACGACGCGCAGTGCCGTTCTCGCCCGGGTCATTTCAGCCACCGTGCGGTGCGCCGCACCAGTGCGTTGTAGGCGAGCATCACCGCTGCCACCACGACGATCATCTCCAGCGCCAACGCGTAGGCGAACCCGGACTGGCCGAGCACCACCTCACTGGTCAACGCGGCGCGGATCAGCAGCGGCACGATCGGGCTGCCCTGACTCACCAGCGCCGCGGCGGTCGCGTACGCGGCAAAGGCGTTGGCGAACAACAACAATGCCGATCCGAGGAAGGCCGGCGTCAGCAACGGCACCGCCACCTCACGCCAGTACTGCCACGTGGACGCGCCCAGGCTGACCGCGGCTTCCCGCCACTGCTCGCGAAGGCCTTCCAGGGCAGGCAGGAACACGATCACCATCAGCGGAATCTGAAAGTAGGTGTACACCAGGATCAACCCGGGCAGCCCGTAGAGCCAGCCTGATCCCGCCAGGTCCCAGCCCAGATGTTCGCGGGCCCAGACCGTCAGCACACCGTTGAGCCCGATCGTGGCCAGGAATGCGAAAGCCAAAGCGACACCGCCGAACTGGGCCAGCACACTGCACAGCGCCAGCACCGAACGCCGGACCATCGACGATGGTGGACTGCTCACGATGAGCCAGGCCAACACGGCACCGAGCACCGCCCCGATCAGAGCGGTGCTACCGGAGAGCAGCACGCTCTTGGCCAGGGCGGCCAGTGCCGTCGGCGAGAACAGCGCAGTGATCCGGGCGAGCGAGAATGACCCGTCGGCGAAGAACGCCATGACGACGACCGTCACCGTCGGCACGATCAGAAACACGGTGACCACCGCGAGAAACGGCAGCAGTGGCAGACTTTCGCGGACCCGCCGCATCACCACGGCACCCGGCATCGGTCGCTCAGCCGATCGCCTTGGCCCAGTTGTCCGCCAGATACTTGGTGGCCGCCTCGGTTTGGGCGGGAGTCGGGATGACCACCTGCCCGTCGATCGACGGCAGCTTGGAGAACGCCGCCTTGTCGACGGTGCCCGCGACGGCCATCTGGTCGGCCCGGACCGGGCGAACACCACCCACCATGAACATGTTCTGGCCTTCGTCGCTGAACAGGAACTCCTGCCAGAGCCGCGCCGCGGCCGGGTGCGGGGCCTCCTTGTTGATGGCCTGGAAGTAGTAGCCTGCGACGGCATGGTCCGGCGGCACCACGACCTGCCAACTCGGCAGCTTCCGGGTTTCTGCGGCATTGGTGTAGTTCCAGTCGATCACCACGGGAGTCTGACCCGACTCGATGGTGGCCGGGGTGGGATCAACCGGCAGGAAATTGCCTGCCTGGTGGAGCTTTCCGAAGAAGTCGACGCCGGGCGCGATGTTGTCGGCCGACCCGCCCTGAGCCAGCGCCGCCATCACCACTCCGGAGAATGCGGCACCGGCTTGGGTGGGATCGCCGTTGAGAGCGACCTTTCCGTGGTATTCGGGTTTGAGTAGGTCGTCGACGTTGGTGATGGCAGGCACTTTGGCCGAATCGAACCCGATGGACATGTAACCGCCATAGCCGTTGACCCAAACTCCGTTCGGATCCTTGAACTTCGCCGGGATGGTGTCGAACGTCGCCACCTTGTACGGCGCGAACATCGAGGTGTTCGCCAGTGCCACAGCCTGTCCGAGGTCGAACACGTCGGGCGCCGCGCTCTTGCCCTTCTGCTGGTTGGCGGCGTTGATCTCTTCCTGACTGGACGCGTCCGGCTGCGCCGAGTTGACCTTGATGCCGTACTTGTCGGAGAAGGCCTTGATGATCGCGCCGTAGTTGGCCCAATCCGGGGGCAGCGCAATGACGTTGAGTTCGCCCTCGGCCTTGGCGGCGGTAACCAGGCCGTCCATGCCGCCGAACGCCTCGGCGGAGGTGGCCTCGGCCGCCTTGACCCCCGATTGGGTCTGCGCGCCACCATTGTCTTTCTGCGGTGGCGCGCATGCCACCACACCGGTGGCGACCAAGGCCGTGATGGCGGCCAGGATGCCTGGAATCAGTTTGGGCTGCGAGGTTCTGGTGGACGCTGTTCTGGAAAGCATTGCCAACCTTCCGATGATCAGAAAGCGCAGCAATGGCGCCGCGGTTACCGACACTGGTCGCTGCGGTGAATGGCTCCGGCGGGACGTCCGAACCCTACCGTGGCCGACCACCGACCGGGGCCCATTCCGTCATCGCCGGGTTTCGCCGTCGTGTCGACATTGCAATCATCACGCGTTCATGCAGGTCGTGCCGCTAGCATCAGAACGTGGCTGAACCTGAGGCAGCTGGTCGCTTCGACTACCTCTGGGCCGACGCTGCGCCGGAGACGCCCGGCGAGGACGCACCCGGACCCGGCGGCGCGGCCGAACCAGAGGCGGACGGCTTCGATGCGTTCGACGCCACGACCTGGAATTTCAAACCCGCGCCCGTGCCGTGGTACCGCACTCGCAGGGCCGCGGTGGCACTCGGCGCCGCTGCGCTGGCCACCGCCGCGATCGTGGTATCGCTGGTGCTGTTGATCGTTCGCAATCCGTCGTCCACCGTCGACCGGACCCCCTCGTCGGCGACGACGACCGCGTCGAGTCCTACCGCGCCCCCCACCGCCCCCGTTGCGGGCCGGCCTCTCGCCAGCTCCACCTCCCCCCGCCGCCACCACCGCCTGCCGCTCCGCCGCCGAGCCAGGCGCCTGCCTATCGGCCGACGTATCAGCAGACACCCACCAAGCGGCCCGAGATCAACGTCACCCGAACCCCGTACAGCGTGGCGCCGCAGCCCAGACACACCCGCTGACGCAGCCGTTGCTCCTACGCTGAACGCATGGCCGAGTTCGAGGTAATCGAGCAGTTCGCCCGCACGCCCACCGCGGTCCTGGCGACCCTGGGACCCGACGGCGCCCCGCACCTCGTCCCGGTGGTGTTCGCGGTGCATCGCGGGACCGACGGCGTCACCATCTACACCGCCGTCGACGCGAAACGAAAGTCCACGCAGAAGCTACGCAGGCTGGCCAACATCGAAGGCGACCCGCGGGTGAGCCTGCTCGCCGACCACTACGACGACGACTGGTCGCACCTGTGGTGGGTCCGGGCCGACGGGCAGGCAGCGACCCACTACAGCGGCGACGAGATGGCGACCGGATATGCCCTCCTGCGTGCCAAATACCGTCAGTACGAACGGATCGCGCTCGACGGACCGGTCGTCACGATCGAGGTCACGCGCTGGTCGTCCTGGCAGGCCTGAACACCCGCTACCCAGCCCTTGTGCTGCAGGTCACATCGGGGAATGGTGGAAAGGGATCTCAGGAGGACATGCCATGGCGGACAGGACGGCCTCTGCGGCCGGCAACGGGGCCCTACCTACCGCGGAACGCCCGGAGGCGATCCGCAACATCGCATTGGTCGGGCCGTCGGGTGCCGGTAAGACCACGCTCGTAGATGCCTTGCTGATGGCCGGCGGCGTGCTGACCCGCGTCGGCTCGGTGCTCGACGGCTCGACGGTGTGCGACTTCGACGACGCCGAGATCGCCCAGCAGCGGTCGGTCGGGCTGGCGCTGGCGTCGTTGCAGCACAACGGGATCAAGGTGAACCTCATCGACACCCCCGGGTACGCCGACTTCGTCGGAGAGCTGCGCGCCGGGCTGCGGGCAGCGGACTGCGCGCTGTTCGTCGTCGCGGCGAACGAGACCGTGGATGAGCCGACCAAGGCGTTGTGGCAGGAGTGCAGCGCGGTCGGGATGCCGCGCGCCGTGGCGATCACCAAACTCGACCATGCCCGGGCCAACTACGCCAACGCACTGGCCACCGCACAGCAGGCGTTCGGCGACAAGGTGCTGCCCCTGTATTTTCCGGCAGATGAAGGCGTCATCGGGTTGATCACCAAGACCCAGTACGACTACTCCGACGGCAAGCACTCGTCGCACGCGCCTGCCGAGTCCTACTCCGACGAGATCGCCGAGCTGCGTGGCTCGCTCATCGAGGGAATCATCGAGGAGTCCGAGGACGAGACGCTGATGGAGCGCTACCTCGGCGGTGAGGACATCGACCAGAACGCGCTCATCGAAGACCTTGAGAAGGCCGTCGCGCGCGGTTCGTTCTTCCCGGTGATCCCGGTGTGCAGCGGATCGGGCATCGGCACGCTGGAGCTGCTCGAGGTCGCCACCCGCGGCTTCCCGGCTCCGCCGCACCACCGCCTGCCCGAGGTGTTCACCCCTGCGGGCGCTCCCCGCAAGGCCTTGGCGTGCGACCCGTCCGGACCGCTGCTGGCCGAGGTGGTGAAGACCACCTCGGATCCCTATGTCGGCAGGGTCAGCCTGGTCCGGATGTTCTCCGGCACCATCAGGCCCGACGCGACAGTGCACGTGTCGGGCCATTTTTCGGCCTTCGTACCGAACGGCGGCGGTGCGGGTGCCGAGGCGAGCGCGCATGCCACGACCGGACACGCCGACCACGACGAGGACGAGCGCATCGGCACGCTCTCCTTCCCGCTGGGCAAGCAGCAGCGTCCGGCACCGGTGGTGGTGGCCGGCGACATCTGTGCGATCGGCAAGCTCAGCCGCGCCGAGACCGGGGACACACTGAGCGACAAGGCCGACCCGCTGGTGCTGCGACCGTGGACCATGCCCGACCCGCTGTTGCCCGTGGCCGTGCAACCGCGCGCGAAGTCCGACGAGGACAAGCTCTCGGTCGGACTGCAGCGCCTGGCCGCCGAGGATCCGACGCTGCGCATCGAGCAGAACCCGGAGACCCACCAGATCGTGCTGTGGTGCATGGGTGAGGCGCATGCCGGGGTCGTGCTCGACGCACTGTCCCGGCGCTACGGCGTATCGGTGGACACTGTCGCGCTGCGGGTCCCGCTACGAGAAACGTTCGGCGGCAAGGCAAAAGGCCATGGCCGCCATGTCAAGCAGTCCGGTGGGCACGGCCAGTACGCGGTGTGCGATATCGAGGTGGAGCCGTTGCCGGAAGGCTCCGGCTTCGAGTTCGTCGACAAGGTGGTGGGCGGGGCCGTGCCACGCCAGTTCATCCCGAGCGTCGAGAAGGGCGTGCGCGCTCAGATGGAGAAGGGGGTCGGTTCCGAACTCGGTTATCCCGTCGTCGACATCCGGGTGACCCTGGTCGACGGCAAGGCGCACAGCGTCGACTCATCGGATTTCGCCTTCCAGATGGCGGGCGGCCTGGCGCTGCGGGAGGCTGCCGCCAGCACCCGGGTGAACCTGCTGGAGCCGGTCGATGACGTGACGGTGGTGGTGCCCGACGACCTCGTCGGCTCGATCATGAGCGATCTGTCCAGCCGCCGCGGCCGCGTCGTCGGTACCGACAAGGTCGGCGAGGACCACACCGCGGTGAAGGCTGAGATCCCCGAGATCGAACTGACCCGGTACGCCATCGATCTGCGTTCGTTGTCTCATGGCTCGGGGTCGTTCACGCGGACGTTCGCCCGGTACGAGCCGATGCCGGAAACGGCCGCGGCCCGGGTCCGCAGCGCGGAGTGACCGGCCGTTCAGCTGCCCATCTCGGTGTACAGCTCTTCGTTGCCGGCATCGGCTTCGAGCTGGACGTCGAAAGTGTTGAGCGCCAAGGCGAGTGTGCCGTAGCCGCCGACGGTGAACATCAGATCCATGCGTTGCTGATCGTCGAGCCGTTCGCCCAGAGCGGTCCAGGTGGCCGGACAGATGCGCGAACCGGAATGCAGTTCATCGACTGCGTGGAGTACGACCTGGTCGAATTCGTCTGCGGCGAAACCGCTTTGGGCCGCGATGAGGTCCTCATCGGCGAGACCCAGCCGGCGCGCGATGACGGCGTGGTGGCCCCACTCGTAGCCGCAGCCGTGGTGGTGCGCGGTGCGCAGGATCACCAGTTCCCTGATGCGTCCGGGCAGCCGCGAGGACTTCTGCAGATAGGTGTTGAAAGGCAGGAATCGACCGGCCAACTCGGGATGTCTGACCAGGGTCGCCAACGCGTTGCCCACGTCGTCGGCGTTTCGACGCTCCAGTGGCACCGTGCCTGCCAGTGCCTCACGCGCATGGTCGTCCCAGTCTTCAGCCGGTAGTGGCGTCAGCATTGTTGATCCCTTCTGCGACCGCATCACCGCGCGGCGACCGATCTCCCCGACCGATCACAATATAGATGAGCTAAATATACACGCGACGCCCATCGCGCGGGGCCGTTTCGATCACGTGACCGCCGTCTCGTTGCCCCGGTGGCTTTGATATCCGCCGCAATCGGCCCGAATCAGTTGCTTTTATCTCTCCTCATTTGAGAAAGTTTGACCAGCTTAACTTTTGGCTGCGTCAATAATCGGAGGTTTGCGCGTGGCCTCATCCTCGGCCGGAAGCGGCTTGGAACAGCGGTTCAGGCATTGGCGCTATGACCCGCCGTACAAGACGACTTTCTTCATCTTCGCCACGGCCATTGTGGTGATCCTGGCCCTGACATGGATGCAGTTCCGCGGCGCATTCGAGCCGAAGACGCAGCTGACGGTGATGGCCGGCCGGGCCGGATTGTCGATGGACCCGGGTTCGAAGGTCACCTACAACGGCGTGCCGATCGGCCGGCTGGCCTCGGTCGACGTGGTGGACGTCGGGGATAACCCCGAAGCCAGATTGCTACTGGATGTCGATCCGAAATACCTGCGTCTCATTCCGGAAAATGTGCATGCCGAATTGCGGGCCACCACGGTGTTCGGCAACAAATACATATCGTTCGTCTCGCCGGACAACCCGTCGACGCAGCGGTTGTCGGCCGACACCCCGATTCAGGCCCAAGGCGTGACCACAGAGTTCAACACGCTGTTCGAGACCATTACCGCGATCTCCGAACAAGTCGACCCGATCAAGCTCAACGAAACTCTCACTGCCGCCGCGCAGGCCCTCGACGGCCTCGGCGACAAATTCGGCCGATCGGTGGTCAACGGCAACACCATCCTGGCGGATCTGAACCCCCGCATGCCCCAGATCCGCCACGACATCACCGCCCTGGCCGATCTCAGCGACGTCTACGCCACCGCCTCACCGGATCTCTGGGACGGGCTGAGCAACGCCGTCACCACCGCGCACACCCTCAACGATCAACGCGGCGACCTCGACCAAGCCCTCGTCGCCGCGGTCGGCTTCGGCAACACCGGCGGCGACATCTTCGAACGCGGCGGCCCCTACCTGGTCCGCGGAGCCCAGGACCTGCTGCCGGTCAGCGCGATGTTCGACCGCAACAGCCCTGCCCTGTACTGCATGATCCACAACTACTACGAGGCCGCACCCGCGTTCGCGCAGCAGACCCGCAACGGCTACTCGTTCCTGCTGCACGACTCGCTCGTCGGCGCGGGCAACCCGTACGTGTACCCGGACAACCTGCCGCGGGTGAACGCCAAGGGCGGCCCCGAAGGACGGCCCGGTTGCTGGCAGCCCATCACCCGGGACCTGTGGCCCGCGCCGTATCTGGTATTCGACACCGGTGCGTCGATCGCGCCGTACAACCACTTCGAGCTCGGTCAACCACTGACGTCGGAATACGTCTGGGGCCGCCAGATCGGCGAGCACACCATCAATCCGTGACGGTGCTCACCGACCGCCGGCCCACCTCGGCTTCGAGTTTCTCCTCGTAAGCGCCCTCGTCACGGCCCAGCGCGATGGTCGCGGCGGCCATCGCGCAGATGGCCAGTGACAGCGCGATGGGCTCCAATCCGGTGATCGACATGTGCTCGCCGAGCACGACCGAGCCGAGCACCACCGCGACCACGGGTTCGAGCACCAGCATGGTCGGCACCGAGGTCTGCAGGGACCCGGCATGAAAGGCCGACTGCTGCAACAGTGTTGCCACCACGCCGAGCATCAGCACCAGGTAGAGGGCAGGTGTGGTGAACACCGCCAGTGCGCTGCCCTCGGCGACCAGATGCATCACGATCTTGGTGAGCACGGCAACCACGCCGAACATCACGCCGACCGCGACGGCCAGCAGCACGGCGCGACGCCAATTGGTGCTGCGGGTCGCGGCCAGGACGAACAGCGTCACCCCGGCGGCACACACCACCGCGACGATCAGCGTGGTGGACACCGGCACCTGGTACGAGCCGGTGCTCGCCCTGGCGAGAACGACGAACACCGTCAACGCGGCCGTCAGCAACAGGGCCCACAGCCACTCGGCCCGGCTGACCCGCCGTCCCGCCAGCCGGGCGCTCAGGGGCAGTGCGAACAGCAACGCCGATACCAGCACCGGCTGCACCAACAGCAACGATCCGAAGCCGAGCGCCAGCGCCTGGAACGCGTATCCGGCTACCGCCGACGCCGTGCCGAGCCACCACAGCCTGCGGCGCAGCAGGGTGCGCAGCATGACCGTGCTGACACCCTTCTCCGCCGGGACATCCATGGTGGCGCGTTGCCGGACCACGATGCCGACCGCGGCGAAAACCGCTGCGCACAACGCGAACAGCACCGCCAGACCGTTGCCGAGCAAGCCTCGTCAACCCCTTTCGGGCCGGTCGGCCCCTGAACGCCAGTCACCTTCAACCGTAGAGTGCCTGACGCCCTCGCGCCGGTCCGGGTCTATCCGACTTCCAGATGTTGCTGCTCAGGCTGCTGCGGTGGCGCAGCGTCTGCCGCAGAATCCGGTTTGGGCGCGGTCGCGGGCTCCGGCTTGGCCTCGAGCCGGGTCTCGGGGGCGATCTTGTCGTTCACTGTGGCGACCGCGGAGTCGACGCGGTTCACCGCGTTGTCGCACATGTCGCGGACCCGGCCGCTGGCCGTCTCCACGTCGTCGGCCGCGCTGCGCAGGTACGCCCTGACGTTGATCCGCAGCCGTTCGCCGGCACTGCGGGCGCGACGCCGCAAGCGATCGTCGACCTCGACGGTGACGTATGGCAATAGCCGAAATCTCATCTGCCCCGCTCCCATCGCCGGAATGTCATTGCTCACAGTAGCGCCGTAAGGCCAGGCTGGGGAGCCGGACGTGACCGGCGCCGCAGCCCGCGATCGGTGCTGTGCGCGTCACATTTCGAGTACCCATTGAGCACCCGCTACGCACGTCACACGGCGTGTCGGGGTTCTTGGCTCAACCGAGTTCCTGCGGATGCGGTTTCGTGACCGGGCGGCCGTAGCGTTCGGGACCCGTACGGTTCCGCCCGCCACCAGGAGTTGACGATGTCGGTAAGCCGATGGCTTGCAGCGCTCCTGGCTGGGGTGCTGGTGACAGCACTGACGTCTCCGCCGGCCGGTGCCGCCAGTCAGTACGGTCCGCAGCTGCCGGACAACCCCTTCGACGGTCCCACGGGCACCGCGTCCATGCACGGCGACAGCGGCGCCTCCGACACCACTGCGCTGCCCGGCCCCGGCACCCGTCGGGTCGTGGCTCAACCCATCGGCCTGGCCGCGGCCTGCCCGACGATTCTGATCGGCGCCGACGGTTTACCCGTGGCACTGTGCACCCAGATCCTCGGCCGAACGCCGCGCGTGTACCTGCTGGACAAGTCCTCCGGAACGCCCCTGACCAGCATGGCCGTGGCGGCGGGCAGTCTCCTGGGTGGCGTCTACGCCTATCTCGACCACAACGACCGGCTGGTGCTCGTCGACGGCGACGCCAACCTGATCCGCGTCGCGCACATCCGCAACAAGCTCGGGTTGTGGAGCCTGTCCATCGTCGAGTCGACGCCGCTGGGCGCCGGTCTGCCGTCCGGCGACTCGGTCACGAGCCTCGCACCCGCCTACAACGGCAAGGTCTGGTACGCAACTGCCGGCGGCACGGTCGGCATCATCGACACGACCGCCCGGAAGGTCACGTCCGTCGCGCTGCCCGACGGCGAGCGGGTCGCCAACAGCATCGCGACCGCACCCCAGGGCACCGCGGTGGTCACCACGCATGCGCTGTACCTGTTGACCGAGGATTCGACGGGCAATCCGGTAGTCAAGTACCGGGTCCGCTACGACCGCGGTTCGGCCCGCAAGCCGGGGCAACTGAGCTGGGGCAGCGGCTCGACGCCGACGTTCTTCGGCCCGGTGACCGGCGGCGAGTACCTGACGCTCATCGACAACGCCGACAACCAGGTTCATGTGCTGGTGGTCAGCACGGCCTCCGGCGCGGTGCTGTGCACCACCCCGGTGCTCACGTCGGGCGGCCCCGGCTCGGAGAACTCGCCGATCGGCGCCGGACGCACGGTGATCGCGGCCAGCACCTACGGCTATCCCTACCCCGCCGTGCCGGACGATGCCGGTCCCGCCGTGCCTGCCACTGCCCCTTTTATCGGAGGCATGACGCGGGTCGACGTCCGGCCCGACAACTCCGGTTGCGATGTGGCGTGGACCAACACGGTGCGTTCGGCAGCCGTGCCGAAGCTCTCGGTGGCCGACGGCACGATCGTGACCGTCACGCGGCACAACCCGGTGAACGATCAGTTGGGCACCACGCCCGCCGACAAGTTCTTCTACGCCGCGGTCGATCCCGGCACCGGCGCTGTGTTGACCGAACAACTCATCGGCGCCACCACCGCGTCGGATCCGATCCAGACCGCGGGGACCACCGCACCGGGCGGGACGATCTACCAGGGCACGGTCACAGGCATTCAGCGCATCACGCCGCTGACTTGACGCCGTTCCAGTCGACCAATCGCCAACCGTTGGTCGGATTACCGGCAACCACAACGTAATCCGTGTTGTTCAGCGGATGCGCCACCAGCAGTCCCGGGTCGGAGTTGGTGACGTTCATCGCGACCCACAGCATGATCGCGCCGCCGTGCGAGTAGACGACGGGTACGACGTCACCGCTGTCGTAGATCTGCTGCACCGCGTCGTCGAACCGCGCATCGAATTCGTTGCCGTCGACCGAACCGGGAATCCGCGCGGACCGGTCGCCGCGCAGCCACTGCTGCGGCGCCGCGAAGTAGGTGCCGACGGCATCTGCTTCGGGTTGGCCTTCGTAGTCTCCGGCCTCGATCTCCCGCAGCCCGGGCAGTACGGTGACGGGTTCGTGCAGGGCGTCGGCCATCGGTTGGGCGGTCTGCTGGGTGCGGATCATCGTCGAAGCGAAGATGCCGTCGTAGTGGTTGCCCGCCAGCCGCTGCGCACTGGCAACGGCCTGGGCGCGGCCGAGTTCGGTCAGCGCCGGACCCGGGGTCGATGTGTCGATGAGCCCCGTTGCGTTGCCCTCGGATTGCGCATGCCGGACGAACGTCAGAGTGATGGTGCGATAGCCGCCCGCCGCGGCGATCGGGGTGACGACGACACACCATCCGGCCAACACTGCGGTGACCACGAGGCACATGAACCGTGCAGTTACGGAGCGGACCATCCACATCCCATCGGGCGTAGTTTCGTTAGCATGACTACCCTCCACGATGTCACAGTCGCCGCGGCCCTGGACCGCATGTACGCCGCGTCCGACGAACAGTTCGCCAAACTGCGTGAGGGCAGAGGCGGCCGATTCGCCGACCTCACCGGTGCGACCTCACAGGAACGCGCCGACGCCCTCAGCGACATCTACATGCCGGTGACGCCGGAAGCCGGCCGGCTGCTCTACTCCCTGGTGCGGGCCACCAAGCCGCACATCGTCGTCGAGTTCGGCATGTCGTTCGGGCTGTCCGCACTGCATCTGGCTTCTGCGGTGCGCGACAACGGTTTCGGCCACGTCTTCACCACCGAGCTCAGCGCGGCCAAGGTCGAGGCCGCCACCAAGACATTCGCCGAGACGGGACTGGACGACGTCATCACAGTGCTGGCCGGTGACGCCCTGGAAACCCTCAAGACCGTCGAGGGCGAGATCGGGCTGGTTCTGCTCGACGGCTGGAAGGAGCTGTACCTGCCGGTCGTCAAACTGCTTGAGCCACAGCTCACGACGGGCGCGTTGCTGGTCGCGGACAACACGTCGATGGCAGACACCCAGCCGTACCTCGACTACGTCCGCGACAATGACAACGGTTACGTCAGCGTGAACTTCCTCGCCCGCGACAGCGACAGCATGGAGATCAGCTGCCGCGTATAGCTCGGTGAGCGCCGACGGCTCCGCTACGGTGCTGAAATGGTGAACTTCGCGCTGCGGTCCTGCGGCCTGCGCGGCCACGCCACGTTCGCTCCCGACGAGCCCGAGCTGCGCGAGCGCCTCCGCGCCGACACCCCGGTAGGAGAGGCGTGGCGGTGTCTGCGATGTGAGACATTCGTCGTCGGCCCGCCGAAAGGGCACGGGCCCGCCGACACCGCTCCCGAAGTTCCGCGGGGGCGGATGCTGCGCGACCGCACGATCATGCGCGTGCTGGCCGTCGAACGCCTGATCCGCGCAGTGGTTTTCGTGGCACTGGCGATCGGGGTGCTGAAAGTCCGCTCGACGCGGTCGCAGCTGCAGGACGCGTTCCAGAAGGACGTGCCCCTCATGCGTCCGCTGGCCGACCAAATCGGTTGGAACATGGACGATTCCAGGATCATCCGGACCATCGATCACGCCTTCTCGCTGTCGGCGACAACGCTCATGTGGATCGCCGTCGGCTTGGCGATCTACGCCCTGATCGAACTGATCGAAGCGGTCGGGCTGTGGCTCACGCAGCGCTGGGGTGAGTACTTCGCGGTGATCGCCACCAGCGTGTTCCTGCCGTTGGAGGTCTACGAACTCACCGAGAAGGTGACCGTGCTGCGGCTGGGGGCCTTCCTCATCAACGTCGCCGCGGTGATCTGGCTGCTGTGGAGCAAGCGGCTCTTCGGGATCAACGGCGGCGGCGCGGCCTACCGCGCCGAACATCACACAGAAAGCCTCCTCAGCGTCGAACGGGCCGGGCTCGCGTCGAGCTAGTGCTCGTCGCGGGCACGCGCCCGGTAGGCCGACGGTGTTTCTCCGCAGAACTGGTTGAAAGACCGGGTGAATGAGCTCAGGCTCTCGAATCCGACAGCGGTCGCGGTCGCCTGCACGGACTGGTCGGGCGCCGCCAACAGGGCCATCGCCCGCAGCATACGGGCATGCAAAAGGTATGTCCGCCAAGAAATTCCGAGCGTTTCGGAGAACAGCCGTCGCAGTGTGCGTTCGGAGACCGATACCGCACGGCTGACCTCCTCGGCTGTCGCCGAGGCCAGATGCTCCTTCGTGTAGGCCAGCGCGGCCGCCACGATCGGATGGTCGGAGGTCGGCAGGCTCAGTGGCGCTTCGTGATCGAGCGCCTCGCCGACCAGATGCGCGAGCGTCGCGAAGAACGTGTCGGAGGTGTCGTCACCGTGGGCCCGGTCGATCGGCCAGCGCAGCCCGTAGATCATCATCTCCCGGATCAGCGGAGAGACTGCGATGATCCGCGCGCGATCACCCGGTTCCGCGATGAGCTGCGCATCGAACATCACCGCAATGGTCTTCACGTCGGGATTCATCACCGCCTGGTGCTCCAGACCCGCGGGGATCCATGCGGCCTGCTGGGGCGGTAGCAGATAGTGGGCGGCGTCGGTCTCCACTTCCACCACGCCGTGCAGCGCATATTCGATCTGGTGGACCTCGTGGGAGTGCCAGCCGGTGATCAGCCCTTCGCCCTGGTAGAGGTAGCTTCCGGCCAACGCCCGGCCGCCACGGCGCAGCTCGATGACCGGCCTGGAGATCTTGGCCGATTCGGCTAAATCTCTGTCCGAAGCTGCAGAGACGGTCACGTTGTCCGACGGTACTACTTGGATATGAAAACCGACGACCTGATCCTGGTGAGCATCGACGACCACGTCGTCGAACCGCCCGACATGTTCCTGCGCCACGTGCCCGCCAAGTACAAAGACGAGGCGCCCATCGTGGTGACCGACGACAAGGGCGTCGATCAATGGATGTATCAGGGCCGTCCGCAGGGCGTCAGCGGGCTCAACGCGGTGGTGTCCTGGCCCGCCGAGGAATGGGGCCGTGATCCGGCCGGCTTCGCCGAGATGCGCCCGGGTGTGTACGACGTGCACGAGCGTGTCCGCGACATGAACCGCAACGGGATCCTCGCCTCGATGTGCTTTCCGACTTTCACCGGGTTCTCCGCACGGCACCTCAACATGCACCGCGAAGAGGCGACGCTGGTGATGGTGTCGGCCTACAACGATTGGCACATCGACGAGTGGGCCGGCTCGTACCCGGACCGCTTCATCCCGATCGCGATCCTGCCGACGTGGAACCCCGAGGCCATGTGCGCCGAGATCAGGCGCGTCGCCGCCAAGGGGTGCCGTGCCGTCACCATGCCGGAACTCCCCCACCTGGAAGGACTTCCGAGCTACCACGACGACGAATACTGGGGTCCGGTGTTCCGCACGCTCTCCGAGGAGAACGTCGTGATGTGCCTGCACATCGGCACCGGGTTCGGGGCCATCAGCATGGCTCCCAACGCGCCGATCGACAACCTGATCATCCTCGCCACCCAGGTCTCGGCGATGTGCGCGCAGGACCTGCTGTGGGGGCCCGCGATGCGCAACTACCCTGACCTCAAGTTTGCGTTCTCCGAAGGCGGAATCGGTTGGATTCCCTTCTATCTGGACCGCAGCGACCGGCACTACACCAACCAGAAGTGGCTGCGCCGCGACTTCGGCGACAAGCTGCCGTCCGACGTGTTCCGCGAGCACTCCCTGGCCTGCTACGTGACCGACAAGACCTCGCTGAAACTGCGCCACGAGATCGGCATCGACATCATCGCGTGGGAGTGCGACTACCCGCACTCGGACTGCTTCTGGCCCGACGCACCCGAGCACGTGCTGGCTGAGCTCAATGCCGCGGGCGCAAGCGATTCCGACATCAACAAGATCACCTGGGAGAACTCCTGCCGGTTCTTCGGCTGGGACCCGTTCGCCCGCACGCCGAAAGACCAAGCCACGGTGAAAGCGTTGCGCGCCAAGGGCGCTGACGTCGACGTGTCCATCCGACCACGGGCCGAGTGGGCGCGGCTCTACGAGCAGAAGCAACTCGCCAGGGCCTGATCACCTCCCCACGCGAGCAGACACTGCGGTACCTCAAACACGGCGTGTCGGGTGCCCCAGTGTCTGTTCGCCGGTACGGCCGAGCTCAGTGCACGATCTCCCATTCGGCCGCGGCATGCTGCTGGCGCCAGAACTCGGCGAACCGGCCACCCGCGCTGAGCAGTTCGTCGACGCTGCCGTCCTCGACGATGCGGCCGCCGTCGAGGAACAGCACCCTGTCGGCGTGCCGGATGCTGGCCAGCCGATGCGCCACGATCACGCGGGTGCGTGGCTGCAGGTCAACCGTCAGTGCGTCCACGACGGCGGCTTCGTTCTCGGTATCCAGTGCGCTGGTCGCCTCATCCACCAGCAGGATCGGGGCAGGTTTGACGAGAGCCCGGGCAATGCTGACCCGTTGGCGTTCGCCGCCGGACAACGCCGTGCCCGCCTCACCGACCGTGGTGGCGTCGCCGTCGGCCATCCGCCCGGTCAGCTCGTCGACCCGGGCCAGTCGCATGGCCGCGGCGAGCCGGTCTGCGTCGGCGGCGGGGTCACCCACCGCAACGTTGTCGCGAATGGACCCGTCGAACAGATACGGGTGCTGGAATACCACACTCGTTGCGGCCCGCCGGGTTTCGGCGTCCAGTGTGGACGCGTCGACGCCGTCGATCAGCACGCGGCCGGCCGTTGGCTGGTGAAGGCCTGCGATCAGGGACAGGATGGTGCTCTTGCCCGATCCGGACGGGCCGACGATGGCCGTCGTGCCGCCTGGTTCGAGCACGAAGCTGACCTTGTCGAGCACCGGGTTATCGCCATAGCCGAAGCTCACCTCGTCGAACTCGACGCGGGGCACGGAGTTCGGTTGCACCACAATGGTTCCGGTGGTGAGCGTTGGCGCGGACAGCACCCTGCCGATCCGCTGCAGGGTGGCGCGGGTCGACTCGATGGCCGGCGCCAGCTCGCTCAGCGCCGTGAAAGGCTCCAGATAGCGGGCGATGACGACGATCAGTGCGATCGCCTCGGGCACACTCAACGCCCCGCGCATGGTGAGCACCGTGGCCATGCCCGCCAACGCGATCACCGCCACCTGGCTGGCCAGGCTGAACAGCAGCTGCCCGGGGATCTGCATGCCCAGTAGCCGCACACTCGCGCCGTGCTGAGCGGCCAGCGCATCACCGACCAGGCTGCGGGCGGGTTCCGTCCGTCGCGCGGCCCGCAAAGCCTGTTGGGTGCGGGCGAATTCGATGATCCGCTCGGTGAATGCGCGGTTGGTTTCGTCGGCGACCGCGTCGGCCTTGCGGCTGCACCGGCCCGACGCCCACAGTGCTCCCAGCAGGACGACCACGCCGGCCAGCGCGGCGAGCCCCAGCGGCGGTGAGACCGCGATCAGTGCGAGCGCGATGGCCGCAGGCAGCAGGACCGCCCCGATGAGCGGCGTGAGCAGATTGACCACGAGGCCGACCAACTCGGGCCCGGTCGCCGCGATTGCTTGGCGGGTGTTGGCGGTGTTGTCGCCGGACAGCCAGTCGAGCCTGATGTTCGGCAGCCGGTTGGCGACATCGTGCTGAGTGTGGTCCAGCACCGCGAAGCCGAGGTCGAATCCGAGCCGAGATGTGACGGTATCGGTCACCCAACCCACGAGCGTCGCGGCGGTCAGCCAGCCCAGCCACGGTACGGCGCCGCCTGGGTTGTCGCTGAAGAGCGCCGCGACCAGTGGCACGAGCAGCACTGTGCCCGAGGCCCGGACCACCACCGATATCAATGTCAGCGCGGCGTAGACGCCGAGCTTGCCGCGCTGGTCGGCGGGGATCAGGGCGATCAGCGTGCGGATCATCGGGCGCCCTCCCCGGCGGTCACGGTGTCGCGGTGTCCGGTCTCCCATAGTTGGTGATAGCGGCCGCCTGCGGCGAGCAGCTCGTCGTGCGTACCGGTTTCGACGATTCGGCCTGCATCGAGCACGACGATTTGATCGGCATGGGTGATGGTGTGCAGCCGGTGCGCGATGACGAGCACCGTCCGGTCGCGGGTCAATCTGTTGAGTGCCTGCTGCACAAGGTATTCCGACTCCGGGTCGGCGAACGCGGTGGCCTCGTCGAGGATCAGTATCTCGGTGTCGGCCAGGATCGCCCGCGCGATGGTCAGCCGTTGCCGTTCCCCACCGGAAAGGGCCGGCGCCGCGCTCAGCGCCGTGTCGTAGCCCTCGGGCAGGCGCAGCACGCGGTCGTGGATCTGCGCGTCGCGTGCCGCGTCCTGCACCCGCTCGATGCCCGCTTCCGGATCGGCGAGCGCAATGTTCTCCGCGACGGTACCCGCAACCAGTTGCGGGTCCTGCAGCACGAAGCCGACACGGCGGTACAGGTCGTCAGCGCTCAGCGTGCGAATATCCCTGCCGCTCAACCGGATCGACCCTTCGCCCACGTCATGGAAACGCGCCAACAGCGCGGCCAGAGTCGACTTGCCTGAGCCGGACGGCCCGACCAGCGCCGTGACGGTTCCGGGCCGCAGCGTCAGCGAGACGTCTTCGATCACCGGAATACCCGTGCGGTACGCGAACGTCACGTGGTCGAACTCCACCACACCCGAATCATTCTGAGGTGCCACCGGATCCGCGATCGCCAGATCCGGCTCGTCCAGTGCGTTCTGGATGCGCCGGGCGGCGGTCATGCCGCCGCGGATCCCGCCCAGGCCATAGCCGATGCCCAGCAGCCGCACACCGAATGTGGTGCCCAGCAACAGGAACGGCAGTAGATCCACCGGGTCCAGCCAGCCGTTGACGATCATCGGGGTGCCGACGGCCACGATCAACCACAGGAACGTGGCCGGCCTGGTGACCAGGTCCATCAGCGACTTCTTGCCGGTGAACGGCCGTTGCCAGGCGACCAGGAATCCGATGTACTCGTCGAGCCGGCGCCGGAAGCTCGAGGCTGCCGCACCACCGAACACCCGCACCACCGGCTGGCCTTCGAGGTAGGCACCGGCCTCGGCGTTCATCCGTTCGGCCCAGCGCTGCGCCTGCGCGATGCGGGGCCCGGATTGGATCGTCATCACCGACATCAACACGAGATAGACCAGCACCGGCACGAACAGCACCGCGGCCAGCCGCCAGTCCACGCTGAACAGATAGATCAACACCGCCAGTGGTGCGATCACCGCGGCGACGGCGTCGGGGATGGCATGCGTGACCAGGTAGTGCAGCGAGAGCGTGTCGTCTTGCACCAGTTGTTTGATCGAGCCCGATCCGCGGGCGGTGAACCAGCCCAGTGGCAACCGGGACATCTTGGCCAGCAACCGGGTACGCAGGTCACGAGCGAAGTTCGCGTCGATCCAGTGCAGCCACAACGTGAGCACCGCAGCGAGGAAGGTGCCCGTGCCGAGCAGTCCGACGGCCGTGAGCCCCAAGGTCCACAGGCGATCCCGGTCGGCTCCGGTCAGCAGGAGCCGAGCCAGTTCGACGAGCAGCAGGTAGGGCGCCAACTGAACCAGCGTGATCATGGCCTGCAGCACGCCGGAGACGATCAGCGGAGTGCGCAGTGGGCCCAGCAGGCGGCCCGCGGCCTGCGCCCGCCAGTTCCCCCGGGGCGCGCTCGGTTTCGGTTCCGGTTGGCTGTCGGTTTGTGCAGCAACGTCTTTGGCGTCGACTGCCGGCGCGTCGCCGCGCTTGGTCCCCATGGCCCGACCCTCGGTCCAGTACGCCTGCGCATGGATCTCCGTCTTGGGAAAGCCGAATTCGTCGCGCAACCGGACCCGTAGATGCTTGAGCGACCCGGCCTCGGGAGTCACCCAGCAGTACCAGTCCGACCAGTCCCTGGCCTCCAACGCTGCCGCGAGTGAAGTCGAGTCGGTGCGGGTGATCCACCGCACGGCCATCCTGGGATGTTCTGCGATCGGGATCAGCAGGTCGGACTCGTCGTGCTGCTCGAGGTAGACCTCGATCGGGATATCGTGCGGGACGGCTTCGATGATGCCGTTGATCGCGGGCGTCGCTGCGGCGTCGCCGATCAGCAGGTAGCCGGCCGGGGGCTCCTCGGGCACACTGAAGCCCGCCGAGCCCAGCGTCGTCACCGGCACGGTCGCGCCCGGTATCGCACCCCTGGCCCATTGCGACGCCGGGCCGGAGGGCTCGTGCAGGACGACGTCGATGGCGAAGTGCCCGGTGCTGACATCGGCGTCGACGATCGTGTAGCCGCGCTGGAATTCGGTCTTGGACCCCTCCGGATCCGGGAACCAGAAGCGCAACCAGGACGTCGGCTCGGCGACCGCATCCTCGAACAGTGTGGGCGAAACCATGTGGACACGCAGGAGATTCGGTGTTCGCCATTCGGTTCCGACGACGGTGGCCTGGTGATCGCGGGCGCCGAAGCTCCGCATGATCGCGCCCTGGAATCCGCGTGCCATCGACGGTCCCCTCCCGGTTGGTCCTGACCACGATATCCCACAAAGTATGGGTAGCCTTACCTACTGTCAACATGACGGTGCCGACACCTCTGTGGTTACAGAGCAACTGCTCTGTTACTGTGGCGTCATGCCGCGCCCACGTGTCCACGATCCGGATACGGTGCTCGATGCCGTCGAATCGTTGGCGGTGACTTCGGGCCTCTCCTCGGTGACCATCCGTGCGGTGAGCTCGGCCGTCGGCGTCTCCAATGGCGCGCTCTACCACCAGTTCGGATCCCGCGGCGGCCTGCTGGCACGCGCGTGGGTGCGGGCGGGTCGCAGGTTCCTGGATCTGCAACGTGAATTGGTGGACGCGGCGTCCAGCGGTACCGACGCCATCGTCGCCGCCGCCCAGACACCCGCCGTATTCGCCGAGGACCACCCGGCGTCGGCCCGGCTCGTGCTGCTGTTCCCGCCGCACGAGATCGCCGCCGTCGGGTTACCCGACGAGCTTGCCGAAGAGCTCGACTCGCTTCAAAAACACTTGCTGACACTGATGATCGAGCTGGCCGAAGCCGCGTGGGGCCGACGCGACCGCGCCGCCGTGGACACCGTCACCACCTGCATCGTCGATCTACCCACCGCTGTGCTGTTGCACCGCGACCGACTCGGCGATCCCACAGCACTGCGTCACCTGCGTGCCGCCGTGCAGGCCGTGCTCGAAATCGGCCCCAGCCCACTCGTCCGACGCAATAGCCCCACCGCAACGAAAGGTGCACCATGACAACCACTCTGGACTTCGACGGCGAGATCGCGGTTCTCGATCTCGGGGATGACGAGAACCGGTTCTCCCCGGAATTCCTCGACGAGGTCGACGCTCAGCTCGACCATGTGCTCGCCAAGGGAGCGCACGGCCTCGTGACGACGGCCGACAGCAAGTTCTACTCCAACGGCCTCGATCTGGATTGGCTTGGCGCACATAGTGATCAGGGCGCGTGGTATGTCGGGCGCGTCCAGGGCCTGTTGGCCCGGATGCTGACGTTCCCGCTGCCGACTGCAGCAGCGGTGGTCGGTCACGCCTTCGGGGCCGGAGCGATGCTGGCCATCGCACACGACTTCCGCGTCATGCGCGCCGACCGCGGCTTCTTCTGCTTCCCGGAAGTCGACATCCGGATCCCGTTCACGCCCGGGATGGCGGCGTTGATCCAAGCAAAGCTGACGCCACAGGCCGCCGTCGCGTCGATGACAACGGGTCGCCGCTTCGGTGGCCAGGATGCGCGGACACACGGACTGGTGGACGCCACCGCACCGGAAGGCGGGGTCACCGTGGCGGCCACCGATCTGTTGCGCCCGTTGCACGGTAAGGACCCCGGCACCCTCGGTGCCATCAAGGACGTCATGTTCGGCCCCGCCGCGCAGGCACTGAAAGCCGACAGCTGACCGGAGCCGAGCCGGTCAGCACATCGCCGGGTGGGGTCTAGTTACCCCACCCGCGTTGGCCGTCCCAGCCTCCGCAGATGCCGTTGAGGCAGCCATGGCCCCAGCCGCCCTGACCAGGGTTCCAGCCACCGCAGCCCTGCCAGCCGGGGCCGCTGTCGCAACCGCCCCCGCCACCGGCGTCACCCCCACCGACCGGGTCGGCAAGCACTACTTGATTCGTTCCGCTCGGGTCGGTCAATGAGGCCGGCGCATCAGCGAGGAGCATGGCCGTCGGTGCGGCGGCAATGGCCGCTGCGGCTCCCGCTACGAATACCGTTCCCGCGAGTTTTCGTATGGTTAGCATGACTCCATAGTCCTCCCCTGTGAGCTCGCTGCCAAGGAATCTGTGAGCACAGACACCCGCGTTGCGGCGAAAGCACAGGTCAGGAGCGTGGACTGAGAAAAACTTTTCAGGCTGGCGGGACAGCCCCCGGGGCCCGGACCACCATGGGAACGGCCGGGAAGTACGACGCCATCTCCGAGCGCGATTTGCGCAGCGCCGCAGTGCCATACCCGCGCTTACGGAAATCGGGGTGAATCCAAATCCGGACGTTCACCTCGCCCCCGCTGAGTTCGCCGAAGACCATTCCGACCTTCTCCGCGCCTTCGATCGCCACGAACCATGCGGCTTCGTCGGCATCCACCCGGGCCAGCGCCGACCGGATCTCGTCGTCGATATCGGCGGCAGGCGCGCCGGACCCGTCTCCGGAAGCCCCGACGTCGGCAGTGCGCGCCTCGAAGATGTCCCGGTCGGTAGCTGCAGAGAAGGACCTGAGCACAAGGGTCTCGCCGGAGCTCGCCGGACGTTCCTGTGCGGTGAACGTCAGCTGACTGTTCAGATCATCGAGTTCCGCGGCGATCTGTCGCCGCGATTCCTTGGTGATCCGGTCGAAGGACAACCCGACGACGGCATCGGCGGCGGTATGCGATGTGTTGAGCAATGTCGCAACAGCGTCGACCGCGGTCTTGCGGTCGTCGGCCTCCACGATCACATCAAGCAGTTCGTGTCGGCGGTTGAGTGCGTTGAGCAGAGCGTCAGCAATCTCACGCCGCGCGGCGGCCTTGTCGTGATCGGTCATGCAGGAAAGCCTAGAGCAGCTCAGTCCGGGCTGCGATGAGTTCACCGCGCCGCGACAAGGTGGGCGGGAACCTCACCGGTTGAAAACGACCGAACTGCATGTCATTCGGTTTGTTTGTATCCGGAAAGTTGTCTGCGGAAATTCATGGGTGATCCATTTCCCGCGACAACAGGGCAGACTCGAAATAGATGCGCCTCGACGCGCGGCCACGCGACTCATGGCGGGCATGATCGTGGCTGTCACGGGGCGGGTGTTCCGCCGGCCGTTCATGGAGCAGGTCGTTCATCATTTCCGCTGGTCGGTACGGAATCGTGAGGATCATGGCTACCCCCCTTCGCTGGCACTGTGTCGGGCAACTCCGCCGTGGCGTCACACTCGCCGGAGGATCATCAGAAAACCACCCCGAATATTCTTAGAGCATCGACCAAATGGATGATTTCGCATAGGATTTTCGGCAGCGCTGAAGAATTGATGACGAACGATGTCGGCTTCGCTGCACGAACGGGAACCCGCACCATGGTCACGCTCGAGGATTTCTCGCGACTCGTAGCGGGCATCTACGCCGCGGCCGCCGCTCCCGAGCGCTGGCAGTCCGCCATCGGCGACATTCACCGGACCATTGGTGGTAACGGCGGGGCGCTGGTGACCGCCGAGAACGCGATCTGGATCATCCAGAACGCCGTTCTCCCGGTCGGCGCCGTAGCAAGTTACACCGAGTACTACAGCCGGCTGGACTACCCGCTGACCGCGGTCGCGAACGGCCCCGTCGGGGTCATTCGCACCGGGGCGGAACTCATTACAGTTCAACGCCATTCAGAGTTCTATACCGACTGGATGCATCCCAACGGTCTGGAAGACGGTCTGCTGGTGCGGCTCAGCGCGGGCGCGCGGCCAAGCTGCTTCATATTGCACACCTCTGTGGTTTCCGAGCCCTTCGACAGTGTCGAGCGGGTTCAGGTTTTCGGCGGTCTCATCCGGCATCTGCAACAAGCGCTGCGCACCCAGCACCACATCGATGGCTTGACGCATACCGGCGCAGATCTGTCCGCCGCATTGGACACCGTGGGAAACGGCATCCTGGTGATCGGAGCCGACCGCCGGGTGCTGAGCCTCAACGGCGCCGCCGAACAGATCGTGCGGGTTGGTGACGGGCTGTCCCTCATCCAGGGACACCTCACCGCCGCCAGCCGTCACGCCGAACAGGCGTTGGGGCTTGCGCTCTACGCCGCGCTCGACGGCGACGCCAACGGTATCCGGCACGGAAACTCATTGATCTGCGAGCGCCCGTCAGGAGCAAGGTCTTTCGTCATTCACGTGCTACCACTGCACACTCTGGAAGAGCCGGGACGGCCACGGGCGATGGTCGTGCTCATCAATCCCGCCCGCGAACCGGAACCCAGCGCCGCGCTTCTTCAGCAACTGTTCCACCTCACCCGAACCGAGGCAGACATCGCGTTGCGAGTGTCGCGCGGCGCCGACCCCAAAACGGTCGCAGAGGAGCTTGCCGTCTCCCTGCCGACTGTGCGGACTCATCTCCGTCGGGTCTTCGACAAGACCGGGACACACCGGCAGGCAGACCTGGTGCGACTGATACTCACGCTGCACCCGTTCACCTCCGTGCCCGAGTCGTGATGGGCAGGCTACTGTCGGAACAGTGTTCGACCAGTACGAGCTGATCGCCGCCGAGTACGCGCAACACTTCACCGACGAGTTCGACGTCAGACCGTTCGACCGCTGCCTGGTGCAGTCGTTCGCCGAACTGGTACTGCGATCGGGCGGCCAAACCGCGCTGGACGTGGGTTGCGGTCCGGGCCAAGCCGCCGCCGAACTCACCCGATTGGGCCTCAGTACCGAGGGTATCGACGGGTCACCTGCCATGATTTCCATTGCCCGCGAGCGGTATCCGCAAGGTCGGTTCCAGGTGGCTGACATGCGCGAGTTGCCGTATCCCGACGGTACTTTCTCTGCGGTGTCTGCGTGGTATTCGATCATTCATACCCCAGCCGATGAGCTTGCGGACCTATTCGCGGAGTTCCGCCGGGTCGTCACCGACCCGGGCTGGTTACTTCTTGGATTCCAAACCGGCTCCCCTCCTTTGTCTTTCGACGAGGCGTTCGGGCATGCGGTCTCGATGACCTTCCTACGGCACGACACAGCCGTCGTGCGCGACGCATTGGCCGCCGCCGGGTTCACCGGGTATGCCACAGCCACCCGTGAGCGCCAACCGCAGCTCAAGGAGACAGCCGACCAGGCATTCGTCATCGCCGCGGTCACTGCCTGATCACGTTCCCGGACAGTCTGTTTCGTCGTCGTCTTGGTTGTCGGTGAAGTAGTGCTGGGGGTGGTGGTAGGTGTTGATGCGGGATTGGCCGGTGTCGAGCAGGGCCGGTGGGATCCATTCGCAGCGGCCGTTGGTGTTGATGTGGGTGGTCCATTTGCCGGGGCCGACGAGGCGTTGATGGGGCCCGCAGCCCAGGGTGAGGTCGGTGATGTCGGTCAGGCCGCCGTGGGCGAAGTCTTGGGTGGCGTGGTGGGCCTGGCTGCGGTTGCCCGCGGCGGTGCAGCCCGGGCAGGTGCAGCCACGGTCGCGGGCGAACAGCATCAACCGTTGCCCTGGTGTGGCGAGGCGTTTGGTGCGGCCCAGGTAGAGCGGCACGTTGGCATGTGTGTCGAACACGGCCAGGTAGTGATGGGCATGCGCCGCGAGCCGGATGAGGTCGCCGATGGGCAGTTTGGTGCCGGTGGCGGTGACCGCTATCCCGGCGCCGGCTTGGAGTTCCTGCAGGGTGGTGGTGACCACGATGGACACCGGTAGCCCGTTGTGCTGACCGAGTTCGCCGGACATCAATGCGTGGCGGCCCAGGGTGAGCAGGGCGTCGTGGGTGCGTTGCCGGGCGGTGCGGGTGTCGGTGTCGATCTGTTCTTGGCTGGGGGTGCCAGAGGTACACGGGGTCGGGTCGTCGGGGTTGCACATGCCTGGGGCGGCCCATTTGCCGGTGATGGCATCGAGGGTGGCGCCCAGCTCGGCGGTGACCCGGCCGCGGATGGTGCGGGTGCCGTCGGGTTCCTGCGGGCCCAGCACGATGCCGCGGGAGCGGGCGGCCAGGTCCTCGATGGGTTCCTCGCCGTCCTGGTTGAGCAGGTACAACGCTTCGGCGATGGCGTGGTGCAGCACATCGGGGCAGTTGCTCGCGGCGACGGCGACCAGTTTTTCCTCCATCTGCTGCCGGCGCTGGGCATCGACCCAGCCGGGGCAGTGGGCGAAGAACGTCTCCAATTCCTCGATGTGGTCCTGGGTCAGCCAGCCGCCGGCTTGGGCGGCGGCGGTGGCGGCTCGGCGTGCCGGGACGGGTTCGCCGGTCAGGGTGTGGCGTGGTCCGAGGTTGATCGCGTCGCGGAAGCGGCGGCGGGCCTCCTTGTGGGAGATGCGTAGCCGGATGCGCAGGGCTTCGGGCCAGGATTTCGTCCCGATCTGCGCGGGGGTGGTCTGCTCGGCCAGGGCGGTGATGGCGGCGTGTTCGGCGGTGGGCAGCAGGTTGTGTGCATCCTGGATTCCCGAGCACACGTCGAGAAGCTCGGCCGGTGACAGTGACCCGAACGGCAGCTCCCGCACCCCCTCGACCGCGGTGCGTAACGCGGCGAGCGCGGCGGCGACCTGCTCCTCCATGCTTCGAACATACATTCGACCCCCGACAAGAACCCACGCGTTGTGACCCCTGGGGCCACATTGACCAAAGTTGTTGGCGCTCAATCGATGGCAGTCGGTCGCTAGGGCCAAGGATCCCGTCGCCATGGGCCAAAAGACCCTATCCGGCCTGCTTCGCCGTCGATAACTTTTCACCAGCCCGCCGCCCGATCCGAAGGGACCCGATCGTGAGCACCATGACCCCCACCTCGCTGCTGTCACCGGCGAGCCTCGACGTGGTGCGGGCGACCGCACCCGTCGTCGCGGCGCATGCCGATGCCATCACCGCACGCTTCTACCCGCGCATGTTCGCCGCCCACCCCGAGCTGCTGCGGGTGTTCAACCAAGGCAACCAGGCCACCGGGGAGCAGAGCAAGGCGCTGGCCGGGTCGGTCGTCGCGTACGCGGTGCAGTTGATCGATCCTGATGCCCCGCCCTTCGACCATGTCATTCGCCGAATCGCCTACAAGCATGTCTCACTCGGGATTCGTCCCGAGCAGTACACGATCGTCGGGGAACACCTACTCGCTGCCGTCGGCGAGGTCCTCGGCGACGCCGTCACCCCGGAAATCGCCGCCGCCTGGAGCGAGGTGTACTGGCTGTTCGCCCTCCAGTTGGTCGCCGAGGAAGCCCGGCTGTACCAGGAGGCCGACATCGACCCGCGCCGGCCGACCCGCCAGTACCGGGTGGTCCGCCGGATCGAGGAGACCGCCGACGTCATCTCCCTCGTGCTGGAGCCGGTCGATGGCGGGAAACTACCCGACATCGCCCCCGGCCAGTACGTCTCGGTGTTCGTCGACCTGCCCGATGGCTCTCGCCAACCTCGTCAGTACACGGTCTCATCCACAGCTGTGCACACCCGGCTGCAGATCACCATCCGGCGGGTTCGGGGCACCAACGGCGCACCCGACGGCATGGTTTCCAGCTATCTGCACGACCAGGTGAAGGTCGGCGATGTCCTGGAGCTCAGCGCACCCGCGGGCGATTTCGTCGTCACCCCCACCGACGGGCCTCTGCTGTTGGCGAGCGCCGGTGCGGGTATCACCACGGTGCTGCCGATCGTCGAGCACATCGCTCGCAACCAGCCGCAGCGCAAGGTGGTCGTCGCGCACGCCGACCGCCGCGCCCAGGACCACGCGCTGCGGGACACCGTGCTGCACCTGGGCCGCGAGCTCGACGATTTCACCGCGTACGCGTGGTACGAGACCGTCGATGACGGTGACACTCGGTCACGGCAGGGGTACATGGACTTGACCGACGTGCCGCTGCCGAACGACGTGCAGGTGTTCACCTGCGGTCCGCTGCCGTTCATGCGGCACGTCAGGACGACGCTGCTGGAGCGTGGCGTACCTGCGACGCGGATCCGCTACGAAGTCTTCGGTCCGGATCTGTGGGCTGCGCAGAGCGCATCCGACGCCTCATCGGATACGACAGCCGGCGGTCCGTACGCTGGCGACCGTGGTTGATCTGCATCCCGACATCGCGGCCTTGGCTCCGCTGCTGGGCACCTGGTCGGGGCCAGGTGCCGGCGAGTACCCGACCATCGAGTCGTTCGACTACGCCGAGGAGATCACCTTCGGCCACGTCGGTAAGCCGTTCCTGGCCTACGGGCAACGCACCAAGGCACGTGCCGATGGCCGTCCACTGCACGCCGAGACCGGCTACCTCCGCGTCCCGTCACCCGGTCGGGTGGAATGGATCCTCGCGCACCCCACGGGCATCACCGAGATCCAGGAAGGATCGCTGACGGTCATCGGTGACATCATCGAGATGGAATTGACCGCTACCCACATCGGGCTCAGCTCCAGCGCCAAAAGTGTTACGGCACTGTCACGTTCGATCAGGGCATCCAGAGAAGAGCTCACCTATACCCTGCAGATGGGGGCC
Organism: Mycobacterium dioxanotrophicus; assembly: GCF_002157835.1. Lineage (NCBI taxonomy): Bacteria > Bacillati > Actinomycetota > Actinomycetes > Mycobacteriales > Mycobacteriaceae > Mycobacterium > Mycobacterium dioxanotrophicus. Next base: position 356,692 of record NZ_CP020809.1, on the reverse strand, counting down.
GTGGGCCAACCGCTGCAGCATCACTTGTCGGCGACGTTGAAGAGGGCCCAAACGTGAGCGCAGACGGAAGAATCGCCGTCCCCGGCGACCTCGACGCGGTCACCGACGTCGCGGACGAGGACCACTCGGAGATCGACCCGCAGGCCGTCGAGCGGATCTGGCAATCGGTGCAGTACTGGTACCGCGCGGGCATGCACCCCGCGATCCAGGTGTGCCTGCGGCGCAACGGCAAAGTGATCCTGAACCGCGCGATCGGACACGGCTGGGGCAACGGTCCCGACGACCTGCCCGATGCCGAGAAGATCCCCGTCCGCACCGACACCCCGTTCTGCGTGTACTCGGCGGCCAAGGCCATCAGCACGACAGTCGTGCACATGCTGGTCGAACGCGGGTGCTTCTCCCTCGACGACCGGGTCTGCGACTATCTGCCGAGCTACACCAGCCACGGCAAGGACCGGACCACCATCCGGCACGTCATCACCCACAGTGCAGGCGTCCCGATCCACACGGGTCCGCGTCCTGACGTCACGAGGGTCAACGACAGCGAATACACCCGTGAGCAACTGGGGAACCTCAAGCCGGTGTACCGGCCGGGGCTGGTGCACATCTATCACGGACTGACGTGGGGTCCACTGGTCCGCGAGATCGTCCAGGCGGCCACCGGCCGCAACATCCGCGACATTCTGGCCGAGGAGATCCTCGATCCCCTCGGCTTCCGCTGGACCAATTACGGTGTTGCGCCCGAGGAGGTTTCGCTGGTGGCGCCGAGCCATCCCACCGGCAAGCCGCTCCCGCCGCCGATCGCCGCGGCATTCCGGGCCGCGGTCGGCGGCACGCTGGACCGGATCATCCCGCTGAGCAACACGCCGCTGTTCCTCACCAGCGTCGTGCCGTCCTCCAGCACCGTCTCCAACGCCGACGAGCTCTCCCGCTTCGCCGAGATCCTGCGTCGCGGAGGCGAACTCGACGGGGTACGAATCATGCGGCCCGAAACGCTGCGCGCCGCAACCAAACCGGCCCGGCGGATGCGACCGGACGTGGCGACCGGTCTCAAGCCGATGCGCTGGGGCACCGGCTACATGCTCGGCGGCAAACGGTTCGGGCCGTTCGGGAAGAACACCGAGTCGGCGTTCGGGCACACCGGCCTTGTCGACATCGCGGTGTGGGCGGACCCGGCGCGTGCGCTGTCCGCGGCGATCGTCAGCAGCGGCAAGCCCGGCGGCCATCGCGAGGCCAACCGCTATCCGGCCGTGCTCGACCGCATCGCCGCCGAGATCAGCTGAGTCAGCGCAGCTGCTGGCCGTACACCTTCTCCACGGACAGCGCCATCAGAATGCGCTGATCCGACACCATGGCGGCGCGGTATTCATCCCAGTCGGGGTGCTCACCCGCCGCTGCGCGGTAGTAGTCGACAAGCGCCTGAACCTCGGGGCCGTGCGGATCGGAACCGGGGCCGGTCAGGGTCACCGAGCCTTCCGCGGTTGCCCAGGCCCACCGGTCGTCGCGGGTGACCTCGACGACCGCGCGGGGATCGCGCCGCAGGTTGGCGGTCTTGGCCAGCCCCGCCCTGATCGACACATAGACCACGTCCGCGTCACGGTCGTAATACGGCGTCACCGGAGACAGCTGCGGCATGCCGTTGGCTTTAATGGTGGCGAGTACACCCAGCCGGGCCTCGGCCAACAGGTCGCGTGGATCGAACACAGTATCGGTCACAACGATGGGCAACCCGTGACCCGATGCCCATATTCCAGGGGAGACGAGAAATGTCCGACGAATCGCTGCACGACGACCTTGCCGAACTGCTGCGCCGCCGGGCACTGACCCAGGACGCCGCGCGCCCCGACGCGGTGGCCCGTCGTCACGACGGCGGTGCGCGCACTGCGCGGGAGAACATCGACGACCTCGTCGACCCTGGATCATTCGTCGAGTACGGCCGCTTCGCGATCGCCGCGCAGCGTCAGCGTCGCGATCTCGACGACCTCATCGCCCGTACCCCGGCTGACGGGTTGGTCGCCGGGACTGCCCGCATCGACGGCGCCGCGTGCGCGGTGCTGTCCTACGACTACACCGTGCTGGCCGGAACCCAGGGCGCACTCGGGCACCGCAAGAAGGACCGGCTGTTCGATCTCATCGAGCGGATGCAGTTGCCGACGGTGTTCTTCGCCGAAGGTGGCGGCGGCAGGCCCGGTGACACCGACTATCCGACGGTGTCCTCCCTGGAAGTCAAGGCCTTCGCGCTGTGGGCCGCACTGTCCGGCATGGTGCCGCGGATCGCGGTGGTCAATGGCCGATGCTTCGCGGGTAACGCGGTGATCGCCGGGGCCGCCGATCTGATCGTCGCCACCGAGAACAGCTCGATCGGGATGGGTGGGCCGGCGATGATCGCCGGTGGTGGCCTGGGCGACGTCGCGCCCGACGACGTAGGGCCGGTCTCGGTGCAGGCGCCCAACGGCGTCGTCGATGTCGTGGTGTCCGACGAGGCACACGCCGTCGCCGTCACCCGCACGCTCCTGGGTTACTTCACCGGCCCGGCCTCTCCCTGCGCCGTCGCGGACCAAAATGCCCTGCGCACAATGGTTCCCGAGCGGGCCCGGCGCGCCTATCCGATCGGCCCGATCATCCAGACGCTCGCCGATTCCGGCACAGTCACCTTCCTGCGGGAGAAGTTCGCCCCGGAGATGGTGACGGCACTGGCCCGCATCGACGGCAGACCGGTGGGCATCATCGCGAACAACACCATGGTGAAGGCCGGTGCGATCACGGCCGCTGCGTCGGACAAAGCGGCGCGATTTCTGCAGTTGTGCAACGCATTCGGGATTCCGGTGGTGTCACTCGTGGACTGCCCGGGGTACATGGTCGGCCCGGCCGCGGAGGCCGAAGCCCTGGTGCGGCGCGGCTCCCGGCTGCTGGTGGCCGGGGCGGCACTGACGGTACCGCTGGTGGCTGTGATCCTGCGCCGGGGTTACGGCCTTGGCGCACAAGCGATGTGCGGCGGCAGTCTGCACGAGCCGCTACTGACCGTGGCATGGCCGGGCGCACATCTGGGTCCGATGGGACTGGAGGGCGCGGTCCGGCTCGGCCTGCGCAAGGAGTTGGAAGCCATCGCCGACGAGCACGAACGAGAGCAAGCGGTCCGCGCGGCGACCGCCGCAGCCGAGCGAAATGCACGGGCGCTCAACTCGGCGTCGATGTTCGAGATCGACGATGTCATCGACCCGGCGGAGACCCGCACGCTGATCGCCGCGACGTTGGCGGCGGCCGCTGCGCACCCGCGTCCCGCGGCCACCAGAAGGTTCGTCGACACCTGGTAATCGTTGACTACACGCTGTAGTAGACGTAGCGTCCGAAGTGTGAAGCAATGGAGCTTTGCACAGTGGGGATTGTTGGTGATCGCCCTGTTCCACGTGGTCCAGGCGGTCGTCGGATTCATTGCCGAGCCGAGTTTCGCCACCGGCCCCGGTGCCCCCACCGTGCAGATCATGGGGATGGATTACAACGGTTGGCATGCCGTCGCCGGGCTCGCCCTGTTCGGCCCGGGCCTGGTGTTCTGCCTGCGGAAGTCATGGTCGGTGCTGTACCTGTTGCTGGCGGCGGTCGCCGGTGCCCTGCCGGGCATCTGGGCGTTCTTCTCCAATCAGGTGGCCTTCGTGTTCAGCTTCCCGAACAACACCACCGACGCGGTCGTGCACATGGTCACCGCGGCCATCATGCTCGCCGTGGCCGCCGTGCAGATCCGGCTCGACGGCGGCCTCCGCAACTCATTGGCCGACCTGCGGCAGAAGCCGTGATTAGGTGCTCAATGTCCGTGCGGGTCAGCGTTGTTGAGCGTGGCAACCACCTGGTCGTAATCGCCGCGGGCCTCGCCGTACCGGAGGAACTTCACCCGCTCGACCTGAATCTCCTTGGCATCAGGCTGGGTTTCCAGTAGGACGACGACCTCGCTGACGAATTCGTCGAGCGGCATCGCGAACCGGCTTTCGCGCTGGCCCGGCAGCAGGTCGGTGGCCACCGAGGGCGGCACGAGTTCGACGAGTTTGACGCTGGTGTCGGACAACTGCAGCCGCACCGACTCGGTGAGCATGTGCACAGCCGCCTTGGACGCGTTGTAGCTCGGCGTCGCGCGCAGCGGGGCGAACGCGAGGCCCGAGGACACCGTGACGATCGTCGCGTCCCGCTGGGCCTGCAGATGTTCGATGAACGCGGCGATAAGCCGGATGGGCCCAAGCACATTCGTGGTGATCACGCGTTCGGCTGAGGCCAGGAACAAGTCGGGATCGCGCCAGTCCTCGACGGCCATGACACCGGCCATGGCGATGACGACATTGAGTTCCGGGTGCTTGCCCACCACGGTCGCGGCGGCGGCCCGGACGCTCTCCGGGTCGGTCGTGTCGATCTGCACGGTGTCGAGTTCGGGGTGCTCGGTGGCGATCTCGTCGAGCAGTTCGGTGCGCCTGCCGCCCACGATGACGGTGTTGCCCTTGGCCTGCAAGGCTGTTGCCAATGCCAGGCCGATGCCGCTCGTCGAGCCGGGGATGAAGATGGTGTTGCCGGAAATCTGCATGTGACTGCCTTCCTGTCTTGACTGCCAGCGTTGCAGCACGCCAGCAATAAGTCACATGCATCTTTACGATGCTCAATATGCACACGACGCATATAGGGCGGGCGGATCTCAACCTCATTCCCCCGCTGGTGGCGCTGCTGGAGGAACGGCAGGTGTCCCGAGCGGCCACGCGTGTCGGTTTGAGCCAGCCCGCCATGAGTCGTGCCCTGCACCGGCTGCGGCGTCTGCTCGACGATCCGCTGTTGATCCGCGACACCGCCGGCTACCGGCTGACCTCGCGTGCCGAGGCCATCCAGGCCCAACTCGACGTGGTGCTCCCTGCGCTCGAAGCCCTTTTCGCACCCGATCAGTTCGATCCCGCAAGCTCGTCGCGACCGGTGACTCTTGTCGGCACCGACTATGCCGTGCAGGCGTTCGGCTCTGCGATCTGCCGGGAGATAGCGCGCCAGGCGCCCCGAGCTCCGGTGCGTTTCCACAGCTGGCGCGAAGGGGTGACAGAGCAGATCCGCAACTCGACGATCGATCTGGGCCTCTACGGCGGCCAGACGACCGACGAGATGCGCTCCGAGCAATTGTTCGTCGAGCGCTTCGTGTGCGTGGTTGCTGCCGACCACCCATTGGCCGATGCAGGCGGAATCACACTGCGCGACTACCGGGATGCCCGCCACGTCATCGTCGACGTACACGACGGCGGACAACCCGATGTCGACCTTCCGCTCGCGAAGCTGGGCGTGGTCCGCGATCCAGCCGTCACGGTTGCCTACCACGCTGCGGCCTCGCAGTTCCTGCCCGGCACCGATCTGGTCGCCACGCTGCCGAGACAGCTCACCGGCGCCTTCGCGACGCCGGACGCGCTCGTGGTGCTGGATGCGCCGGACGAGATCGCGACGATGCCGTACTGCATGGTCTGGCACCCGGCCTTCGATGACGATCGGCGGCACCGTTGGCTACGCACGTCGGTGCGTTCTGCTGTCCGCCAGACCGTGGGGTGATGCCCACAGCGTGAGTTTGCTGTCATACCGTCTATCTAGTCGGCACGACGTCAAGGGAGACGCGAATGGCGAACCGGTTACAGGCCGTGCGGGAGAGAGCGATGTCCGGCTGGGCAGCGGCGCGCACCCGCAAGACCAGCCCGTCACCGCTCGAACCACCGTGGACACCGAAACCTGCGAGCTACGGCGTCGGGGTACATCACAACGTCGCGGTCACCGTGCGCGACGGCACCGTGCTCCGGGCCGACATCCACTACCCGACCATCCCCGAGACCGGCGAAGCCGCCCCGGGCCCGTTCCCGGTTCTGCTGTCCATCACGCCCTACGGCAAGAAGGCTCCGCCACCGGCCGCGCAGATCGGCGGCGGCGCAACCCGGTATCTGATCCGGCGCGGCTACATCGAGGTGATGGCCGACGTCCGCGGCACCGGGGTGTCGGGCGGATCGTTCGAGATGCTCGGTGCCGAGCAGGTCACCGACGGCGTGGACCTGGTCAACTGGGCCGCCCAGTTGCCGAATTCAAACGGACGCGTCGGCATGTTCGGCATTTCCTATCTGGCGATCAACCAGTTGCTGACCGCCGCCGCGGTCGGCCCGGGTTCACCGCTCAAGGCGATCTTCCCGGTGATGGCCGCCAACGACTTCTATCGCGACGTGGTCACCATGGGCGGCGTGCCGCACATGCGCACGGTGCAGGCCTATGGCGCGGTGTATTCGCTGCTCAATGTGGTCAACTCGACGCTGGAGTTCGCCAATCGCGGGCCGCACGAACGTCCGCGGGCAGGCGGACTGGCCGGGGTGCGCCAGCGCGGACGCGATCAGCGACAGTACTTCAAGACGATGACCGCCGACGCGACGGCCGGCGGGGACACCGCGTTCGACGGCCCGTTCTGGGACGGCATGCGAGCCAGCGACGTCTTGCCGAAGATCGTCGAGAACGACGTGGCCGTGTTCCTCGTCGGCGGCTGGCACGACGCGTTCCAGCGCGGTGCCCCACTCAATTACGCCGCTCTGCAGAACGCCTTCGCGGGCCGGCCCGCCGACGCGCCCATGCAGCCGGGACAGCCGACCTCCGAGCGCATCCAGCTGATGATGGGCCCCTGGTACCACGTGTCGGACCTGGACGGTCTGCATCTGCACGCCCTACAGCTGCGTTGGTTCGACCGGTGGCTCAAGGACTCCGACGATGCCGCGGTGACGGGTACGCCGTTGCGGTTCCAGGCGATAGGCGGCTCGCAGTGGTTCCACACCAGCGAATACCCGTTCCCCGAGGCCACACCCACGCCGTTCTTCCTCGCCGACGGCGGTGTGCTGCAGGCCGACGCCGATCCCGACGTGACCGAGGCGACGCTCCGCTACACCGCACGTGGGCCGATCTCCGGGCGCAGCCTGGAGCAGTGGAGCCTCGGGATGGGCAGCTTCATGGTGTCCCAGACCGGCAGGCGCATCCGCTACGACCTCGACAACAGCAAACCTCATCGGGAGGCGCTGACCTACACCACGACGGCGTTCGAGACCCCGCAGTTGGTGGCGGGGCCGGTAGCGCTGACCGTGTACGCACGGGCCAGCACGTCAGAGACACTGTGGGTGGCCTATCTGGACGACGTGTCCCCCGACGGCGTGAGTCGGCCACTGACCGAGGGCGCTCTGCTGGGTTCCCACCGCACGCTCGATCCCGACAAGACGTGGTATCTGCCCGACGGCACGGTGCTGCGGCCCCACCACTTCAGCACCCGGGCTGCCGCCGTTCCGGTGGTGCCCGGGGAACTGACGCGCTACGACCTCGAGGTGTTCCCCACCGCCGCGCTGATCGAGCCCGGACATCGGTTGCGGCTGACCCTGACCACCTACGACTTTCCGCATCTGGTGCCGACCAGACCGGCCCGGCGCGCCCTGACCGGCGGGGTCTATCAGGTCCGCCAGGGCGGGGAGTCGCCGTCGCGGATCGTGATCCCGCTGGCAGATCCGGCGGTGTTCGGCTGAGGTTCCGACCCCCAATGGCCAGTTACTGCACGACTTTTCGCGAAATGCGGGCAACAACTGGCCAGTCGGCGACGACTCAGCCCCGCACGCCGCGATAGATGCCGCGTCGCACGATCCACGGCTGCACGATGTGCCGCACCGACCAGGCCGGGAACCGGAAGGCGTGGCCGGTCGGGGCGAACACTTCCAGTCCGTCGGGCTGTGCGCCGAGCACCGAACCCCACCGGGTCTGCGGCGGCCGGTACTCCCGCAGGGGGCGAGAGGCGAACTCGGCGAGGATGTTTCGGGCCAACAAGCCGTCGGCGCGGTTACGCGCCGACGATCGCAGCGGATCGGTGGCGGCGACGTCACCGATCGCGAACACCCCGCGATGCCCGGGTACCCGCAGGTCCGCGGTGACGCGGACGAAGCCATGCGCATCGAGCAACTCGGCGGGCAGCCAATCGGTGTTCGGCCGCACCGCACCGATCGCCCAGAGCACTGCGTCGGCGGGCACCGCGGGCTGACCGGTGGTGAACGTAACTGGGCCGCTGGTGATCTCGTCGTAGCCGGCAGGCACGACAGCGCGGTGGCCCGGGTGCAGCGCCACCCCGGCATCGGCAAGACGACGCCGTACGCGCGCCCAGGCCCGTCGGTGGTGTCCGGGCAACGCCCGCGGACCCGGGAAGTACAACGCGACGCGCTTGTCCGGCCACGCTCGGGCGACATTGGCGGCCGCGCTCACCGCGGCAGCCCCGCCACCGACCACGACGACCGATTCCGACGCCGCGAGCCGCTCGTGGGCGGCCCGCAGCTCGGCGCCTATCTCACCGGTCGACTGCAGTGTCGGTCGACGCCAGAAACCGTTGCTGACACCGGTCGCGATGACCAGCGCGTCGTACGACTCGCGGCTCAGCACCCCGTTGGCCCGCGCCACTTCGACGGTTCGGCCGGCGAGATCCATCCCGGTCAGCGTGCCGTGCACGGTGCGCACCCGGTCGAGACCGCGAAACCGGTCGAACCCGATCCAGTAGTCGCGCGCCCAGTCGTCCGGCCGGGCCAGCCGTGCCCCGAGTTCCTGCCCGCTGACCAACCCCGGCTTGACCGATACCCCGACCACGTCGGCCTGATGTGCCAGCCGGATCGCCGTGAGAACCCCGGTGTCGCCGAGCCCGGCGATGACGACCCTTTTGCGGCCCATGCCAGCCACGCTATCCGTAGGGTTGGGCCCATGAGTATCCGTACAGGTGCAGTGTTCAGACCGGATTTCCCGCCCGCGAGCCTGCGCACGGTCGCCGCCGCGGCCGATGCGGCCGGTACTGACGAATTGTGGCTGTGGGAGGACTGCTTTCAGCAGGGCGGTGTCGCTCAGGCCGCCGTCGCACTGTCGGCGTCGGAACGCCTTGTGGTCGGTGTGGGATTGATCCCGGCCCCACTGCGCAACGTGGTGAGCACGGCGATGGAGTTCGCCACCCTCGAGGCGATGTTCCCGGGGCGCATCAGGATCGGCGTCGGGCACGGCATCCAGGACTGGATGCGGCAGGCCGGTGCCGCGGTCGCATCCCCGATGACCCTGCTCCGCGAATACGTGCTGGCGTTGCGGGCACTGTTCGCCGGGGAGACCGTCACGGTGACCGGGCGTTATGTTCAGCTGTCGGAGGTTGCGCTGGATTACGCACCACCACAACGACTTCCGGTGCTGATCGGCGGAACGGGAGTGAAGACGCTGCGGTTGGCCGGCGAGATCGCCGACGGCGTGATCCTCGACAGCGGCTACACCCGCACGTCGGTGGGCGCCGCGCTGGCGCATGTGGCCGCGGGGCGTGCCGGCCGCAGCGACCCGTTCGACACCGTGGGATTCATCGCGTGCGCGCCGGGTGAGGACGCCGCTGCTCAGCTGGCCCAGAAGGCTGCCGCATCAGGGTTGGCACCCGAAGACGGTTTCGGGGTGGGCGGCACGGCGACGGATATCGCGACGGGCCTCAAGCCGTATCTCGACGCCGGGTTGAGCACGCCCGTTCTGCAGCCCCTCGGGGCCGTCGACACCATGACAGAGTTCGTCGCGGTGTGCGGGGAAGTCGCTTCGCGGATCGATTCGGTGGTAGACCAAGGGATTTGAGCGCGGCGTCCGTCACTCATCACCGTGCTTGACGTGCGGCACCGGGGTGCCCTCCTCCGCCAGCGTCTCTTCCTCGATCCTCATGGTCATCGGTTGCCGGAAGCCACGGGTCAGGTACACGAGCAGGATGAGGCCGATGGCGAACCAGATGGCGCCGTATTCGAGCGCCTGGATGTGCAGCTTCGACCACAGCACCAAGGTCATGCACATGCCGATGAACGGCAGCACGATGTTGATGAAGATCTCTTTCGGTGTCCGTCGCTGCTTGAGCCGGAACGCGAAGTAGACGATCACCGTGAGGTTGACGAATGTGAAGGCGATGAGCGCGCCGAAATTGATCATTGCCGAGGCGAATTCGAGGGTGAACTTGATGGCCAGCAATGACACGATGCCGACGATGACGACGGCGTGGGCCGGGGTCAGGAAGGTCGGGTGGATATAGGCCAGGTACTTCGAGATCCGGCCTTTGCCGTTGCGGGCCATGACGTAGACCATGCGCGACACGCTCGCGTGCGACGACAGGCTCGACGCGACCATGGCGGCCAGCGCGGCCGAGGTGAACAGGATCTTGAAGAACTGGCCACCCACCTTCAGCGCCATCTCGGGCAGCGTGTCGTCGGTGACCTCGAAACCGTCCAGGTTGGGGAAGACCGACTGGCTGAACCACGCCGCCACGAAGAAGATGGCACCGCCGATCAACAGGGCCAGGACGATCGCCTTCGGCACGGTGTTCGGGGTCTTGGCTTCCTCGCTGTACATCGTGATCGCGTCGAACCCGATGAAGGAGAAGCACACCACCGTGGCTCCGGTGATGACAGCCGACATGTCGACACCCGCGTGGTAGAGCGGATCGAGCGTCAGCGCCGTGCCCGCGCCCATGCCGTGTCGTAGCGACAGCCACGCCAACACGATGAAGACGCCGATCAGCACGGTTTGGAACACCACGAGGATGCCGTTGACGCGCGAGGTGCCCTTGATGCTCCACAGGTTGAACGCCGTGATCACGCCGACGTAGACCACGACGAACACCCAGGACGGCGCGTCCGGGAAGAACGATTCGAAGTAGATGCGGCCGATGACCGCGTTGACCATGGGCAGCAGCAGGTAGTCGAGCAGCGACGACCAGCCGACCAGGAATCCGGCGTTCGGGTGGATGACTTCGGAGGTATAGGTGAACGCCGAACCCGCCGACGGGTAGACGCGGGTCATCCGGCCGTAGCTGATGGCCGTGAACACCATGGCCACCAGCGCCACCAGGTAGGCGAGCGGGACCACGGAGTTCGTCGCCTCCGAGACGAGGCCGAACGTGTCGAACACCGTCATCGGGGTCATGTAGCCAAGCCCGAGACCGACGATCGCCCACATGCCTAGCGAACGAGACAGGTGTGGCGATCCGACTCCTGTAGTCAACTGTTCGCTTTGCGCCACAGTGATCACCTTCCACCCAGCCGATGTGGTTTCCGCCCGGCCGGCGCATTCGACGCGTCGGCGAAGCTCCGCGGTGGGCCTGTCGTGTCCACCAGGTGTGGCGAGTATTGCACTGCCAGGCTCGCCGAACTGCCGTATCAGTCAACTCCCCCGCGCAACGCGCGAACAGTTTTGGCAACTTCACAGCAACTATTCAGATTCGGCGCGGTGGCGTCATTCGCCGCCGGATCGGCCGCCCGGAATCTGTGCTTCGGAAACGGCGTTGGAAGAGGAATCCCGGCAAGAGAGGGACCCCGATGACCACAATTCACGCGCTGCTGCGCCGGAAAGCACTCCCTGCCGCTTCCCGTTCTCGGCGTCGTTACCCGTCGCGTTTCAGCTATCTGGACCGCGCGGAGATGCAACGCGAGATGTTGCGGCTGTAGGGCTTGCACAGCTCGCCGGTAAGCATCGACATCGAAACGCCTTGATAACAGCCGGGTTACGCCGGGCGCGGCCGCGCGGGGATCACAGGCTGCATTGTTAGCTTGCCGATGTGACGGGGAGGTATTTGGGCCGAATGGTACGGCGGCTGGCGGCCACCGCAAGCGCGACGTTGTTGGTGTCGGCACTGCTGAGTGTGGCCGTGGCGCAGCCTGCGTCGGCCTACTCACGCAAGGGCCTGCCGGTCGAACAACTCGAGGTCCCGTCGCCGTCGATGGGACGCAACATCAAGGTCTCGTTCCAGCCCGGCGGCGGTCCGGCCAGTGCCGGCGGCACGCCCGCGCTGTATCTGTTGGACGGCCTGCGCGCCCAGGACGACGAGAGCGGCTGGGACATCAACACCGCGGCGTTCGAGTGGTATTACGAATCGGGTCTGGCCGTCGTGATGCCGGTGGGCGGGCAGTCCAGCTTCTACACCGACTGGTACCGACCCGCGGCGGGAAACTCGGGCACCACCACCTACAAATGGGAAACGTTCCTCACCCAGGAGCTCCCGGCCTGGCTGGCCGCCAACCGCGGCATCCGGCCGACCGCCAACGCCGTCGTCGGGCTCTCGATGTCCGGCGGTGCGGCGCTGACACTGGCCATCTGGCACCCGGCGCAGTTCATCTTCGCCGGCGCCCTGTCCGGTTTCCTGAACCCGTCGCAGGGATTGTGGCCCACCATGATCGGCTTCGCGATGAAGGATGCCGGCGGCTACAACTCCACCGACATGTGGGGTACCGCCAATGATCCGGCTTGGCGACGCAACGACCCGATGGTCAACGTCGGGCAGCTGGTCGCCAACAACACCGCGGTGTGGGTGTATTGCGGCAACGGCATCTCCTCTGACCTCGACTCGGCCGGGGGCGGCTTCGGCCAGATGTACAGCGCGCAGTTCCTGGAGAACATCACCGTGGATTCCAACAAGGAGTTCCAGAAGCGCTACCAGGCCGCCGGAGGCCACAACGCGATCTTCAACTTCCCGCCCAACGGCACCCACAGCTGGGGCTACTGGGGCGCTCAGTTGCAGCAGATGAAGCCCGACCTGCTGCGGGTGCTCGGTGTCGGCGTCCCGCCTCCGGCACCGGCTCCAGCGCCCGATGCTGCGCAGGTACCGGGTGCGGCACCCGTCCCCGGTGCGGCTCAGGTGCCCGGTGCGGCTCAGGTGCCCGGTGCGGTGGCGCAGGTACCTCAGGCCGCTCAGGTGCCGGCAGCGGTGGCGCCCGTACCCGCGGCGTATCCCCGGTAACCGGCTCCCACCGGCCCGGGCATGACACCCGAGATCTCGCGCCAGCATTTCCTGCGGGGCGCGCTGGGTCTCGCGACTGCCGCGGCGCTGGGAGCGTGCCGTGACGGGAGCCCATCCGCGCCCGGCGGCTCCACGACGACCGCCGGAACCACGACAACAGCGGGCCCGCCGGATTGGAGCGCTCTGGCGGGCACGCTCGACGGACACGTCATCCTGCCGGCCGACCCGCAGTTCGGTTCTGCCAAAGGCGTTTTCAACACCCGATTCGCCGATTCCGCTCCGGTGGCGGTGGTCGCCGCAGGCTCGCCGGGCGACGTGTCGAAAGCGGTCGCCTTCGCCGCTGCCCACACCATCAAGATTGCGCCCCGTAGCGGTGGGCACTCGTACATCGGCGCCTCGGCAACGTCGGGTGCGATGGTCATCGACCTGCGCGGGCTCCCCCGCACCATCGACTACGACGCCGGCTCAGGTCTGGTCACGGTCGCGGCCGCCGTCGATCTCGACGCGGTGCAGAGCGCGCTCGCCGAGCACGGCCAGTCCATACCGACCGGCAGCTGCCCAAGCGTGGGGGTCGCGGGTCTGACGCTGGGTGGCGGGCTCGGAGCGGACGCCCGGCGTTACGGACTGACGTGCGACAGCCTGGTGTCGGCGACCGTTGTCGTTCCCGGCGGCGACACCATCACCGCGTCATCCGATGAGCACGATGACCTGTTGTGGGCGCTGCGCGGCGGTGGCGGCGGGTGCGGCGTCGTCACCTCGTTCACGTTCCGCACCTTCGCCACCGTCGAACGTGACGTCGTCACGCTTGTGTTCCCCGAAACTGCTGCGGCACAAGTGATCTACGGATGGCACGAGTGGCTGGGCACGGCGCAGCGGGAGACCTGGGGCATGCTCAACCTCACCTCCGGTCCGGGCCCCGAGCTGCAGTGCACCATCGTGTTGGCGACTGCGGCCCACACCGGCGACCAAGCGGCCTCGGCCCTGGCGGCCTCGATCGGCATGGCACCGGTGAGCACCAGAACCCAGACCCTCGGGCATCTGGACTTGGTTCACTATTTCGAAGGTGGCAGCGACGCTACCCGGCCTCGATCCTTCGTCGCGGGTTCGGACGTCATCGCGGAAATGACCCACCCCGCTGCAGAATCCATCGTCGCCGCAATGTCGGCCTGGCCGAAAGACGCGGGTGCCGCTACCGCCGTCATCGAATCCCTCGACGGCGCGATCACCGACACGGCACCCGACGCCACCGCATTTCCGTGGCGGCGGCAAGCCGCGTGTGTGCAGTGGTACACGGAACCGCCGTCACCCGCCGCGGTCGAATCCGCCGCCGGCTGGCTGCGCGACGCCCACCAAGCGGTGCAGGCGGCCTCAGTCGGCGGATACGTCAACTACGTCGAAGCCGGTATGCCCGCGGCGCGCTACTTCGAACACAACCTGGATCGGCTCAACACCATTCGTTCGCACTACGACCCCTCCGGCCTGATCTACTCTGCGTTGGGCGCGCAATGACCAGGCACCCGCCGAGACCGACGGAGCACGATGAAACTACGACGGATCCGTACCGAGACCGGGCTGCAGCTCGAAGCTGCTGATGCCGAAGGCAATTGGACCGCGCAGGCGGACTGTACCGCGCTCGGCGGCAGGGTGTTCGACGCCGCGTGGGAACAGGCCGCCGCCGAACGCCAGCTGCGGCACAGCCGGCATCTGCTGCCGTTTCAACCGCTGTCGTTCCGCGACTTCATGCTCTACGAGCAGCACAACATCGACGCGGCCCGCGGTCTGATCCAGCGGTTCCACCCCGGCCTGCACCGCGTCACCGCGCTCTACGAGCGGGTGACCGGCCGCCCGGTGCCGCAGTTCAGACCCAAGCCGCTGTTCTACCGGCAGCCGATCTACTACATGTCCAATGCACAGACCTTCGTGCCGAGCGGTACGCCGATGCCCATGCCGAGCTATTCGCGGGCGCTGGACTTCGAGCTCGAGCTCGGATTCGTACTGGCCGCACCGCTGCTCGATGCGACTCCGGCCGAGGCCACGGCCGCGATCGGGGCATTCGTGGTGCTCAACGACTTCAGCGCCCGCGATGTGCAACGAGCGGAGATGGCGAGCGGGCTCGGGCCGCAGAAGTCCAAGCACTTCGCCAGTTCGATGTCGGACACCGCTGTCACCGCCGACGAGATCCTGCCCCGTATCGACGCGATCACCGGATCGGTCGCGATCAACGGGTCTGCGATCGGCACCGTCTGCAGCGCCGGGATGCAGCACACGCTCGGCGAGGTCCTCGCGCACGCGTCGCGCAGCGAGCAACTCCTGCCGGGCGAGCTTTTCGGCACGGGGACGTTACCCGGGGGCAGCGGCATGGAGACCGGGAACTGGCTACGTGAAGGCGACACCCTCACACTGAGGCTCGACGGCATCGGCGAGATCGAGCACGTCATCGGCTAGCGTCACGACGGCGTAGCCAACGACGCCCGCCGATCGACTCAGCCACGATAAACACCCAAAAGGACGGTAGCTGGCGAACCTCGTGTATCGCCAGCTACGGTACTTGAAATGTCGTACATTCCGCACATGCGGAGGTGTGAGGAATCATGGCTCGTGGGGTGATCGGGGCGCCGCAACAGCTTCATCAGTTCGACTGGCTCAGCACGTACATCCAGGACCGGGGTCTGCGGCGCCGTTGGCAGTGGGTGACCGCGCTGTACACCGCGGTGCTCGCCGCGCTTCCGCTGTTGATGCTCTGGAGCCCGAACGGTCCCGATCATCCGCTCTCCAGGGCTATCGCGGTGGGTACCGCGGCAGTCGGATTTCTCGGTGCGTTGGTGTGGCTCGTGCACTGGCCGACCAGAGGACAGTCGTCGCTGTTCCTGCTGGCGGCAAGCGGGATGACGGGTCTGGGCTGCGCGACGCTGTCCAATCCGTACTCGGCACTGATGGGGTGTGTGGTCTTCGCGGTGCTCGGCGGATTCATCGCGTACTTCCACACCCTGCGCTATGTCATCGGCAATTTCGCGGTGTGCGCGCTGTGCGCGGCCGTCTTCGCGTTTCGGCTCATCAAAGACACCGGCGACATCGCCCTGGCCGTCGCCGCCACGCTGACGGTCGCGGCGCTCAACGTCGGTGTGCCGTTCGGGATCCGGTCGCTGGTGCACACGCTGCGTTCGGATCTCACTGTGTCCGATCATGATCCACTCACCGGACTGCACACCCGACGCGCCTTCTACCGCACCGTGCAGGGCTTGGTGCGCCAGCAGGCCGCAGGGGCGCATCTGGTGGTCCTCGTGATCGACCTGGACAACTTCAAACTGCTCAACGACACATGGGGACATGCGCGCGGGGACCGCGCGCTGGCCCGGGTCGGCGCTGCGCTGCGGGACAACTGCCCGTCGGCATCGGTGATCGGGCGGCTGGGGGGCGAGGAGTTCGTCGTCGCCGACCTTCATCGCACACCGCGACCCAACGAACTCGCCGAGCGAATCTGCCGCGCGATCGCGGCCATCCCCTTCCCGACCACTGCCAGTGTCGGTAGCGCCAGCGCTCCGCTCGACGCCGCCGCAGCGGCGCGCGCACCGCAATTCCTCGACGACGTCATCGACGCCGCCGACCTGGCGATGTACGCGGCCAAACACGCGGGCGGCAACCAGGTTTGCCACTACGTCGATCTGCAACCCGCGGCCGCGGCCGAACCAGACGGGTCGTGACGATCAGTTCTGGATCGCGTTGATCGCCTTGTAGATCCGCTGCTCGCTGACCGGGCGCGGCGTGCCGAGCTGTTGAGCCCACAGGCTCACCCGGAATTCCTCGATCTGCCAGGCGATCTCCTCCACCTTCGGATCAGCCGCGCGGGCCGCCGAAAGTGCTTGGACCACATCGTCGTAGGCATCCTCGACGGCGTGAACCCGGGCCATGCGCTCCCGATCGGCCGCTACACCCTGGGGTAGCCGCTCGAGCCTGCGGGCGATCGCGGTGACGTAGCGGGCCAGGTCGGCCAACCGTGTGGCACCCGCAGCAGTCACAAAACCCTTGGGCAACAACCGATCCAGTTGGGCCCTGATATCGGCGACCGCGTCGGCTTGCTGCGGCGTCGGCTTGTCCGGCAGGGCCACCTGCACCTCGTGAGCTGCGGTCAGCACGGCCTGCACCCGGTTGACCACCGCGGTGGTGGTCGGTCCGAGTTCCTTGGCCGCTTGCTGCACCAGCGCGGTGAACTCGGCCTTCGTCCACACTGCCCGCTTGAGCAGAACACCGGCCGCCGCGTCGGCGCAGTCGTCGAGCAGGGCGGCGAGCGTGCCGTCGGGATTGGCGTTGAGGGTAAGGCGCACGCGGGGACTCAGCCCGCGTTCGATCGCCTTGACCGGCGACGGCACCGTGAGCCGCAACAGTCTGCGCAACCCAGGCCGCATCGCCGCGGCTTGCTCGGCCTGAGTCGCAAAGACCCGGATATCCACGGCGTTACCGGTATCCACGAATGCCGGATACCCGCGAACAGTGTGGCCTGCCGAGGCTGTCTCGACAGTGCGGGGCAGCTCGTCGAGGTCCTCGGGCCAGCCTCGCAGACCGGTCCGTTCCAGGTCACCTCCGACGGCGTCGGCCACCGCCTGGGCGACCGGCACGGCCAATTGCTCGCGCAGCGCATCGATGTCCTTGCCGCGCGCCACCTCTTTGCCGTCGGCGGTTTCCACGGCGAACGTCATCCGCAGATGGTCGGGGACCTTGCTCAGGTCGAACGCGTCGATCGGTACCAAAATGCCGCTGCGCCTGCGTAGTTCACGCTGCACCTCGTCCAAAAGGGACGCCGCGGAAGCGTCGATGTCGCCGAGGATGGCGCGGGCGGTGTCCGGGGCGGGCACGAAGTTGCGTCGCAGATCCTTGGGCAGGGATTTGATCAACGCTGTGACCAGTTCTTCCCGCAAAGCCGGTACCTGCCAGGCGAAGCCGTCTCCGCCGAGCCGGGCCAGCACTCCCACCGGCACGTGCACGGTGACGCCGTCGTCGGCGGCTCCAGGCTCGAACCGATAGGTCAGCGGGAGCTGCAGATCGCCCGCCTGCCAGGTGTCGGGATTGTCCGCCCCGTCCTCGGACCGCAACAGATCGTCGCGACTGAATGTGAGCAGATCCGGTGTGCGGTGCCGTTGCTTCTTCCACCACGCGTCGAAATGACGCGCCGACACGATGTCAGCTGGGATCCGCGCGTCGTACAGCGCGTAGATGTCGTCGTCGCCGACCAGTAGGTCACGCCGACGGGCCCGTTCCTCGATCTCCTCGAGTTCCGCACGCAGCCGGGCATTGTCGCGGAAAAAGTGGTGTCGGGTCTGCCAATCGCCTTCCACCAGCGCGTGCCGGATGAACAACTCACGGGCGAGGTCGGGTTCGATCGAGGAGTATCCGACCTTGCGGCGCGGAACGAGCGGCAGCCCATAGAGCGTTACCCGCTCGAAGGCCATCACCTCGCCCCGCCGGGCCTCCCAGTGCGGCTCACTGTAATTGCGGTGCACGAGATGTCCCGCGACCCGCTCGATGGCCTCCGGTTCGGCCCTCGCGGCGATCCGGCCGAACAGCCGGCTGGTCTCCACCAGGTCGGCCACCACGATCCAGCGTGGCGGCCTCTTGGTCAGCACGGAACCGGGAGCCAGCACGAACTTCGAATTGCGGGCGCCCGCGTAGTCCCTGGTCTCGCCCTCGCGCAACCCGACATGGGACAGCAGGCCCGCGGTCAGCGCGGCGTGGATGCTCGCAGGCTCGGCCGGCTCGTCGCTCTCCCTGATCCCGATGTCGCGCGCAATACTGCGCAGCTGCCCCACCAGGTCCTGCCATTCCCTGATCCGCAGGTAGTGCAGGAACTCATCCCGGCACATCCGCCGGAACGCGTTGCCGGAGCGCTCGTTTCGCTGCTCGCGCAGGTAGTTCCACAGATTGAGGTAGGAGATGAAATCGGAGTGGTCGTCGGCGAACCGGGCGTGCTTCTGCCGGGCGGCGTCTTCCTTGTCGGCCGGACGCTCGCGCGGGTCGGGGATCGACAGCGCGGCGGCCAGCACCAGTACCTCGCGCACACAGCCCTCGGTGTCGGCCTGCAGAATCATCCGGCCGACCCGCGGGTCGAGTGGCAGCCGGGCCAGGCGGCGTCCGACGTCGGTCAGTGCCCCCACCGAATCGAACGCGCCGAGCTCCTGCAGCAGTTGCACACCGTCGCGGATGCTGCGCTGATCGGGCGGATCGAGGAACGGGAACTGCTCGATATCGCCGAGTCCCAGCGCCGCCATCTGCAGGATGACCGCGCCCAGATTGGTGCGCAGGATCTCCGGATCGGTGTAGCGGGGCCGGGATTCGAAGTCCTCCTCGGAGTACAACCGGATGCAGATACCGGGTGCGGTACGACCCGATCGACCGGCCCGCTGCGCCGCCGACGCCTGCGAGATGGGTTCGATGGGCAAGCGCTGCACCTTGGTCCGGCGGCTGTAGCGGGAGATGCGCGCAGTCCCGGGGTCGACGACGTAGCGGATGCCCGGAACCGTGAGCGAGGTCTCGGCGACGTTGGTGGCCAGCACGATTCGCCGTCCGGTGTGACTGGGCTGGAACACCTTCTGCTGATCGGCGGTGGGCAGCCGCGCGTACAGCGGCAACACCTCGGTGTTGCGCAGATCCTTCAGAGCCTCAGCGGTATCCCGGATTTCGCGCTCACCGGACAGGAACACCAGCACGTCGCCGGGTGGTTCGGATTCCAGCTCGCGCACAGCGTCGACGATGGCCTCTGTCGGGTCCCTGATCTCGGTGCGCACGATCTCGTGATCGGGGTCGTCAGGATCATCGTCATCGTCGGACACCACCGGCACTTCCAGTGGCCGGTAGCGGATCTCGACGGGGTACGTGCGGCCGGACACCTCGACGATGGGAGCGTTGTTGAAGTGGCGTGAAAACCGCTCCGGCTCGATCGTCGCCGAGGTGACGATCACCTTGAGATCGGGGCGCCGCGGCAGCAACTCACGCAGATACCCGAGCAGGAAGTCGATGTTGAGGCTGCGCTCGTGGGCCTCGTCGAGGATCAGCGTGTCGTAGCGCAGCAGACGCCGGTCGCGTTGGATCTCGGCGAGCAGGATGCCGTCGGTCATCAATTTGACCAGGGTGGAATCACTGGCCTGATCGGTGAACCGCACGGTGTAGCCGACCGCCTCGCCCAGCGGGGTACCCAGCTCGTCGGCGACGCGCTGGGCGACCGTCCGCGCCGCCAGCCGACGGGGCTGGGTGTGGCCGATGGTGCCGCGGATACCGCGCCCCAGTTCCAGGCAGATCTTGGGGAGCTGGGTGGTTTTACCCGAACCCGTGGCGCCGGCGACGATCACCACCTGGTTCTCGCTGATGGCCTTGGCGATCTCGTCGCGTCGCGCAGTGACCGGCAGATCCGGGTAGGTGATGGTCGGGACGGCGGCCTGCCGGGTGAGCACAAGAGCCTCGGCCGCGGCGAGCTGTTCGACGAGATTCGCGGGCACATTGCCGCCCCGCAGATTCTTCAGCCGGCGGCCGAGCCGGGCGGCGTCACGGATGGTCAGGTCGTCGAGACGGGAACGCAGCTCAGCGACTGACGGTTGGGACACTCGACCAAGGATAGGTGTATGACCAAGTGTGATACAGGTCATAGCGTCTACTGAGCTGGCAACCTCCGGTTCCGTAGCCGTAGGTTGCCGCAACCTACGCTTGCGTACCCGAACTGGCGTCGGCGACGCTTGCCGATCGTGGGTCATTACATCGCCAACGTCCGGGACATCGAGTTCAACCTGTTCGAGGTGCTCAAGCTCGGGGAGGTCTTCGATTCGGGGTCCTACGGAGATCTCGACAGCGACACCGTGCGCACCATGCTGGACGAGGTCGCGCGCCTGGCCGAAGGCGCGGTCGCGGAGTCCTTCGCCGAGGCCGACCGCAATCCGCCGCAGTTCGACCCCACCACCCACGAAATCTCCGTTCCGGGACCGCTCGCCAAGACCGTGCAGGCGGTCAAGGATGCCGAATGGTGGCGCATCGGCCTTGCCGAGAACGCCGGCGGCGTCCCCGCACCCGCGGCACTGGTGTGGGCTGTCCAGGAAATGATCATGTGCGCCAACCCGTCTGCCATGTTCTTCTTCGGCCTGGGACCGGCGATGGCACACACCTTGGCCGAGGTGGGCACCGAGGAGCAGCAACGCTGGGCGCGCATGAGCATGGACCGCGGTTGGGCAGGCACCATGGTGCTGACCGAACCGGACGCCGGCTCCGATGTGGGCGCGGGCCGTACCAAGGCGATCGCCCAACCCGACGGAACGTGGCACATCGAGGGGGTGAAGCGGTTCATCTCCGGAGGCGACGTCGGCGACACCGCCGAAAACGTGTTCCACCTCGTCCTGGCCCGCCCGGAGGGAGCGGGGCCCGGCACCAAGGGTTTGAGCCTGTTCTATGTGCCGAAGTATCTGTTCGACCCGGACACCCTGGAACTGGGCGCGCGCAACGGCGTATATGTCACGGGCGTCGAGCACAAGATGGGCATCAAGTCTTCTCCCACATGCGAACTCACCTTCGGCGCCGACGACGTGCCTGCGGTCGGGTACCTCGTCGGCGACGTCCACAACGGCATCGCACAGATGTTCCGCGTCATCGAGAACGCCCGCATGACGGTCGGGGTGAAATCGGCGGGCACGCTGTCGACGGGTTACCTCAATGCGCTGGCCTACGCGCGTGAACGCCTGCAGGGCTCCGACATGCTCGCGATGGCCGACAAGACCGCGCCCCGCGTGGCCATCATCGAACACCCCGATGTGCGGCGCAGCCTGCTCACCCAGAAGGCCTACGCCGAGGGCCTGCGCGGCGTGTATCTGTACACCGCTGCGCACCAGAATTCCGATGTGGCACTGCATGTTTCGGGTGCCGACGCCGAGCTGGCGCATCGCGTCAACGATCTGTTGCTGCCGATCGTCAAGGGCGTCGGCTCCGAACGCGCCTACGAGGTGCTCACCGAATCCCTGCAGACCCTCGGCGGTTCGGGCTTCCTGCAGGATTATCCGATCGAGCAGTACATCCGCGACGCGAAGATCGACTCGCTCTACGAGGGCACCACGGCCATCCAGGCGCTGGATTTCTTCTTCCGCAAGATCGTGCGCGATCAGGGCAGTGCGCTCGCGCACGTCGCCGCGCAGATCTCGGCGACCATCAACGCCGAAAGCACTGAGCTGCAGCCCGAGATCGCCCGGCTCGCCACCGCCCTCACCGACGTGCAGGCCATGGCCGCCACGCTGACCGGCTACCTGATGTCCGCGCAGGAACAGCCCGAACAGTTGTACAAGGTCGGGCTGGGATCGGTCCGGTTCCTGCTCGCCGTCGGCGATCTGCTGATCGGATGGCGACTGCTGCACGGCGCGCAGATCGCTGTGGCGGCGCTGGCAACGTCGAGCGAGCGCGACCGGCCGTTCTATCAAGGCAAGGTCGCGGCCGCGAAGTTCTTCGCGCACAACATGTTGCCGCTGCTCACCTCGGTCCGCGAGATCATCGACTCGATCGACGGCGACGTCATGGAGCTGGACAACGCGGCGTTCTGAGGGCGCTGCGCGAGGATGGTCCCATGGCCGACTACGTGATTCCTCCGCCCTGTCAGGCGTCGGTTCCGGTGAGCAACGGACCCGCACGCTTTCCGATCCGGAGAGTGTTCTGCGTCGGTCGGAACTACGCCGCGCATGCGCGCGAGATGGGCAAGGACCCCGATCGTGAGCCGCCGTTCTTCTTCATGAAGCCGGCCGACGCGGTCGTCGACGCCGCGGGCACCATTGCGTACCCGTCGTTGACCTCGGCGTTGCACCACGAGATCGAGCTCGTGGTGGCGTTGGGGTCGGGCGGGCGCGACGTCGCCCCCGGCGACGCGTTGAACCTGGTGTGGGGCTACGGCGTCGGCGTCGACCTGACCCGCCGTGACCTGCAGGACGAAGCCAAGCGGCTGAGCCGGCCGTGGGACTGGTCCAAGGGTTTCGACGCGTCGGCCCCGTGCACACCGATCCACCCCGTCGCCGAAGTCGGCCACCCGGAGGCCGGCGAGATCTGGCTGCGGGTCAACGGCGATCTCAAACAGCGTGGCGATCTCGCGGAGTTGATCTGGTCGGTCCCTGAGGTCATCAGCGCCATATCGACCGCGGTGGATCTCGCGGCCGGTGATCTCATCTTCAGCGGCACACCCGCCGGAGTCGGCCCCATGCAGCCTGGCGATGTGGTGTCCGGCGGCGCCGCCGGTGTCGCGGAATTCACGTTCACGGTCGGCCCGCCAGTCAGTCCGTGACGCGCGTGACCCGCCGTCACAGACCCGGTTCCCCTTCACGATCGGTGCGGGAAATACCATGAGGCGTGGCATCGAAAGTACTGTTCATCCGCAACGACCCCGCCGAACCCGGGACGACGCTGGGTGAGGCCTTCGCGGAAAACGGATTCGACGTAGACACCTTCGCCGTGGTCCCGCGCGATCAGCTGGAAAACCCGGCCATCGAGGTGGACTTCCCCGACCTGACCCGGTACGACGTGGTGGTCACGATGGGTGGGCGCTGGGGCGTGTACGACGACGCCCTGCGCGCGACCTGGGTTGGCGCTCAGATGGCCGCACTCCGGGAAGCTGCCGACGCCGGCGTGGGTCTGCTCGGCGTGTGCTTCGGCGGCCAATTGCTCGCCCAGACCTTCGGTGGGTCCGTCGGCCAGACGGATGCACCCGAGGTCGGCTGGTATGACATCAGCACAGACGATCCGCAGCTGATCCCGCCCGGCCCGTGGTTCCAGTGGCATTTCGATCGCTGGACGACACCACCGGGCGCAGTCGAAATCGCCCGCAACGGCAACGCGCCGCAGGCGTTCGTGCTGGGCCGCACGCTGGGCCTGCAGTTCCACCCCGAACTCGAGCCGGCGCTGCTGGAGGTCTGGATGAGTGAAGACGAGCAGGGCGCAGCCGCCGCTGCGGTCGGCCTGACCCACGATGACTTACGTTCGCGGACAAAAGAACTCGCCGACGATTCCGCCGCACGCATGCGCGCGCTGGTTCGCGGTTACCTGTCCCGGGTGCTCCGCGCCGCGCCGCAGTCCTAGAGAACTCACGTTCCCAGCTGATCCGCCGCCCTCTTGACCTGCCGTCCGGCGCTGCCGACCTGACGAACGGTCAATGGCCGCAACGGGTGTACCCCGAGAATGAGGGCGACCCGGTGACGGGCGTCGAACACCGGCGCGGCGATGGTGGCCACCGGTCGCGGGGTGTTCGCGGTGTCGTCCGTCGGCTGTAGGCCCATGGTGATGAACTCGGCGAGCAGTTGGTCGGTGATGCCCCGTACGTGGTCGGGTAGGCCTTCACTCGGGAGGGTCCCCATGACTTGTGCGGCCCGGGTCAGATCCGGTGTCGTCCAGTCGACGTCGAAACCCCGGTCCCGCGTCTGAGCCAGTACCTGCTCGAGTCGCTCCCCGATGGCGCCTGGCGCCCGCTCGACCCAGGCGCGTCGGCCGTCGGTCGTGTCCCACGCCGCGAACGCCACTCCGAACGGCGGCGCGTAGCGGATGCGGTCCCCCGGCACGCCCGCCGGGTGCTCGCCACCGTGGAAAGCCGTGATCACCAGTTCGTCGTCGACGCGCTCGACGACGGACGCGGCATATCCCAATTGCCGCGAAAGCTCGTGTGCGGCAATGCGAGCGGCGTGTGCCAGCGGTCGCACAGCATCGGTACGGGCGGCCACCACAGCCAGGCCCGGCCCCAGCGCGAAGGCCTTGTCCGCCGGATCGCGGATCAACCAGCCGCGATCACACAGCGTCGTGAGAATCGCGTGGGCGGTGGCCTGCGTCAGATCCAGGGCCCTGACGATGTCGGAGAACCGCAACCGCTCATTGCCCGGCCGGGCCAGCAACTCCACCACATCGAGTACCCGGGCCGTCGGAGCCGATGCCGCACGCACTCTTGACGCCCCTTCCACCTGTTCCTACAGTCGAGCTTGTTATTTCGAGATGCTATCTCGATTATTCGAGAACTGGTAGGTGTGAATGCGTGCAGCCGTCCTGCGGGCTGGTCAACTCGCCGTCCGGGAGATCCCCGACCCTGTTCCCGGCCCAGGCGAACTCCTCCTGAAAATCAGCAGCACCGCGATCTGCGCCTCGGACGTGCACTTCATGGATCACCCGGACCTCGGGCGCACCGATCCGACCGGCCGTTCGCTCTACGACGCCGACCGCGACGTCGTCCTGGGCCACGAGTTCGTGGGTGAAGTCATCGGGCACGGACCCGGATGCACCGACCAGTTCCCCGTCGGCGCCCGCGTGACCTCCATCCCGATCCGGCTCGTCAACGGCGGCGCGGACGGCGCCCACATCATCGGGCAACACCCCGAATCCCAAGGCAGCTTCGCCGAATTGGTCGTGGTGTCGGAGTCGATCGCGCGTCGCGCCGACGGAGCCGCATCCGACGATGCCGTCGCATTGACCGACGCGTTCGCGGTCGGTGAATTCTATGTGCGCAGTGCACGTCTCGAGCCGGGCGAGATCCCGATCGTCATCGGTGCCGGGGCCATCGGACTGTCCGCGGTGGCAGCTCTGGCCCGCCGCGGTATCGAGCCCGTCATCGTCTCGGATTTCTCGGCAGACCGTCGAGAACTCGCCCGCACCAGTTTTGGTGCGCACATCGCGGTCGACCCGGCACAGCGTTCACCGCTCGACGTCTGGCGCGAGGTCCGCGCAGAGCGCAACCTGTGGGGGCCTGCGGTGGTGTTCGAGTGCGTCGGAGCGCCCGGCCTCATCGGACAACTCGTCTCGCAGGCCGAGATGGGGACCCGAATCTACTGCGCCGGCGGCTGGTACACCGGTGACACCCTCGACATCACCACCGCGACCCGCCAAGGCGTCACGCTGCAATTCGGCGGCGGGCCGTGGCCGCAGGACTGGTACGGCACGCTGGAGGCCATCGCCGCGGGTGACCTCGACCCCACACCGAGCATCGGCATGGTCGTCGGGCTCGACGACGTCCCCGATGCGATCGACCTGGCCCGCCGATCAGCCGGTCCGCCCCGAATCATCGTTCGTCCGAACGGAGTTCACCGATGACCGACCGGGAGGACATCACCGAGGTTCTGGTGCGGTACGCCACCGGGATCGATCGCCGCGACTGGCAGCTCTTCCGCACGGTGTTCACCACCGACTGCGCACTGGACTACGGCGACATCGGATCGTGGTCGGGAGTCGACGAGGTCACGACGTTCATGGAACAGGCCCACGCCATGGCCGGGCACACCATGCACCGGCTGAGCAACCACGCCATCACGATCGACGGTGACACCGCGTCGGCGCGCACCTACGTCGACGGCCTGATCCTGGGCCCCGCCAACGCCTCCGGCGTCAACGCCGTCGGCTTCTATGACGACGAACTGGTCCGCACCGCCGAGGGCTGGAAGATCGCACGCCGTCGGTTCACCGCGGTACGGGTCGTGGGGCTGGCGTTCGGCGCCTCCGACGGGGTGGGCTGAACCTCAGACCTGACCGGGCGACCAGTAGGCGAGCATCTCGGCGAACGTCGAGAACGCGGGCTTGGACACGCCGTAGGCCGCCTCGAAGTGGATGCTCAGCGGGAAGCCGAGGTCGGCGACCCCGTCGATCACCCGCTTGTACAGATCCAGCATCAGCTTGCGCTTCTCTTCCGGGTCACGCTCGGCCAGCTGGCTGACGAACTCCTGCTCGGCAGCCACGGCCTCGTTGCCGGGATCCTGGATCAGCCAGTTGATCAGGCCGACCTTGGTCTCCATCTTCGGCACGAAACCGAACGACAGCAGGATCTCGGGCCGGTGGTCGGTGGTCTTGGCGAACTCTTTGAGGAATCCGACGATGGTGTCGGAGTACAGCAGCTGCGTCATGCCGTACGTCGCGCCACGCTCGCACTTGAAGTTGAACCGGCCCTGCTCGCCGTCGCGGGTCGGGATCAGGATGGCGCCTCGGTTGGGAACCAGCTGCTCGTAGATCGACAGCGCATCAGTGGGCGCGACACCCTCACCCTCGCCGTCCTTCATGGTGCGGGGAACGCCGACGAACGCGATGCCGTCGAAACCGGCCCCGCTCAGATCCGTCAGTCGCCGGCCCAGTGCCGCCTCGTCGAGGAACGACGTCACCTGAGTGCACAGCCCACGCATCCCGGGCAGTTCGGGCCGCAGGATGTTCCAGTAGTCCAGGACATCCATCCGGGGCTTCATCTCGATCGGACGATCGTCGTCCTCATCGATCATGCCCGGGATCATCACGTGGCCGATCCGGCCGTTGATACCCGTCTCCGCCGCCAGCGCGAGCACTTTGCGCGCTTCGTCTACGGGGTACTGCACGCCGCGTTCCAGGTTCGGCGGGACGAGTTCCAGCGCGATGGTGTTCAGGGGCACGAACTTGCTCCACATCTCATTGCGTTCAGTCGCAGCATGCCGGGCAGCACTGACCAGCAGCGGCCGACGACCTCCAGCCTACGTTTCGGCGCTGCCGCGGTGACGGGCCGGTCACCTCGCCGGCTGCGAAAGTGACGGGGCGCACAGAGTACCGGCGTGATAGACCTCCTGCATGGCTGAACGTGTCTCCTTCTCCAGCTCGACGGGTCCCAAGCTGGCGGGCGTCATCGATCTGCCCGATGGTCCCATTCGCGGCTGGGGCGTGTTCTCACACGGCTTCACTCTCGGCAAAGACTCTCCGGCCGCATCGCGAATCTGTAAGCAGCTCGCAAGCGACGGCATCGGCATGCTGCGCTACGACGCCCTGGGCCTCGGCGGTTCCGAGGGCGACTGGGGTGACGGCTCGTTCACGCACAAGGTGGACGACATCGTCGAGGCGTGCCGGTTCATGTCCGACCGCGGCACGCCCGCCGAGATTCTCATCGGCCATTCGTTCGGCGGCGCTGCGGTGCTGGCCGCGGCGCGGCAGGCCCCGGGAATCCGCGCGGTGGTCACCGTGGGCGCACCGATCGACCCGGTGCACGTCGAGCATCAGTACGACGCCGTGCTCGAATGCGTCTTCGCAGAAGGCAGCGCGCAATGGATGGCCGGCGGCAAGACCCTGACGCTCAAACGGGCATTCGTCGAAGACGTCCGCGCCGCCCACCTGCACGACAAGATCAAGGCCCTCAAGCTGCCACTGCTGATCCTGCATTCGCCCACCGACAACACCGTGGGCATCAAGAACGCCAGCGACATCTTCCGCACCGCGCGGCATCCACGCAGCTTCGTGTCGCTGGAAGGCTCCGAGCATCTGCTCACCGGTCCGGGCCAGGCCAAACGCGCGGGACGCATCATCGGCGCGTGGGCCGACGCGTACCTCGGTGGTGGATAGGGGCTGAGGTAGCGTCTCGGCATGACCGACAAGCCCTTGCACGAGGAGCCGTAATGACTGACTCAGCCACCCAGATCGCATTTGTGCAGGCCACCTGGCACCGCAACATCGTCGACCGGGCGCGCGAGGGCTTCACCGACCGGATCCGCACCGCCGGTTTCACCGCTGACAACCTCGAGTTCTTCGAGGTTCCCGGCGCGTTCGAGATCCCGTTGACGGCAAAGCGGCTGGCGAGCAGCGGGCGTTACCGCGCGGTGGTGGCCGCGGCGCTGGTGGTCGACGGCGGTATCTATCGGCACGAATTCGTCGCGACAGCCGTCATCGACGGGCTGATGCGAGTGCAGCTCGACACCGACGTCCCGGTGTTCTCGGTGGTGCTGACGCCGCATCACTTCCACGAGCACGACGAACACGTCCGGTACTTCACCGAGCACTTCGTGAAGAAGGGCGCCGAAGCCGCCGACGCGGTCACCGCGACCCTGGAGCTGCACAAGACGCTGGGATAACGGCCGAACAGCTGGTAACCCCTCGAAACCGGTTGATCGGCCGACCGCCGATCAACCCTAACATGAATCCCATTCACGTTTGGGCGTGTGGGACCATGCGTAGGTGGTCACCCAAAACGGGTTACGTCGCCGACAACCAGTGCAGGAGCGCAGCAAACGGCGCGTCGAACGCATCATGGCCGCTGCCATGGATCTGCTGGAGGCAGAGGGGGCTGACGCGGTGACCACCCGCGCCATCGCCGAACGTGCTGACGTACCCGTCGCGACGGTCTACCAGTTCTTCCCGAACCGGGACGCCATCCTTTCCGAGATCCTCCTGGAGTATCTCGACCGACGCGATGCCGACGGCGCAGCCATCCTGGGCACGCTGACACCGGGCAGCCTCGGCGAGGTCGTCCACGCGCTCTTCGACTTCCACTACGAACACATGCGCACCCACCCGCAACTGGTCACGCTGCACTACAACAGCCTGGCGCGCGGCCTGCTCGCAGACCCGCGCCTGCGCCGCGCAGAGTTCGCCAGCGCCCTTCATACGTCGCTACTGGCGTGGCGGTTACTGCGTCCCGGCACCGACCCGTTGATCACTGCGGTGGCCGTGGAGATGGGTAACCGCCTGCTCGAAGTCGCCCACCGGGCCGGACCGGACGGCGATCGCGCCGTGCTGGCCGAAGGCGCCCGCGCACTCACGGCCTACCTACAGCTCTACGCGGTCTCCGACGACTGAGCCGGCTCAGATCGGGTTCCGGGCGATGAGTTGGGCCGCGATCACATTGCGCTGGATCTCATTGGTGCCCTCCCCCACGATCATCAGCGGGGCGTCGCGGAAGTAACGCTCGACGTCGTATTCCTTGGAGTAGCCGTAGCCGCCGTGCACCCGGATCGCGTCGAGCGCGATCTGCATGGCAGTCTCCGAGGCGAACAGTTTCGCCATCCCGGCCTCCATGTCCGCACGCTCGCCCGCGTCGAGTTTCTCGGCGGCGTCGAGAGTCAGTAGCCGGGCCGCGCGCTGCTTGGTCGCCATGTCGGCCAACAGGTTTCCGACCGACTGGTGTTTCCAGATGGGCTTGCCGAACGATTCCCGTTCCTGTGCATACCGGACGGCGTCATCGAGCGCGGCCTGACCGACACCGAGGGCGCGCGCGGCGACCTGGATCCTGCCCACCTCCAGGCCGCGCATCATGTGCGCCCAGCCCTTGTTGGGCACGCCGCCCAGGACCGCGTCATTGCCCACCCGGCGCCCATCGAAGGCCAACTCGCACGCCTCGACACCGCGGTACCCGAGCTTGGGTAGCTTCTTCGAAACCACAAGTCCGGCACCGGGTTCGGTGAGTATTACGCTCATCCCGCGGTGGGCCGGGGTGGCGTCGCGGTCGGTGATGCACAGCAGACCGAACAGCCCCGAGTGCGCGGCATTGGAGATCCAGGTCTTGGAGCCGTTGATGCTCCACTCGTCACCGTCGGCGGTGGCCGTGGTCCGCATGGCCTGCAGGTCGCTGCCACCGCCGGGTTCGGTGAGCGCCATGGTCGCCCGGATCGACCCGTCGGCCATCCCCGGCAGATACTTCTGCTTCTGAGCGTCGGTGCCGAAGGTCCTGATCAGATAGCTGATCACCGAATGGCCGCCGATGGCGCCGGCCAGGCTCATCCAACCACGCGCGAGTTCCTCGGTGACGCGGGCGAAGCACGCGGTGCTGACGTCGACGCCGCCGTACTCGGCCGGTGCGAGCAGCCCGAAGAAGCCGAGCCGCTTCATCTCCTCGATGAATTCCTCGGGGTAGATGTCGTCTTGCTCGTAGTCGCGCACCCGCGGCCTGACGCGCTCATCGACGAACTCTGACACCAGTTCGACCATCTGCTGTTCATCGGCGGTCAGCGTTCCGGCAGGCATGCGCTGGATTATGCCCGCGCGTTCGGTACCGAACGCGGGTGCCGCTACCGTTTGGCGCCCACCTCGGCGGGCAACGGCGGCGGTAGCGGTGTGGACGGTGTCGCCGACTCGAGCGGTTGCGGAACGTTCTGCGCCGTCGGCGCGTTCTGCGGCGCCGGAGTGCCCTGAGCCGTCCCCTGCGGTGCCGAGGCACCCGGCCGGTGGAAATCGACCATGGTTTCCTCGCGGATGGTTGTGCTTCCCTGACTGACCACCAACGACTTTGCCGTCACCAGATAGGTGAAACCGCTGGACTCGACCCGGAAGCCGTCACCGGATGGGGTGGCCGGCGCGACGAGTTTGGCGCCGTCGCGTACCCGCACACCGCGGTACTCGAAAGTGTTGCCGGTCTTGCAGATCGCGACGCGGGAGGCGTCGGTACTGCCGTAGAGCACCGTCGCGTCGACGGTGCCGCACCGCGCGGTGGAGTCGACGAACCCTTGGGCGTCGGTGACCGGCCCCGCGGACGCGGGCACGGGCGCCGCCGCCAGCAGCGCCGAACACAACGCACCGGCGGCTGCCAGCTGAGGCAACCGACGCACTGACAACAAAGAACGCACCATCGCCATCCACGACACCACGCGCGACCGTGATGCGGGAGAGCCGAGTCCGAGTTAGCACCCGATCGTTAGCTCCCCGAAACGTCAGAGCCGGCCTGCGACGAAACTGGCCGCCCGCTCGTTGTACGGCGGCAGTTCGTAGTTGCTGTGCGCCGCGCGGTCCCGTCCGCCCTGGACACAGATCGGGTCGCCCGGGCTGCACTGGTCGATGGCCCGGCCTGCGAACAACCCGGTGCTAGACAGCGGTGTGCCGAAGCGCTGACCGGGATTGCCGAACACCGCGACCGCGCGGATCGCGTCCGCGCTCGGCGGGGGCAGCGGCGGCGCCGACCCGAACGTGCCGATTCTGCTGCCGATCGGCGGCACGCCTGCCAGCATCGACACGACCGCCGCGCCCTGGGAGAAGCCGCCCAGCACCAGCTGCGTGCCCGGACATTGCTCTGTCATCCATGCGATGTGCGCGGCCGCGTCGTTGGCGCCGTCGGCCGTGGTGAGGAAGTTGATGCCGGCCGGATAGTTCACGCCGTAGGTACTCACCGAGCGTCCGCCCAGTTGTGGCACCAGGGTGTCGACGAACGCCTGCCCGACCCGTCCGATACCGGGCGGTTCACCTGTGCCTCGCGCGAACACCACGTCGACGTCGGCGCACGGGTCGGCGGCGGCCGGGTGGGCCGAGACCACCACGGGCGTCGCGATCAGCGCGGCCGCCAGCGCCATCCGCAGAATCAGCTGCGTCAGCCCCCGGTGACTCATGCGCCGATAAAAGCACACCGGACCCACCCATCGCGGTCGTTCACGGGTGGGGCTGCTGCTTAGCAGCTTGCCGGGCCTGACGCTCCTCGTAGCGCCGCACCAGTTCGCGGAACCCGAGCCGGTCGTACTTCGGCGTCGGCTGGATACCCCACACGTCGCGCGCGGTGTCCTTACCCGCGGCACCTTCGGGAGGACCGAACATCGGGTAGGGATGCCTGCACTCCAAGGTGTCGTCGGAGTAACGGACTTTGAGTAGCTCGCTGCAGATCTGGGTGAGGCTCAGCGTCGGGTAGCCGTAGTAGACCGCCATGAACGGCAGCGTGAAGGCACCCTCGATGACCAGTGCGACCAGACATACCAATACGGCCCGCTTGATCCACTTGTGCATCCGCGCGTAGTACGGCGTGGTGCCCGGTGGCAGGTCCTTGGCCGGCTCCTGCTGGGTTTCTGACATTGCGTGCTCCTCGGAAAATGTTCAGTCGGAGAAGATTTCGCGGTTGACGGTGTGCAGGTACGGGATGGCGAGGAACGGCGTGATGTAGAAGATGTCGTAGAGCCACCAGCCGACCACGGGAAACACCACGCCCGCGTAGCGGACATCGGCGTACATGGTCATGTTGAACACGTAGCCGATCCAGATGACCACGCCCATCCAGCAGGTCACCACCATCCACTGCTGACCCCACCGCTTCATCTGCAGAAAGCCGACGGCCGCCGCGACCCGCATCGAGAAGACGGTCAGGATCAACCCTGCCACCCAGGCCTTTTCACCCGGCGCGGCCGACCCTCCGACCCACAGCTCGTTGTAATGCCAGAAGTAGCCGGCATCGAACATGTTGCCCCAGCCGATCATCAGGACCCGATTGATCAACGTGTGGTTGGCCACCAGGTCCAGCGCCCAGCCCAGGCTGTTGAGCGCACCGTCGATCAGCACCAGATAACCGATGAGCGTGACGATCATGGGGCGCACCGACAGCCCGGCCCGCTGCGCCTCCCGCTGCAACCACACTCCGCGCATGAAGATGGGGAATCCGATGAGGCCCGGTATCCACATGCCCATCAGCAGCGCACCGACGATCATCCATTTGTCGGCACGGCGTTGGGCAGCTCGCGACTGCTCGTCGTGATCCTCCAGGCTGACGGACCCGGAGTGGGCCACCGCCCGACTCACAACTCCCACCATCCGCGTGCGAACGACATGTACAGCTGGATGCAGAACATGGCCAGCAGGTAGCCATAGACGACGGCCTGCAGGACTATCAACGCGCGCTTGCGCTTTCGTTCTTGCTCGTTCATCGGGACGTCCTTTCGCCGGGTACGGGCAGGCCGGCGGCCACAACCTCGCGCAAGCCGTCAGTGATGGCGCCGTCGGAACTCAGCGGCGCCAGCACACAGGCCTCGACTGCTTCCAATTCGGTTGCGCCCACGGCGATGAGCTGTGCTGCGGTGACCAGCACCCGTGTCGACGGGGGCTCGAAGTGAAATGCCGCGTCTGCAGTCCTGATGGCAGTCGCGCACGTCACCAGTCGCTCGGCGACACGCGCGTCGACGCCGGTCTCGGCGACGATCACCGCGGCTTCCCGGGCGGCCGACAGGTACCCCATCGACAGGGTGACAAAGCGTTGCCGGAACGACGGTTTGAGCTCCTTGAGCGAGCTGCGGTATGCCGGATTGTACGAACACACCAGCATGAACGTCCCCGGAGCGCGCACGACTTCGCCTGCCCGGTCGAGGTACAGCGCACGCCGGTGGTCGGTCAGCGAGTGCAGGACCGCCAGCGAGTCGTGGCGGGCTTCGACCACCTCATCGAGGTAGCAGATGGCGCCGTCTTTGACGGCCCGGGTCAGCGGGCCGTCGGTCCACACCACGTCGCCGCGGGTAACCATGAAGCGGCCCAACAGATCTGAGCTGGTGAGGTCGTCGTGGCAGCTGATGGTGACCACGGGGCGGCGCAGCAGGGCGGCCATGTGCTCGACGAAACGGGTCTTGCCGCATCCCGTCGGTCCCGTCAGCATGACCGGCAGAGCGCGGGTGTACGCCTGCTCGAAGAGCTGCACTTCGTTGGCGTTGGCGTAGTAGGTGGGCGTCATGTCTTCCTTGTCTCCCGGGTATCAGGCCGAGACGAGTTCGCGGTGTACGTGTGCCAGGACCCGGGGTAGGTCCTCCACACGCCGGATGCGTTGGGAGCGCCGTGATCCGAACACTTCCGGTAGCGGATCGACGCGCGTCGGCCCCACGCCGACGTAGTACACAGACACACCGGCCTCGTTGGCCTCCTCGACTGCGTGGGCGGCATCGGCCCATGCGTAGCGCCCTTCATAGCCTTCGTCGGAGATCAGGCCGTCACCGATCACCATGAGCAGCCGGCGTTCGGCGGGCTGCTCCAGCAGCCGTCTGGTCAGATGCCGCAGCGGCGCACCCAGGCGCGTGTAGCCACCGGTGACCAGACCCGCGGTACTGGGCGCGACGCTGCGCGGCTCGGGAAAGTCTTTGAGGCAGCGGACTTCCACGCGGTGGCGCGTGTTGCCGGTGAACACGAAGAGCCCGTGGCGTTCCCGCGCCTGACTCATGGCCCGGGACAAGGCATCTGCACAGGCCAGTTCCAGCCGGAAGATCCGGCCACCGTGCACGCCCAGTGATGAGCTGCCGTCGAGCAGCACTGCGGTGGCGACATCACGGCTGCTGGGTAGCAGTTCGCGGAACACCCGCGGCTCGGTGGCCTCCCCGGTTCTCATGTCGATGTGGTGGCGCACGTAGGAATCCACGTCCAGATCGGACCCGTCTTCCCGACGGTTGATCATCGCGCGGTGCGTGGGTTCCTGGAACCACCGGCGCAGCTCCGCTGATATCACCGGATGACGTTGCGGTCCTTGCGCTTTGCCATATTCGACCACGGCGACATGATCGCGCAGGAAACTCTGCGTCCACGCATTCCACTCGGGGTACGGGATGCCGGGGCGATGGTGCGGCGTGATGTCGAGGTCGTTGTCCTGCGGACGGCTCGGCGGGGGAAGGTTCGGGTTGCGGACGCCGCCGTCACCTCCGACCGGGACCGAATACGGTCGGGGCAACCGCTTCTGGGTGGTGGTCCAGGGCAGGCGACCGAACCTGCGCCGCAGGGAGTCGGTGAGCCCGGCCGGCGCGGTGTGCGACGTGGGTAACCGACCCAGCAGCGGGTCGACGACGAGGCCGTGCGGGCTGCGGGCCAGTGCGACGGCCCGGTTGAGCATTTCGGCGGGCTGCGTATCGGGATCGCCGATCACGAGCCCCGGTAGCAGGCACCGGATTTCGGGTATCAGGCCGGGCCAGGCACCTGCGATCCAGCCCATTGCGACACTGCCTTCCACCAGGGCGAGTGCGTGCAGTTCGCGCGTGGAGAGCTCGTTGAGCCGGTAGTCGAGCAACCGATCCTTCGACGGTGCGCATTGCAGCGCCACGCCGCAGGTCAACGTTCTGCGGGTCCAGCCCGCCGCCGGCGCCGGGTAGGGTACGTGGATCACCGTGAGCCCAGTGTTCATTCCGAAGGCACGCTGCTCACCCGTCACCAGGCGCACACCCGCACGCCGGCCACCGCTCAATGCCACCGCGGTAACCCCGCAACTGCGTTCCAGGGCGATGGCGTGCCGGTCGGTGAGCTCACTCATCTGCTCGGGCCGCTCAGAACGTGCCGATGTTGGAGAACATCCAGTACCAGAACCAGATGATCAAACCGGTGCCGCCCCACGCCGCGATGTAGCGGCAGATCTCCCACAACACCCACTCTTTGTAATTCACTGACTGACTTGAGTCAATAAAAGTCTAGAGTCAGTCGGAGAAGATTTCGCGGTTGACGGTGTGCAGGTACGGGATGGCCAGGAACGGCGTGATGTAGAAGATGTCGTAGAGCCACCACCCCACAACCGGGAAGATCACGCCCGCGTAGCGGACATCGGCGTACATGGTCATGTTGAACACGTAGCCGATCCAGATGACCACGCCCATCCAGCAGGTCACCACCATCCACTGCTGACCCCACCGCTTCATCTGCAGAAAGCCGATGGCCGCCGCAATCCGCATGGTGAACACGGTGAGGATCAGGCCTACCTCCCAGCCCTTCTCACCGGGGCCCGCGGCACCGCCCACCCACAGCTCGTTGAAGTGCCAGAAGTACCCCGCGTCGAACATGTATCCCCAGCCGTTCAACAGAACTCGGGCCAGCAACGTGTGATTGCCGACCAGGTCCAGCGACCACCCGACTGCGTTGATCGCGGCGTCGATGATGACGAGGTAGCCGATCAGCGTGACGATCATCGGCCGGACTGAGAGGCCGTCGCGCTGCGCCTGGCGCTGCAACCAGACCCCGCGAAGGAACAGGGGTAATCCGAAGACGCCCAGGGCTGCACTGCCGATCAGCAGCGACCCGCAGATGAGCCATTTGTCCGCCCGCTGCTGCGCCAGCCGGGACAGCTGGTCGTGCTCGTCCAGCGACAGCGCGCCGGCGGGAGGCTTGACCGCACCACGGCGCAGGTTGGAGATCGGCAGATACAAGATTCCTCCTCGTGCCGCGATTCGCTGACTGACTATAGTCAACGAATTGCGATACGGGCAGGCCCGCGAACCGGTCAGCTGGGTGTCACGGCAGCAGGCTGCGCAGAGTCCGGTGCACGTAGTCGTCGAGCAGCGCGTCGCGGGTCGACCATTCGTTGGTGGTGATCAGCAGCGCGTACAAGCCCAACAGAAAGAACACTGCGCTGTTCAGCGCGTTGACGGCCTCATCCACCTCGCCGTCGCGCTGTGCACGTTCGATCTCCGTTGCCACCCCGACGATGACCGGATGATCCCGACCATCCTCGGCCGCCGGCCTGGTCTGGGAAAAATGCAGCGCCAGAAAGTCTTTGAACAGCACATCGCCCAACCGGCGTTCCAGGCTCATCACCAGCCGCACCGCCTCGCGCAGCGCGTCGGCGAGGTCGTGAGGCTTCTTCAGGAACTGCGCGAACTGCTTGGCAATACGCTCTTCTTCTCGCTGTTCGAGTTCGAGCAGCACGTGTTCCTTGGTCGGGAAGTGGAAGAAGAAAGTGCCGTGCGCGACGCCGGCAGCGGCCACGATGGCGCCCACGTCGGCAGCAGTCATACCGGTGCGTTTGAACTCGGCGATCGCCGCACCCATCAACCGTTCCCGCGTTTGCAACCGTTTTGCTTCGCGTGCCGACAACCCGTCCGCCACGGCGACGACACTATCGCCCGGCCCGGCGCTGCGGTCACCAACGACATTCCCCGCAGGCAGGTGCCGATACCCGATAGAGAGCGGGCGACTTCGGTAGCGTGCGACCCGTGATCGATGCAGCCAGCCTGGCCTCCCTCCTGGGCCGCGCCGGCGTGCGCGATGTCGCCGCCGACAACACCACCCGGGCGCTGTACACCTCGGATGCGTCGCTGTACCGGGTGCTGCCCCTTGTCGTGGTGCGACCGCACGATGACGCCGAGGTCGAGGCGGTGTTGACCGTCTGCCGCGGCGAGGGCGTTCCGCTGACCTCTCGAGGCGGCGGAACGTCGATCGCAGGGAACGCCATCGGCACCGGAGTGGTTCTCGACTTCAGCCGGCACATGAACCAGCTGCTCGACATCGATGCCGAGTCCCGCAGCGCAGTGGTGCAACCCGGGGTCATTCAGGCGGACCTGCAGAGCCGCGCCGCCGCCCTCGGCCTGCGGTACGGCCCGGACCCGTCGTCGTTCACGCGCGCCACCATCGGCGGCATGATCGGCAACAATGCCTGCGGATCGCGCGCGCTGGGTTACGGGCGCACCTCCGACAACCTGCTGCGGGTCCGTGGCTATACGGGGTCCGGCATGCGACTGGACACCGCCGTCACCGGCGAGGACCCGACCATGGCGGCGCTGCGTGAGGTCACCGCCGCGCATCTGGGCACCATCCGCACCGAGCTCGGGACGTTCGGGCGTCAGGTTTCGGGCTACGCACTCGAACACCTCGCTCCCGAGCGTGGTTTCGATGTCGCTCGAATGATGACCGGCTCGGAGGGTACCCTTGCGGTGCTCACCGAGGCCACGGTAGGGCTGGTGGTCGATCCGGTCCACGCGGTACTGGTGGTGCTCGGGTACGACGACATCGCCACGGCCGGTGACGCGGCGCCCGGCGTGCTGGCCTTCTCCCCCACGGCGTGCGAAGGCATCGACTCCCGGATCGTGAACGTGGTGACCGAGCGGCGCGGACCGGGCGCCGTCCCGCCGCTGCCTCGCGGCAACGCATGGCTATTCGTCGAGATCGCCGGTGACGATCTCGACGAGGTGCTCAGCCGTGCCGACCGCGTCTCCGTCGGGTGCGGTGCCGTGGCGGCCCGCGTCGTCACCGATGCCGCCCAGAAGGCGGCGCTGTGGCGGATCCGTGCCGACGGGGCCGGGTTGTCATCGCGGAGTCCAGCCGGCAGACCCGCCCATGCGGGCTGGGAGGACGCCGCGGTGCCGCCGCACGAGCTCGGCTCTTATCTGCGCGAATTCGATTCTCTGATGACCGATTTCGGTGTCACCGGGCTGCCGTACGGGCATTTCGGCGACGGTTGCCTGCACATCCGGATCGACTGGCCGCTCGACCGTCCCGGCGGTGTCGCCGGTTTCCGCGAATTCCTCATGGCGGCAACGCGTCTCGTCGTCGGCTACCACGGTTCACTGTCGGGGGAACACGGCGACGGCCGGGCCCGCAGCGAACTGCTGGCCATGATGTACTCGCCCGCCGCACTCGCGGCCTTCGCGGCGGTCAAACACGTCTTCGACCCGGACAACGTGTTGAACCCCGGGGTGATCGTCGACCCCCGTCCGCTCGACGCGGATCTGCGGGTCCCCGCGGCACCTGCGTTGCGGCGCGATCTCGCCTTCGCCTATCGGCATGACGGCGGGGACTTCAGCCAGGCCGTGCACCGCTGCACCGGGGTGGGCAAGTGCCGTGCCGACAACCGGACGTCCGGCGGCGTGATGTGCCCGTCGTACCTCGCGACGCGCGACGAGAAGGATTCGACCCGCGGCCGCGCCCGAGCGCTGCAGGAGATGATCAACGGCACCGCGGTGACTGGCGGCTGGCGGGCGCGGGAGGTGCACGAGGCCCTCGATCTGTGCTTGTCCTGCAAGGGGTGCACCTCGGACTGCCCGACCGGGGTGGACATGCCGATGTTCAAATCCGAAGTGCTGCACCAGAGTTACCGGCGCCGACTGCGTCCACCCGCGCACTACTCGCTCGGCTGGCTGCCGCGCTGGGCCCGGCTGGCCAGCAGGGCTCCGGGACTGGTCAACTCGGCGGCGCGGCTGCCCGGCGTGGACCGGCTGGCACTGCGCAGCGCAGGCATCGACCCCCGTCGCGCGATTCCGCCGTTTGCCCGTCAGACGTTCCGGGACTGGTTCGACCGCACGCACACCCCACCGGTGAGCGGTGACCCGGTGCTGCTGTTCGTCGACACGTTCACCAATTACTTCACCCCGGAGGTCGGCCAGGCCGCCGTGGCCGTGCTGGAGGCCGCCGGCCTGCGGGTGCGGCTGACCCAGCGTCAGCAGTGCTGCGCTTTGACGTGGATCAGTACCGGGCAGCTCGACGCCGCCAGACGCGTCCTGGGCCGCACGGTCGACGAGCTGACCGAGACCGCCCGCGCCGGTGTGCCGATCGTCGGCCTCGAACCGTCCTGCACGGCCGTACTGCGTTCGGACGCCGCCGAACTGGTCGGCGAGAAAGCCACGCCCGTCGCGACCGCAACCCGCACGCTCGCCGAGCTGCTCACCGAAAGATCCTGGCGGCCACCGCAACTCGATGGCACGACGGTCGTGGCCCAGCCGCATTGTCACCATCATGCGGTGATGACGTGGGATGCCGACGCCGCGCTGCTGGGCCGAGCCGGCGCGGCCGTCCGGGAGTTGGGCGGATGTTGTGGCCTGGCGGGCAATTTCGGGGTGGAGCACGGCCACTACGAAGTATCCGTCGCGATTGCCGAACAGCAGTTGCTGCCGGCCGTGCGCGAGGCGGCACCCGGCACGGTGGTGCTGGCCGACGGATATTCGTGTCGGACTCAATTGAACGATCTGGCCCACACCCGCGGACTGCACCTCGCCGAACTGCTGGCCGCGCGGCTGGAATGAAATCGCGAACACATCGGTTTGTATAGGTCGTCGCAACGGACTCAGCGCGACTGTAAACCTTGGCATCGCGCGTCGCCGCAACCATCCTGTTGCCGGCGAACCGATGAAGGAGGCGAGGTATGGCCCGTCGTCCCACGGCCGGGTGCCGATGAAATTCCTGTTGCTCACGCTCATCGCGCATCAGCCCGATCCGGTCACGGGCGAGAAGAAAAGCCCTGCCGTGCGGCTGCGTGAAGTCGTCGATGCCGCGGTGCTCGCCGAGGAACTGGGGTTCGACGGGTTCGCCGTCGGGGAACGCCACGAGGACCCGTTCATCTCGTCCTCACCACCGGTGGTGCTGAGCAACATTGCCGCCCGCACGTCGCGCATCGGGCTGTTCACCGCGGTGACGACGCTGAGCCTGCTCGACCCGGTACGCGCGTTCGAGGATTACTCGACGCTGGACAACCTGTCCGACGGCAGGCTCGAACTGATCATCGGCAAGGGCAACGGCGCAGCTCAAGCTGAGCTGTTCCACGTGACCGCCGCCGACCAATGGGACCGCAATCGCGAAGGCTACGAACTGTTCCGCCTGTTGTGGGGCAGCGAAGACGTGACGTGGTCGGGCCGGTTTCGCCCGCCGCTGTCGCACGCAAAGGCGCTGCCCCGTCCTCTGCAGGAGCGCATTCGAATCTGGCACGGCAGCGCGACAAGTCGCGATTCGGTGGATCTCGCCGCCCGCCACGGCGATCCGCTCTTCTCCGCCAACGTGACACATCCAATCGAGCCGTACGCCGAATTGGTGCGGTACTACCGGCAGCGCTGGGAGTGCTACGGGCACCGGCCTGAGGATGCGCTCGTCGGCGCGGGCACGGCCGGATTCCAGGTCTCGCCGACGACGCAGCAGGCGATCGCCGAATTCCGGCCGGTCTTCGAAAAAAGACTGGCGCTTGCCCGTCGTACCGGGCTGCCCGTGGTCTTCGAGACCATCGAGGATTTCGTCGCCCGCAGCTCGGCTCTGGTCGGCAGTCCTCAGCAGGTGGTCGACAAGGTCGGCCGCTACCACGAACAGCTCGGTCACGAGGTGATACACCTCAGCGCGGACGCCGACGGCGGGTCAGCCGTGCAGAAACGGCGCAGCTTCGAGTTGTTCCAGAGCGAGGTGGCCCCGGTGCTGCGGGCCCTCATCCCGAGCAGACCCCTTGCCGCGCAATCCCTTCAGAAAGAGGTGACGTCATGACCAGCACCGACACGTCCGCGAGAACATTCGAAGCCGACTGGAACGAATGGCACCGCGAGCGCGAACGCTACTACGGCGACCCACTCGGTTGGGTGAGCCTTACCGGCTTGTATTGGCTCACCGACGAATTCGAGGCCGTCGCCGACCTTCCGGGCCGTTGGCGGGCGGACGAGGCCGCGGTGTACGTCGAGGGGGTCGACGGTACCGAGCGGCTCGAACCGGCCGAGGGCGCGCCCGGACTCCTCGTCGCCGACGGCGACAGGCGCATCGAGGTGATCAGGCGGACCGGATCGGTTGCGCTTCGGGTGCACGACCCGAAGTCGCCCCATCTGCTGAGCTACCACGGCATCCCCACCTATCCACCGAACGAGAGCTGGCGTGTCACCGGCACGTTCACGCCGTATCCGGAACAGGTCACGGTCACGACAGGCGCCGTCGTGGAAGGCCTCGAACACCACCACGCGGCGGTCGGTGTCCTCGACTTCGAGTTGGCAGGCACCGCCCATCGACTCGTGGCGTTCACGGGCCGCAACGGCGGCCTGCAGGTGCTGTTCACCGACGCCACCAGCGGCGTGACGACCTATCCCGCCGCCAGGTCCCTGGCGCTCGCCGCGCCGGATGACGACGGGACGGTGACCCTCGACTTCAATCGCGCCGCCAACCTGCCGTGCTCATTCACCGACTACGCGACCTGCCCCGTGGCACCCGCCGAGAACAGGCTCGCCGTCGCGATCGAGGCCGGTGAGAAGAAGCCGCGCTGACCTCGGCCTGTTGACAGAGTGGTAAAAGTGGTTGTTGGGAAAGGATCTGCAAAGGGCCGATCCGGTACACGTCGAGGAGAATCATGCCTGTCGGCACGACGCCTCGATGTCGCGGACGTGAGGAGCAGATCAGGCCCCGTCCCGGCACCCACGTAGCCGTCGCCGCCGCGATGCTGGCCACCTCGGCGTGCACGGTCATGCCCGCGGTCGCCTCTGCGGCGCCCAAATGCTCCGACGTCGAGGTGATCTTCGCGCGCGGCACTGACGAGCCCTCGGGGATCGGCGCGGTCGGCCAGTCCTTCGTGGACACGTTGCGTCCGA
The DNA here is from genome assembly GCF_002157835.1 of Mycobacterium dioxanotrophicus. Lineage (NCBI taxonomy): Bacteria > Bacillati > Actinomycetota > Actinomycetes > Mycobacteriales > Mycobacteriaceae > Mycobacterium > Mycobacterium dioxanotrophicus. The sequence continues at coordinate 314,437 of NZ_CP020809.1, read as the reverse complement.
TGATCAAGGGCTCGACGGTCAGTACCTACGCCGTCCAGTACCCCGCATCGTGGGATTTTCTCAAGGCCGCGGCCGGGGCCACCGACATGAGCAAGCATGCCCAGGCCACGGCGTCTCAGTGCCCGAAGACGAAGATCGTGCTCGGCGGCTACTCGCAGGGCGCGGCCGTCGTCGACGTCGTCGCCACCTCTCCGGTCGCCGGCCTCGGATATAACGCGCCGTTACCGGCGGCCGTCATCCCGCGGATCGCGTCGATCGTCGTCTTCGGCAACCCGTCGGCGCGGCTCGGCCAGCCCCTGACGCGCATGAGCCCGGACTTCGGCGCACGAACCGCCGACCTGTGCAACACCAACGACCCCATCTGTTCGCTCGGCCGGGACTTCGACGCGCACGTCCGCTACCAACAATCCGGGCTGATCCAGCTCGGCGCGCAGTGGGCGGCACGGCATATCAACGTGCGCACCTGATCTCAGTCCAGAAGCCCATATTCGTCGAACCAGTAGGCCAGCTTGCCGCGGCGGCTGACCGCCCGCAGCCGCGCTTCGGTGGAGGGCCGGACTTTGCTGGTCGTGACGATGAGGAGCTCGTCGCCAACCTCGATGCGGGTGTCGGGCAACGGGACGAAGGTGTGTCCGTCCCGCACGATCAGCGTGATCACCGCGGGGTACGGCAGGCGCAGTTCGAGGATCGTGACGTTGTGCAGACGCGACGACGGCTGGACCGTCATGGTGAGCAGTTCCGCGTCGAGGACATCCAGCGGCGCCGCTTCGACCTGGATCTCCCGCGTGGACTCGGCGGTCACCAGGCCCAGCCGATTAGCGACGAAGTGCAGGCTCGGGGCTTGGACCAGGGTGAAGATCACCACCAGCACGAACACGATGTTGAGCAGGCGGTGGCTGTCGGGCACGCCCACCACGATCGGGAAGGTGGCCAGCACGATCGGGACAGCGCCGCGCAGCCCGGCCCATGACAGGAACAGCTGCTCCCGCAGCGGGATGCGAAACCCGATCAGCGCACCCATCACCGACAGCGGGCGGGCGACCAACAGCAGCACCAGGCCGATGATGATCGCCGGGATCACATCGTCGGCCAGTTCATGCGGGTTGACGAGCAGCCCGAGCAATACGAACAGGCCGATCTGCGCCAGCCAGCCGACCCCTTCGGCGAACGACCGGGTCGCCGACCGGTGAGGCAACCCCGAATTCGCGAGCACGACCGCGGCCAGATAGGCCGCGATGAACCCGCTCGCATGTGCGCTACCGCCCGCCGCGAACGCGACGAGCCCCAACCCGAATGTCGCGATCGGGTACAGCCCGGAAGCCGGTAGGGCGATGCGCCGCAACGCGATCGCGCCGAGAAGTCCGACCGCCAGGCCGAGCGCGACACCCACCACCAGCTCGTAGGCTATTTCGGCGAGTGCACCCTCCGGTTCGAGGACGAAGGGCACCACGCTGAACATCAGCACCAGGATGACCGCGGGTGCATCGTTGAACCCGGATTCCGCCTCGAGCAGACCCGCGAGGCGCCGCGGTAGTGGCAGCACACGCAGAACCGAGAACACCGCAGCCGCATCGGTAGAGGCCACGATCGCCCCGAGCAGCAGAGACAGCTGCCAATCCATGCGCAGCAGCACATGGGCGCCCACGGCCGTGACCACCGTGCTGATCAGCACCCCCACCGTCGCCAGCGACGCCGCGGGCGCCAGCACCTTGCGGATGTCGGCGTAGCGCGTGGTCAAACCGCCCTCGACGAGAATCACCGCGAGCGCGGCTGTGCAGACATTCCTGGCGAGTTCGACGTTGTCGAAGTGCAGCCCGATGCCGTCCTCGCCGAGAACGACGCCGACCAACAGGAACAACAGCAGACTGGGAAACCCCACGCGCGTCGCGACGCGCGTGCCGATGATGCTTGCGAGCAGCACAAGGCCTCCGATCAACAAGGCCAGGTACAACTGTTGCAAGCTCATCAACGTGAAAGTAAATCAGTACCGAACCCTGCGGTGAGGGCCGGTATATGCGCAAAAATAGCCGGGTGGCGGAACGGAAGATGCGAATCGCGATCGCCGGCGCGGGCAACGTCGGGCGATCGGTTGCGCGAGAGTTGCTCGGTTACGGCCACAAGGTCTTGCTCATCGAACGGGAGCGACGCAAGTTCGAGCCGGAGACGGCCGCGGACGCGGACTGGTTGCTGGCCGATGCGTGCGAGATCACCACGCTCGAGGAAGCCGGAGTCCAGACCTGCGACGTCCTGATCGCCGCGACGGGCGACGACAAGGCCAATCTCGTCATCGGGTTGCTCGCCAAAACTGAATTCGGTGTTCCCCGGGTGGTCGCCCGCATCAACGACGTCAGCAACCAATGGCTGTTCGGCCCCAGTTGGGGCATCGACGTTGCCGTCTCGACGCCGGGTGCACTGGTCGCGGGCATCGAGGGAGCCATCGACATCGGCCACCTGGTGCGGCTCATGGGCCTGCGAGGCGGCCGGGCCGAGCTGACCAAACTGACCCTGCCCGAAGCCAACCCGCTCGTCGGCCGGCGCGTCGACCAGTTGGACCTTCCGTCGAACACCGCCTTGGTGAGCCTGGTCCGCAGTTCGCAGGTCATCCTGCCGCAGCCCGACGACGTGCTCGAGGCCGGTGACGAAATGCTGTTCATCGCCAACCGTGCCGCCGAGGGATCACTGCTGGCGGCCGTTCACGGCGGCCAGTTCCTCCACGACATGCTCGACGACGCCTGACGGACCTGCCGCACGGTGCCGACCCGTGGTCAGGCACGCTTGTCACCACGATGCCCACACCCACTGCACCGACGCCATGACCATTGCGCTCCTCGACGACCCCGGCGACCTGTCCGCGCTGCGCGCCAGAAGCGCTGATCCCGACGCGCTGTTCACCGACTTCGCCGCCTGGGCCGAGGCCAATGGCACCACGCTGTACCCGGCGCAGGAAGAGGCGCTGATCGAGTTGGTGAGCGGGGCCAACGTGGTGCTGGCCACCCCGACCGGGTCCGGCAAGTCGCTGGTCGCCACCGGTGCGCTCTACGCGACACTGGCTGCCGGTGCCAGGAGCTACTACACGGCGCCGATCAAGGCCCTCGTCAGTGAAAAGTTCTTCGCCCTCTGCGACGTGTTCGGCGCGGTGAACGTCGGCATGCTCACCGGCGATGCGGCGGTCAACTCGGAGGCGCCGATCATCGCGTGCACGGCGGAGGTGCTCGCCAACATCGCGCTGCGGGAAGGCGCGCAGGCCGACATCGGCCTGGTGGTGATGGACGAGTTCCACTTCTACGGCGACCCTGACCGCGGCTGGGCATGGCAGGTGCCACTGCTGGAACTGCCACGCGCCCAGTTCTTGTTGATGTCGGCCACGCTCGGCGATGTCACGTTCCTGCGCGAGGACCTCACCCGCCGCACCGGGCGTCCGACAGCTCTGGTGGCGGGTGCCGAACGACCGGTGCCGCTGTTCTACTCGTACGCGACGACACCGATGCACGAGACGATCCAGGATCTGCTCGACACCAAGCAGGCCCCGGTCTACGTCGTGCATTTCACCCAGGCCTCGGCGCTCGAACGCGCGCAGGCACTGATGAGTGTCAACGTGAGCACCAAGGAGGAGAAGGCCGCCATCGCCGAGGCCATCGGCGGGTTTCGTTTCACGTCGGCATTCGGGGCCACGCTCTCGCGGCTGGTCCGGCACGGCATCGGGGTGCACCACGCCGGGATGCTGCCGAAGTACCGGCGGCTGGTGGAGCAGCTCGCACAGGCCGGCCTGCTGAAGGTCATCTGCGGCACCGACACTCTCGGCGTCGGCATCAACGTGCCGATCCGCACCGTGGTGTTCTCGGCGTTGTCGAAGTACGACGGCACGCGCACCCGGCTGCTCAGCGCCCGGGAGTTCCACCAGATCGCGGGCCGGGCGGGGCGCGCCGGCTACGACACCGTGGGCACCGTCGTGGTACAGGCGCCCGATCATGAGGTGGAAAATCTCAAGCAGTTCGCGAAGGTAGCCAACGATCCGAAGAAGCGCCGAAAACTGGTGCGCCGGAAGGTCCCCGAGGGCATGGTGCCGTGGAGCGAGGCCACCATGAACCGGTTGGTCGCCGCTGCGCCGGAAGCGCTGACGAGCAACATGCGGGTGTCGACGGCGATGATCCTCGACGTCGTCGACCGTCCCGGTGATCCGTTTGTGGCGATGCGCCGGTTGCTCACCGACAACCATGAGCCGCGCAAACGGCAGCTTCGGCTGATCCGCGAGGCCGTCGGCATCGCCCGCTCGCTGTTGCAGGCCGGGGTGCTCGAACGGCTCGGCGAGCCCGACCCCGACGGTCGCCGGTACCGGCTCACGGTCGACCTGCCGCCCGACTTCGCGCTGAACCAGCCGTTGTCGACCTTCGCGCTCGCCGCGATCGACCTGCTCGATCCCGCGTCGGAAACCTATGCGCTGGATGTGGTTTCGGTGATGGAAGCGACGCTGGAGGATCCGCGCCAGATCCTGGCCGCACAGTTGAACAAGGCCAGGGGCGAGGCCGTCGCGCAGATGAAGGCCGACGGCATCGAGTACGACGAACGCATCGAACTGCTCGACGACATCAGCTATCCCAAGCCGCTCGAAGAACTGCTCAACCACGCCTTCGACGTCTATTTGCGTACCAACCCGTGGGCCGCGGACGGCCGGCTGTCCCCCAAGTCGATCGTGCGCGAGATGTGGGAACGCGCGATGACCTTCCGGGAGTTCGTCAGCGGCTATGGGCTGACGCGTTCGGAGGGCGCGGTGCTGCGCTATCTGTCCGACGCGTTCAAAGCCCTGCGTTCCGGTGTCCCCGCCGCCGCCCGTACCGACGAGGTCGTCGACATCGTCGAGTGGCTCGGCGAGCTTGTCCGACAGGTCGATTCGAGCCTGCTCGACGAGTGGGAGCAGCTCACCGACCCCGACCAGCCTCATGACATGCCCGTCGCGACACCGACCCGGCCGCGCCCGCTGACCGGTAACGAACGTGCCTTCACCGCGATGGTCCGCAACGCGCTGTTCCGTCGGGTCGAGTTGTTCGCCAGGCGACGCTGGGACGAGCTCGGCGAGCTCGACGGCGACGCGGGCTGGCCCGCGTCGCGCTGGGAAGAGGTCGGCCTGGAGTACTTCGCCGAACATTCAGACCTCGGCACCGGTCCCGATGCGCGCGGCCCCGCGATGCTGATCTTCGACCGGCAGCCCGGTGTGTGGCGGGTACGGCAGATCCTCGATGACCCGGCGGGCGACCGGGACTGGGGATTCGACGTCGAGGTGGATCTCGAAGAATCCGACGAAGCGGGCACGGCGGTCCTGCGCCTGGTGGACGCCGGCCGAATGGACTGAGCGGTCCGTGTTCCAGGTCACATCGCCGATCCGATTCGGGTGGGAGAATGCTGGGTATCTGCTTGGCGTGAATTGTGGGGCCAACGGCGCTTCCGCGAGTTTGCGTGTCGAGGGTTGGGGGTTGTCGCATGAACCGAATTCATCGTTGGTTGGTTGTCGCTGCCGTTGCACCGTTCGTGGCGGCGGGGTCGCTCGCCGTAGCGGCCCAGGCATCCGCCGAGTCGTGTCCTGACGTGCAGGTGGTGTTCGCCAGGGGCACGTTCGAACCTCCGGGTGTCGGGCGCGTCGGTGAGGCGTTCGTCGATTCCCTGCGAGCGAAGATCCCGGGCAAGTCCGTCGATGTCTATGCCGTCAACTATCCGGCGTCTCTTGACTTCGCGACTGCGGCCGACGGTGTCGTCGACGCCAGCAACAAGGTCCGCGATACCGCCAACGTGTGCCCGAACACCAAGATGGTGCTCGGCGGCTACTCGCAAGGCGCCGCCGTCGCGGCGTACATCACCGCGGATGCCGTCCCGGCGGGATTCGCGCTGCCGCCGGGCCTCACCGGGCCGATGCCGGCATCGGTCGTCGACCACGTCGCCACGGTCGCGCTCTTCGGCAAGCCGTCGAGCGGGTTCCTGCAGATGATCTACACCGGCGCACCGCCGATCAAGGTCGGTGCCCAGTACGCACCCAAGACCCTCGACCTGTGCATCCCCGAGGATCCGGTGTGCTCGCCGACCGGCGGCGACAACGGCGCACACAACCAGTACGCCGACAACGGGATGACCGACCAGGCGGCCGCCTACGCTGCCGCCCACCTCGGGGTCGGCGCTTCCACGGCCGGTGTTCAGGCCACGCACCCCCAAGGCGGATAACCCTCTCGGGATTCGGGTCGGCTGTTCGGCCGCTCGGTCGGTTTACCGAACAGGCGGGGCACTTTCGCTAGGATGGCGTCGACCAACCACGCGGAGTGCCGAGGGAGCGATGGCCGTATGGGCGCTGAGCCAGTGACGGGGTCCAGCCGCGTGGCCCGGCGTCGCGACCGCCGTAAGGCCGAGATCGTCAGGACCGCCACCCGGATCCTGACGGAGTCCGGTTATCAGGGGATGAGCCTGGAAGGGGTTGCGGAGCAGACCGACATCGCCAAAGCGACGCTGTACCACTATTTCTCGTCGAAGGATGAGCTCGTCGCCGCGGCCCTGGAGTCGCTCACGCAGGAAGTTCTCCAGCGCCTGGCCGCACGCGAAGAGGCTCTCGGTGACGTGCCTGCGCGGGACCACCTCGCAGCGCTCATCGATGAGCAGATCCTCATCCTCACCGAAACCGCTCCCGAGGTGGCAACGGTGTTCTCGTGGCCACGCAGCTGGCCAAAGGTTTTCGAGGAACCGATGAAGGACATGCGCCGCAGGCACGACGCGGTGTTCCGCAAGGTCGCCGCGCAGGGCATCGCGAGCGGCGAATTCACCTGTCCCAATGTCAATGTCGCGTTGCAATGTTTGCACGGGATCCTCAACCAGTCCTCGGTCTGGATACGGCCGGGAACCCACGAGGATGATCGGGCCGAGTTGCGCGCGGCGATCGTGGACCGCGCGTTGCGCATCTTCGACTGAGGTGGCGACCTAAACCCGTGCCGCGGCGGCGATCTCGATGAGTAGATGCTCGTTGGCGTGGATCCGTTGCGACTCGACACCGAAGTGGGGCGGATAGAGCAGCGCCCAGTCGACGACATCGGCATAACGGCGCAACTGGTCGACGATGTCCTCGGGGCTCCCGTACACCGCGCGGTCGTCGACCATCGCCTGGCCGGCCGCGACGATGCCGTCGATGTCGTTGCGGGCCAGGGATTCCCGGCTGGCGACACGTTCGGCCTGGTGCTGCCCGCCAGGGAAGAGCGCGTCGTAGCCCTTCGGCGTGGAGTAGAAGCCGACCTGGGCCGCGGCGTCACGGCGGGCCGACGCCCGGTCGGAGCTCGCCGCCGCGACGATCTGGGTGGTGATTCGCAAGTCTGCCGAACTGCGCCCGGCCTCCGCAGCGGCCGCCGCCAACAGGGGCAGTGCCCCGTCACGCAGATTGTCGGCCGAGGCGATGGTGTGCCCGACGAAGCCATCTGCGCTTCGTCCGACGGCGCGGATCATGTGTTCGCCGACCGCGGCCGCCAGGATCGGCACGCTGTCGGGCAGTTCGGGCCGGTCGTAGTGCGCCATGGTGACGGCATCGAACCGGCCGGCATACCGGAACGGCCCGCTGCGGTGCGCGATCAGGCTGCGCACCAGCTCGATGCGGTCCCGGACCTGCGGGGCAGGATGCTGCAGGGCGGCGCCGTACCAGTCCTGGTTCATCCGGCGGGTGCTGCTGCCCACGCCGAGCACGAACCGGCCGTCGGCGATCGCCTGGATATCGGCGGCCGCCGAGGCCAGCGCCAACGGCGACCGGGCGAACAACGGGGTGACGCTGGTTCCGACGATCGCGTTCTCGGTCGCGGCCGCGAACGCCGACGCGCGGGCGAGGCTGCTGCGGTTGTAGTAGTCGATCGTCCACAGTGAATGCACGCCGGCGCGATCTGCGGCTTTCACGACTTTCAGTGCGTCGGCTGGGTTTTCGTCCATCACGACGAGACCGATCTGCATGGCTTACCTCCTCGGCGCTCTGACTCAGGACTCGGCGGAGGGGAACCGGGGAGCCCGCTTCTCCCGCAGCGCTGTGTATCCCTCGACCACGTCGGGTCCGAGGAAGGTGAGCATCTCGTAGGCCGCCGATTGATCGAAGACCGGACCGGCTTGCCGCAGCCAGTTGTTCAGCGACCGCTTGGTCAGCCGGATGGCTTGCTGGGCGCCCGCCGCGAGTCCGTCCGCGATCCTTAAAGCCTCATCCAGAACCTGTTCTCGGGGAAGGGCTTTGGCGACCAGGCCGATGCGTTCGGCGTCGACGCCGGTGATCATCTCACCCGTCATCAAGTAGTACTTGGCCTTGGCCATCCCGGCCAGCAGAGGCCAGATGATGGCCGCGTGGTCGCCGGCGGCGACACCGAGTTTGACATGCCCGTCGCCGATGCGGGCGTCCTCGGCGACGATGGCGATATCGGCGAGCAACGCCGCTACCGCGCCGGCGCCGACCGCCACGCCGTTGATGGCCGAGACGATCGGCTTGTCGCAGTTGATCATGTTGTAGACCAGGTCGCTCATCTCGCCGAGCATGTGCGAAACCCGGTCGTAGTCACCGGCCATCCGCTCCACCATGGCCAGGTCACCGCCCGCGCTGAAAGCCCTGCCTGCACCGGTGATCACAGCGACGCGGGTCTCCTTGTCACTGGAGACGTCGCGCCAGATGGCGGCCAGTTCGGCGTGCATCTCCTCATCGGCCGCGTTGTATTTCTCCGGCCGGTCGATGGTGATGAGCAAGACCCCGTTGTCCCGCCGGCTCAGTGTCAGTTGCCGGTAGTCGTTGAGGTTCATGTCTTCTCCGTCTCATGTGGGGTCGACGCATCCTGACTCACCCAAAGCTAGGACAGTTCGACCCATTAGGTCAATATTCGACCGAGCGGTTGACTTTTCTCCGGTCGGCGTCCGATAGTGGTCTTCGGGCAGCACCCGCAGGCCACAGGAGGCAACCATGCGACTCGACGACAAGACCGCGGTCGTGACGGGGGCGGCTTCGGGAATCGGCCGGGCCATCGCCGTCGGGCTCAGCGCCGCAGGCGCGACGGTCGTCGCCGTCGACCGTGATCCACAGGGCCTGTCCGACACGGTCGCCACCATCGGCACAACGGCCACGGCCCATGTGGTCGATCTCGCCGACGCGGCCGCCATCACTGCCCTGCGGGACACCGTCGTGGCGACGCACGGCATCCCGCAGGTCATCGTCAACGCCGCAGGCTTCGACCGCGTCGAACCCTTCATGTCCAACGACGATGCCCTCTGGGAATCGCTCGTCGCAGTGAATTTCCTCGGCCCGGTGCGGCTCACCCGGGCATTTCTCGAACCGATCCTCGCAGCGGACGCGACAGCCAAAATCGTCAACATCGCCAGTGACGCCGGGCGCGTGGGGTCCCTGGGCGAGACCGTCTACGCCGGGACCAAAGGTGGGCTCATCGCTTTCACCAAGTCCCTGGCCCGCGAGATGGCGCGACACCACATCAACGTCAACTGTGTGTGCCCCGGTCCGACCGACACACCACTGTTCGCGTCACTGCCGGAGAAGGTCCGTGACGGCCTGATCCGCGCCATCCCGTTCCGACGCTTGGCGACCCCGGCGGAGATCGCCGACGCCGTGCTGTTCTTCGCGTCCGACCACTCGAACTACATCACCGGCCAGGTACTCAGCGTCAGCGGCGGCCTCACCATGGCCGGCTGACGCAGGCGATTCAGTGATTGCGGTGCACACCGGGCGGTTCGGTCGGCGCCGGGGGCGCCAGCACCGTCGGGGTGAACAGGTTGCCGCCGCCGGGGGTGATGCTCTTCTCGGTCGGTGATGCGGGGGCTCCCGTGGGTAGCGGCGCAGGCGTGGTCGTCGTGGTCGTGGTCGTCGTGGTTGTCGTCGTCGTGGGACCGGAGGGCGCTTGTTTCCCGCCGCACGCCGCGGTGAACATGCCCAACACCACAAGCACACCGCCGCCGGCGACGATCACACGGCGACGATTCTGGTGACGATGTTCCATCGCCATCTCCCATCTGCACGAAGCCCCCCGATGTGACCGTACGCGCACGCCGGGCATCCGGTCGGTTATCGAAATAGCCTGTGATACCTGGTAATTCGCTGTATGCGAGCTGAACGACGCGCGAGACGTCGATAAGGCACGCGTCCGCACGGCGCAACACCTAGGCTCGGTTCAGACGGCTTCGGACGCCCTACATCAGAATGAGAACACGCGATGAACACCAATACGCTCAAGGACAGCGGCGCCAAGCTGATGAATCTCGCCCACCGGTTCGTCCTCACGGTCAGCGGGAAACGGTTGCTGGCCCAACCTTTTGGCATGCCGCTGGTCGAGCTCCACACCGTCGGGCGCAAGTCCGGCCAGCCCCGGTCCTGCTACCTGACAACGCCCGTGCACGACACCAAACGCGTGATACTCGTGGCGTCGAAGGGCGGTGACGACCGCGACCCTGACTGGTATCGGAACCTGCAGGCGCACCCCGACGCCGAGTTGGTGCTCGACGGGCAGCGTCTGAAGGTGCACGCCCGCACCGCCAGTCCCGACGAGAAGGCCGAGCTGTGGCCCAACATCGTCGCGTCGTACAAGGGCTACGCGAACTATCAGAAGCGGACGACTCGTGACATTCCCGTCGTGATCTGCGACGTGAAGGACTGAACCGATCGTGCCCATGAAGGTTTCCCGCTGTGCCCTCATCGACGCGGGCCAACCGCGGCCCGTCGACCGGCGCAGCCAGGTGCTCGACATGATCTGGCAGATCATCGGCGTAGCGACACACTGAAACTGGTTACTCTGCACGGCTTTTCGGTAGCTGATTGGCTCGATTCACGCTATCGGCGCACAGCTTGGGGCCTACGATGATCCGGCACCGACCGGGAGGGACGACATGACGATCGATTTGCCGAAGGACTGGGCCGACCGGCTGGGCGCGGGGCTCGCCGATTTCTATCGCGACTTGCATGCGCACCCAGAGCTGTCCTTCCAGGAGCACCGCACGGCGCAGAAGGTTCAGCAGGCGATCGCCCCACTCGGCCTCGAGGTGACCGCAGGCGTCGGCGGCACCGGTGTCGTGGCCGTCCTGCGCAACGGTCCCGGCCCGGTCGTCTGGCTGCGCGCGGATTTCGATGCCCTGCCGGTGCAGGAACAGACGGGCCTGCCGTACGCGAGCACGGCCCGGGCGACCAACCCGGACGGCAAGGACGTCCCGGTCATGCACGCGTGCGGGCACGATATGCACACCACCGCGCTGGTCGGCACGCTGCAGTTGCTGACCGAGACCAAGAAGCACTGGTCAGGCACCGTGGTCGCGGTGTTCCAGCCCGCCGAGGAGATCGGCGGCGGAGCGTCGGCGATGATCGCCGACGGCATCCTGGACCGCTTCCCCACCCCCGATGTCGTCCTCGGCCAGCACGTCGGGCCGATCCCGGCGGGGTTCATCGCCTATAAGACCGGGGTGGCCATGGCCGCTGCCGACTCTCTCAAGCTGCAGCTGTTCGGCCATGGCGGGCACGGCTCCCAACCCGAATCGACCGTCGATCCCGTGGTGATGGCCGCCAACGTCGTGCAGCGGCTACAGACGATCGTGTCGCGGGAGCTCTCGCCGTTCGACCCGGCCGTCGTCACGGTCGGCTACCTGCACGCCGGCGCGAAAGACAACATCATTCCCGATGACGCCGAACTCGGGATCAACGTCCGCACCTTCGACGAAAACGTGCGCAGCAAGACTCTGGCCTCCATCAGCCGCATCGCCCAGGCCGAGGCGACCGCGTCCGGAGCCACCAAGGAGCCCGCCGTGACCACCACGCACAGCTTCCCCGTGACGGTCGTCGACGACCCCGTCATGCAGCAGCTAGCCGCGGTGTTCCGAGACCACTTCGGCGCCGAGCGGGTCATCGAGAATCCCCAGCCGTTGGCCGGAAGCGAGGATGTCGGCCACTTCGGCACCGCCGCGGGCGCGCCGACGGCGTTCTGGTTCTGGGGCGGCTATCCGCAGGAGACCTACGACGAGTCGGCACGCACCGGGCGGCCGGTACCGACCAACCACTCCCCGTTGTTCGCACCCGTCCTCGAGCCCACGCTGTCCACGGGAGTCGAGGCCCTCACCATCGCCGCGCTCTCGCGCCTGAACACGACGCGGTAACCGCCACCGCGATCCCGCCAGATCGGCAATCCATCTGGAAACATGGGCACGACGTTCGCCTCCGGCGGATACGTGTGACAAAACAGCCCTGCTTCGGGAGGTACGCGGACGGTGAAACTCGTCGTCGCTATGACCGGGGCGACCGGGGCACCGATCGGCGTCCGGCTCCTCAAGGCGCTGCGCGAACTGCAGGTCGAAACCCACCTCGTGATCAGCAGGTGGGCCCGCACCACCCTCGCCCAGGAAACCGGCCTGACGGTCAAGGCGGTCGAGGCGATGGCCGACACGGTCTACAAGCCCGACGATCAGGGCGCAGCCATTGCCAGCGGGTCCTATCGGGTCGACGGCATGGTCGTCGCCCCCTGCAGCATGAAGACCCTCGCGGCGCTGCGCACCGGCTACGGCGACGGGCTCCTCGGACGCGCCGGGGACGTCACGCTCAAAGAGCGTCGCCGGCTGGTTCTGATCGCGCGGGAAGCGCCCCTGTCGGCGGTACACCTGGAGAACATGCTGGAGCTGACGCGCATGGGCGCCACCATCTTTCCGCCCGTGCCCGCCTTCTACAACAACCCCCGGACCATCGACGACGTCGTGGATTACATCGTGGCGCGGGTGCTCGATCAGTTCGGCCTCGACATGCCGCATGCCGGAAGATGGGTCGGCCAGATACCACCGAGGGACCGGCTCACCATCGCCGACCGAGCGGAGGATGCCGAGTGACCTCGGACCGAATTCAGCTGGTACGCAGTGCATGTCGGCCTCGCACCCGCCGCGGCCCGATCCCAGCCGGTGTCGGCCTCTTACAGTGAGGACATGGAAGAACTCCACGCTGACCGCAGGCGGGCCGAATCTTTCGGCGCGGCGTCCGACGACTATGACCGGTACCGGCCACGTTATCCGCGGGCGCTGATCGCTGATCTGATCACCGCTGCGGGGCTCGCGACGCTGGATGTCGGGGCGGGCACCGGGATCGCGTCGGTGCAGTTGATCCGTGCCGGCGCAACAGTTCTCGCGGTGGAACCCGACTCCCGGATGGCCGGCGTCGCCGCGGGCAAGGGGGTCACTGTTGAGATCGCGACGTTCGAGGACTGGCAGCCCGGCTCCCGAACGTTCGATCTGGTGGTGTTCGCCCAGTCGTTTCACTGGGTCCAGCCGCGACCCGCACTGGCCAAGGTGCGGGGCATCCTCAATCCCGGTGGGCGGCTGGCGTTGTTGTCGAACCGGATCGTGCCGAAGGCGCCGACGTGGGCCGACCTCGACGACATCTACTCCGACTATCTCGGTGACGAGCGCAGCTCGATCGTCGACGCCACCCGGTTGGCCGAGGTGACCGCACTCATCGAAGACGGTGGCTTCACGGTGGACAACCGCAACGTGGTCGAGCAGTTGCACTACACCACCGAGGATTGGCTCAATCTGGTGTTCACCTATTCCAACCATCTGACGCTGCCCGCGGCGGCACGAGATGAGTTGCGCGGTCGCCTCGCCGAGCGGATCGGTCCCCACGGCGTCGACGCGGTCAACGACGCGCTGGCCGTCATCTGTACCCCCGGGTGAGGGCGGTCAGCTCACGCAATGACCTTGCCGGTCAAGGCAATCAGTTGGTCGAACAGGACGCCCAATTCGCTGTCGCGTCGCTCCAGCGGCGCGAACCCGTCGGCACCGAAGTCCTGGAATAGGGACAGTGCCACCTGGGCGCGGACATCGAGCATCTGAAAGTTGGCGACGATCTGGCGCCAGTGCTCTACGGCGCGGACTCCGCCGTCGGCGCCGTAGGACACGAACGCGATCGTCTTGTGGAACCACTCGGAGCCCAGGCTGTCGACGGCGTTCTTGAGTGCTCCCGGGACCCCGTGGTTGTACTCCGGGGTGACGAAGATGAATCCGTCACACGTGTCGATCGCCTGGCTCCAGCGCGTGACGTTCGGTGAATCGTATTGCTTCTGCGCCGTCGCGGGTACGGTCCCCGAGGTCAGCAAGGGGACGTCGAACTCCTTGAGATCCAGAACCTCGAACTCCGCATCGGCGCGCTGCGCGGCGCCTTTGGCGACCCAGTCGCCGACCGCCTTGCCGTTACGGCCCTCACGGATCGACCCGATGACGATACCGATCTTCATGAATTCTCCCTTCTAGTTGCAACGGGCTCGATCCGTCGGACCAGCACCTCGGTGACGATCAGCAATCCCAGCCGCATCACGTTGAGCCGATGCCAGCGGGCGATGAGATGCGCTTGCACCTCCGGGGCGATTTCTCCTTTGAGGAGCGGGATGTTGATACCCGGATGAGATAGGTGCTCAAACCGAGCGCGCCGGCCAGCGACGCGCCCGCGGCGACGACGGTCCGGTGATCGGCACCGCCCTGCCATCCTCGGTGCAACACCACCGACGTTCCACCCATGGCTGCCGGCGTGATGGGTGCGTAATAGGGCGCGGGGCTGCCGGTGCCGATGATCCCCGGGCGGCGGTGAGTGGCGCCGGCGATGAGTTGAGGCACGCCGACGACCGCCTCGTAGGCATTACCGAAAAACCAGGCTGCCCGACCGAATCGGGCGATGCCGCTTGCCGATGGTGCCAGTTTGGTCATATGCCCGAGGCTACGACGGCTGTCGCCGGTAGGTGAGCTTGTCCAGTTCATTGCCGTATTCGTCGACCGCGACGACATCCATCTCACTGACGAACGTCCCGGGCCGCACATCGACGCGGATGAAGGCGTAGTTGCGGAACCGCACCCGTGACCACGCGACGCCCTCAGGCTGCTTGTCTCCGTTGGCATCCCAAACGTAGCTGTTGGGCACGAAGGTGTCGGCTATCACGTGCCCGCGATAGCTCTCCGATTCGCCTGGCTGAAAGTTGTAGCGCGGCCGCCCGCCCGAACCCACCGTGTAATACACCGTGCCGTCGGTGTCGGGATAGACGACGGCGTTGTCTTCGGCGGCCCGCGTCGGGCGGCCGCCACGAATCGGATCGGTCCGCTCGAAGACGTGGTTGTGGCCCTGTAGCACCAGGTCCACCCGATGGCGGTCGAACAAGTCGACCCAGGCCGCGCGGACGCCGCCGTCACTGGCGTGCGAATCCGTCGTCGAATACGCACAGTGATGGAAGAAGCAGACGATGAAGTCGATGTCGGGATCGGCCCGGTGCGCGGCCAACGTGCGTTCCACCCAGCTGTTCTGGGCCCCACCCGAGTACCCGGTGTTCGCCTTGATCTCGTAGCTGACGTCGTTGGCGTCCAAGGAGAGCACCGCGACGTTGCCGTAGACGAACGAGTACACCGACGGGCAGGTCTTGGGGCCGTTGCCCGGGAAGTCGAGCCGGGCCAGATGCCCGGCGTACCCGTGCGCCGGGTAGCTCGCTTCCATGTCGTGATTGCCGGTGGCGAACATCCACGGCGTCGTCGCGGCGCTGCGCTCGATCGACCCGAAGTAGACGTCCCACACGAACGGATTGAACTTGTCGAATCCCGACGGCGGATTGCCCCCGCCCGAGGGCACGAACGTTCCCGGCTTACCCGCACCCGAGGGGTCGGCGTAGGCGATATCCCCGGCCAGCACATGGAAATCCGGGCGTGACGCGACGATTTGGTTCAACACGTTGGTGGTATGTCCGACGGTCGGGTCGTTGTCCGGCTTGTAGTACTGGTCGTCGTAATCGCCGGGCTTCAATCCCGGCGGCAGCGCCGGGGTGTCATCGGTCCCCTGATCGCCCAACATGGTGAATCTGAACGGGACCTGTGCGTCGCGTGCGCTGGGCATCGCCGTCGACGCGGACAACACGTCGCTGACGAAACCGTCTTCGGTGCGCCACTGATAAAAATGCGGTGCTCGTCCCGGCAACCCGTCGACCGGCACATGGGCGTAGAACTGCTCGGCCGCGAGCACACCCCCACGACTGTCGGGAATCTGCGTGACCAGGTTGCGGACCTCGGCCTCGGCCGTCGCGCCCAGCGCCGGCGTGGGGCCGTGATCGACGAAGACTTTCAGCCCGCCCGGGCTGCGCGACAGCTGTGCGGCGAACCGCAGTTGGCTCGCCGCGTCGGAACCGTAGCCCACGCGGCGGTTGGCCACCGTCAGCGGTGCGTCGGCGGCGTAGGCGCGGTGACCGAACGGAGATACCCCGAGACCGGCGACTGCCGCCAATGCTGCCGAGCCTCGCAGAAAGTTCCGTCGCGACACCCGGTGCCTGCGAAGATAGTCCTGATGCCAGTCGTACTGCTCGGCCATCGTCATGCTGGCGGCCACCGCCGTCGGGATCCCGGTATCGGGAGTCTCGCCGGGTGCTGTCAAACGTCTCGTGCCCACATCTGAAGATGGTGGTCCAAACCGTGCCCCGGCGCTGTGCGCCACGTCGAACGCATGGTGACGGGCCGGTGAACCGTTACCCCCGCACGGATCGCGCCGCCCGGCCGCGGATCGGTTTTTCAGATGAATTAGATCGAATATATGCGCTGTACAGATACAGCGCGCGGCTGAATCATGGTTTCCAACGAGCGATTCTGTCCGAGCAGTGGAGGTTGGGATGTCGAGCCAAGAGACCGAGGTTCTCGTCGTCGGCGCGGGTCAAGCCGGTATCGCGATGAGCGAGCACCTCGGTTTGCAGGGCGTTCCGCACCTCGTCGTCGAGCGCGATCGGGTCGCCGAGCGCTGGCGGTCGTGGCGGTGGGACTCACTGGTGGCCAACGGGCCCGCCTGGCATGACCGCTTTCCGGGCCAGGAGTTCAATATCGACCCCGACGGGTTCGCCGGCAAGGAACAGGTCGCCGACTATCTCGTCTCCTACGCCGAGAAGATCGACGCGCCCATCCGCACCGGCGTCGAGGTGACATCGGTCCGCAAGAACGACGGCCGGCCGGGCTTCACCGCCCAGACCTCCGACGGCACCATCGAGGCCCGCTACGTCGTGGCGGCAACCGGCGCGTTCCAGAAGCCCGTCATCCCGCCAGTCGTTCCGCAAAGCGTGGGTATCCACCAGCTTCATTCGAGCGCTTATCACAATCCGCAGCAGCTGCCCGACGGCGCCGTACTGGTCGTCGGCGCCGGATCGTCAGGTGTGCAGATCGCCGACGAACTGCAGCAGTCGGGCCGGCAGGTCTACCTCGCCGTCGGTCCGCACGACCGGCCGCCCCGCAGCTACCGCAACCGCGACTTCTGCTGGTGGCTCGGCGTTCTCGGCAAGTGGGACATGGCCGCACCGCCACGCGGAGCCGAGCATGTCACCATCGCCGTCAGCGGCGCGCACGGCGGGCACACCGTCGATTTCCGGTCGCTGGCCGCCAGCGGGATCACGCTGCTCGGCATGGCCGGCGCGTTCGACAACGGTGTCATGCGCTTCGCCCCCGATCTGCGGAACAACATCGAGGCCGGCGACGCGAACTACCTGTCGATGCTCGACGAGGCCGACGCCTACGTCGCCCGCAACGGTCTCGATCTGCCCGAGGAGCCGCAGGCCCGCATCCTCGGCCCCAACCCGGGCTGCGTGACCCATCCCATCCTCGTGCTGGATTTCGCCGCCGCCGGGATCACGTCGATCATCTGGGCCGTCGGCTTCGCGTTCGACTACGGCTGGCTGCAGGTCGACGCGTTCGACGAAAACGGCAAACCGAAACACCAGCGCGGCGTGTCGACGGAGCCCGGCGTGTACTTCCTCGGACTTCCTTGGCAGTCCCGACGCGGTTCGAGCTTCATCTGGGGCGTCTGGCACGACGCCAAATATCTCGCCGACCAGATCGCGATCCAGCGCAGCTACCTGGCCTACAAAGCCGCCAACCAGACCTGAAGAGGAAAGAGGACAGTGGTCATGACCGACATCGCAACACCGACCCACACCCGGATCCGGCCCTTCAACACCAAGGACACCTATCCCGAACAGAACCTCGACAACGACCTGTGCCAGGCCGTCGTCGCCGGCGGGGTGGTCTACCTGCGCGGGCAGATCGGCCAGGACCTCGAGACACGGGAATCAGTGGGTATCGGCGACGTCGAAGCGCAGACCGAGAAGGCGATGAGCAACATCGCGATGCTCCTCGATGAGGCAGGCAGCTCGCTGCGCGACATCGTCAAGGTCACCGTGTACCTCACCGACATCCGGTATCGAGAGACCGTGTACCGGGTCATGGGACGCTGGCTCAAGGGCGTCTTCCCGGTGTCGACGGGCCTGGTGGTCGAGGCCCTCGCCCGCCCCGAGTGGCTCGTCGAGATCGACGCCACCGCGGTGATCTCTGGGGAGGCGAAATGACGTTCTCCCTTGTCGCCCGTGACTCCGGCACCGGCGCCTTCGGCATCGTGATCTCGTCGTCGAGCCCCGCGGTCGCATCGCGCTGCGCCCACGCCCGGGCCGGGGTTGGGGTGGTCGCGTCGCAGAATGTCACCAACCCGGCCCTCGGGACGCTCGTGCTCGATGCGCTCGCCGGGGAACTCGATGCCGAGGCCGCACTCAAAGCCGTACTGGCACAAGAGAAGTTCCCCGACTACCGGCAGCTGACCGTCGTCGACGCCAATGGCAGCACCGCCGTGCACTCCGGGCCCAACAGCCTCGGCGTGCACACCCACCTCGAAGGCGAAGCGGCAGTGGCGGCGGGCAATCTGCTCGCCGACGAGTCGGTGATCGCCGAACTGCTGGGCGGCTATGCCGGCAGCACCGCCAAGGCGTTCGAGGACAGGCTGCTCGACGGGCTGCGCGCGGCACTCGCCGCCGGCGGCGAGGCCGGCCCCGTGCACTCCGCCGGAATGCTTGTGGTGGAAGATGTTCCGTGGCCCGTGACCGACCTTCGGGTCGACCACTCCGACGATCCCATCGGTGAGCTGGCCGCGTTGTGGGCGCTGTGGCAGCCGCAGAAAAATGACTACCGCGTGCGTGGCGTCGACCCGACCCGGGCACCGTCCTACGGAGTTCCGGGGGACCAGTGACCACCGTCGACGCCGCCGTCGCCACCGGGGTCAGCGCGGCCCACGCGGGGCTGATCGAGCTGTCCCGCGACCTCTACGATCATCCCGAGATCGCCTGGGAAGAGGTGTGGTCGGCCCCGCGTGTCGCCGGTCCCTTGGCGGACAACGGGTTTGACGTCACCGAGAAGTACTGCGGCCTGGACACCGCGTTCGCGGCGCGGATCGGCAGCGGCGACCTGCGCATCGCGCTGTGCGCCGAGTACGACGCGCTGCCCGGGCTCGGTCACGCGTGCGGGCACAACCTGATCTCCGCGATCACCGTCGGCGCTGCGCTCGCGCTGGGGCCCGTCGTCGACGATCTGGGCTTGACCCTGTCGGTGATCGGCACCCCGGCCGAAGAGGGCGGCGGCGGCAAGATCGAACTGCTGGAGCGCAACGGCTTCGACGGTTTGCACGCCGCCGCGATGGTCCATCCCGGCCCGGTCGACGTGGCGCGGGCCCAGCCATTTGCCGTGTCGCACAGCCACATCGCCTACCACGGCAAGTCGTCGCACGCTGCCGCCTACCCGGAACGCGGTATCAACGCGGCCGACGCATTCACCATCGCCCAGGTCGCGATAGGGCTGCTGCGTCAACAACTACCGTCGTCGGTACGGGTGCACGGCATGATGACCCGGGGTGGTGAGGCCCCGAACGCGATCGCCGAACGCACCGAGGGCCGGTGGTACGTGCGCGCCGAAACGCTCGCGCAGTTGGCCGAGATCGAGCCCAAGGTGATGCGCTGCTTCGAAGCCGGTGCCCTGGCGTCGGGTGCCGAGCTCACGGTGACCCCGGAATCCAAGCCGTATGCGGAGTTCCGGACCGACGATGAGCTGCTCGCCTGCTACGAGCGCCGCGCGACCGCCGCGGGCCGGCGCTTCGCGACCGGGCCCGACACGATGATGGCGCGGGCGTCCACCGACATGGGCAACGTGTCGCAGACGCTGCCCGCCATCCATCCGTATATCGGTATTGACTCACTGCCCGCGGTCAACCATCAACCAGAGTTCGCCGCTGCCACCATCACTCCGGCTGCCGAAGCGGCCATCGCGCAAGGCGCGCTCGCCCTGGCGGGCACTGTTATCGATGCCGCCGGCCAAACCGCCATCCGTCACCGGCTGCTCGTTGGAAGATGAACCATGCCCACCCCGACCCGCACTGAGCACGACCTACTCGGCGACAAGGATGTCCCCGCCGACGTCTACTACGGCGTGCACACCGCCCGCGCGCTGGAGAACTTCCCCATCAGCGGCGTGCCGATCTCGCAAAACCCTGATCTGGTGGTGGCTCTGGCTGCGGTGAAACAGGCTGCGGCCGAGGCGAATCTACAGCTCGGGCAGCTCGACGACGGAATCGCCCAGGCCATCATCGCGGCGTGCATCGAGATCCGCGGTGGGGCCCTGCACGACCAGTTCGTCGTGGACCAGATCCAGGGCGGCGCCGGAACGTCGACAAACATGAACGCCAACGAGGTGATCGCCAACCGCGCGCTGGAAATCCTCGGTCACCAGCGGGGCGAGTATCGCCACCTTCATCCGCTCGAGCACGTCAACCTCGGGCAGAGCACCAACGACGTCTACCCCACCGCGGTCAAAGTCGCCCTCGGGATGGCTGCGCGGTCCCTCGAACAGGCATTGCGCGGGCTCGCCGAGCGCTGCACCGCCAAATCGATCGAATTCGCCGACATGCTCAAGCTCGGTCGCACTCAGTTGCAGGACGCCGTGCCGATGACGCTCGGCCAGGAGTTCGGCGCGTACGCCATCACCATCGGTGAAGACGCCGACCGGCTCGAAGAGGCCTTGGCGCTCATCGCCGAGATCAACCTGGGTGGCACAGCCATAGGTACCGGCCTCAATACCCATCCGCAGTACGCCGCGCTGGTCTGTGAGCGGCTGCGCGTGCTCACCGGCTTGCCGCTGAGCACTGCCGGGAACCTGGTCGAGGCGACCTCCGACGTCGGGGCCTTCGTGCAGCTCTCCGGTGTAACCAAGCGGGCCGCGGTGAAGCTGTCGAAGATCTGCAACGATCTGCGGCTGCTGTCCTCAGGCCCGCGGGCCGGGCTGGGCGAGATCAACCTGCCTGCCGTGCAAGCCGGTTCGAGCATCATGCCGGGCAAGGTCAACCCGGTGATCCCGGAAGTCGTCAATCAGGTCGCGTTCGAGGTCATCGGCAACGACCTCACGGTCACCATGGCCGCCGAGGCCGGGCAGTTGCAGCTCAACGCCTTCGAGCCCATCATCGCCCGGGCCCTGCTGTCCTCGCTCAACCACCTCACGGCCGCCGTCGACGTCCTCGGCACGCGGTGCATCCAGGGCATCACCGCCAATGCCGAGCACATGCGTGACACCGTGCTGCGGTCGGCCAGCATCGCCACAGCGCTCAATCCTGTGCTCGGCTACGAGGCGGCCACCGCGCTCGTCGCCGAGGCCATCGCCACCGGCGCGTCGATCCCTGAGCTGGTGCGACGCTCGGCGCTGCTCGACGAGGAGACCTTGGCTCGCATCCTCAGCCCCGAGAACCTCTGCCGGCCAAACGATCCCAAGGCCGCCGAGGCGCTCTGAGCATTGTCCGCGGCACCACACCCATCCAGGTGCCGCGCAGCGACGAACCTCTGGTGTGAATCGACAAGAGGAGACATCGCTCGTCCGGCGGATCGCTGTCATCGGCAGTGGTGTGTCCGGCTTGACCGCCGCGTGGGTCCTGGCCCGAGACGCCGAGGTCACGCTGTTCGAGGCGCAACCGCGCTGTGGTGGACACGCGCACACCCATCGGCTGCCGACCGGCCGCGATGAAGCATCCACGGTTGCGGTCGACTCGGGATTCATCGTCTTCAACGACCGCACCTACCCGACTCTGCTGAAGCTGTTCGATGAGCTCGGCGTGCAATCTCAGGAATCGGACATGTCGATGTCCGTCCGGTGTGACGGCTGCGGTCTGCAGTACGCCGGGGCCAAAGGACCCAGCGGGTTGTTGGCGCAACCGTCCGCGGTGGTTCGGCTGCGCTATCAGCGGATGCTCGCGGAGGTGACGCGCTTTCACCGACTGGCCCGCACCGAACTCGCACTGGACGACGGCAGCTGCCGCACCCTCGGCGAATTCCTGACCTCTGCGCGGTTTTCCCGCTATTTCACAGCACATTTCATGGTGCCGTTGGTCGCCGCGGTGTGGTCGTGTCCCCCGAACATCGCACTCGACTACCCGCTCGGATACCTGTTGCGGTTCCTTGATCACCACGGGATGCTGACGGTATTCGGATCGCCGACATGGCGCACCGTGACCGGCGGCTCAGCTCGGTACGTGGACGCGATCACCGCGCGGCTGCACACCGTCCGCACTGGCGTTCCGGTGCGCAGCGTGGCTCGCACCGCGACAGGGGTGGTGGTCCGCGACGACGCGGGCCGGGTCGACCAGTTCGATGCAGCCGTCATCGCGACCCATCCAGACCAGGCCCTGGCCGTTCTCGACGGGCCCACCGCAGCCGAGACGGAGATTCTCGGTGCGTTGACCTATTCCGTGAACCACACTGTGCTGCATACCGATACGTCGGTGTTGCCGACGCGCCACCGGGCCCGAGCGTCATGGAACTATCGGCTGCCGGACTGCGCCTCATCCTCGGACCGGGTTCTGGTCAGCTACGACCTCAGCCGACTGCAGCGCCTCGACGCGACGGATCGACGGTTCCTGGTGACCCTCGGCGACGGCGGCAGAGTCGATCCCGATGCAGTGCACGCCGCCATGGTGTACGAACACCCGCAGTACACACCGAATTTCGTTGCCGCACAACGACGCCTGCCCGAGTTGGGCGATCACCGGATCGCATTCGCAGGCGCGTATCACGGATGGGGCTTCCACGAGGACGGTGCCCGCTCGGGCGTCCTTGCCGCGCAGCGGCTCCAGGGCAGCTGGTCCGGTCCTGGGCCACAGCTTCGCCACCCGGTCGGGAGCGCGGTGTGACGTTGCCGCGGATCGTTCGAACTCGCATCCGGCACGTCCGCCGCCGGCCGATCCATCACGAATTCGGCTACCACAGTTACAGCTGGCTGGTCGACCTCGACGAGCTGCCTCAGCTGCCGGGGCTGTTGCGGCCGTTCGCCCAGTTCAGGTCCGCTGACCACGCCGGGGAGCCGCAGTGCGGACTGCGCGCCAACATCGATGCATACCTGGCAGAGCATGGAATTTCCGTGCCCGGGGGCCGGGTTCTGATGCTCGCCAACGCGCGTGTTCTCGGCTTCGTGTTCAACCCGCTCACGCTGTATTGGTGCCATGACCGCGCCGGGGCAGTGGCCTGCGTCGTGGCCGAGGTGCACAACACCTACGGAGGTCGACACCGGTACCTGGTGCGCACCGATCCGCACGGTAATGCCATTGTGGCCAAGGATTTCTACGTTTCTCCGTTCAACGCGGTGACGGGCAACTACCACCTGCACGTTCCGGAACCGGACCGGCAGCTCCATGTTGCCGTCCACTTGCGTGACCCCGCCGGCTCCACCGTTTTCAGCGCCACGATGACCGGTGCGGTGCATGCCGCCGACACCGCCACCGTGCTGCGGGCATTGGTGGCTGTTCCGTTGGCTCCGCTGTTGGTGGCGCTGCGTATCCGGTGGCAGGGCGTGCGCCTCTGGGCGCGCGGCCTGCCCGTTGTCACTCGACCTCAGGAGAGGATCTGATGGCACTCGACCAGACCCGAATCATCCCCGCCCGGCAAGAGGGTCCGACGCGCTGGCGTGAGCTCTCCAGGGTCCCCCGTGGCCCACGCGCCCGGTTCGGCGCGTCCATCGCAGAAGCATTGTTCCGAAGCGCCACCCGCGATCTGCCCATCCGGGTGGACTACTCGGACACAGCATCCGTCGCGGACGCCGCTTCGCCGCGGATGGTGTTGCACCGCCCCGATCATTTCTTCGCCCGGCTGGCCGCGGGCGGTCTGATCGGTTTCGGGGAGTCCTACATGGCCGGTGACTGGTCATCCCCAGATCTCACGGAGGTTCTGACGGTATTGGCCGGTCGCATCGATACTCTCGTGCCGGCGCCACTGCACCGCTTGCGCCGTGTGTTCCTGCCGCGGGTGCCTCACAGTCAATACGGCGCACGCGGCGATGCCCGCGCGAACATCGCCCATCATTACGACCTGTCCAACGAGTTCTTCAGCCTGTTCCTCGACGACTCCATGACGTACTCGTCAGCGTTGTTCACGGGCGCCGACGCCACACCAACATGGCAGGACCTCGGCGAGGCGCAACAGCGCAAGATCGACCGCCTGCTCGATGGAGCCGCTGTCGCAGCAGGCACGCGACTTCTCGAAATCGGCACGGGCTGGGGAGAATTGGCGATCCGGGCCGCACAGCGGGGTGCCCGGGTTCACACGATCACGCTGTCACGTGAACAGCAGCTGCTGGCTCGCAATCGCATCGCCGCCGCCGGCCTGTCGAGCGAGGTCACCGTTGCGTTGTGCGACTACCGCGACGTGCGGGGCACCTACGACGCGATCGTCTCGGTCGAGATGATCGAGGCCGTCGGTCACCGCTACCTACCGACCTACCTGTACACCCTCGACCGGCTGCTCGCTGACGACGGCCGAATCGCATTGCAGGCCATCACAATGCCTGATCACCGGATGCGCGCGACCCGCAATACCTATACGTGGATTCACAAGTACATCTTTCCCGGCGGATTCCTGCCATCGGTGGGTCTGCTCGAACAGATCGTCGCAAGCCGCACCGGGCTTCGGGTTGTCGATCGGTATTCGTTCGGTTCGCATTACGCACACACGTTGCGACTGTGGCTGCAACGGTTCACCTCTCGCACGAGCAGCGCCGAAGCGCTGGGTTTCGACGAGATCTTTCGGCGCATGTGGGGGTTTTACCTCGCGTACTCCCAAGCCGGCTTCGCCTCGGGGTACCTCGACGTCCACCAATTCGTGCTTGACCGCGCATCCGGTGATGGTCACCATGACGCTGGATAAGGGCACGATCCCCCTCGACGGCCCGGTCTGTGCAAAAATCCCGGCATGGACCTCCCCCGCGGTCGTGACCGCGGTACGGGTGACCGCGCGGCAGAGTCGACGTCCGGCGCGCGCGCCGCCGACGCAACTGAGCTGGCCCGCCGACTCGGCGCGATCGCAGCCGGAGATCGCGATGCCTTCACCGAGTTCTACGACATGACCTGCGCACGGGTTTTCGGTCTGTCCTCCCGGATCCTCCGCAATCCGGCACTGGCCGAGGAGGTCTCCCAAGAGGTTTACCTGCAGGTGTGGACGTCGGCGGCGCGCGAGTACGACCCGGCGCTCGCCAGCCCGATCGGCTGGCTGCTGACTCTGACCCAGCGCCGCAGCGTCGACCGGGTGCGCTCCGAACAGTCGGCCAGCGATCGCAACCACGCGTACGGTGCCAGCCAGTTGGGGCGCGAGCACGACGTCGTCGCCGACGAGGTCGGTCAGAGGTTGGACGAGCAGCAAGTCGTTGACTGCCTCGACACGTTGACCGACACCCAGCGGGAGGCGATCGCGCTGGCCTATTACGGGGGCCACACCTACCGCGAGGTCGCCGAACTCCTCGGCTCCGGGCTCCCCGCCATCAAGACCCGCATCCGCGACGGGCTGATCCGGCTGAAGAACTGTCTGGGGGTGGGTTCCGATGGCTGACAACCACACCGACGACGAACTCCTCGACCTTGCCTACCCGTACGCGCTGGGTGCCGTGTCCGAAGCGGAGCGCGCCGAGATCGCCCACCGACTGGCCACCGCAGGCGCAGCCACGGCCGACGCGTTCGCGCGCATCGTTGCCGACACTCAGGAGACGATGGCGCTGGTCACTGCCGGCGACGCGCTCACGCCACCTGCTCGTCTGCGCGAGTCCTTACTGCGAGCTGTCCAGGAACAACCACAGCGTGGCGGCGGCGACGATCTGGCTCGACACCGTGCGCGCAGACGCCGGTTGGTCGCGCGGGTAGCGGTGGCAGCCGCCGCTGCCGTCGTGATCGCCGTCGCCGGCGTCGTCGTGCTGCGGTCCACCCACGAGCCCACCGGCGTGCCATCGGTCGCTCAGGTCCTCGCTTACCCCGACACCCGCACCACCACAGCCGCGGTCGCAGGCGGCACCATAACTTTGAGCGCCTCGGCTCAGGCCAACGCCGTGGTCGTGTCCATGACGAATGTGCCGCCACCCCCGCAGGGGCACGTGTATC
Source organism: Mycobacterium dioxanotrophicus (assembly GCF_002157835.1). Lineage (NCBI taxonomy): Bacteria > Bacillati > Actinomycetota > Actinomycetes > Mycobacteriales > Mycobacteriaceae > Mycobacterium > Mycobacterium dioxanotrophicus. The sequence goes on along the minus strand of NZ_CP020809.1, from coordinate 288,216 downwards.
AGATGTGGTTCATCCCCGCGTCCGGGCCATCGAGATCGGCAGGCACCATGAGCGCCGACACCATGCCGCCCCCAGGCGGTGAGGTCATCCCGGCACTGAATTCGGCGGCCGCGGTTGCGGTCACGGTCGAACCCGGCGCCGGATCGACCCAGCCGACAGGCAGCCCGGTCGTCACCATCCCCTTGACCTGATTTCGCGCCGGATGACCCATCCGGGTAGGTGCGCGCGCCGAATCACTGTCGATGACCACCTCTGCTGTAGTTGACGAACTGCTCGACCGGACGATCGCCCTTGGCTATTCACGGGTGGGCATCGGGTTTCGACAGCGGTTCTGGCCAACGCCCGATTCCGATGGCGAGAACCTGGCCGGCGCCACGGTCCTGGTCACGGGTGCCAACTCCGGTATCGGACGGGCGATTGCCGCGGGCCTCGCCGCGCGCGGCGCCACCGTGCTCATGACTGTTCGCGACCGTTCCCGCGGCGAGGCCGCCCGGCGCGACCTCTCGGCAGCCGATCCCGACGCCGACCTGGTCGTCGAACGCTGCGATGTGTCCGCGTTTGCCGATATACGGGCGTTCGCCGCCGACCTGAGCGGCCGCCACAGCCGCATCGACGCGGTGATCCACAACGCGGGTGTGCTGCCCGCGCAGCGGACCGACAGTGCCGACGGGCATGAACTGTGCCTGGCCACCCACGTACTGGGACCGCTGCTGCTGACCGAACTTCTGCTACCTCTGCTGGCCGCCGCACCAGATCCGAGGGTGGTGTTGGTCTCCTCGGGAGGGATGTACACCCAGTCTCTGGATGCCGACGACATCGAGTATCAAACCGGCACCTACCACGGCGCCACCGCATACGCCCGCAGCAAGCGCATCCAGGTCGCCCTGTTGCCGCTGCTGGCCCAACGCTGGGCCGGGCGATCAGTGACGGTCGCCGCAATGCATCCGGGCTGGGCCGACACCCCAGGTCTCACGCAGGCGTTGCCCGGGTTTCGCCGCCTGTTCCGACCGATCCTGCGCACGCCGGAGCAGGCCGCCGACACCGCGGTTTGGCTCACCGCGACGACGCCGACGCCACCCTCGGGACAGTTCTGGCATGACCGCCGCATGCGGCCCATCCACTATCTGCCGACGACCCGCTACACCGAAACCACACTCGAACAGGTGTGGCGGTATTGCGCCGGGGCGATCGGACTCTCGTGAAACAGCGGCATCGGAAGGACTCGCCATGTTGACCCAGATACAGACGGCTGCGACCCGCGTGCTGGAGGTAGCCGGGTCGGCGGTAGGCATCCGGCTCGGTGTCGAGGAGCCGCCGCATACCGCGCGCCCGTTGGTGCCAGGCGTGGAAATCCGGCAGTACGGCCCTCGTATCGCGGCCCAGACACACGTACTCGCGAACGAGGAAGCGGCCCGCAGCGCGGGGTTCCGGCGCCTGGCGCGCTACATATTCGGCGCCAACCAGCAGCGGGAACCGATCGCGATGACCATGCCCGTCGAGCAGCAGGGCAGTGAGCAGCAGAGCTGGGTGATCCGGTTCTACCTTCCGGCCGGGTCCACACTGCAATCGTTGCCCGCCCCTGATGATGAGCGCGTCTCGCTGGTCGAGCTGGCCCCGGAAACCGTTGCGGTGCTGCGCTTCAGCGGTGATCGCGGACCATCGAGAACGGCCGAGAAAACCCGTCAGCTTCGAGAAACCTTGCGAGACTACGGGTTCGCGCCAGTCAGTGAGCCCAGTGCCTGGTTCTACGATCCGCCGTGGACACTGGCGTGCCTGCGACGCAACGAGATCGCGATATCCGTTGAGACGTGAGCGCGGCGGCATCCTCGTTGATGAGGGGATCAGTCGGTGGCGATGCGATGCAGGGTGCGTCGACCCATTTCACTGATCGACGGATTGCTGCGCTCGTAGTACCACACCAGACCCATCGCCTGCTGAAATGCCCACGCTTTTCCGCGTTCCCACTCCAGGTCATCGCAGTTCAGGGTGCCGCGTAGGACGCGTCGTGCCGGCTCGTCGAACAAGTGCCAGGCACACACCAGGTCGAGAGCGGGGTCGGCCGGCCCCAGTCCGCCGACGTCGATGATCCCGACGAGCCGTCGCCTGTGGTCGACCACAACGTTGCCGGGAATGAGGTCGCCGTGTGTCATCGCGTCGGGCGACTCGCGCGGCAAAGACCGCAGTTCAGCCCAGATCCGACGAAACGGTGCGACGTCGAAGAGTCGTTCACTCTCATGAAGGCACCGGTTGATCCACTCGTCGTGCGAGGTCAGGTCACCACCGCGGCCCACTCCGTCGAAGGTCTTGCCGTCGGTGCCGATGGTGCGCACACCGGCGATGAACTCGGCCAGGTCCCGCGCCAGCAGCTGTGAGCGGCCCGGCTCGTCACCGCGGACGACCGAACCGGGCACCCAGGTCTGCACCGACCACGGAAGCGGATAGCCCGCACCGGGCTGCCCGAGTGCGATCGGCTCCGGCGTGCTGAACCGAGTTCGGCCAACGAGCAGCCGAGCCGCCTCGGCTTCGGAGCACCAACGCTGCCGGACCACGGTGGCGTCTTCTGATTCCAGCGGAAATCGAGCGGAGAGCCGCTCACCGATTCGGAACAACGCATTGACGGTGCCCGAGGAAGCGATCTGTTCAATCGGGAGACCGCGCCATTGGGGAAACTGCTCGCCCACCAGAATGCGCACCATGTCCGTGGTGATCGTCAGCTGGTTGGGATGCATGTCCACACCATCAGAATCCGCATTCCAGGCGCCGACCGGCAACTCGTTTTGCGGCCATCGGACAGCAGACCGCCGAGCGCTCACCCCGTGCCGAGCGAATGCAACCGCGCCAGTTCACGATCGAGGCCTCGCGCACCCTTGTCGAGCAGGTCGGCGACTGCGAATCGCAACAGTGGTTCCACCCAGCGCAGCCACCCAGCGAAGGCGAATGCCACCTGGTATGTCACCAAGCATCCGTTCGGCCGGCCAGCGACGGTGATCGTGTCATGGGCGACGACGGAGGCGTTTTCGCCGCGCAGTTCGATGGACTCACCCGGCGTGAGAGCAGTCACCTCGTACACGAGATCGCTCGTGCGCCCCGCGAAGCGGGAAGTGTTGGCGTAGCGAGTTCCTCTGCCGCCGTCACCGGAGAGTCGTTCAGTGCGGACCGTCCCGGGATCCCACTGTTCTGTCGTGGTGAAATCGGCAAGGTAGGCAAAGGCCACCTCCGGCGGGCAGCCGGCGGTCACCTGGCGCTGCATCCTGATCACGTGTGTTCCTCAGCGATGTTCCCGAGTTGATAGCGCAGACACTGCTCGAGAGACGGCCTGCGGAAGCGGTGTCCGGCCTCGAGCAACCGGATCGGCACCACCCGCTGACTTGCCGCGGCCAGCTCACGTGCGCCCTGCTCGCCGAGCAGCAGGGCCGGCCCCAGATCGGGCACCGGCAACACCGCCGGTCGATGCAGAGCGTGCGCCAGGGTGGCGGTGTACTCGGCATTGCGAACCGGTTGCGGCGCAACCGCATTCACCGGACCCGACAGCGCAGGATCGACCAGCGCACGGTGATAGACGTCGACGAGGTCATCGACGTCGATCCACGACAACCACTGCCTGCCACTCCCCAACCGGCCACCCAGACCCGCCGCGAACAACGGACGCATCAACCGCAGCGTTCCGCCGCGCGGGGTCTGCACGATGCCGGTACGCACGTTGACCACCCGCAACCCGGCCGCCGTTGCCGGTGCCGTGGCGGCTTCCCAGTCGGCGACCACATCGGCGAGAAACCCGCCGCCCGGTGTCGCGGCTTCGTCCAGCTCGGCATCACCGCGGTCGTATCCGTAGAAGCCGATCGCCGATGCGCACACGAACGTCGAGGGACCGTTGATCGCGGCCGCCGCGCACTGCGCAAGCCGCCGGGTCGGGTCGATCCGGCTCTCCCGGACTGACCGCTTGTGAGCATCGGTGAACCGGCCGGCGATGGAGCTCCCCGCCAGGTGCACAACGGCATCGACGTCATCGAGCAGATGGGAGTCGGGCGCGTCCGGCTGCCAACGGCGTTCGAAGTCACTGCGGGGTTGGCCGCGGACCAGCCGGATCACCCGGTAACCACCGGTCGACAGAAACGCCGACAGTGCGGTCCCCACCAAGCCGCTCGAACCGGTCACCGCGACAGTGCCCGGCCGCCGGCCGTGTTCATGGGACCACCGGTGGCCGGCCAGGTCTTCGGCAAGCTGGCTGTGCCGGTACAGAAACGTCGGTCGCAGCAAGCTTCCCGGAACAGCGGTGTCGACATGGTCGATCACGCGGGTGCGCCCGGCGTCGACGGCCTCGAAGAGGTGCTCGTGCCGCCACGAGCCGATCAGACTCGCCGGAAGCGACCGCCACCCGTCCCGGGCCAGTGCGTCGACGAACCGCGCCGGCCGGTCATAGGACCCCGGTTGATGCTGCGCAATCCACCGCAGGCCGCCGGGCAAGCCGAGCACTGCCCGGCCGTCGACCAGCGACGTGGCCTCCGACACGACGTTCAACGGCTGCCACGGCGGCATCAGTCGGTGTATCGCGCCGGGGCGCTCATGCCACGCGAACACCTCTTCGCGAGGCGAGTCCACCACGCTGCTGTGCACGATTCCCACGACACCTCCCCAGAGACGGTTGCCTCAGTGGTTCGGAGCCACCCGGCCTGCGGATGGCCGCAACCTCAAAACAGCGTCACGAGTGACCTCTAACCACTCTCCGCATCACCTGCGGCACGGCGATCGGCGAAGATGGCCCGCGCGGCCTCGGCCACGGCACGTGCACGAGCGGTGCTGCGAACCGACTGCAGCCGGGCGAGGACGATGGGCAGCCCAGGGAGGTCGTCGCGGATGGCGACAGTACTCACCGCGCCGCCATCGTAGGTTCCGCGGTGCGCCGGGATCTGGTTGAGGATCGAAAACCCGTGTCCGCGTGCGACCAAACCGCGGACCGCCTCGTAGCTGGCCGAGCGGTACCGAATACGTGGTGTCACACCGGCTTTGGCGAGAAGCGACTCGAAATAGTCACGGCTGTCCGGGAGATCGAGCAAGACCATCGGCTCGTCGGTCAGCTCTGTCAGCCGGATCGATTTCCGTTTGGCCAGCCGGTGTTCGGCCGGCAGCGCCACGTACGGCGCTGCCACACCAAGAGATTCGACGTCCACGCCGGTTCCGAGTGCCAGATCGTAGGTCAGCGCAAGCTCCGCGGTGCCGTTGCGCAGCACGGTGCGGATCGCATCCGCCGACGTCTCGACGACCTCGACCTCCAGCTCGGGATGGCGGGCACCGAGGTCGGACAACAGCCGGGGCAATACGAACGGCGTCAAGGTCACGAAGCACGCCAGCCGGACCGTTCCGTGCACCTGGTCGACCCGGCCGCTGGCGTTGTCGAGCACCTCGTCGAGATGTGCCAGCAGTGCGCGGGTGTCACGCAGCATCTCTTCCCCGGCGGCGGTCAGGGCCAGGCCGCGGGCGCGGTGCCGGATGAACAACTGCGTCCCGATCTGCTGCTCAAGCTGGCTGATCGCGGCCGACACCGCCGACTGCGCGATGTGCAGTTCGTCGGCGGCCTTGGTCATCGACGAATACGTGGCGGCCTTGACGAAGTACCGCAGCTGGGTCAGCGTGACGTCGGGACGTCGGCGCATCCGGGACTCCCTACAGCGTCGTGGGGTTGTCTGACGAGTTTATTCGCGGCGCGCCCGGACCGCGGCGAGACGCCGGGCAAGGTCAGCACGACGAGCGCCGCCGCGATCAGCGCGACACCGACCCAGCCGACGGCGCCGACGGTTTCGTGCAGGATCACCACCGAAAGCACGGTCGCCGCGGCCGGTTCGACGAGAGTGACGGTGGTCGCCGAGGTGGCGCCGACACGCGCCAGCCCATAACTGAAGAGGACGTATCCCAAGAACATCGGCAACACCGCCAGATACGCGATCACAACGATGCCCGGATACGTCACGACGGCGCTGCCCGCGGTCGCCACGAACACCGGCATCAGAAGAATGCCGCCGAGGCCCAAAACCGCTGCGGCCGAAGCCCCGCGGCTTGTCCCGTCGTCCATGAGCCGACGCATGGCCCAGGAGTAGCCGGCGTACGAGCCGCCCGCCGCCAGCCCGAGCACAACGCCCAGCGTCGCCGAGTGCGCGCCGCCCGAGTCGGAATGCCGCGACAGGCTGAGCAACACGCTGCCGCCGATGCCGAACCCGCACGCGAGTGCCCACTGCCTCGTGAGAGCACGCCCGTCACAGAGCCGCTCTATCACCGCTGATGCCAACGGCGCCGACGCCAGCGACACGACACACCCCAACGCGACGCCACCGATGCGCATCGAGCTGTAGAACGCCAACGGATACACGGCGACACACGCGCCCCCGAACGTCACCAGCCGGTACCGCGTCGAAAGCGCTGCGCGGTCCCGATATAGCGCGCGCCGGCTGAAGACGATCTGCAGCAGACCGCCGACGCCCATCGCCGCCGCCCCGACTGTCACGGCGCCGACCGACGGCGCCAGGGCCGACGCCGTACCGGTGGTTCCCCACAGCAACGACGCGACGACGATGGCCACCATCCCGACGGTCCGCGGTGTCACAGGGCTGCCATCAATGCGGCGGCCAAGGCGCGGGCGTGCGCGATCCGGTCCGATCGGCCTTCCAGTCCGGCGCGTGCGATCGATCCCTCCAACAGGAACGACATGTGCTCGGCGACGCCATCTGCGGCATGTTCACCGCAGATGGCGACGAGCTCGCTGCGCAGGATCTGTTCCACTTCCTCCTTGTGGCGGCGCACTGCATCGCGGCCGGGGTCGCCGACGGGCAATTCGGCGGCGGCGTTGAGCAGGCCGCATCCCCGGAAGCCGTGCTCATAGCCCATTTCGGCGTGGTCGGCGTAGGCGTCGAACACGGCCAGCACCTTGTCTTCGGCAGTCACGGCGTGCGCGCGGCGCCGCGCGTACAGGCCGAGCCATTCTGCGTGTCGCTCTTCGAGATAGCTCGCCACCAACTCCGCCTTGGACGCAAAGTTGTTGTAGAGGCTCATTTTTGCCACGCCCGCGTCGGCCGTGACCACGTCGATACCCGTCGCCGCGATGCCGTCGGCGTAGAACCGACGCGCCGCCGCGTCCAGCAGCCGACGCCGCGCTTGCCCACCCGGGCGGCCCCGCTTCGTCATGGCGGACATGCTCTCATTTACTAGGTCGATCTGTCTAGTAAATAAGCGGCGGGCACGCGCGGTCCGTCTCGGCTCAGGTCAAGATGTCGTCCGGCGCTTCGAGTGGCGTCGTGTCCGGGCGTTCGGCGCGCACCGCCCGGGCCCGCAGGTAACCCACCGCGCCGAGGATGCCCAGCACCACCAGAGTGCCCAGCGTGAACTCCTCGAAGGTCAGCTGGCTGACGCCCCACGTCTTCTCGAAGTCGTAATCGATACCGAACAGGCTCTCCAGAGTGCCGGGGAAGACGGCCACCCACGACCCCAGCGCGACCCACAGGAAGCACAACCCGCCCAGGATGCGGAAGCCCGTGTTGCCGGTCGGCACCCGGAACGGCCGTGCCACGTCGGGAAACCGGGTGCGCAGCCGCACCGCGGCCGGAATCGAGATGACGTAGCTGAGCAGGAAGGTCGAGATCGAGATGCTCAGCACCACACCGAAGATCGACGCCGAGGACCCGGTGACCTGCATCGCGACCAGGCAAAACACGGTCGCCACGACACCAGAGAGCAGGTTGACGCGCACGGGCGTGCCCAGCTGCGGGTGGAACCGGCCGAAGAACCCGCCGAAGAACGCGCCGTCGGCCGCGGCCATGGCCTGCATGCGGTCGCTGATGATCATCCAGGCCGAACCCTGGGTCATCAGGATCATCGCGAAGATGACGCCGGTGACCGTGAGCATCGCCGGCGCGGCCGAGCCGTACACACTGAACACCTTCGCGACCGCTTCCATCAACCCACCGATGCCGGTGATGTCGTCTTTCGGCAGCACGACGAGGATGGCGAAGATCGGCAGCAGGTAGGCGGCCGCGGCGATGCCTGCCGACCGGGCGATCGAGATCGGTACGTCCCGGGCGGGGTTCTTCATCTCGCCTGCCGCACTGTTGCCCGATTCGAAACCCAGGTAGGAGAACAGCAGCAGCGGTGTCACGCCGAGCATGCCGGCCACGGTCGGGCTGAAGTCACTGACGGACAGGCCCGCGACGCCGTTCCGCGAGGCGTAGATCGCGGTGGTCACCAAGAAGATGACCAGGAAGGCGATCTTGAGGATGGCGCCGACGTTCGGAATCCACTTGCCGTGTTTGAGACTGATGATCGCGGCGAGCACGGTGAGCCAGATGAACACCAGCTTGAACACGTAGTCGGTGACCGTGCCGTGCTCGAACGGCGTGATATAGGTACTCCAGGTCTCCGAGGCGATGAACGCCATCGAGCCACCGACCCAGACGGGCTGGGTGACCCAGGTCAGCAGCGAGGCGATGGCCGCCACCGGGCGACCGAAAGCCTTGCGGCACCAGACATATACACCGCCCTCACCGGTGAACGCGCCGCCGGTCTCGGCGAACACGAGGCCGTATGGCACCAGGAAGAACACCGCGAGCACCAGGGCCCAGGTGAAGGTTTCCGCGCCGAATCCGGATACCTGTCCGAGCGTCTCGATCGACACCACCGCGGCGACGATCAAGAACACGATGTCGAGCCGGCCCAGCGTCTTCTTGAGGTGCTTGACCTCACGATCAGCCTGGGCGGTCTCCCGATCGCCCGTGGCTGCCAGTCTTGGTTCGGTTTCCACGATCATCCTTCTCTCGATGTGATGGCCCCCACACTGACCCGCGTCCGCGCAGCTGTAAAACATCCTTTTCAGTGAATTTGAATCGGAAATTCCGATGCGATCGTTGGTGGCCTCCCCGGGGCGTCACCGCCCAACGGCGACCGAGTGGCCAGTTATTCGCGTTTTTTCGCTCATTTGCGTGCATAACTGGCCACTCGCGAACCGGGCTCCCCGAACCCCGCTTACGTAACGCCGCGGTGATGTTCGGGCGGATTTCCCGCCACTGCGTTACGCCCGCGGGTCGCGGTCATTGCCAGGTCGTCACCTGGCTTGGAGGGGGCGGGCACACAGCGGACTTCATCGGAAAATCAGATGCAAAACCGCTGAAACCACTAGTTGACCTCGGTTATGCGCGGCACAACGATGGCTAGTACCGGCGTGACCCAGCTCACGGCTCAGCTCCCGTCGCCATCGCGCCGCCTACACGAACTCTAGGAGTAGCTCCATGCGAGACCCCCGGTACGACATCCTGTTCGAGCCCGTACAGATCGGCCCGGTCACCGCGCGCAACCGCTTCTACCAGGTACCTCACTGCAATGGCATGGGCTACCGCGATCCGTCGGGTGAGGCGTACATGCGGCGGATCAAGGCCGAGGGCGGTTGGGCCGTGGTGTGCACCGAGCAGGTCGAGATCCACCCGACCTCCGACATCGGCCCGTTCATCGAACTGCGCCTGTGGGACGACCAGGACCTGCCCGCCGTGGCCCGGATCGCGGAGAAGATTCACGAGGGTGGTGCTCTGGCCGGAATCGAGCTGGCCCACAACGGTCTGAACTCGCCGAACCTGATCAGCCGGGAAGCCCCGCTGGGCCCGCAGAACCTGCCCGTGGTGTCGTGGAATTACGACCCGGTGCAGGCCCGCGAGATGACCAAGTCCGACATCGCCGATATGCGGTACTGGCACCGCGAAGCCGTCCGCCGGTCCCTGCAGGCCGAATACGACATCATCTACGTCTACGCCGGCCACGCCATCGGCGGCCTGCACCACTTCCTGTCCCGGCGCTACAACAACCGCACCGACGAATACGGCGGCAGCATCGAGAACCGGGCCCGCCTGCTGCGCGAGATCCTCGAGGACACCCGCGAGATGTGCGACGGCAAAGCCGCCGTCGCCTGCCGCATCTCGGTCGACGAGCTGCTCGGCGACGAGGGCATCACGCGCGCCGAGATCGAAGATGTCATCGGCATGCTCGGCGAGCACCCCGATCTGTGGGACTTCGTGTTGGGCAGCTGGGAGGACGATTCGGTGACGTCGCGCTTCGGCCCCGAGGCCGAACAGGAGCCCTACGTTCGCGGGCTCAAGGCGTTGACCACCAAACCTGTTGTGGGCATTGGTCGTTTCACCTCACCGGACATGATGGTGCACCAGGTGAAGAGCGGCGTGCTCGACCTGATCGGCGCGGCCCGGCCGTCCATCGCCGACCCGTTCCTGCCCAGCAAGATCGAGTCGGGCAACCTCGAGGACATCCGAGAGTGCATCGGCTGCAACATCTGTGTGTCCGGTGACTTCACCATGTCTCCCATCCGCTGCACCCAGAACCCCACCATGGGTGAGGAATTCCGCCGCGGCTGGCACCCCGAGAAGATCCGGGCCAAGGCCAGCGACGCCACGGTGCTCGTGGTCGGCGCCGGGCCGGCCGGGCTGGAAGCCGCCCGCTCGCTGGGCAACCGCGGCTACACCGTGAGCCTCGCCGAGGCCACCCGAACCCTGGGTGGACGCGTGGCCCGCGAATCCAAGTTGCCGAGCCTGTCCGCCTGGATCCGGGTCGTCGACTACCGCGAAACCCAGATCGCCAAGCTCGACAACGTCGAGGTCTTCATGCAGAGCGAGATGACCGCCGACGACATCATCGACAACGACTTCAACCACGTCGTCGTAGCCACCGGCGCGGGCTGGCGCAGCGACGGGGTCGGCCGCTGGCACACCACCCCGCTCGATATCGCCCAAGGCGCAGATGTTTTGAGCCCAGACGACATCATGGCGGGCACCCGCCCGCGTGGTCGCCGCGTCGTGGTGTTCGACGATGACCACTACTACATGGGCGGCGTGATCGCGGAGCTGCTCGCCAAGGAGGGCCTCGAGGTCATCCTGATCACGCCCGCAGCGCACGTATCGCAGTGGACCACCAATACTTTGGAGGTCGCGCGGATCCGCAAGCGCGTGATCCGGGCCGGCATCGACGTGCGCACCAACACCGCGGTCACCGCCGTAACCGCCGACGGGGTGCGCACCGCGTGTGTCTACACCGGCGACGAGGGCAGCGTGAGTGCCGACTCGGTGGTCATGGTGACCGCGCGGCTCCCCCACGACGGCCTCTACCAGGAGCTGTTGAGCCGCGAAAGCGAATGGGCCGCAGCAGATCTGCGCAGCGTGCGCGCCATCGGCGACGTGTGGGCGCCCGCCACCATCGCCGCTGCCGTCTGGTCGGGACATCGCTATGCCGAAGAACTCGACGAACCGCAATCTCTCGGCCCCGTGCCGTACCTCCGCGAAACGTCCGAACTCGCCACCGAACCTGTCATGTATCTACCGATCACGCCGGTCGTCCCGGCCAACGCATAAGGAGCAAGATGCCTGCCCTGATCCCCTCCGGCCCGGAAGCCGTCGCCACCATGACGCCCAGCAGCTACGTCACCGCCGAAACCCTCCGCGAGGGCAACCCTGCCGAAACCGAGGCCGTGCATCTCGCCAGCTCCGACGAGAAGTTCACCGTCGGGTCCTGGCGCGCCGAGCCGTACGCCGAGTTCATCGAGAGCTACCCGGGCGACGAGTACACCCGGGTTCTGGAAGGCTCGATCACCCTGACCGGTGACGACGGCGTCGCCCACACCTTCGGCCCCGGCGACTCCTTCACGCTGACCAAGGGCTGGCGCGGCGAGTATCGCGTGACCGAGCCGCTGGTCAAGCAGTTCGCCATCTACGTCCCCTGAGAGGTATGCACATGACCACGCTCGACGACTGGACCCGCCTCGCCGGTGAGATCACGCCTCGCACCGAGGTTTTCATCGACGGCAAATACCGGCCCGCGGTCTCCGGCGAGACGTTCGACTCGATCAACCCCGCCACCGGAGAACTGATCGCACCGGTGGCGTCGGGCGACACCGAGGACGTCGACGCGGCCGTCGCCTCGGGACGCGCCGCGTTCGATTCGGGTGTCTGGTCGCGCGCCTCGGCCTCACACCGCAAGCGGGTGCTTCGGCAGCTCTCCGAGTTGATCGGAGAACACGCCGAAGAGCTCGCACTGCTGGATTCGATGGACATGGGCAAGCTGGTCTCCGAGGCCCACACCGTCGACGTACCCTCAGCTGCAGAGCTTTTCGCGTTCTACGGCGAGTCGCTCGACAAGCAGGGTGGTGAGATCGCGCCTACCGAGCCCGGCAACCTCGCGCTGGTCACCCGTGAGCCGCTGGGCGTCATCGGCGCCGTCACACCGTGGAACTTCCCGTTGGACCTGGCGGTGTGGAAGGTGGCTCCCGCCCTGGCAGCGGGGAACTCGGTGGTGCTCAAGCCCGCCGAGCAAGCGCCGCTCTCGTCGGTGCGGCTTGCCGAACTCGCTGTGGCAGCCGGTGTGCCCGAAGGCGTGTTCAACGTCGTTCCGGGCCTCGGCCCCACCGCCGGGGAAGCCCTCGGCCGGCACCCCGACGTCGATGTCATCGCATTCACCGGATCCACCGAAACCGGCAAGCGGTTCCTGCGCTACGCCGCGGATTCCAATGCCAAGCAGGTCTGGCTGGAGTGCGGCGGCAAGAGTCCCAATGTAGTGTTCGCCGATGCCGACCTGGACGCCGCGGTGGAGAAGGCGATCTTCGGCGCGTTCTACAACCAGGGCGCGGTGTGCTCGTCGAATTCCCGCCTGCTGCTGCACGAATCGATCGCCGACGAGTTCCTCGCCGAGCTCGTGAAGCGCACGGCCGAGGTACGGCCGGGCAATCCGCTGGATCCGGCGTCCACCCTGGGTGCCCTCGTCGACGAGCAGCACACCCAGCGCGTCGTGGGATTCATCGACAGGGCCCGCGCTGACGGCGAGATCGTCACCGGAGGGACCCGCGAAACCGTCGATGGCCGTGGTTGTTTCGTTGCTCCGACCATCGTCGCGAAGCTCGCGCCGACGGCCGAGCTGGTCACCGAGGAGGTCTTCGGCCCCGTGCTGGCAGTACAGACCTTCTCCGACGAGGCAGAGGCGATCGCGATGGCCAACAACACCATCTACGGCTTGGCCGCCTCGGTGTGGACCCGTGACCTGTCCCGCGCCCACCGCGTCGCCGCGGCGCTGCGCGCAGGCACCGTCTCAGTGAACACGGTCGACGCGCTGAGCCCCCAGACCCCCTTCGGGGGATTCAAGCAGTCCGGATTCGGTCGCGATCTGTCCCTGCACGCGCTCGACAAGTACACCGGCCTGAAAACCACCTGGATCGCGCTGTAGATAGGGAGTCCCATGAACGACAAAGCGCCGGTGTCCGCACCCGTGGAACAGCGGACCATCGAACACGTCCCGGTCGACGAACGCCACGGCCGCGCCCGTGACCTGTTCACCGTTTGGTTCGGTTCCAACATCATGTTGCTGACCATCATCACCGGCGCGCTGGCCACCACGGTGTTCGGCCTGCCGTTGTGGGCCGGCGCGTGCGCGATCATCCTGGGCAATGTCATCGGCGGTGTGGTGATGGCACTGCACGCCGCCCAGGGACCGCAGATGGGCGTGCCCCAGATGCTGCAGACCCGAGCCCAGTTCGGCTCGTACGGAAGCCTTCTCGTGGTGGTGCTGGTGGTCTTCATGTACCTGGGCTTCTTCGCGTCCAACGCGGTGCTCGGCGGCCAGGCGCTGGCCAAGGTCACCGGGCTGCCCACCAACTGGTCCATCACGATCATCGGGCTGATCAGCGTGGTGGCCACCATCGTGGGTTATCGGCTCATCCACCGAGTCACCGCGTTCCTGTCCGTGGTTGCCGGCGGGGCGCTGGTCGTGGCGTTCATCTGGATGGTCGGCGTCAACGGCGTGCCCGGTGGCACCTGGCACACCAGCGGATACAGCTGGGCCGGTTTCATGGCGACGCTGTCGGTGGCCGCACTGTGGCAGATCGCCTATGCGCCCTACGTTTCCGACTACACCCGGTACATGCCCAAGGACACCGGGCAGCGTGCCGCGTTCTGGGGAACCTACGCCGGTTGCGTGCTGGGCTCGGTGCTGCCCATGTTGCTCGGCGTGCTCGTCGGCGCTGCGTTGCCCTCCGACGAGACCCTCGAAGGACTCTCGACGCTGACGCGCGGCGTGAGCACAGGCGTGTTCGCGATCTTCGCCATCGGCATCACCGCGACGAACGCCATGAACCTCTACTGCGGCGCACTCTCGACGATCACGGTGGGGCAGAACCTGTTCCCGCGGTGGCGCCCCGGTGCAGGCAGCCGCGCCGTGACCGCGATCGTGTTGTTCGTCATCGCGATCATCCCCGCTCTGGTAAGCGCCGACGACTTCCTGGCCAACTACGCGAACTTCCTGGCGTTGCTGTTGTGCGTGCTGATCCCGTGGACCGCCGTCAATCTCGTCGACTACTACCTGCTGCGCCACGGCGTCTACGACATCGACTCGCTGTTCGAACGCGACGGCGGCCGGTACGGCAAGTTCAACTGGATCGCGATCGCGTGCTACTTCATCGGCATCGCGGTGCAGATCCCGTTCTTGTCGACGACGTTGTTCACCGGATTCACGGCCAAAGCTCTCGGTAGCGTGGATATCTCGTGGATCGTCGGGCTGGCCGTCATCTGCCCGCTCTACTACGTTTTGATGCGGCCGAAGGTGGCCGCCCTGGCCGCGCAGCCGGCGGTGGCCTGAGCATGAGCATGAGCATGGCCGATTACCTGATCGTCGGCGGCGGCACTGCCGGATGCATTGTGGCGTCGCGACTTTCGGAAGACCCTGACGTCACGGTCACAGTGCTCGAAGCGGGCCCCTCTGACAAGGACGAGCCCCGCGCCCGCGACATCCGGCGGTGGGCGCAGATGCTGGAAAGCGAATACGACCTCGACTACCGCAGTGTGGCCCAGGAGCGCGGTAACTCGGGCATCCGGCAGGCCAGGATGCAGATCCTCGGCGGCTGCTCGACGGCGAACACGATGATCACCTGGCGGCCACTGGCCGCCGATCTCGACGAATGGGCCGCGATGGGCGTCACAGGGTGGGATACCGCCTCGGTGCACGACGCGTTCGACCGGATCCTGGCGCCGGTCGAACCGGTCGCCGACAAGGACCGCAACCCGTACGTCAGCGATGTGGTGGACTCCGCCCGGCGGGCGCTCGGCCTGCCCGCCCGCCGGGCCTGGAACTCCGATCCCGAGTTCGCCACCACCGGTGTCGGAGCCGGATTCTTCGAGATCGGCTACACCCCGGCCAGTCACCTGCGCTCTTCCACCTCGGTGCACTACCTGCACGACGCCATCGCCGACCGCGCCAACCTCGTTGTCGAGCACGGCCGGCACGCCGAACGTCTGATCATCGAAGGCGGCAGGGCCGTCGGGGTCCTCACCCGTGACGCTGACGGCAACCGTCGTGAGTTCCGGGCCGACCGCGAAGTCATCGTGTGCTGCGGTGCCATCGATTCACCAAAGTTGCTGCAGCTGTCGGGAATCGGCCCCGCGGACGTACTCGCCGCTGCCGGTGTGACCACCGTGGTGGAGTCCCCGGGCGTCGGCGAGAACCTGATGGACCATGCCGAGGGCCTCATCGTCTGGGAGGCCGGCGCCGATGTCCCCGATACCTGCGCCACCGGGTGGGACGCCGGAGCCGCGGTGCGATTGTCGGAGGACAGCCCCGCGCGGCCCGAGGTGCTGATGCACTTCCCCGTCGAGGCTGTCGCCGACCATGCCGTCACGTACGGCGTCGAGATGCCCGAGCGCATCGTCTCGATCGCACCCAACGTCGCGAAACCCAGCAGCCGCGGGCGGGTGTGGATCACGTCATCCGATCCCGCAGAAAGCCCGTCGATCGACTACCGCTACTTCACCGATCCCAACGGTCACGACGAGGCAGTCCTGATCGCCGGGATCCGATTGGCCCGTCGCATCGCAGCGACCGAGCCGATGGCCAACTGGCTTGTCCGCGAGGTCTTTCCCGGCCCGGACGCCCAGTCGGACGAAGAGCTGTCCGAAGCGCTGCGCGCGACGCACCAGACGGTGTACCACGTGTCAGGCACCTGCCGCATGGGCGCCGACGACGATCCGATGGCGGTGTGTGATTCCCGGCTGCGGGTGCGCGGCGTGGACGGACTGCGTGTCGTCGACGCATCAGTGTTCCCCACCATCCCGTCGGTCAACCCGGTGGGCACCATCATGGCGGTGGCCGAGCACGCCAGCGCCATGGTGCTCGCCGACCGGCAGCCGCTCACCGTAGAGCGGGCGTGACATGTTCGCCGACCGCATCTTCACGAACGCCGCCGTGTTCCAGCCTGCCGGCGCGGAACCGGCCGACACCGTGGCGATCCAGGGCGACACCATCGTCGCCGTGGGCCGCGGCGTCGACCGTGATCTGATCGGAACCCACACGGACATCACCGACCTGGGCGGAACAAGTCTTCTGCCGGGGTTCGTCGACGCTCATGCGCATCCGGTCGCCGCCGGCATGGCGGCGCTGCGGTGTGACCTGTCCGGTCTGGCACACGACCGTCAGGCCTACCTGACCGCGATCGCCGAGTACGCCGCACGCCATCCCGGCGAATCCGTGATCGCCGGGGCCGGCTGGTACGGCGACGCCTTTCCCGACGGGTTTCCCACCCGCCACGACATCGACGCCGTGGTCTCTGATCGGCCCGTCATCCTGACCAGCCACGACTATCACGGCGCGTGGGTCAATACGCGTGCGCTGGAGTTGGCCGGGATCACCTCGGCCACAGCGGATCCCACCGGAGGACGGATCATCAGGGACCACACGGGCGAACCGACCGGGGTGCTGTTGGACCGCGGCGGTGACGCCGTCAACGCGCTGATCCCCGAAGTGACGCCGCAGTTCATGCGTCAGGCACTGCTGGAGGCGCAACGCCGCCTGCACTCCGTAGGGGTGACGGGTTGGCAGGACGCTGCCGTGGGCGCCGAGTTCTTCGGCTTGAAGGACAATTTCGCGACCTATGTCGACGCCGACGAAGCAGGCGAGCTGACAGCCCGGGTGGTCGGCGCACTGTGGTGGGAGGCCGAGCAGGGTGCCGAACAGCTCGATGGCCTGTGTGCCAGGCGCAGTCTGTCGGGCCATTCCCGTTTCACCGCAAGCATGGTCAAAGTCATGCAGGACGGCATCTGCGAGAACTGCACGGCCGCCATGCTGGCGCCGTACCGTGCCGTGGCGGGTCACGACATCCCCAGCGGTCAGTCGTTCATCGATCCTGAGGACCTGCATAAGGTGACGGCGTTGCTGGCCGGCGAACGGTTCGGCATCCACATGCACGCTGTCGGCGACCGGGCCGTGCGGGAATGCCTCGACGCCCTCGAGCACGCCATCGCCAGTCACCCGCAGTTCAACGCCCGCCATCAGATCGCTCATCTGGATGTGGTTGACCCCCAGGATATTCCGCGGTTCGGCCAACTCGGCGTCATCGCCAACATCCAGGCCCTGTGGGCCCGCCGCGACAAGGAGATCGTCGAACGCAAGCTGCCGCTACTTGGCCCCGAGCGTGAACCGTGGCACTTCCCGTTCGCGTCAATCCAACGCCACGGCGGCACCCTGGCGATGGGCAGCGACTGGCCGGTGACGGACCCGAATCCGTTGTGGGCCATCCATACCGCGGTGCACCGCACCGGCACGCATGCCGATCCACACGCGATCGGCGACGGTGTCTTCGATACCCCTCTGCAAGCGCAGGAAGGCATCTCACTGCGGTCGGCGATCGATGCCTACACCGCGGGCTCCGCTTACGCCAACAGTCAGGATCGGGCCGGCCGCATCTCGGAAGGCATGCGGGCCGATCTCGTGATCCTCGACCAGGACATCTTCACCGCCGAGGACGTCGGGACTCTGCGCGCAGTCGAGACCATCGTTGGCGGAAAGACCGTCTACCGAGGTTAATTGGGCGATGGTGGTGGTTGGGGTTGGAAGGGGGTGTACCACCACCAGTCGGCGCGTTCGCCGGTCGGCCCGCGATAGGGCGGCACCTGGGGTGGGGGTGTGGTCGGTGGCCGGGCCAGCGAACCCCGGTGCAGTGCGCGGCCGGTGGCGTCGGTGACCCTGAGCTGGTGGGCGGGGCCGGTGATGGTGATGCCGCCCTTGTGGTGCAACCGGTGGTGGTAGGGACACAGCAAGACCATGTTGTCCAGCTCGGTGGGGCCGCCGTCCTCCCAATGCCGCACGTGGTGCGCATGTAGGCCGCGGGTGGCTCCGCAGCCGGGGACGGCGCAGCACCGGTCGCGGTGCTCCAACGCGCGGCGCAGCCGGCGGTTGACGGTGCGGGCGGCACGTCCCGCGCCGATGGGTTGCCCGTGGCGTTCGAACCACATTTCGCAGGTGGCGTCACAGGTCAGGTAACGCCGTTCGTCGTCGGTGAGCACGGGGCCCAGATGCAGGGCGGCGACGGGTTTCTCGCCATCTTTGTCGAGATCGACGTGGACGACGACGGTGGTGTGCTGCCCGTGCGGGCGGCGCTCCACGTCCGCGTCCCAGCCGGCCTCCACGAGGCTCATGAACGCATCGACAGCATTCGGGAAGGGTGGTGCCTGTTCCGATACCTGGTCCCCTTCGTCGTCGTCGCGTTTCCACGCCGCGATCAGCGCCTCCTGATGCGACCGCATCCCGGCATCGAGTTTCGCTGCCTCCAGCCGGGGCAGGGTGATCTGGTAGGTCGTGTAGTCGTCGTGCTCGATTTTGGTGAACGAGCGTTTCGGCTCCGGCGCCACCGGCTCCGGCTCAGTGGGCGCGTCGGGATCGGGTTGGGGTTCGGGCTTGGGTTCGAGTTTGATCGCGGTGCGTAATTGGGCCACGGTGGCCACCGCCGCCAGCTCGGCAAAGTGCGCATCGGAGCCGTCGGCGGCGCGGTCGGCGATCACCCCGACCTGATCGAGTGACAACCGGCCCTCCCGCAGGGCTTGGGTGCAGAGGGGGAATTGCTCGGCGCGGCGTGCCACCGCCACGATCGTGTCGGCGTTGTTCGGGGTGACACCGGTTTTCCAGGCCACCAACGCCGTGATGGAGCGGGCCCCGGTGGCGCCACACAATTCGTCGCGCTCCAGTTCGGCGACGATGTCGACGATGCGTCCGTCGATGGCGTTGCGTTGCCCGCACAACTCCGACAATTCGTCGATCAACACCTCCAACCGCTGCGCGGGACTGACCGCGTCAGCGTCGAAAGATATTGCGCCCGATGGCATGACACCCATTATTGCACTCAGGTCCGACAAGTTTCCTCGGCCCGAAACCATTCGTGCGCAACCTGATCGAGTGACACGTCTCACCGTTGACCCTGCGGTGAGGGCGTTGGTTTCTCGCGATTTGCGCCGTGGACGCAGAGTCAGTGTGCTAACTAGCCTGGATCGGCGGGTGCGCTATTGAGTCCTCTTTTCAGCTGCGGACGCGAAGCCCTCGTGAATTGGCTTGGGGCCGAATGGCCAGGTTTTCTCGGTGCGTGCGTAGACCAGAAAACCAATGGCCCCCAGGATCATCCAGCCGATCGACAAACCGATCGACTGCCACGTCGACGATACGTAGATGTAAACCCAGCCGACGAGGGCGACCAGAGTCGGCACCGGGTAGAGCCACTGCCGGTAGGGACGCTTCAGGTGGGGCTGCCTGCGCCGCAGTACGACGATGGCGGCTACCTGGGCCAGGGACTGGACGATGACCAGCGTCGCGACAGCGGCGTTGATGACCACGGTGAGCGAGAACAGCGTCCCCACAAGGGTTATGGCCGTCATGGTCACAACGCCGGCGGTCGGCAGCCGCAGCTTCGGATGCACCCGCCCGAAGACCGGCAGGAATACGTGGTCGCGCGCCGCTTCGAAAGGCACCCGGGATCCGCCGAGGAGCCCGGCATACACCGATCCGACGGCCGCGATGACGATCAGTGCCGTCACCACCTGCGCCGCGGTCGCACCCCAGGAGTTCTCCAGCACAGTCGATGCCACAGACGTCGCGCTCTTCAATTCCTCGAGCGGAATCGCTCCGAGCACACCGATCTGCATCAGCAGGTACAGACCCGCGATGCCCAGGATCGAGATGATGATCGATCGCGGAATCGTCCGGCCGGGGTCGACGACCTCACCGCCGAGATATGCACTCGTGTTGTATCCGAGGTAGTCGTAGATCGCGATGATCAGCCCCGCACCGAGTCCGGCCCAGAACGCGCCGCCGGACTGAAATGCCCCCGGCGTGAACGCGAATGCCTGCGTGTGGTCGAAATGACTGAATGCCGCGACGATCGTGGCGAGCACCGCCAGGAGCATGACGACGAACAGTCCTGTGGTGAGCTTCCCGATCTCTCCGATCCGTCGGAACAGCGCAGCACCGACGAGCAGCGTGATGACCGCACCGATGACGTGGCCGAGCACGGTGAGGCCGCCGTCGGCGACAACTCCAGGAAGCAGGTAGCCGAGGTATTGGACAAGCCCGATCACCCCGGTCGACATGATCAACGGGATGAACAGCACAGCGCTCCAGACGAACAGGAACGGCATGAGCCGGCCCGTCCGGTATTGAAAGGCCTCGCGCAGATAGATGTACGTTCCGCCGGCTCCCGGCATCGCTGCGCCCAACTCGGCCCAGATCAATCCGTCTGCCACGGCGAGCACGGCGCCGATCAGCCATCCGAACATCGCTTGCGGGCCGCCCATGGTCGCCACCATCGCCGGGATGGTGACAAACGGCCCGATGCCGCACATCTGGGTCATGTTGATCGCGGTCGCCTGCAGCGGGCCGATCTTGCGTTCCAGATCGGGCGAGGGCGTGGCCGGAGCGTTCACGTGATAACCGGGATTCGAAGTCATTGTCAACCTCCGCGCTAAGTGTTAGTAAAGTTTCTTAACACATAGAATCTGTCGGGGGAAGATCCCAGATTGGGCCGTCGCCACACGAGATGGAGAATCTGCACGTGACGAGCAACAGCGGACGTGAGATAGGCACACCCGCACACATGCGGGCACTGAATCAGCGTCTGATTCTCAGCCGCCTCAGTGAGCACGGCGAGGCGAGCCGGCCGCAGTTGGCCGCCGCCACCGGACTGTCGAAGCCGACCGTGGGACAGGCATTGGCGGACCTTGAGGCGCAGGGCCTCGTGCGGCCGGCCGGGATGGGCCCGTCGAAACCCGGACGTGCGCCCGTGGTGTACGAAATCGTCTCGGATGCAGGACATGTCGTCGGTATCGATATCGGCAGACAGCAGATTCGGGTCGCTGTCGCAGATCTGGCGGGACGCATCGTGGCGCGCATCGACGAACCCAACAGGTGCCGTTCGGGCTCAGCGCTGCTGCGCACAGTGCTCACCTGCGCCGAGCGTTGTGTCGCGAAAGCCGGCCTTGCCGCCGAGGATGTCGTCGTCACCGTCGTCGGCACCCCAGGCGTACCGGACCTGGAAGACGGAACGGTGCGTCGCGCTCCGAATCTCCCGGGCTGGGAGCGACGGGGCCTGCTGCACGAGCTCATCGCCGGCCTGGATCAGAGCGGTTCGATCGTGATGGTCGAGAACGACGCCAATCTCTGCGCGGCAGGCGAGCATGCGGCAGGTGCTGCCGTCGGGGTGGACACGTTCGCCTGCCTGACCGTCGGCACCGGCCTGGGCATGGGGTTCGTGCTGGACGGGCAGATCTACCGCGGCACCCGCGGTGCGGCCGGTGAGATCTCGGATCTGGCGTTCAAGGTGAGCGGTACGCCGGGACCGGCATCGGCGGAGGCCGCCGTGGCGGGGCAGGCCGTGGTGGCGGCCGCCCACGACGCCGGTCTGACCGACGTCCGAAGTGCCAAGGCCGTCTTCGAGCTGGCTCGCTCAGGCGACCCGGTGGCCCTCGAAGTGGTTGCGCAAGAGACGATTCGGCTGGCTTTCGTGGTGTCGGCGATCATCGCGATCCTGGATCCGTCGCTGATCATCCTGGCCGGCGGCATCGGCAGCAACGCGGACCTGCTCGCGGCACCCATCCGCACGGCGCTGGCCGCCACCACTCCGGTGATCCCCGAGATCGTCGCCGGTCAGCTGGGCGAGGATGCGGTGTTGACGGGAGCGATCGCCACCGGCCTCGCCACCGCGCAGGAGTTGGTCTTCGACACGCGCACGACCAACGCGACCAATCAGTAGCCGATCTCGTCGCAGATCGGCGGGATGATGATCAACGAGCCGCGCGGGGTGCAGAACGGGTGCGGAGGCTGCGGAGGCGGAGGCGGCGGTGGGGTGAGCATCGGCGCCGGCCCGTCGGCGGAGATGAAGCTGTCCAGGGGGTTGCCTTTCAGGTCGACCATCCGCACGTTGCCCTGGCCGAACGGGACGATGTACCACGTGTGGCAGACACCCATATCCCACTGAAGGTTGTTGAACGGCAACGCCTGGCCCGGGCACCAACTGTGCGGCTCAGCGGGAAACGGGTCGGCCTGGGCGGCAACCGCATTCAGCGCCAGGCCGGCCGCCACGGCGCCCGTCATGACCGCGGTCGCCGCGAGCCGTGCAACTCGATTCATCGTCAGATCCTTTCGTCGGGCGCCGCGCCGCGGCTTTGCCTGCACATCCAGTACAGGGCGTCACCGCAGCTACCGATCCCAACAATGTTCCGGGCGTTCTTCGCCGGCCGGGCGGGATTCGCCGATGTGGGTCACAGTTCCGCGCGAATCAGCCCCGCCCGCACTCGAATCGGATCTGACCGACATATAACAGTAGTGATGATGAATTGCGGATCCGATGAACTGCCCGTTCTGCGGTGCTGAAGTCGACCGCAGCGGCACGTGCGATCGCTGCGGTCGAGTGCAGGAGTCCACGTCGCCGACAGGATGGCGGCCGGATCCCACGGCGCGCCACGAAGGCCGGTACTACGCCGCAGGTCACCCAACGAACCGCGTCCGCGACGGCCGGGCCCAATCGTCGGACCCCGATGGCGGCCGGATGCTGCCGGACTACGTCGAGTTGCCCGCCTCCCGGTCGAGCATCCGCTCGACGTGGCTGGGAACAGGGGCGGCGACCGTCATCCTCGTCATGGTCGCGGTGGTCGCCTGGGTGCTGTTGATGGCCGCCCGCCGCCCACCTCCCCCGCCGGAAACCGGGTACCTCTCGGCGCTGAAGGAAGCGGGTTTGACCAACCAGTTCAACTCCGATGCCAACGCCGTCGCGCACGGGCATCAAGTCTGCCGTCAGCTCGAAGACGGCGGACCGCAGCAAGGCGTGCCTGCCGACAAGATCGCCGTCGACTCGTTCTGCCCACAGTTCACCCAGGGCTTCCACACGCTTGACAGCGCAACGGTCTCAGGCATTTTCGTCGTGACCGACAGCGCGGGCGTAGATGCAATCGCGTCTGACGGCGCAACCTGTCAAGGCGCCAACGGGTACTCCGACGTCGGCCGAGACACGCAAGTAATCGTTAAGAACGGCAAGGGCGAGATCCTTGCCACGACCGCGCTGGGCCAGGGTAAGGGCAACAGCGCCAACTGCACCTTCTCGTTCAGTTTTCCCGTCACCGAAGGCCAAGACCGCTACGTCGTCTCGGTCGGGCACCGCGGCGAGTTCAGCTACAGCTTCGGCCAGTTGCGGACCCAAGGCGTCCAGATCCATCTGGGGCACTGACCTATTGCCGAAGAGTACGGTCCTGGACCGTACTGTCCCGGTGGATCTATGGTGGGCGCTGTGTCCCGGACCGTCGACGTCGCCGCGGAATCCTCGCCATGGTCGCCGCGCGAAGCAGAGCTGCTCGCCATCACGCTGCGGCTGCTGCAGGAGCACGGCTACGACCGACTGACCGTGGACGCCGTGGCCGCGACTGCCCGCGCGAGCAAGGCCACGGTGTACCGACGCTGGCCCTCGAAGGGCGAATTGGTACTGGCCGCCTTCATCGAGGGCATCCGCCAGGTCGCCGTCCCGCCCGAAACCGGCTCGCTGCACGGAGATCTGCTGCGCGTGGGTCAGGTGATCTGCGAACAGGCCCACCAGCACGGCACCACCATCCGCGCGGTCCTCACCGAGGTGTCGCGCGACCCCGCCCTCAGCGACGCGATGCAGCACCAGTTCCTCGATCAGCGCAAAGCCATGCTTGAGCTGATCCTGCGAGAGGCCGTCGCGCGCGGCGAGATCAGCGAATCCGCGATCAGCGACGAACTGTGGGATCTGATGCCGGGCTACCTGATCTACCGGTCGATCATCCCGAACCGGCCGCCCACCGCGGAGACGGTGCAAGCACTGGTCGACAATGTCATGATCCCGAGCCTCACCCGTCCGGTCGAGTAAGACCGCGCTCGCTCGAAATCGCCGCTGACAACCCCTTGCCCACGGCAGTCCTGTACCGTACCGTACCGTTCAGAGCGGTTGTTTCCCACCGCGCGGAAAGGACCACTCCAACCCCAGCCATCGCGTCCCGGTTATCGAAAGGCGAACGGGTGCGGACACTTTCGATTGGCAGCTCGGTCAAGCGGGGTTGGATGCTGGTGGTCGCACTCGGGGTCATCGCCATCGCTGCATTCTCCGTATACCGATTGCACGGCGCTTTCGGTGGTGCGCACACGGGAACCCCCAGCGACCTCTCGAGCGAGATCGTTCCGTTCAACCCCAAGCATGTGGTACTTGAGGTCTTCGGTCCGCCGGGAACCGTGGCGTCGATCAACTACCTGGACGTCCACGCCCAACCGCAGCTCGTCGTCGATGCCCCGCTGCCGTGGTCCTACGACACCACCACCACCGATCCCGCGGTGTTCGTCAACGTCCAGGCCCAGGGCGACAGCGATTCCATCGGCTGCCGGATCACCATCGACGACGCGGTCAAAGACGAGAGATCGGTCAACACCCTGAACGCCTACACCTACTGCCTGGACAAATCCGGATGAGCGGCCAGAGGGTGGCCAAGACGATCCGCCGGCTTTCGGTGCCGATCGTGTTGTTCTGGCTTGCCGTCGCGGCGATAACCAACGTGCTGGTGCCGCAGCTGGAAGTGGTCGGCGAGGCCCACAACGTCGCATTGAGTTCGCCCGACGCGCCGTCGCTGCAGGCATTCAAACGCATCGGCGAAGTCTTCGGCGAGTTCGATTCCGACAGCGCGGCCATGATCGTGCTGGAGGGCGACCAGCCGCTCGGTGCCGATGCGCACGCCTACTACGACACCCTGGTTCAGCGAATATCGCAGGACCACAAGCATGTCCAGCACATCCAGGACTTCTGGGGTGATCCGCTGACAGCGGCGGGCTCACAGAGCCCCGACGGCAAGGCCGCCTACGTTCAGGTGTTCCTGGCAGGCAATCAAGGCGAGGCGCTGTCCCTTGAGTCGGTCAACGCGGTTCGCGCCATCGTCGACCACACACCGGCCCCACCGGGTGTCAAGGCGTACGTCACCGGTGCGGCACCACAGGTCGCCGACCAATTCGAAGTCGGCAACGAAGGCACAACCAAGGTCACGCTGCTGACCATCCTGGTCATCGCGATCATGCTGCTGCTGGTCTACCGCTCGGTGGTCACCATGATCCTGGTGCTGATCACCGTGCTCATCGAGATGGCCGCCGCCCGCGGCATCGTGGCTTTCCTGGCGGATACCGGGATCATCGGTCTGTCAACATATTCCACCAATCTGCTGACGCTGCTGGTGATCGCCGCGGGCACCGACTACGCGATATTCCTCCTCGGCCGCTACCACGAGGGCCGCAGCGCCGGGGAGGACCGCCAGACCGCGTACTTCAGCATGTACAGCGGGACGGCCCACGTGGTCCTCGGCTCGGGCCTTACGGTCGCGGGCGCGGTCTTCTGCCTGAGCTTCACGCGCCTGCCCTACTTTCAAAGCCTCGGCATTCCGGCTGCGATCGGTGTCCTGGTAGCCCTCGTCGCGGCCCTCACGCTGGCACCGGCAGTGCTGACGCTCAGTAGCCAGGTCGGGTTGCTCGAGCCGAAACGCAGCACCCGCACGCGCGGATGGCGCCGGATCGGCACAGCCATCGTGCGTTGGCCCGGCCCCATTCTGGTGGTGACGATCGGGGTGGCCCTGATCGGTCTCGTGGCCCTGCCGGGTTACAAGACCAGCTACGACGTCGGCTCCTACATGCCCGCGAGTGCGCCGTCCAACGTCGGATACACGGCGGCCGAACGCCACTTCTCGAAAGCCCGGCTCAATCCGGAGCTGCTGATGATCGAGTCCGACCACGACCTGCGGGACCCGGCCAACATGATCCTGCTGGAGCGCGTCGCCAAGGCCGTGTTCCACACCCCCGGCGTCGCGCAGGTGCAGTCCATCACCCGCCCGCTGGGCACGCCGCTGGACCACAGCTCGATCCCGTTCCAGATCAGTGCCCAGAGCGCCGGGCAGATCCAGAATCTCAAGTATCAGCAGGACCGCGCCCAAGACCTGCTCAAGCAGGTCGGCGAGATCGACAAGACCATCGGCATCCTGCGCCAGCAGTACGCCCTGCAGCAGCAGAGCGCCGCGGCCACCCACGACCAGGTCGAAGCGTTCCACCAAACCGTCGCCGTGACACAGGATCTGCGCGACAAGATCGCCAACTTCGACGACTTCTTCAGGCCCCTGCGTAACTACTTCTATTGGGAGCCACACTGTTTCGACATCCCGATGTGCGCTGCGCTGCGGTCGCTGTTCGACGCGCTCGACGGGATCGACGCGCTCACCGACCAGCTGGGAAATGTCACGGCCAGCCTGGACAAATTGGACCAGCTGCAACCGAAACTGCTGGCGCTGATCCCGCCACAAATCGCCAGCCAGCAGACCAACCGCGACCTGACGATGACCAACTACGCCACGCAATCGGGAATCTATGACCAGACCGCGGCGGCGCTTCAGAACGCCACCGCGCTGGGCCAGGCTTTCGACGCCGCGAAGACCGACGATTCCTTCTATCTGCCGCCCGAAGCCTTCACCAACCCCGAATTCCAGCGTGGCCTGAAACTGTTCCTGTCCCCGGACGGCAAGGCCGCCCGCATGATCATCACCCATGATGTCGACCCCGCGACGCCCCAAGGTATCTCGCACATCGCCGCGATCCGGCACGCCGCCGCGGAAGCCGTGAAGGGCACGCCCCTGGCCGGGTCGCACATCTACATCGGCGGAACGGCCGCGACCTACAAAGACATTCAGGACATGGCCAAGTACGACCTGATGATCGCCGGTATCTCGGCGCTGAGCCTGATCCTGCTCATCATGATGCTCATCACGCGGAGCCTGGTCGCCGCGCTGGTCATCGTCGGCACCGTGGCGCTGTCGCTTGGCGCGTCGTTCGGGCTCTCGGTGCTGGTGTGGCAGGACATCCTCGGCATCCCGCTGTACTGGGTTGTGTTGGCACTGGCCGTGATTCTGCTGCTGGCCGTCGGATCCGACTACAACCTGCTGCTGATATCCCGATTCAGAGAAGAGGTCGCGGCAGGCCTCAACACCGGCATCATCCGGGCCATGGCCGGCACCGGCGGGGTGGTCACCGCTGCCGGCCTGGTGTTCGCCTTCACCATGGCGTCGTTCGCGTTCAGCGACCTACGGGTGCTCGGTCAGATCGGCACCACGATCGCGCTGGGCCTGCTGTTCGACACGCTGATCGTGCGCTCGTTCATGACGCCGTCCATCGCCGCACTGCTCGGGCGCTGGTTCTGGTGGCCGCAACGGGTGCGCCCGCGTCCGGCCAGTCGGATGCTGCAGCCCTACGGGTCCCGACCGGCCGTGCGTCAATTGCTGTTGTGGGAGGACGATTGACGCCGCGGCGCCCTCACGGGCAATACGCATGCGTGGCGTACGCCAGCGCGGACTGATAGACCGGGTCGAGCTCCCGGGAGGTGGTGACGGCGCTCAGTGCGGCGTCGCGGTCCGCGGCGCAAGACGGTGAGTGCAGGTCATCCCACTGTGCGGCCATCTCCCGCACCATGGTCTGGTTGAGCCGGTCGATCGTCGCACGCGTCTCGGACAGGTCCGGCGCCGCGGCCGGCACCGCAGCAGGATCGATCTTCCATTGCGCGAACCGCGAGTACTCGACGGAACTCGTCGCGTCGATCTGGTTGCGAAAGACGTTGCCGACGTAGCCCGGATCGATGTGGGCGGCCGTGGCTGCCGCCGTCACAGCATCGATCACCTGCTGCTCACGCTTCGGGTCGTCCACCGCGCCACCGGCGCGGTACTTGTACGCGGCCACGGCGTCGGCCGTCTGAAGGCGCTGCGCTGCGGCGTCGATCAGTGGGAGCAGCGGACTTTCCGGATCGGCGTGCACCGCGGGTACGCCGAGGGCTCCGCCGACGCCGACGAGGACCGCCGTGCAGGCAATCCACGCGGCGGTTCCGGGTTTACGCAATGCCGACGCCCGTGAGCACCTGCCAGATCCCCACCAGACCGAACAGGACGATCAGGATCTGTGTGCGGTGCACCAACGCCCACCCGTGCACCAATTCCAGCACCGCATGTGTCTTGGCCGGGACGATCGCATAACTGAGCAGGGCGATCTCGAAAACCACGAGCATCACCGCGACGAACACCAGGACCGCGACCAGCTGCGTGACGATCGGGGTCGCCGACGCGACGATCACCGTGCTGATCACAAGGATGAACGGGGGTGGCAGCACATAAATCAGCGACAGCGCCATCGATACCCACAGCGCTCCGCTGTCCCACTCGTCGCGCGCCCGCGTCATCAACCGGACGACCGGAGACGCCACCGCATGTAGCGCGGACCTGACGGGGCCCGGGCGGCGTGCGTCGGTGTCCCGCTCATCCGATTCCAAGACCAGGACCGTGGATTCACCGCGGCCGGACGTGGAGGCCGCGACCCGTGGCCGCACCCGGCTGCGCACCGCCATGAACACGGCGATACCCAGCGCGAGCACTCCCGTGCACAGCGCCAGGGGCTGGATCCCCGATTCCGGGTCGCGGGTGGACAGTCCCTGCGCGAACGCGGCGAAGGACGGCACGCTGTGCAGCGCTATCACCGCACCCGTCAACGTCACCACGTTCACGACCACACAGGCCACCCAGAACGCGAACAGGTTCTGTTCGGGACGGGGCCGTGAGATCACCAGCACGATGCCGCCCAGCAGCATCGGGTTCAATGCCACCAACAGTGCCCAGCCGAGAATTTGGCTCCACATCGGTCAGAGCAATCCGAGCCGCTGCAGGTCGGTGACGTACTTGACGATCACCGGCGCCGAGACGTGCGGAATGTCGTTGGCCTTGCCGATATTCGCCGCTCGCACCGCTTCGTGGAAGCGGTCCGCGGGCGCGTACGAGCCGCGGGTCGGTGCCGGCGGCTGCAGATCGTCGGTGTGCTGCCGCAGCACCGTCAGCATCTGCAGCACCGAGTTCTGCCGCTGCTGTTCCGGCAACGCACGCAGTCCGTCTTCGAACCGCTGCAACCATTCCCCGAAGTCGGCGACCCGTTCGATCGGATACCCGGCCTCAACGAGCCAGTCGACGTAGGTATCGATCCCGATGCCGTCGTCGTGGGGGTTCATCACGTGGTACGTCTCGAACTGCGCCGATGCCGACCGGGCCACCTGCCAGCCCAGCGTGATGATCGCCTCCGCGACGAAATCGACCGGCAGACCGTCGAAGTGGGCTCGCTGACGGGTGCCACCGTCGCCGAGCTCGTAGAACGACTCGGGCGCCAAACCGGTGGCCACGATGCTCA
This sequence comes from Mycobacterium dioxanotrophicus, assembly GCF_002157835.1. NCBI lineage: Bacteria > Bacillati > Actinomycetota > Actinomycetes > Mycobacteriales > Mycobacteriaceae > Mycobacterium > Mycobacterium dioxanotrophicus. Next base: position 258,651 of record NZ_CP020809.1, on the reverse strand, counting down.
GCACCATCCGAGTCACCGTGTCGGACACATTCAGCTGACCCGCGTAGGCCGGCTCGGCCATGATCATGCCCGAGCGGAACACCGCGACGGGAAGTCCACACAGGTCGTGGGCTTCGCGCAGCAGCACCTCGCCGGCCCACTTGCTGTTGCCGTAGCCGTTGGCATAACCGGCGTCGACGGTACGGGTGGCGCTGATCTGCCGGATGTCGGCGTCTTCGGTGAACTTCGAAGGTTCGATCTGGCGTCCGACATCCGACGTGGACACGAAGGTGTACGGCTTGAGCTTGGTGGTGAGCGCGAACCTGATCAGTTCGGCGGTGCCGATGACGTTGGGCCCGAACAACTCCCAGTAGGGCAGCACGCTGTTGACGAACGCCGCGGAGTCGACGATGAGGTCGACACGTTCGGCCAGCTCGTGCCATCGCTGCTCGTCCAACCCGAGATTCGGTTCACCCTTGTCACCGGCGATGACCTGCAGGCGCTCGGCCGCCAGTTCCTTGAAGTGCTTGCGCAGGACGGGGTCGGTGTCGAAGGTCGCCTCGAGACGACGGCGCGCATCCTCGTCGGACTTGCCCCGGACCAGGCAGATCACGGTGTCGTCGACACGTCGCAACCGCTTGAGCCAATCCAGCAGCAGGTAGCGTCCGAGGAATCCGGTGGCCCCGGTCAGCAGCACCGTCTGGACGTGCCCGTCCGGGCGCGGCAGCGTCGGAGCTGTCCTCAACGTGGTGCTGTCGATGAACTTGTTCAGCGTCAGATCCCGCGCGTGGACCTCACCGGTATCGGTGCTGCCGTGCACGGACGCGAAGCTGACGCCGCCGACCCCCGGCGACGCATCCGATTCGGCGGCGTTGTCGAGCTGGTGGCTCAGCGCCCGCACCGTGGGTGCCTCGAACAGGGTTCGGACCGCGAGTTGCGCGTCGAGGGCCGTGTTGATCGCCGCGATCACCCGCATCGCGGAGATGGAATCGCCACCGAGGTCGAAGAACGAGTCTTCGACGCCGACCCGGTCCATACCCAACACGTGGGCGTAGATGCCTGCGATGGTTTCCTCGACCGGGTTCGCCGGTGCCCGGTAGGTGCCTGCGCTGCGGTATTCAGGGGCGGGCAAGGCACGGCGATCGAGCTTGCCGTTGACCGTCAAGGGCAGCGCAGGCACCACCACGATGGCCGCCGGGATCATGTACGCGGGCAGGCGCTGAGCCAACGCACCACGCAGCTCGGCCGGGTCCGCGGATCCGGTGACATAACCGACCAGGCGCTTGTCGCCCGGACGGTCCTCCCGCGCGATCACCGCCGCCTGTTCGACACCGTCCAGATCGGCGAGCGCGGCCTGGATCTCGCCGAGTTCGATGCGGTACCCGCGAATCTTGACCTGCTCGTCGGCGCGGCCCAGGTACTGCAGCTGACCGTCGGGACCCCATTGCACGAGATCGCCGGTGCGATACATCCGGTCTCCGGGCTGGCCGAACGGGCATGCCACGAACCGCGACGCCGACAATCCGGCCCGGTTCACATACCCGAGGCCCAAGCCCCGCCCCGCCAGATACAGTTCGCCGACCACCCCGGCCGGTACCGGCCGCAACCACTCGTCGAGCACGAACGTGGCACCCGTCGGCACCGGTGAACCGATCGGCACGACCGGTCCGGACGACTTCTTGAGCGGGGCGCTGATCGCCGCGTAGATGGTCGCCTCGGTCGGGCCGTACGCGTTGAGCATCACCCGCCCGGTCGCCCACCGGTCCACGACCTCGGTCGGGCAGGCTTCACCAGCCACGACCAGCGCCGTGTTCTCCAGGCCTTCCGGTGACAACATGCCGACCGCGGAAGGAGTCTGGTACAGCACGGTGACCTGTTCGGCGATCAACAGCTTGTGCAGATCATCGGGCGCGCCCGCGACGTGCTCGGGCACGATCACCAACCGCGCGCCGTGCAGCAGCGCGCCCCAGATCTCCCACACCGAGACGTCGAAGACCAGCGAATGCCATTGCGACCACACCTGTCCCGGGCCTGCGGGCATGTCGGGGTGCAACTTCTCCAGCACCTGGGTGACGTTGCTGTGCGTGATGGCAACACCTTTGGGCACGCCCGTCGTCCCCGACGTGTAGATCGTGTAGGCGATGTCGTCGGACGCAGGCGGCAGCAGCGTGGTGCTCGGGTAGATCGCGGTCGCGGGATCGTCAGGATCGTCCACCTCGACGACCAACACATCGGAATTCTCCAGGCGCGGACGCAGATCCGCGGTCGTGACCGCGGCGATCGGCTTGGCGTCGGCGAGCATGAACTCCAACCGCGACGTCGGTACCGACGGGTCGATCGGCAGGTACGCCGCGCCCGTCTTGAGCACCGCCAGGATCGCGACGATCGCTTCGTCGGACCGCGGCACCAACAGGGCCACCGATTCCCCCGGGCCGGCGCCGTAGACCGCCAACAGGTTCGCCAACCGGTTGGCGTCCTCGTCGAGTTCGGCATAGGTCAGCGAGCGACCGTCGAACGTCACCGCGATGGCCTCTGGATCGCGGGCCACCTGCTCGGAGAACCGCTCAGGAATCGACTTCGACACAGCCACCGGCTGCGACAACAGCGCGCGGTTGCCCCACGTGTCGATGACGTCGCGTTCGCCCGGTTCGACGACGTCCATCGACGACAGCCGTCTGGTGGGATCGGCCGTCATGGTCTCCAGCACCCGCTGGAACCGTTCCACGAGCGCTTCGATGGCGGCCACGTCGAACGCCTCGGCATCGAACTCGACGCGCAGGCCCAGTTCATGACCCGGCAGGGCCATCACCGACAGCGGGTAGTGGTTGTACTCGCGGTTGTTGAACTCGGTGACCGCCAGCTCGTGGACACCGGCGAACGCGCTGGTGTCGATCGGATAGCTCTCGTAGAGGAACAGCGTGTCGAACAGTTGCTCGTGGCCTGCGACGTGATGAATCTCGTTGAGCGCCAAGTGCTCATGCTCGATGGTGTCGTTGTGGTGCTGCTGCAACTGCTCGAGCAGATCGGCGACGGTGGTGGTCGCGGTGGTGTGCGCCCGCACCGGCACGGTGTTGATCAACAGGCCCACGATGGATTCGGAGCCGGGCAATTCGGCGGGACGGCCGGAGACGGCGGTGCCGAATGCCACGTCACGCTGCCCCGTCAAGGCCATGAGCAGCTGAGCCCACGCCGCCTGCAGCACCGTGTTCACGGTCGTGTGGCATGAACGAGCCAGTTCGCCAAGCGCTTTCGTGGTCTCGGCGGACAACCGGTAGGACTCGACACCCCGTGGCCCGCCATGGCCCGGCGGTGCGACCAGGGTGGGCGTGGTGAACCCGTCCAACACCTCGCGCCACGCCGCTCGCGCGGCTTCGCGATCCTGACGGCTCAGCCAGCTGACGAAGCTGCGGTACGACGGCGCAGCGGGCAACCGATGGCCGAAGTAGCCGGCGAAGATCTCCTGCAGCAGGATCGGCAGTGACCAGCCGTCGATGACGATGTGGTGGAAGGTCAGTACGAAACGATGCTGATTGCCCGAGGTCCGGATCAACGTGGCGCGGAACGTCGGCCGTTCCACCAGATCGCACACCGCGGCGCGTTCCGCGGTGCACAGCCGCTCGATCTCGTCGTCGGGGGTCAGGTCGTCACCCCGCAGATCCAGGTACCGCCAGGCGATCACCGGGTCGGCTGGGATGATCTGCACGGCCTCGTCGGCCAGTTCGCAGAAACGGGCCGCGAGGTTCGGGTGGCGGGCGACGACCGCGTGCACGGCGTCGCGCAGCCGATGCTGGTCAAGGACACCGGTCACGGTGATGTCCAGCTGCACTGCGTAGACATCGTTCTCGGTGCCCCGCGCGATGGTCGAGTGGAACAGCAGGCCTTCCTGCACCGGGGTCAACGGCAGCACGTCGGCGATGGTGTGCCGTTGTGCCAGATCGTCGATCTGCTCCTGGCTCACCCGCGCTGGGAGGAGATCGGACGGCGTGAACCCGCCTCCGCCGTTACGCACATGCGCGCAGATGCCGGCCAGCGCTTCGAACCACAGTCGACTCAGTCGGTCGGCCTGGGCCTGGTCCATCGCCGAGGGCGCCCAGGTCCAACCGGCCTGCAGCCGGGGCCCGGAGTCGGAATCCACCGTGCCCGCGTTGAGTTCGACGGTGTGCATCAACGGCATCGCCACCGCCGAGGCCGCACCGGTGAGCGTCAGCGCGTCCTGGTCGATGCGCCACAGTTCGTCGGACAGCTCGCCGGCCCCGGCACCGAGGCGTCCCAGGTAGTTGAACCCGATGGTCGGATCCAGCCCATCGATGTCCACATCGGGGTTCAGGTACCGCAGCAGGCCGTAGGTGACGCCGTCGGGCAGCGCACGCAGTTGTTCCTTGGCGGACTTGATGATCGGGCCCAGCGCGGCCTCCCCGGCGGTCACCTGGTCCCAGGACAACTCGCCGACGGCGAGCGCGACGGGGTACTTGCTGGTGAACCAGCCGACGGTGCGGGACAGGTCGACATCGGAAGCGAGGTCTTCGACCCGGCCGTGGCCCTCGACGTCGATACCGATCGGCGCGGCGCCCGTCCCGAGGTATTCCGCCCAGGCCAGGCCGAACGCGATCAGCAGGATGTCTTGCACGCCCGCGTGGAATGCCGCGGGCACCTCGGCGAGCAGTTGCTTCGTGGTGTCGGCGTCGAGCGATACCGACAGTTGGCCGGCATTGGCGTAGGTATCGATGTCCGGTTGGACAGCAGGCAACGCGGCAGGCGTCTGTGCCACCCGGCGCCACGTGTCGGCGAGTTCTACCACGGCAGTGTCCCGTGCATGGTCGGCCAGCAGCGCCGTCCACCGGGCGAACGACGTACCGCCCGAAGGCAATTCGACCTGCTGGCCGCTGTGATGCTGCGCCCACGCGATATTCAGGTCTTCCAACAGGATTCGCCACGACACACCGTCGACGGCGAGGTGATGGATCATCAGCACCAGCTGGCGGGGTTCCGCGGCCCACACCGCGCTGAGCATCGCCCCGGTCGCCGGGTTCAGCCTGGACCGCGCCTCGATCAATGCGTCGTCGGACAGCGCCTCCACGGTGCGCAGGCACGAGCGTGCGGCGACCGCACCCTGGTCCGGAACCAGCAGTGACCAGTCGCCGTCCACGATCGGCGCCTGCAGGCGCAACGTCGCGTGTCGGTCCAGCAGGGCCTGCAGCACGACGAGCACGTCGGCTTCGGTGACCCCGTCCGGGGCTTGCAGCACCAAGGTCTGGTTGAACTGGTCGACCGGGCCCTGCACCGTCTGCAGCCACCGCATGATCGGGGTCGCAACCACCGGGCCGATACCGTCGTCGACCACCGTCGACTCAGCGTCGGTGAACCTCGAGACCTGGGCCAACCTGCTCACGGTCTGCTCGACGAAGATGTCACGTGGCCGGCACGACACACCCGCTGCACGGGCGCGCGCCACCACCTGCATCGACAGGATGCTGTCGCCGCCCAGATCGAAGAACGAATCGTCGACGCCGACGCGCTGCTGTCCGAGCACCTGGGCGTAGATCTCGGCGAGAATCTCCTCGACCGGGGTCGACGGGGCCCGGTAGTCGCTGCCGTTGCTGCGGTATTCCGGGGCGGGCAGCGCGCGCTTGTCGAGTTTTCCGTTGACGGTCAACGGAATCGACTCGATGGTCACGACCGCGGCAGGCACCATGTAGGTGGGCAGGCGCTGGGCCAGTTCGGCGCGCAGCGCGGTGGGGTCGGCGGTGCCGGTGATGTACCCGACGAGCCGCTTGTCACCGGGCCGGTCCTCCCGAGCGATCACGACCGCCTGATCCACGCCGTCGAGCCGGGCCAGGGCCGCCTGGACCTCGCCGAGTTCGATGCGGTACCCGCGGATCTTGACCTGCTCATCGGAGCGGCCCAGGTACTGCAGCTGCCCGTCATCGCCCCAGCGCACCAGGTCACCGGTGCGGTACATCCGGTCGCCCGGCTTGCCGAACGGGCAGGCCATGAATCGGGATGCCGTCAGCCCGGGACGACGCGAATATCCGGTCGCCACACCGGTTCCGGCCACGTACAGCTCGCCGACCACACCTTCGGGTGCGGGCCGCAGCCACTGGTCGAGCACGAACAGCGCCGCGCCGGGAACCGGCGATCCGATCGGGGCCACTCCCGATCCCGCCTTGAGCGGTTTGCTCATCGCCGCGTAGATCGTCGCCTCGGTCGGGCCGTAGGCGTTGATCATCACCCGCCCGGGCGTCGCCCACCGGTCGACCAGCTCAGTCGGGCACGCCTCACCGGCCACCACCAGCGTCGTCGAATCGAGGTGCTCCGACGACAACATCCCGGCCGCCGAAGGGGTTTGGCAGAGCACGGTCACCTTTTCGGCGACCAGCAGCTTGTGCAGATCCTCGGGTGAGCTCGCGATCGATTCGGGTACCACCACCAGGCGGCCACCGCGCAGCAGCGCGCCCCAGATCTCCCAGACCGATACGTCGAATACCAGCGAATGCCATTGGGACCACACCTGACCCGGGCCCGAAGGCAGGTCTGCGTGCAGTCCGTCGACGAGCTGAGTGACGTTGTTATGGGTGACGGCAACCGCTTTCGGGACACCGGTGGTGCCCGACGTGTAGGTCATATACGCCAAGTCGTCGGGTTTCGGGCCGGGCAGCGCCGTGCTCGGCTTGCTGTCGACGGCGGGATCGTCGATGTCGAGCACCGGCACATCGGTGCCGTCCAGGCGGGTCCGCAGATCCGCGGTGGTCAACGCCGCCACCGGCATCGCATCCGACATCATGAACTCGATGCGGGCATCGGGATGCGCGGGGTCGATCGGCAGATACGCCGCGCCCGTCTTGAGCACCGCCAGGATCGCCACGATCGCCTGCCCCGAACGCGGGAGCAGCAGCGCAACGGTTTCACCCGGGCCCGCGCCGTGGTCGGCCAGCATGTGCGCCAACCGATTGGTGGTCTCGTTCAGCTCGCGATATGTCCACGACCGGTCACCGCAGACGAGCGCAACCGCTTGCGGTGCGCGAACGGCCTGACGGGAGAACAGGGTCGGAATCGACACCGGTGTACGCGCGGGCCCGGTGAGCACGGCCCGGTTGCCCCATTCGTCCAGTTGATCGTGCTCACCGTCGTCGAGTAGATCGAACGACAACAACGTGCGACTGGAGTCGATGCTCATGACTGCTCCCTCGTCTCTGCGGTCATGGCCACCAGTACCCGTCGTAACCGGTTTACCAACCTGCCGATGCGGGCCGCGTCGAAGACGTCAGTGTCAAATTCGACGCGAAGGCCCAGTTCATGACCCGGAACGGCTTGCACCGAAAGCGGGTAATGGTTGTATTCGCGATTGGCGAAGTCAGTGATGGCCAATTCGTGCACGCCCAGCAATGCAGCCGTGTCGATCGGGTAGTTCTCGTAGACGAAAACCGTGTCGAACAGCTGGTCATGGCCAGTCGCGCGGTGCACCTCTGCCAAGGCGAGGTGCTGATGGTCCAGGGTATCGGTGTACGCCCCCTGCAGTTGGTCGAGCAGGCTGGCAATGGTGGTCGCAGGTGTGATCGTCGCCCGCACCGGCACCGTGTTGATCAGCAGACCCACCATCGAGTCGGCGCCCGCCATGTCGGCGGGCCGACCGGAAACCGCTGTGCCGAAAGCGACGTCGTGCTGGCCGGTCAGCCACATCAGCAACTGGGCCCACGCGGCCTGCAGCACCGTGCTGACGGTGGTGTGGCACGAACGCGCCAGATCGGCGAGGGCCTTGGTGGTCTCGGCATCGACCTGGAAAGACTCGACGCCACGCCGCCCGAGTGACAGGCGGCCGGGCGGACCGATCAGCGTCGGAGTGTCGAACCCGGCGAACACCCTGCGCCACGCCTCCCTGGCGGCCGCGTTGTCCTGGTCGGACAGCCAGCTGACGAACCTCCGGTACGGCACCGGGGCGGGCAGCCGCGCACCGAAGTAACCGGCGAAGATCTCTTGCAGCAGGATCGGTTTCGACCAACCGTCTAGCACGATGTGGTGGTTGGTGAGGATGAACCGGTAGCGGTCGACTGCGGTGCGGATCAGGGCGGCCCGGAACGGCGGCTTGTTCGCCAGATCGCACACCGCCGCACGTTCCGCGGCCGACAGCCGGGCGATCTGCCCGTCGACATCAGCATTCTCGGCCAATTCGACGTACTGCCACGCCAGCTCGGGCTCGGCCGAGAGCAGCTGCACCGGCTCACCGAAATCTTCGAAGAACCGGGCCACCACGTTCGGGCGGCGCCTCAGCACGTCATGCACGGCATCGCGCAGCCGGTCGGGGTCGACCGAACCGGTCATGCTGATGTCCAGCTGAACCGAATACAGGTCCTCATGGCCCTGCGCAGCACCGGTGTGGAACAACAGTCCCTGCTGCAGCGGCGTCAGCGGCAGCACGTCGGCGATGTCGTAGCGCTGTTGCAGTTCATCGATCTGCTGCTGGTCCAACCGCGCGGGTGCGACGTCGGACGGCGTCAATCCGCCGCCACCGGAGCGGACATGTGCGCAGATCCCGGCCAATGCGTCAAACCACAGCTGGCTCAACCGGGTGACCTGCGCGTGGTCCAGTGCCGACAGCGCCCAGGTCCAGGTCGCGTGCAGGCGCGGACCGTCGTCGATGTCGTTGCCGCCGTCCAGGATTCCGGCGTTGAGCTCGACGGTGTGGCCCAGTGGGGTCGGTACCGCCGTGGCTGCGGCGGTCACCGCCACGGCATCCTGATCGATCTGCCACAGCTCGTCTGACAGGTCACCGGCGCCTGCGCCGAGGCGCCCGAGGTAGTTGAACCCGAGCGCCGGATCCGAACCACCCAGATCTACGTCCGAATTCAGGTAACGCAACAGGCCGTAGGTCATGCCGTCCGGCAGGGCACGCAGTTGCTCTTTGGCCGCCTTGATGACCGGTCCGAGCGCGGTGTCGCCGGAACACACCTGCTCCCAGCTCATCCCGCCCACGGCCAACGACACGGGGTACTTGGTGGTGAACCAGCCGACCGTGCGGGACAGATCGATGTGCGAATCAGCGCCCGGCCCGATCTCCTCGACGCGGCCGTGTCCCTCGACGTCGACACCGACCGGCGAGTCACCGGCACCGAGGAACTCGGTGGCCGCCAACCCGAACGCGATCAGCAGGATGTCTTGCACGCCTGCGTGAAACGCCGAGGGCACCTCGGTCAGCAACTGCTGGGTGGTCGCGGCATCCAGCTCCAGCGACAACTGCCCGGCGTTCGCGTAGGTGTCCAACGCGGGCTGCACGGCAGGCAACGCGGCCGGGGTGGCCGTGACCTGCCGCCAAGCGTCGGCCGTGTTCAGAACCGCATCGGCTCGGGCGTGGTCATCGAGAACCCGCGCCCACCGCGCGAACGAGGTTCCCCCGCCCGGCAGCGCCACCTCCTGACCGCTGCGGTGCTGCGCCCACGCGATGTTCAAGTCTTCCAACAGGATTCGCCACGACACCGCATCGACGGCCAGATGGTGGACCATCAATGCCAAGCGCCGGGTCTCCGGCACCCACAGTGCGGTGAGCATGGCCCCGGCAGCCGGGTCAAGCCGCGACCGCGCCGCCAGCAGGGCGTCGTCGGACAGTGCGTCCACGACGTGCAGACAGCTGCCGGCATCGACCGAGCCGACCGCGGGAACGGTCAGCGACCATTCGCCCGTCTCCGTTGTGTCGCTCGTCAGTCGCAGCATGCCGTGCCGATCCAGCAGGGCCTGCAGCACCACGACGACGTCGGCGTCGGTGACCCCGACCGGCGCCTGCAGCACCACGGTCTGGTTGAACTGGTCGGTCGGGCCGTCAAGTTCGTGCAGCCACCGCATGATCGGGGTGGCTACCACCGCGCCGGTGCCCTCGTCGACGACGGTCGTCTCACTGTCGGAGAACGTCGCGACCCGGGCCAGCCTGCTGACGGTCTGCTCGACGAAGATGTCGCGCGGCCGGCAGATGAGGCCCGCCGCGCGTGCCCGCGCGACCACCTGCATCGACGAAATGCTGTCCCCGCCAAGGTCGAAGAACGAATCGTCGACGCCGACCCGCTCGACCCCGAGCACCTGGGCGTAGATGCCGCTGAGGATCTCCTCGATGGCGTTGACCGGTGCGCGATACTGCTCGGCGTCCTGATACTCCGGTGCAGGCAGGGCCTTGGTGTCGAGTTTGCCGTTCACGGTCAGCGGCAGCGTGTCCATCACCACCACTGCGGACGGCACCATGTAGGTCGGGAGACGGTCGGACAGTGTCGCGCGCGCCGCGACCGGATCGATCGCTCCCGGCGTCGTCTCGGTGATGTAACCCACCAGGCGCTTGTCGCCGGGCCGGTCCTCGCGAGCGATGACGGCTGCCTGACCCACCCCGGCCAGGCCGGCCAGCGCAGCATGCACTTCACCGAGTTCGATGCGGTAGCCGCGGATCTTGACCTGCTTGTCGGCACGTCCCACGTACCGCAGTTGCCCGTCGGCGCCCCACTGCACGAGGTCTCCGGTGCGGTACATCCGGGCACCGGGACCGCCGAACGGGCACGCGACGAAGCGGGTCGACGACAGATCCGGACGGCCGATGTAGCCCGCCGCCAATCCGGTGCCTGCGACGTACAACTCGCCGACCACCCCGACCGGGACCTGGCGCAGCCAACCGTCCAGGACGAAGAAAGCCAAGTGCTCCAACGGAACACCGATGGGGCTGACGCTATTGGCGAGGTCGCCGTCACCGATCTCGCGGAACGAGGCGTGCACCGTCGTCTCGGTGATGCCGTACATGTTGATCAGTCGCGGCATGCCTGGGTGGCTGCGCAACCACGGTGACAGTCGTTGCGGTTCAAGGGCTTCCCCGCCGAAGACCACCGTCTGCAGTTTCAGCTGCTGTCCGAGTTCAGGCTGCAGGGTGTCGGCTGTCTGCAGCGCGTAGAACGCCGAAGGCGTCTGGCTCAGCACGCTCACCTGTTCGGTGACCAGCAGCGCATGGAAGTCCTCGGGTGAGCGGACGACCGCATCCGGCACGATCAGCAACCGGCCGCCGTAGAGCAGCGCCCCCCAGAGCTCCCACACCGAGTAGTCGAACGCCAACGAATGGCATTGCGTCCACACCTGTCCCAGCGCCAGCTCGGCGTCCAGCGACTCCAGCAGCCGGGTCACGTTGCGGTGGGTGACCGCAACGCCCTTGGGCTTACCGGTGGTCCCCGAGGTGTAGATGATGTAGGCGATGTTGTCGGACGTCGGAGCCGGCAGCGCGGTCTCCGGCTTCGCGGCGACGTCGGGGTCATCGATGTCGATCACCGACATCTCGGGCAGCCCGGGCCCCGTCAACCGGCCGAGCAGATCCGCGGTGGTGACTGCCGCGATCGGTGCGGCATCGTTGAGGGTGAACTCGATCCGGGCATCGGGATGCGCGGGGTCGATCGGCAGGTACGCCGCACCGGTCTTGAGCACCGCAAGGATGGCCACGACGGCCTCCTCGGTGCGGGGAAGCAGCAGGGCCACCCGCTCGCCCGGGCCGGCACCCCGGCTGGACAGCAAGTGCGCCAACCGGTTTGAGGCCTCGTCCAGCTCGCGGTAGGTCAATGACCGCCCGCTGCAGGTAATAGCGACGGCCTCCGGAGCACGCACCACCTGCTCGGCGAACAACGCCGGGATCGACGGCGAACCCGTCACCGGCTCGGCCAGCACTGCGCGGTTGCCCCACTGGTCGAGTTGATCGTGCTCGGTGGAATCGAGCACGTCGATGGAGGACACCCGTCGCGTGGGGTCGGCGACCATGGCCTCGAGCACGTGATGCATGCGCTTGACCAGGATGTCGACTGCCGCCTCGTCGAACACCTCAGTGTCGAACTCGACGCGCAGACCGAGTTCATGGCCCGGCATCGCCACCATGGACAGCGGATAGTGGTTGTACTCGCGACTGGTGAAATCCGTGACCGTCAGGTCCTGCACACCGAGCAGCGCACCGGTGTCGAGCGGGTAGTTCTCGTAGACGAACAGGGTGTCGAACAACCGATCGTGGCCCGCGGCGCGATGGATTTCGGCCAGCGAGAGGTGTTCGTGCTCGACGGTGTCGTTGTGCGTGCGCTGCAGTTGGTCCAGCAGCTCGGCGACGGTGGTGGTCGCGGTGATGGTCGCGCGGACGGGAACGGTGTTGATCAGCAGGCCCACAATCGATTCCGCGCCTGCGAGATCGGCAGGGCGGCCTGACACCGCGGCGCCGAATGCGACGTCGTGCTGACCGGTCAGCGATGCCAGCATCTGCGCCCACGCGGCCTGCAGCACGGTATTGACGGTGGTGCGATGTGCTCGTGCGAGTTCGCCGAGGGCCTGGGTGATCTCGGCAGACACCCGATGCGACTGGACACCGCGCGGCCCCGACTGACTCGGCGGCGCGACGAGGGTCGGGGTTTCGAAACCGTCGAACACCTCGCGCCACGTCGCCTGGGCGACATCGCGATCCTGGGTGGCAAGCCAGCTGACGAAATTACGGTACGGCGTGGGCGCGGACAGCCGCTGCCCGAAGTAGCCCGCGAAGATCTCCTGCAGCAGTACCGGGAGCGACCACCCGTCGATCACGATGTGGTGCAGTGTCATCACGAGCCGGTGGGTATCGTGGCCCGTCCGGATCAGCGCCGCCCGGAACGTAGGTTGACCGGCCAGGTCGCACACAGCGGTCCGCTCGGCCGCGCACAACTGATCGATCTGCTCGTCGGACTCGAGTTCGACGTATTGCCAGGCGATCACCGGATCAACCGGAAGAACCTGCACGGGTTCGCCGAAGTCCTCGCAGAATCGCGGCGCGAGGTTCGGATGCCGGTCGACCACCGCGTGCACGGCATCGCGCAGGCGCTGCGGGTCGAGGGCACCGGCCATCGTGATGCCGAGTTGAACGGCATATACGTCGTCGCGGGAGTCCCCCGGATCTCCCGCGTCCTCCGCTGCGGCCTGGAAGCTGGCCTGGAACAGCAGCCCCTGCTGCAGCGGGGTCAGCGGCAGCACGTCGGCGATTCGGTACTGCTGCTGCAGTTCGTCGATCTGCCGCTGAGTCAAGCGGGCAGGCGCGAGATCGGACGGGGTGAGCCCACCGCCGCCGTGTTGCACATGCGCGCAGATTCCGGCCAGGGCTTCGAACCACAACCGGCTCAGCCGGCCGACCTGCTCCTCGTCGATCGCCGTCGGCGCCCATGTCCAGTTGGCCTGCAGACGCGGGCCGGTGTCACCGTCCAACGTCCCCGCATTGAGTTCCACGGTGTGCGCCAACGGCATTGGCACCGCGGCGGCCACGTCCGTCATCGGCAGGCTCGCCGAATCGATACGCCACAGATCGCCGGCGAGATCACCGGCCCCGGCACCGAGCCGTCCGAGGTAGTTGAAACCGATCGTCGGATCCGAACCGGCAAGCTCCACATCGGGATTGAGGTAGCGAAGCAGCCCGTAGGTCAGCCCGTCGGGCAGGGTCCGGAGCTGTTCCTTACCGTCCTTGACCACCGGGCCAAGAGCCGATTCACCAGCGGCCACCTGTGCCCAGGACACCCCACCGACAGCCAATGACACCGGGTATTTGGTGGTGAACCAGCCGACCGTCCGGGACAGGTCGATGTCTCGATCGACGGTGCCGCCCAGCTCCTCGATACGGCCGTGTCCCTCGACATCGATACCGACAGGGGCCTTGCCCGCGCCGAGGAATTCGGCCCAGGCAAGCCCGAAGGCGATCAGCAAAATGTCTTGCACGCCGGCATGAAACGCCGCGGGAACCTCACCGAGCAGCATGCGCGTGGTCTCGGGATCCAGCTCTACGGACAGCCGGCCGGCCTCGGCATGGGTGTCCGTGGTCGCGGGCAGTGCGGGCGGCGTCGTCAGCACCTGCTGCCACGCGTCCGCCTGGCTCTCCACCTCCGCGGTGCGCGCGTACTCCTCGAGCAGCGCCGACCATCGGACGAAGGACGTACCGCCGGCCGGCAACTCGACTGCCTGTCCGCTGTGATGCTGGGCCCAGGCGATGTTGAGGTCTTCCAAGAGGATTCGCCACGACACCCCGTCGACCGCCAAGTGGTGGACGACCAGTGCCAACTGCCCGGTCGCGGGCACCCACAGCGCGCTGAGCATCTGCCCCGTCGCCGGGTTCAGCCGCGCCCTCGCGGCACGGATCGCATCGTCGGTCAATGCATCCGCCGAATGCACGACCACGCTTGCCTTCTCCGGCACGGTCAATGACCACTCGCCGTTGTGCTCGGTGCTCGCTTCGCCGCGCGCTGTACCTGATTCGCTCCTCACGTCCGCGGGCCCCGAATCGCTCCTCACGTCCGCGGCGACCATCCGGAGCGTGGGATGCCTGTCGACCAGTGCTTGCAGCACCACAGCCACGTCCGGTTCGGACACCCCGGTCGGCGCCTGCAACACCAACGTCTGGTTGAACTCGTCTACCGAGCCGTCAACAGTGCTGAGCCACCGCATGATCGGGGTGGCCACCACCGAACCGATGCCCTCGTCGACCACCGCTGCTTCCCCGCCGGTGACCTTGACGACCGAAGCCAGTCGGGCCACGGTCTGCTCGACGAAGATGTCACGCGGCCGGCACTGCAGGCCTGCGGCTCTGGCCCGGGCGACAACCTGCATCGACAGGATGCTGTCGCCACCCAGGTCGAAGAACGGATCGTCGACGCCGACGCGGTCCTGTCCGAGGACCTGGGCGTAGATATCGGCCAAGACCTCTTCGACCGCGGTAGTGGGTTCGCGGTAATCGCTGCCCGCACCTTGGTATTCGGGCGCGGGCAGCGCGCGGGTGTCCAACTTGTTGTTGGCCGTCAACGGCAGCGACTCCAACACCACGACTGCAACGGGCACCATGTACGGCGGCAGTCGATCTGCCAGTTGGGTCCTGACGTCCACCGGATCCGCTGTCCCGGTGATGTACCCGACCAGACGCTTGTCGCCGGGGCGGTCCTCGCGGGCGATGACAACGGCGTTCTCGACGCCGTCGACGGCGGCCAGTGCGGCTTGCACTTCGCCGAGTTCGATGCGGTAGCCCCGGATCTTGACCTGTTCGTCGGCTCGGCCCAGGTATTCCAGCTGTCCGTCATCGCCCCACCGGACCAGGTCTCCGGTCCGGTACATGCGCGTGCCGGGCTCACCGAACGGGCACGCCACGAAGCGGGATGCGGTAAGGCCGGAGCGTCCCAGGTATCCACACGTCACACCGTCACCGGCGACATACAGCTCGCCGACGACACCGGTGGGAACCGGCTGCATCCAGGTGTCCAGCACGAACAGTGCAGCGCCAGGGAGGGGCTTGCCGATGGGAACGGCCGCACCGGGCTTCAGGGCATCGCTGACCGTCACACAGATCGTGGTCTCGGTCGGGCCGTAGCCGTTGACCATCACGCGGGTGGCCGGCGACCATCGTTCCACCACCGAGGCGGGGCAGGCCTCACCGACGACCACGAGCGCCGAGGACTGTAGACCCTCGGTCGGCAGCATCGCCACGGCGGACGGAGTCTGGGTGAACGCGTCGACCTTCTCCGAGACCAGCAGGGCGTGGAAGTCTTCTGGTGCGCCGGCAACGGCTTCTGGCACGACCACGAGTCGCCCACCACGAAGCAGCGCGTTGCCGATCTCCCACACCGAGGCGTCGAACGCCAGGGAGTGGCACAGCGGCCAGACCCCGGGGTGCGGGAGCCCGGACTCCAGCGCGGCCATCAACCGGGTCACGTTGTGATGGGTGACGGCCACGCCCTTCGGGGTCCCGGTGGTGCCCGAGGTGTAGATGATGTACGCGATGTCGTCGGGTGCTGGCCCGGTCGGCGCGGTGCCGGGCTGCTCGGCTGCCGCGGGGTCGTCGATGTCGATGACGGTGACGTCGTGCGCGTGCAAACGCGACTTGGCTGGGGCGCTGGTGATCACGGCGATCGGTGCCGCGTCGGCGAGGATGAAATCGATTCGCGCCGCGGGGACAACGGGGTCGATGGGCACGTAGGCCGCCCCGGTCTTGAGCACCGCCAGGATCGCGATCACGGCCTTGGCCGACCGCTCTGACAACAGCGCGACACGTTCACCCGGTCCGGCGCCGCGCGCCTTGAGCACGTGCGCCAGCCGATTGGCGGCCTCGTCCAGCTCGCGGTAGGTCAGGGTGTGGCCCTCGAAGGTCAGGGCCGGCGCGTCAGGGGCGCGATTCACGTAGCGGTCGAACAGATCTGGTATCGACAGGTGGGGCAGATGCTCGTTGAGTGCCCCCTGATGGCCGATCTGCGCGAGCAGGTCATGCTCGCCGCTGCCGAGCAGATCCAGTGAAGACAACGGGCGCTCCGGATCGGCTGCCATCACCGTAACCACCCGTTGGATGCGCTGCGCCAGATCAGCGACTCCGAAATCCGCGAACGGCTGTCCCGCACCCGCTGTGCTGAGGAACAGTTGGTCGCTGGAACCGATGAAGAAGAGCCCGAAGTGCCCCATCGGACCGTGGTTCGTGTACGACACTGTCACCGGCGCGCCGGCGAGATCCAACGTGAGACGAGCAGGTATGAAGTTCACCGCGACCCGGTTCGACGCATGCCGTGGGCCGCGCACGCCGCCTCCCGCTTCCAGGAGGTGCACGGGGTAGCGCTGGTGTTGCAACAGTTCGCGGATTCGGGTGTCGACGTGGCGGCAGAACTCGCCGACCGTCCAATCCGGTGGGGTGTTCAGCACCAGCGGCGCGACGCCCGCGAGCATTGCAGGCAGCGTCTTCGATTCCGGGGTCACTCGCCGGCTGACCGGGAAGTCGAGGGCCACCTCGGAACTGTTGGCGGACCACGCGCGAACCAGCAGTGCGACCGCCGCGGTCGTCACCGAGTAGCGGCGGATACGCAGGCTCTTGGACAGCTGCTTGATATGGCCGACAACGGCTTGATCCACTTCCACGGATGCGGACGGCGTGTAGGCGTCATGGGCGCTGGCCGGAGTGGGAAGCCCGTAGTCGAGCCCGCCCTCGGCCGGCAGGTTGTTGCTCCAGTACGCCTCGTCGTCCAGGTACTCGCTGGACGACGAGTACGTCGTCTCGCAGTCGACCAGGTCCTTCAGCGAACCAAAGTAGGCCGCGGGAATCGGTTCTCCCGCGACCAGTGCAGAGTAGATGGTGGCAATTCGGCGGCTGACCACGGCCATGCCCAAACCGTCGACCGATATGTGGTGCCCGAGTCCGAACAAATAATATTCATTCGGCTGCGTGCGGAACAATGCGAATTTGACCAGCCGGCCCGTCAGTGGCAAGGGCGTGTGCTGAATTGACGACGCAATTTCACGGACTTTTTGCACCGGATCATCGGCATCCCGGACGTCATAAAAAGGAAGGTCGAGGTCCGAATAATCGAGTGCCTTCTGGACCACCTGGCCGTCGACTTCGAAGAACGCCGCCCTGGCGGGCTCGGCCTCGTCCATAGCTTGCCGGACCGCTCGCTGCAGAAGCTCGCGGTCGACAGAACCGTCGATTCGTCCTAAAAGGCCGAGTTGCCACTCCGTACCCGCGAGGCCGCTTTCGTGTGAGAGCCAGATATCCAACTGACCGCGCGAAAGCGGCAATGCGCCGTCGTCTTGTTCCATTATTCGACTTCCCCACCCAGGCGGTTCAGCGCTCAAGAGCCCCGCCCTGCGCCAACCTCTCGCGCAGGCTCTTCGGCCGAATATCGGTCCAGTTTTGCTCGATGTAGTCAAGGCATGCAGCGCGGTCCGCCTCGCCGAATACCACCCGCCAACCAGCCGGCACGTCGGCAAACGCCGGCCACAGGCTGTGCTGCTCCTCGTCGTTGATCAAGACGAAAAAGCTTCCCTTGTCGTCATCGAATGGATTGATGCTCACGTTTCTCCATGGCTACTTAGGCGGACATCGCAAACATATCGCAAACATACGGCCGCCTGCATCGCGGCGTCTGAGGTTTCCCCGAAGTCCCGCCGTACACGACGGTGGTTAATGCTGTCTACGCGGGTCGAGGGATTAGCTGCAACGCGCTGATCAGGGGATTTAACCAGGTCACGGGTATTCACGGGCGCGTCAAGCTATTGCGAGTTTTACAAGTTTGTGAATGCATTGTGAGCTTCGGGCGGCCGCCCCTTGGCCTTTGCAGCAAATTTGCAATGGAATGGTAGTTCTGGCAAATGAACGCCTGTGAGGCTTCAGGAGATGAATGCAAAGTAGGCGTGCGGGATGCACTCTTGTCGTCGCAGTCCGAAAAGATTGCTGAAGCTGCGGTGGTCCTACGGTTTTGCGAGTTGCTAGCTCGATGATTGTGGCATCGGACCATTGCGAGTATTGCTTGCGAACGCACAGAATCCACCGAGCGGACCGCGGCGGACTCGGCACGGCTGGAGGTCGCCACCGTGGGAACGGATCTAGCAACATTGGGTGACACAGTGATGGGATCGCGAAGAGCGCGAGCGCCACTGCGGGATGCCAACAAAGTCCCAGGAAATCGTGGTTGCGTGACGACAGCACCGCCAGCATGCGCTTCGCACACTTACGGTATCCCCGATGTGGCGCACGTCACGCTCGGCAAGCACGGAACAGTGTCCCGCGCCGTCGTCGCACAATGCGGTGCAGGCTTACGGCTGCGCTGCCGCCCGTAACGGAACGGCGTACGCGCAGGTCAAGAACAGGCGCCGACGGGTGAGATCCGTGACGCCCGCCGCGCGGCTGCAGCTACTCGTCGCCCTCTTCTGGACGGGCGTGCGACCCTTCGATCGGCGACGACCCAGCGGGCATCACCATCAGGAACACCGGGATTCGCATCGTGACGCCACCGGCGATCGGCATCCGGAGCGCGAACGAGACGACCTCCAGTTCCAGCCGCCGCCCACGCTGGGTCTCCATCTCGAACCGCCCGGGCAGACGCTTGGGTTCGGCAAGCCAATCCAGGCCACGTTCGATCGACTCGACCAGGTTCATGCGCCCGACTATACCTGCGCGAACAGCGCAGAAAGGGCGTAAGCCAACACCCGATGCCGCCGTCACAGCACTACATCTATTGATTTCCAAGGTATCTCACGCGGCGTGAATTCTCGCCGCCTCGGACAATCACACAAACCGTCCCGATATTTCACCCGTCAATATCACTCGGCACAATTTCCGACTCCGCGTAAACTGCTCCCTCGGCTCTAACTCATACTCTCCGACCGCGCTGCCGGTAGGGATTGGAGAATCCGAACAGCCTTGCGGCAGTAGGAGAGCCAGCGATAATGGCCGCATACCACTGCCGCCTCGACGCGCACCACAACCGAAAGGCTGGGACCCGCATGAAGTTTGTGCTGGCATGCTATGGCACTCGCGGCGATGTCGAACCCTCCGTCAGCGTCGGATGCGAATTGCAGCGCAGAGGTCACGACGTTCAGCTGGCCGTACCCCCTGATCTGGTCGGATTCGCCGAGGGCGCGGGCCTCTCGACTGCCGCGTATGGCCCACCGCTGCAGGCGTTTCTACGCGAAGAGTTCCTGCGCAACTTCTGGTCTGAGCTCATGAGTCATCCGGTGCGTTCGCTGAAGGAGCTCTGGCAACCGATCTCGCGATACTGGGGCGAGACCAGCGACACATTGATGGGACTGGCCAACGGAGCCGACCTGCTCTCGACCGGCCTGAACTACGAACAACCTGCCGCCAATGTCGCTGAGTTCTACGACATTCCGCTGGTCATGTTGCATCACTTCCCGATGCGGCCCAATGGGCGACTGGTCCCGATGCTGCCCGCGCCGGTGGTCCGCTCCGCCGGCGCGCTGACCGAATGGTTGCTGTGGCGCTCGACAAAGGATGTCGAGAATGCACAGCGACGAGAGTTGGGTTTGCCAAAAGCAACTCGTCCGGCACCACGCCGGATCCCTGATCGGGGGTCAGTGGAAGTACAGGCCTACGACGCCGTCAGCGTGCCGGGGCTGGCGGAGGAGTGGAGGAAATGGAACGGCCAACGGCCGTTTGTCGGAGCGCTGACCATGGGCCTGTCGACCGACAACGACGACGAGGTGGCGTCGTGGATCGCGTCGGGCACACCGCCGATCTGTTTTGCCACCGGCAGCATCCCTGTCGAATCACCCTCGGAAACACTGGAAATGATCAGTACAGCGTGCGCGGAATTGGGCGAACGCGCGTTGGTGTGCGCCGGCGGCACCGACTTCAGCCACGTCACCATCCCTGATCACGTAAAGGTGATCGGAGTCGCGAACTATGCCACGGTTTTCGCCGCATGCCGCGCAGTGGTGCATCACGGCGGTTCGGGAACCACAGCGGCGAGCCTGCGGGCAGGTGTCCCGACGCTCATTCTCTGGAGCACCGCGGATCAGCCCTACTGGGGCAATCAGCTCAGGCGATTGAAAGTCGGTACAGCACGCCGTGTTTCGAAAACCACCCGCGATTCACTGACGGAGGATCTGCGCCGAATCCTGGCGCCGGAATACCACGCCCGGGCACGTGAACTCGCCACCCGGATGACGACGCCGGCCGCCAGCATCGCCAAAACGGCGGATCTGTTCGAGAACAAGGTCCGCGCGGCAGCGCGTTGACCACGCGCCCGCGCAGCCCGTTGCTCTGGCATCGAATCCCCGTAGTTTTTCCAGGGTTTGACCGACACTTGTCATGGCAAATTGCTTAGCGGCGACATCTGGCCGCCTCGTCATTCGCACGTCGGGCGGCTGCCACGACAATGAAATGCCATTGACGAAACCGGTTTACGACACGGGCAAGGGTCTAGGCTCACGATGTCGACCACAATCGGCGAGCAGCGTGCGAGACAGGGGGCAACTTTGACCGACCACAGATGCCGGATATGCGGTGGCGAGCTACACGAGGTTTTCGACCTCGGCCGCCAACCCGTCTCGAATGCCTTCGCCAAACCCGAAGACGCCGACAAAGTGCCGTTTTTTCGACTGGCTGTCGGTGCCTGCACGTCGTGCACCATGGTCCAACAACTCGACACCGTGCCTCCGTATGAGATGTATCGCGCCGACTATCCGTACCGCGCATCCGGCTCTCTGCTGATCCGCAGGCACTTCGAAGACGTGGCCCGCCACATCATCGAAACGTGCCCCGGCGGCCGGGACGGGTTCGTCGTCGAGATCGGAAGCAATGACGGCGTCATGCTGAAGACTCTCAGCGAGGCGGGGATGCGGCACCTGGGGGTGGACCCGGCTGCCAGCGCGGGTGAAGTCGCCCGCTCCCACGGAGTCAACGTGCGCACCGATTTCTTCAACGCCGAGACGGCCGCCGACATCTACTCCGAGCACGGTCATGCCAACCTGATCTTCTCGGCGAACACGTTCAGCCATATCTCCTACCTCGACTCGATATTCGAGGGGGTCGGGACCCTGCTCGCTCCGGATGGCCTGTTCGTATTCGAAGATCGCTCGCTCGCCGACATCCTCAGGCACAACTATTTCGACCAGATCTACGACGAGCACATCTACCTGTTCTCGGTCAGTTCTGTGCAGGCCATGGCGGCCCATTTCGGTTTCGAGCTGGTCGACGCCGAACACCTGCCTCTGCACGGCGGGTCGATCCGCTATACCGTCGCGCGCCGCGGCGCCCTCGAACCGAGCCCCGCCGTCGAGAAATTCGTCGCGCAGGAGAAGGCCGACGGGCTCGCCGAGAAGGAAGAAGCCGCGTTCGTCAGGTTCTCCAGCGACGTCAACCGCATCAAGACCGACCTCGTGTCGCTGCTGCACGACATCCGTTCGGAAGGCCGACGTGTCGTCGGCTACGGCGCGACGTCCAGAAGCGCGACGGTGCTCAACTACTGCGGCATCGGGGCAGACCTGCTGCCGCTGGTGTGTGACTCCACGCCGGAGAAGCAGGGTCGGGTCACGCCGGGCTCGAAGATCCCGGTGTGCCCGCCTGATGCCTTCACCGACCCCTACCCCGACTACGCGTTGCTGTTCGCGTGGAACCATGCCGAAGAGATCATGGCCAAGGAACGGCTGTTCCAGGAGAAGGGCGGACGGTGGATCCTCTACGTGCCCGAGGTCCACACGATCTGATCAGCGCGCCGGCTTGATGATCAGCCCCTGCCCGGTGGGCAGGGTGCAGATCGGCACGCCCAGTTCCACCGAGAGCTCGTCCATGGCGTCTCGCTGCTCTTCGCGTCCCCGGTTCGCGTAATCGTCGAGCAGTACGTAGGCCCCTGGCGTCAACCGGGGCCAGAAGTGCCGCAGTGCAGCGACTTCCGGCGGCGCGCAGTTCATGTCGATGTGCAGGTAGGCGACTTTGTCTGCATCGACCTGATCGAGAGTCTCGGGGACCGCTCCGACGATGATGCGGTGGTTCTTCCATTCCGCGAAGTTGGCCCGCACGCTGTCGACTGAGTCCACATAGAGACCGTCTTTCAGGTGCGCCTGGCTTGTCTCAAGTGCGCCTGACTCACGCTCACCCGCGGTGACGAAGCGGGGGTCGAGTCCGGTGAACGTGTCGAGCAGATAGAACGTCTTGCCCAGCCGGTCCCAGTCCAGGTATTCCATCACCGCGCTGCTCAAGAACCCGTAGCTGACCCCGCATTCGACGAAGTCACCCTCGAGCTTGCTCGCGTTGGCAGCCGCCCAGAGACCGACGTGTACCCGCCAATGCCACTGGTACCAGTCCTGGTCCTCACCGAGTGCGCGTGCGCCACGCTCGTAGGCCCGCCGGAACGCCGGGTCATCCATGAACCCATGGGTGTTGAAGGTGATCAGTGCGTCATTGGAATAGACGTCGGGTAGGAGCTTTCGCGCGAGCCAATATTCAGCGCGCACCCAGCGCATCGTCAGGCGGGCCTTGGTCGACAATCCGGTTGCCACGGCGGCGACCATAACATAGGCGTGTGACCCGACGCCCTTCAATCCGACGCGCTTGTCGCAGCACAACTTTCGGCGATGCGATGGCTCGGCGCCCAGAGCCGTGAGACGGTCGGCGCTGCTCGGCGAACTCTACGTCGGGCTGCAGAACAGGTTAATGCCAACGAGTTGACGACACCTCAACGATATGCGCCGACAGCCGGCACCGGCCATCTGGGCAAACTTATTGACTGCCAGTCACGTTCACGTCGCCGGCCGGGCTCGGCTCCGGTACGCGCATCTGGGCCTTCCGCTTGAAACGAGCCTTCAACGCCATCGCGCGTTTCTCGACGACGAACCAGCTCATCGCCGCGAACGGCAGTGTCACCACCGTCGAAATCACAAAGAACAGAATCGGACTCAGGAAGATGAGGCCGAAGGTGGCGAGCAGCTGTTGAACGGGAAACGCATAGATGTAGACCCCGTAGGACAGATCCGTACGCAGGTTCATGCGCTTGTTGCGGATGAGCGCGCCGGAGACGATGACGGCATATGCCAACGGCAGCCCGGCGACCACGCGGTAATCGGGTAGCAGCCCGGCGGCGAACACGATGACCACGCACACCGCGACGATCGACCATCTGGCAGGGATCACGTCCCGCCAGTGATACATGAGGGCGCCCGCCGCGAACATGATTCCGGTACGCATGATCAGCTGCGGAATGGTCCACACGCCCGGATAGGTCAGCGGTGGGAACAACATCGCGCCTGCCGTGGCGAGCACCAGAAAGACCGGCGAGATCCACTTCTTACTGGCCAGCCCCACCACGCCGAGCAGCGCGACGATGAGGTAGCACGCGACCTCCCAGATCAGTGACCACAGGGAGGCATTCCATCCCGCGGCCGCGTCGGGAACCCCGTGTGGCGTCTCGCCGATCACTCGCTGAAGCGGAATCAGCCCGAGGTTCTTCACGATGTATTCGATAGGAGCGGACGACGTGAGCAGTTTGGATACCGAGCCGCCCTGCGCCGCCAATGCGATGGGCGCGATGACGAACGCCGTCACTGCGAGGCAGACATAGAAGCCGGGGAGAATGCGAAGAGCCCGGGCCATGAGATATTCGCGAATATTAGGGTTGGTCAGCCAACTCCGGGTGATGAGGAAGCCCGAGATCGCGAAGAAGCCGTCGACCCCCACCGAGAAGAGAACCTGCAGTACCGCCTCTGGTGGCATGCGTCCTGTCACCGGGAAGGAATGCCACAGGATGACCTCGGCAGCCAGGGCCAACCGGAATGCGTTCAACGCATTGTTCCGCGGATCGAATACCTGAGCTAGCTTCATCATCCCCGCCTGTCGTCCCCACCTGACGCTGCGCCGCAATCGTATGTTGCTTCGGCAAGGACCGTTGGCGTTTGGGCCGCACCGAACGGGTCCGAATTCTAGCCTCAGTGACCGCATTTCGCGGATTCAGCCTCGGCTCATCCGTCGGGTGTAGGTGAAATTGCCGTTTACACATCGCAATTGGCGGCACATTTCGCAAATCACGTACAGCTTTTGTCCGTGATCTTCAACTGCGAATAACGTTCGTCCGCCGTGCCCTGGCAAAAATCAGCAGCAGTCGGCCCAACCGAAAATACCAGCACCGAAACCGGTTTCGCGCACCGCCTGACGGCGACGTCAGCGGGCGCGTTCCACCCCGACGCGGTCCAGGTACTCGGCGCCATCTTCTGCTCCCGCCTCGGTCTGTGTACCTATCCAGTCGAGCAGCGAGCGCAGCCCATCGTCCAGCGTCCATTTCGGACGCCATTGCAGATCGCTCAGCGTGGGTTCGATGTCACAACTGGCGGCCCGCACGTCGCCGTCCCGGAACTTTCCTACGACGACCGGCTCAGGAGCGCCGAAGACCGCAGCGATCTTCTTCGCCAACTCGTGGATGGTGATGCCGTGCCCTGATCCGATGTCCAAGCAGCGCGACTGCACGGCGGGGTTGACCACGGACGTGAACAGCGCGTCGATGACATCGTCGATGTAGACCAGGTCGCGCACGATGCGGCCGTCTTCATAGACTTCCGACGCGCGCAGCTGCCGGGACAGCCGCGCGAAGAACGGCACAACGCCGGTATAGGGATTGGTCAACGACTGACCGGGCCCATAGGCGTTCTGCAGGCGCAGAATGCTCAGACCCGTGTCGTGCGCCGAGGTCCACGCCGTCAGCAGATTCTCCTGGGCCAGCTTCGTCGCGCCGTAGACGTTGGTCGGGCGCGTCTCGGTCACCCCTGCACGGCTCGGAAGCGGCACGCCAGGTTCACCGGTTGGTCCCTGGGGATCCCAGACGCCGGCCTGCAACTGTGCGTGGCTGCGCGGACGCGGGTAGAAGACCTCGTCGCCCGCTTGCCAGGCGCCCTCACCGTAGACCGCCCGCGACGAAGCCACGACGATCTGCTCGGGCACCAGATCCGCACGGCTCAGCGCATCGAGCAGCTGGGTGGTGCCCACCACGTTCACCAGGCCGTGGCGGGTCGCCTGTGACAGCGACTGCGCGGTGCCCGTTTCGGCCGCCAAATGGATGACCTGCGAAGGCCGGCACAGACGCAGGACGGCATCCCAATCCGGTGCGTGGGTCACGTCGCCGGTGAAGAACCGTACCGACGGGTGCAGGTCGAGCGCCTTTCCGTCGCCGTGTACTTGAGCAAGCAGGACATCCATGACCGCTACGTCGTAACCGGCTTCGACGAGACGGCGCGACAGCGCAGTACCGATGAATCCCGCTCCGCCGCTGATGAGTACGGATTTAGACAAGAGCTGACGCCTTCCGTTCGGGTACACCTTCGATCATGTCGAGATGTCCTCAGTGTCAAGTAAATTGGCGCCCGCGCCGGACGCCGGACGGCTCAGGCCGATGCGGCCCGCATCACGAAGCCTGCCTGGTCGCCGCGGCCCTGCCGATTGAGTGAGACCGAACGCCGTTCCCAACCCAACATCTGCCGCACCCCGAAGTTTCGGAAGATGGCGCCCAGTCCGTTCAACTCAGGCAAGGCAATGCCCCGGCGGTATGCCTCACTGCCGAAGAACTGCGAGGAGTTGGAGTCGTCGATGGTCTTCTCCACCCGCATGCCGACGGTTTCCGCCGCGAGTTCCATACCGCGGCGGGAAGGGATGACGGTGTGCCGAGGCGCATCGATCAGGCACCAGTGTTTCCCATAGGTGGCCCAGGCTTCCGACGACGTCGTTGGCAGCCGCGCCAGGCAGACGCCACCGGGAGCGAGCCGCTCGTTGGCCGCTTTCAGCGTCTCGACCGGATCCGGAACATGCTCCAGCGAATGGTTGAACATGATGAGATCGAACTCGCCGGGCACTTCGTTCATGAATCGCCTCAGCAGCGGAACGCCCAGCGGCGTGACACCGTCCTCCTCGATGAACGGATCCGCGCCGGTGAGTTCGGTGAAGCCTGCCCGCGCCAGCCGGTCGAGCAACGTGCCGCCGCCGCAGCCGACATCAAGGATTCGCGCATCACGCGCAAGATTCAGATCGCCGAGCATCTTGATGACGTCTCCGCTGGCGTCACGCGTGCCGATCAGGGACCGGACACCCGGCGGCAACGCCGCGACGAGGGCACCCACGAACTGCCGCCGCTCGTTCAATTCATAGCGGTCTCGCTGCGTCGTCATCCATTGGAAGAATCCGGGCTGCTCAGCCACGGTGTAGGAGTAGTACTTGCGCGGGTAGTGCCGCGCGAGTTCCTCGCCCTCGAGCACATCCACGATCTGCAGGGTTTCGCAGTCCTTGCAGATGTAGTAGTCGAACAACTCCCGAGTGCCGTAGTACATCTCACGGACAGTGATGGTCCGATGAGGACCCACCGAGCCGCACACCCGGCACTCTTTGCGAACCTCGCTCAATATTCCCCTCCTGGTTAAACTCTCGATCGCCTGCGGCGCGGCACACGGCCTGCGCTGCTCAGGCGGTACTCCTCAAACGCGCGAAGTCCTCAACGAGATCCGCTGCACGGTAATTACTTTCAGATGGCGTGCTCATTCTCGCCGCGATCTCGCGGGCTCGCACGGCGTAGTCGGGTGCGAGGATTCGACGCAGGTCGGCAACCAGAGATTCTTGCGTGGTAGCCGAAAACCGCCGGGTGGTACCGATTTTCAAGCGCTTGAGTTGCGCTCCCCACAGTGTTTGATTGGCGTCCATCGAAAGGATCAGAGTGGGGACCCCGGCACGCATGCTGGCCGCCGTCGTTCCCGAACCCCCGTGATGCACCACCGCGCGGCAAGCGGGGAAGATCGCCGCGTAGTTGACCGCGCCGACCACCTTGACGTGAGAGAACTGGGGGACGTCGCTGAAGTCGCTGTATCCCGCGCACACCAACGCCCGCTGACCCAACTGCGCGCTCGCGGCGCTGATCATCCGGATCGTGTCGGCCGGAGATTCCACCGGCATGCTGCCGAATCCGAAGCAGATCGGCGGGTTCCCCGCGGCGATCCAGTCGGTGACCTCTTCGTCGACGCTGGTCGCCAGCTCCATTGTGAGGGTCCCCACGAACGGCCGCTGACCGTTCCATTTCGCCCATTCGTCGGCGAGGCCGGGAAAGCAGACCTCGTCGTACGCCTGGACTTCGAGCGACCTGCGGTCGGCTACGCGCTGCGACATCGGGGCGGTTGCCTTCGGCAATCCCAGTTCGCGCCGTTGGGTGTCCTCGACCTTCTTGTTGAGCAACCAAGTCAGCCAGTCGAACACCGTCATCGCGGCGCGGCCCAACGGCGCAGGCAGGATGGTCACGAGCCTGCCGTTGGCGCGGATCGGCACGTGATGCAGCGTGACGAGTGGAATCCCGTAGTACTCCGCGACATTGGCCGCCGGCTCCTGGTAGGCCTGTCCGGCGATCAGCACATCGGCACCGTCGGCGAGCGACGTCAGAGTCGCATTGATCTGCTCCCAGCACTGATCACTCAACGTCCACATCTCACGCCAGAGTCGCCGCATCTCCCGGATCTTCCAGAACCCGTGGAAGAAGGACGTCCAGAAGTTGCGGTAGACGTCGAGCCAGGTGCGCGTGTCGAGGCCGAAGGCCACGGCTGGAAGCCCGGCTGCCTCAACGAATCCCACCGAATCCGGCGCGACCGCGATGTTCACTTCGTGCCCTCTGCGCACCAGTTCGCGAGCCACAACGATGGACGGTTCGATATCGCCCCGCGTTCCGTAGCTCGCCAACACAAATTTCATCGCAGTTCGAAGCCTTTCAGTTTTCCCGTGACGGCCGGTCGCCCGCCGGTGCGCGCACCGCCCCGCGGTCACGTCCGCAGGAGACGGACCTTGACCGGGTGAGCGCGGCAACGCCGAAAATGGTGGACTGTCCGTCACTCCTTACGCCAGAGCACGCCGGTACCGTCGATTTCGACGATCTCTGCGGTGATCCCGTGCTTCGCGCGGTAGTCCGTGACGGCCTTCTTGCAGCCGTCGATCGCGTGGTAGTCGTCGATGATGCAAAAACCACCGGGCGACAGCCGCGAGTACAGGCCGTCGAGCGCCTGGATCGTGGATTCGTAGAGGTCGCCGTCGAGTCGCAGCACGGCGATCTGTTGGATCGGGGCGTCGGTCAACGTGTCCTTGAACCAGCCCGGAAGGAAGCGGACCCTGTCGTCCAACAGACCGTAGCGCTCGAAATTGGCGCGCACGTCCTTCTCTGGGACCGCAAGGATGGGAGCAGCGAGGTGCAGCTTGTCGCCCTTGTCGGCCTTGTAGTTGTCGGCGTCCGGCGCAGGCACGCCTGCGAACGAATCCGCCAGCCAGACCTGCCGCGTCTGGTCTCCGTACGCGGCCAGGACTGCGCGCATCAGGATGGAAGCCCCGCCTCGCCACACGCCGCATTCGACGAGGTCGCCCGGAATCTCCTCGGCGAGCACCGTCTCGATGCAGTTCTGCAAACTCGTCAGGCGCTGCATACCGATCATGGTCAGCGCATCGGCCGGCCAATCCAGCCCCAAGTCGCGTTTGCGGGCATCGAACGGCCGCTTGCGCACGAGCATGAGGTTGCCAAACTTGAAGACAGGACGGTGCAGGCGAGCCCATCCCACAGGCACCAACTCGTCGACCCCGTACCTGGTGAGATCCTGCCGAAGCAGGTCCAGATAGGCGGATCGAGTGCCACGGTCGGTCACGGTCAAAAAAGTGCCCCTTATCTCCTCAATCGGTACTCCCGGTGACAAGACTAGCGCCCTGAACAGGGCGCTAAAACTTTTCCGAAGTGACGGCAGGCCTTGCAGCCGAGAGGCTTTCGGCGAAATCGCCGGAACTTCACATCGAGTTGCAAAACAGGCTAACGAGTTTGACTCGACGCTTTCATCGACGATATGGGGCTATCACTGATCAGTGCGGCCGTGGCAAACAAAGAGAATAAACTGTCAGCAGTGCAAATTCATCGGAAAGCCGCACGGGACAAGTGCTTCGGTTCGGCGGCTCGATGGACCACCACGACTGAGTCAAACACCTCGATCCGGTCGATGATGGTTGCCGCCAACGGCACCTCCACCTCCCTGGCCCGCTTCGGGTGCCCCTCCATGAACTCGAACACCGATGACATCTTCATGTATGGCGCGTGCATCGCATCCATCAACCATCGGGTGAAATCGATGAACGATTCGGAGCGGTCGCGGTAACCCGTCCAATAGTTGGCGCAAACATCCTCGACCGCATACACCCCACCTGGCGCCAAGCGGGGAAACAGATACTGGAAGGAACCGATCATCTGGCTGGGTTGATGCCCGCCGTCGTCGAGAATCGTGTCGAACGGGCCGAACTCGTCGAGGACACGGCCCAGGAATCCGGTGTCGGACTGATCCCCGATGCGCACATGAATGTCGTCCTCGGGGGCGTCGTACTGGGCAGACTTCGGGTTGAAGTCGAGCCCCACGATCGTGGCCTTGGGCAGGTATTCCCGCCACATGCGCAATGATCCGCCTCTGTCCACGCCGATCTCGAGCATCCGCTCGGTCCTGGCCAGCACAGACTCGTAGATCGGCAGATAGTGGCGGAGCTTGTGCACGTTCTCGGTCTCGCTGAAGATCCGCCCGATGGCGGTCTCCTCCGGAGGACTGTCGTCCGCGCTCATCACCACGGGCCGCGCCAGATCGGGCCCCAACGCTTCGAGCATCCGCCGGCGGCCCTTGTACGGGTAGCGGCGAAATATGAATGGCGGTTTCGGCAGCAATGTCAATCGGAACATGGCCATAGTCACGTGATCCTATGGACAGCCGAGGTGGCTGCGGTTCGGATCACGAGAATCGTTGCAAATCACAGGGATAGCCTATCGACACATCAGCACCATCCGTCCCGCCGCGAGCGCAGCGGGCGATGCAGACGGATACGAGCAAACTGCGCAACAGAAGGCAGTCAGGGTCTTTACTGCGCCACCTTCCGCGAGGGGCAAATGAAGCAAAGCGACAGGCATCAGCCGATGTCGGCGGGTCGACGGCCCAGATCCGTTATTACTCTCGCTAATTCAGCGTGCTCGACGCCAGGCGTTGCGGAACCTCAGAGCAGACCCATGCCCCTGAAAACAGCCGATACGCCGATCACCGTGAAGATGACGGCCAGGATCTGCTGGCGGTGAGCCAATGCCCACCCACGCAGCCGCCGCAGCACGGCCTCGGTCCTCACCGGCGCCAACAGATGACTGACGAGCACGATTTCGACGACACCCAGAACGCCCACGATGTAAGCGATGGCGGTGCTGAGTTGGGCGCCGATCGCGGCTCCCGAGGTCAGGATGGTGGCGAGCACAAGTAGGACGATCTCGGGCGCCGGCCCCATCGCCAGCCCGATCACAAATGCCACCCACAGCGATCCGTTCTCCCAGGCGTTGCGGGCGCGGGTGATCAGGCGTCGAACCGCGGACCCGATCTTCGACGGGACATCGGTGCCGTCCCCGCCCACACTTCCGGCGGAAGAACCCGGGTCGAGTGCCAGGATCAGCTTGCTCGCGGCCGGCATCTGCACGTTCGCGCCCTGGCGTGCCCGGGACCGCGCGATCAGCAGCACGGCGATGGTCAGC
Organism: Mycobacterium dioxanotrophicus; assembly: GCF_002157835.1. NCBI lineage: Bacteria > Bacillati > Actinomycetota > Actinomycetes > Mycobacteriales > Mycobacteriaceae > Mycobacterium > Mycobacterium dioxanotrophicus. The sequence continues at coordinate 227,881 of NZ_CP020809.1, read as the reverse complement.
GCGAATGCGCCCAACCCGATCTGGAAGTGACCGACGCTGGAACTTGTTGCAGGCGTGGACAAATCATGAGTGAACTCGTCCAGCACCGGGGTGAAGTGAAGGACGACCAACGGCGCCAGAATCGAAAGGATGCTCGCTACCAGGCAGCCGGACCAGAAGACCAGGAGGTTCTGCGCCGGCCGCTGCCGGGAGATGAGCAACAGGGTCACGCCGAGACGCACCGGGTTGAGCGCACCCATGAGCGCCAGGCCCAGCACTGAGCTCCACACCGACGCCACGCTACCGTGTCGCTGTTGTCCACTGGTCTTTTTGGGGACTCCCCTGCCTCGCGGACGCATCACCGGACTGCACTGGCTCGCGTTCGAATTCGGGCATTTGCCGCGCTCCGATCAGCGAAACCCTGCCGCGGAGATCTATTCGAAATCGGCTGTGTACGAGAATCGCTCGGGCTAACCGACCGTGGGTATCGGACCGCCATTTTTCGGTGATGCCGCACCGTCGACCAACCCCGTCACTTATTCTGACCGAGCCGGCGAAGCCGGCACAGTACTGCCGCACCACGACAAATTCAGTGCCGATATCTCTGCGAAAATCCCGGAGAGGCCAAGTTTGGTGAAGCCCGAGTACCTCCGAGATCGATGAATTACCACCAATTTCCGTCGGCACCCATGGAGCTGGCAAATCGACGAGATGGAAACCCGCCTCAAACAAAGGAACATGTTCATGACAGTGCCCTCCCAGCAGAACCGGAGTTCGGCCCGCCCAGTGATTCTGTTCGTCTTGGGAATGGGAAGGTCTGGAACGTCGGCGCTCACCCGCGTTCTGTCCCTGTGCGGTGCCGCACTTCCGACGGGCATGATGGGCGCCGACACCGGCAACCCGCGTGGCTATTGGGAGCCCCGCGCAGCTCTCCTCCTCAACAGGGCGATCCTGGACCGGCACGGCAGCGCGTGGTGGGACCCGTCGTTTCGACTGCTCGAGGAAGGCACTTTCACGCCCCAGGAAAGGGCGCAGTGCGTCGCCGAGATCGGTGAGTTCCTCGACAAGCTGCCGCCCGCGCCGCTTGTGGTGATCAAGGAGCTCACCATCGGTGTGCTCCATGACATGTGGTTCGAGGCGGCGCGCCGGGCCGGCTACGACATCTCCGCAGTGATCTCCGTGCGTCACCCGGAGGAGGTCGTCGCCTCGCTAGGCGCTGCCGTCAAGGCCACACCCGAGCTAACAAGCGCGTTGTGGCTGAAGGGCAATCTGCTGGCCGAGCGCTACACGCGAGACATACCGCGCGCGTTCATCGAATACTCCAACCTGCTCGACGACTGGCGACGCGAGATCAAGCGGATCTCGGCTGCGCTCGGCGTCGACCTCACGCCCGCCGACGAGGCACCGATCGATGAGTTCCTGGCACAGGGTCTGCACCGCCAACGCCACAGCGCCGAAGTGGTGGACCGCTTCGGTACCGACTGGGTGTCGGAAGTATATGAAGCGATGCGGGCGGCCGCCGCGGATGGCGAACTCGACCTGGCGACGCTCGACCGGGTTTTCGACGCGTATCAGACGACCGAACACGACTTCCGCAAAGCGTTCGACTGTTCCCGTGGCTATCAGGACGGAGTACTCAACAAGCTCGTTCGCCCCTCCATAGCCAAACCGATCCTCGAACTGCGGGCGATTGCTCACCGGCGGAAGGGGACCTGGGTCTAGGACGCGTCTGCAGAACGTCGTTTGACCTGTCAGCCTTCACAATTCGTTGTGCCGATAGCCGGGACGGACCGTGGGATGCGGCGTCGTATCGCCGTATTCCCCGGATCCTGCCGCGATATGGTGGAATTTGTGTTCGCCCGACTCGACGAATGCTTTACCTGATAAGGGAATAGACATGCACGGCATCATTCTCGCCGGTGGCTCTGGCACCCGGCTACACCCGATCACGATGGGTGTCAGCAAGCAGCTGCTACCGGTGTACGACAAGCCGCTCATCTACTACCCGCTTTCCACTTTGATCATGGCGGGGATCCGCGACATCCTCGTGATCACCACACCGGCCGACGCGCCGGCGTTCGAGCGGCTCCTCGGCGACGGCTCCGCGTTCGGCGTGAATTTGCGCTACGCGGTGCAGAAGGAGCCCGAGGGTCTTGCGCAGGCATTTGTGATCGGCGCAGACCATATCGGCAACAACACTGTCGCGCTGGCTCTGGGTGACAACATCTTCTATGGGCCCGGGTTGGGCACCAGCTTGAAGCGGTTCGAAAATGTCAGTGGTGGCGCTGTTTTCGCATATTGGGTGGCCAATCCTTCCGCCTACGGCGTGGTCGAGTTCGGAGCCGACGGAACCGCGCTGTCGCTCGAGGAGAAGCCGGCAACACCGAAGTCCCACTATGCGATTCCAGGCCTGTATTTCTACGACAACAATGTCATCGAGATCGCCCGGTCCCTCCGGAAGTCTGCTCGGGGCGAGTACGAGATCACCGAGGTGAACCAGACCTACCTGAACCGCGGTCAGCTCTCCGTCGAAGTGCTGCCACGCGGTACCGCCTGGCTCGATACCGGCACGTTCGATTCACTGTTGGACGCCAGCGATTTCGTGCGCACTATCGAGCTCCGGCAAGGTTTGAAAGTCAGCGTGCCCGAAGAAATTGCCTGGCGGGCGGGCTTTATCGACGACGATCAGCTCGCTGCGCGAGCCAACGAGCTGCTCAAATCGGGATACGGCAGTTACCTGCTGGAATTGTTGGAGCGAAACTAGCCGACACTCACTGTAACCGGATACCGTGGTAACGCGCCGGAAACTCTGAGAGATAAACAGATACGGGTGTCACACCCGGCGCAAGAGTTTGCGGCTGATGAGTTGGTGGTGGCTGAGCCGATCGGCTGGCCCGGTTTCAGGTCTTGGCTGCATGGCTACAGTTGATGTTGTCAGTTACGAGGAGGGGACTGAACAATGAAGAAATTTTCGCTGAATACGCTCGCTGTCACGGTGGGGGGTCTGGCGTTGTCGTTGTCGGCCGGGGCGGGTCTCGCATCCGCACAACCCGACATCGGCCCGATGGTCGACTCACCGTGTACGTATGAACAGGCGATGGCAGCGGTACACGCGGAGAATCCGATGGCCGCGCAGTACCTCGACCAGTCGCCGCCCAACCAGCAGTTCCTGCGGGTGTTCCTCAGCTCGCCGCGGGATCAGCGCGTCAACCTGCTGAACCAGATCAAGAACAATCAAGGAGCGGCACAAGCCCTTCCGGTCTTCACGCAGATGTTGACCAGCTGCACGAAGTACTGAGCGCAGTAACGCGATACGGGTGCGGTGCACGCTATGTGCACCGCACCCGTATCTGCTTCAAGGGCTCTACCAGCATGCGACAGGCGCGCCAAACCGCCTGCTACACCGCCTTATTCGGGCAGTTTACTCCCGAATCTTCGCGAACTGCACCGTAGGTGCTTCGTACGGGTTCAGCGGGCTTCCGAGCAGTGACCGTACCGCCGGACGCGGACCGTAAGGGCGCAGCAACGCACTGGCGGGACGCGGCCGCACGCGCTGCGGCCACCAGAACCACCGTCCGAGCAACGCCGCGATCGATGGCGTCATGAACGAACGAACGATCAAGGTATCGAACAACAATCCCAGACCGATGGTGGTTCCGATCTGACCGATGACCTGAAGCTCACTGACCACCATGGAGGCCATGGTCGCCGCGAATACCAGCCCGGCCGACGTGACCACCTTTCCGGTGCCGCCCATGGCCCGGATGATGCCGGTGTTGATGCCTGCGCCGATTTCTTCCTTCATGCGGGAGACCAGCAACAGGTTGTAGTCAGACCCGACCGCAAGCAGGATGATCACCGACATCGCCAGCACCATCCAGTGCAGATTGATGCCGAGGATGTACTGCCACAGCAGCACGGACATGCCGAACGACGCACCCAGCGACAGCGCGACCGTACCCACGATCACGAGGGCAGCGATGAAACTGCGCGTGATGATGAGCATGATCGCGAAAACCAGGCAGAGCGCGGCGATCCCCGCGATCAACAGATCGTATCCGGATCCGTCTTTCCAGTCCTTCGCCGTCGATGCGGCGCCGGCGAGATAGATCTTGCCGCCCACCAGCGGCGTCCCTTTGAGCGCTTCCTCTGCCGCAGTTCGGATTTGCTCGATGCGCTTGATGCCCTCCGGGGTGGCCGGATCTCCGTTGTGGGAGATGATGAATCGAACCGTCTTGCCGTCCGGCGACAGGAATGAACTCATCGCCCGCTTGAAGTCCGGGTTCTCGAACACCTCCGGCGGCAGGAAGAACGTGTCGTCGTTCTTCGCGGCATCGAACGCCTGTCCCATGGCGTTGGCGTCCTTGCTCGATTCGTCCATCTGGGACAGCAGTCCCGCCATGGTGGCGTGCGAAGTCAGCGTCATGTCCCGCATGGTCTGCATGACGGCGATCATCTGCGGGTACTGCATCAGCAGCTGCGGCAGGATCGCGGCCATCTCGTCCATGTTGTCGACCAGGACTGCGAGCTTGTCATCAAGGGCGTCAACAGAATCCAGTGCATCGAACACCGACCGCAACGACCAACAGATCGGGATGTCGAAGCAGTGCGGCTCCCAGTAGAAGTAGCTGCGGATCGGTCGCAGGAAGTCATCGAAAAGGGCCAGATTGGCCCGCAATTCATCGGTGAGTTCCTGTAGGTCATGCGTATGCGCGACCATGCTCTGCATCGTCGCCGAAAGCTCTTTCATCACCTCGTAGGTGTGCTGCATCGCGTCGATCATCTTGGTCATGTCGTCGGCCTGCTTCACCATGTCATCGATGCGAGCCTTCTGGAATTCCGTGGCTTGCGTCTGACCGGCGTTCTGCAGACTGAGCAGGAAGGGGACCGACGTGTGATCGATCGGGGTGCCCTCGGGTCGGGTGATGCCCTGCACCCGCGAGATACCGCGCACCTTGAATATCGCCTTGGCGAGTCTGTTGAGCACCAGGAAGTCGGCGGGGTTCCGCAGATCGTGGTCGGTTTCCACCACGAGCACATCGGGGGTTACCCGCGACTGGGAGAAATGCCGTTCTGCCGCATCGAATCCCTGTTTGGCGGGGATGCTGCTGGGGATGTACTGCCGGTCGTTGTAGCTGGTCTTGTAACCCGGCAGCGTCACGAGGCCGACCAGTGCCACCGCTAACGACGCGACCAGGATGGGCCCGGGCCAGCGGACCACTGCTGTGCCGATGCCACGCCAGCGATGGACCCGCAGCTTTCGCTTCGGCTCCAGCAACCCGAATCCGGTGGCCAGCACGATGCCTGCGGGCACCAGCGTGATCGCAGCGAGGACAGAGACGACCATGCCGACCGCGCAGGGGATTCCCATGGTGTGGAAGTAGGGCAGCCTGGCGAAGTGCAGGCAGAACACGGCCCCGGAGATCGTCAGCCCGGAAGCCAGAACGACCGGGGTGACGCTGCGATACGTGGTGTAGTAGGCCTTTGCCGGACTCTCACCGGCTTGGCGCGCTTCCTGATATCGGCCGAAATAGAAGATCCCGTAATCGGTTCCGGCCGCGATGCTGAGGAAGACCAGCATGTTGACCGCATAGGTCGACAACACGAAGACGTCGTTGTGCCCGAGAAAGGCGACGATGCCGCGGGCCGCGGCCAATTCGAGGCCGACCATGGTCAACAGCAGAATCACCGTGATGGCCGAGCGGTAGACCAGCAGCAGCATCGTGAAGATGATCACGACGGTGACCGCGGTGATTTTCAGAATGGAGTTGTTACCGCTGTGCTGGATGTCGGAGGCCAGCGGCGCCGCTCCGGTGACATAGGTCTTGACCCCGTCGGGAGCCGGTATGCGAGCGACGATGTCGCGGACCGCGGCAACCGATGCGTCGCCCTCGGCGGTGCCTTGGTTACCGACCAGGTTCAGCTGCACATAGGTCGCCTTGCCGTCCGGGCTCTGCACGCTCGACGACGTGAGGCGGTCTCCCCACAGATCCTGAACATGCTCGACATGCTGAGGGTCGGCACGGAGATCGCGAATCAGTTGGTCGTAGTACTTGTGGGAGTCCTCGCCGAGCGGCTGCTGCCCTTCGAGGACGATCATCGCCGCGCTGTCCGAATTGGATTCTTTGAAATCCTGACCCATGCGCAGGATGGCCTTCACCGACGGCGCGTCCCGGGGCATCAGTGCGACAGACCGCTCTTCGGCGACGTGCTCCAACGCCGGGATCGCCGACTTCCACTTCCAATCGACGGATGCCAAGGTGCTGAACAGGATCAGCGCCAGCCACGCCAGGATGACCAGTGGCGAAAGCTTACGTATCGCGCGCGCAACGAACGGCGGCGAGTGCTCGGTCCTCATCGGTGCTCGCTAATCCCTCATCAGCAGGGAACGCACCAGCGGGCGCGGACCAACCGGTCGCAGCATCGAACTGGCGGGGCGGGGACGCACCATCTGCGGCCACCAGAACCACCGGCCCAACAGTGCGGCGATGGACGGTGTCATGAAGGCGCGCACGATCAAGGTGTCGAACAACAGGCCCAGACCGATTGTCGTACCGACCTGTCCGATGGTCAGCAGGTCGCTGACGATCATCGACGCCATCGTGGCCGCGAACACCAGGCCGGCGGCCGTCACCACCTTGCCGGTACCGCCCATGGCCCGGATGATGCCGGTGTTGATGCCGGCCGCCAGTTCCTCTTTCATGCGCGACACCAACAACAGGTTGTAGTCGGAACCGACCGCCAACAGCACGATCACCGACATCGCCAGCACCACCCAGTTGATCTGGAGGCCCAGAATGTGCTGCCAGACAAGGACGGACAGGCCGAACGACGCGCCCAGCGACATCGCCACCGTACCGACGATGACCAGCGCAGCGACCAGACTCCGCGTCATGATCAGCATGATGACGAAGATCAGGCACAGCGCCGCCACACCGGCGATCAGCAAGTCGTATTTGGAGCCGTCGACCAGATCCTTCACTCCCGCAGCGGTACCCGCGAGGGAAAGTTTGGCGGTCTCCAGCGGCGTGCCCTTGAGCGCTTCCTCGGCCGCGATCTGAATCGGTTCGACTCGCGAAATGCCCTCGGGCGTCGCGGGATCGCCGCGCTGGGTGATGAGCATGCGCGCGGCCTTCCCGTCGGGCGACAGGAAGATCTTCATGATGCGCTGGAAGTCCTTGTTGTTCAGGACATCTGGGGGCAGGTAGAAGGAGTCGTCGTTCTTCGACGCGTCGAACGCCTTCCCCATCGCCGTCGCGTTCTCGGTCGAGTCGTCCATCTGGGAGAAGATGCCGGACATGGTGCTGTGCATCGTCAGCATCATCTGACGGGTGCTCTGCATCGACTCGATCATCGGCGGGAACTGATCGAGCATCTGCGGCATGAGCGTGTCCAAATGGTCGAGATCTTTGACCATGATCTGCATCTTGTCGGTCACCCGGTCGACACCGTCGAGTGCGTCAAAGATCGACCGGACCGACCAGCACAGCGGAATGTCGTAGCAGTGCGGTTCCCAGTACAGGTAGTTGCGGATCGGGCGCCAGAAGTCATCGAAATCCGCGACATGGTCCCGCAGTACCGCCATGTCCTCCTGGAGATCGTGAGTGGTCCCGACCATCCGATGGGTCGTCGCCACCATCTCCTGCATCAGGCCGTACATGCGCTGCATGAGCGCGATGGTCTTCGACATCTCGTCGGCCTGCGTGAGCATGTCTTCCATCCGCTCCTTCTGGAACGGCAGGCTCAGACGTTGACTGGCGTTCGACATGCTGAGCATGAACGGGATCGACGAGTGTTCGAGCTGAGTTCCCTCGGGCCGCGTGATCGACTGCACGTTGGCGATACCGGGAACCGCGAACACTGCCTTGGCCAGCTTGTTCAGCACCAGCAGATCCGCCGGGGTGCGCATGTCGTGATCGGACTCGATCAACAGGAGATCCGGCGTCGTCATCTTCGATTGCGGGAAATGGCGCTCGGCGGCCGTAAATCCCTGATTGGCCGGGATGTCCTGCGGAATGAACTTCTGGTCGCTGTAACTCGGGTTGTATCCCGGCAACGTCAGCAGACCGATCGCCGCCACGGCAATCGTCGCGGCCAGGATGGGGGCGGGCCAGCGCACGATCGCGGTGCCGATCCGCCGCCACCGGCGCGTGGTGACAAGGCGTTTGGGGTCGAAGAAGCCGAACCGGCTGCCGGCAGCGATGGCGGCGGGCACCAACGTGAGGGCCACTGCGACCGCCACCAATATGCCCACGGCGCCGGGAATGCCCAGCGGTTTGAAGTAGGGCAACCGGGTAAAGCTCAGGCAGGCAATCGCTCCCGCGATCGTCACGCCGGATGCCAGGACGACCTTCGCAACTCCGTGGTAGGCGGTGTAGTACGCGGTTTCGCGGTCCTCGCCGGCCTGCCTCGCCTCTTGATATCGCCCGGTGAAGAAGATCCCGTAGTCGGTTCCGGCGGCGATGCCGACGGACACCAACAGATTGACGACATAGGTCGTGAGCCCGACTATGCCGTGCAATCCGAGAAATGCCACCAAACCGCGGGCCACCTGCAGCTCGATGGCCACGGTCAGCAGCAGGATGATGACGGTGATGAAGGAGCGGTAGAGCAAGAGCAGCATCAGGAAGATGACCCCGATGCTGACCACCGTGATCAGGATGACGGTCCGGTTCCCGCTCTGGCCCATGTCCGCGACGATCGCGGCGGGACCGGTTACATAGGTGCGGAGACCCGGCGGCTGCGGCGTGTTCTTCACGACGTCCTGAACGGCCTTCACCGACTCGTTCGCCGCAGCCTGCCCGAAGCTTCCGTGCAGGTTCAACTGAACGTATGCGGCCTTACCGTCGGCACTTTGAGCAGCACCGGCGGTGAGCGGATCTCCCCAGAAATCCTGGACGTGCTGGATGTGCGTCGGGTCGGCCTTGAGCTGCCGTATAACGCTGTCGTAGTACTTGTGTGCCTCGTCGCCGAGAGGTTCGTCGCCCTCCAGGACGATAACCGCGACACTCTCCGAATTGGATTCCTGGAACACCTCGCCCATGCGCTTCATCGCCAGCACCGACGGCGCATCGGGCGGGCTCAGCGACACCGAGTGCTTGGCCTCGACGACTTCGAGCGGAGGAATGGCGACCGTCACCAGAACCGTGATGGCCACCCACCCGAGAATGATGAGCACGGAGCTCTTCCGGATGAAAGTCGCAATCCGAGAGCGAGGAGCCTGGTCCGCGACTACTTGTGCGTGGCTCATGCGGCCTTCAGGAGGCAGGAGGTAAACGCGTTCACTTCGTTCGACACCTTCTCGGCCTTGACCTCATCATCCACGGTGATGCGGCAGCCGATGTTGTCACTATCGCCCTGGGCCATGATGCTTCCGATGGCAGTGGTCTTGGTGATGTCGAATTGCAGCGACCAGGGCAGGCTGACGTTCTTGATGAACTGCGGATCGGTATTGATGTCGAAGTAGCTGATGGACGCCACGGTGCCCGGGGATCCGAAGACTTCGTACGTCAGTCGCTTGGGGTTGAAAGGTTTGGTGTCCGCCAATTGGGTATCGGCATATGATTGGCGCTTTTCATTGCCGAATATGCTGTGCAGACGGGACACGGTAAAGCCTCCGGCACCAATCACCGCGAGCACGAGTAGCGGAATCCATAACCGCCGCAGAAGCCCAAAAATCGTAGCCCTCCTCGCCTATCCCCGCACCCGGGCACCATGCTGCGGCATGTGCAGCTTGATCGCAATCCCGAGACACCACCGGGGCGCAACGTAGTCGTTGAAGACTAGACCATGCCGGATACGGGCATATAGGTCCGTTCCCCACGCGATATCTGATCGGAACGCACACTACATGCGTGCGTCACTCCCGCTTTTCTACACATAGTCTTGAATACTTCTTCGCTGGTTGCAAAACGCGCAGCACACGTCATAAATAGCAAATTGGCCATTTATTGACGATATGTGCGAAATCCAGCCAGAATCCCGGATGTCGCCCATGCTGGCGAACAACCGGCTCAGCGGCTCGACGGCCGGCCGGGAGGCCCGGCGCCAGCCGGCCGAACCAGATGATCGGATCACGTCTGGATCACGAGAAGTCAGCAAGATCGCGGGAAATCCACACCGTCCTGCCGGGATCGTGCCCGTCGCCGGCCGGCCCGCAGCAGGTGGCTGGCGGTCCGACAGGCCGGCGGATCGCGGTCTCCCGGCCAACTCGCGACCCGTGCCGATCGATCGAGAACGCGCCCGACATCGATCCGAGCGGCGGTATCGGCCGTTCCTGCGGGCTTCCGGCCCCGCCCCGCAGACCGGCGCGCCTGCGCCTCGCCAAAACTCGCAGGTCGGCGCAGCGACAGCGCCTCATGAGCGCAAGCTGTGAAGGTCCTCGCAGGCCCGTCGGCCCCGAGCGGCTGCGGTGGCGCGCCGCAGGGGCAGGAGAGCCCGACATGAATTAACGCAAGCGCAAACAAACCGCTCGATGCGTTCAAGTTTCTTCCGGAATATCGCGATAATCGCCCCGCCGGCATAGTCGGCGTTCGCCATTTGCCTGTTTATGTCGACGGTGCATCTGCGAAATCGACCGGCATCGGCGTTGACGGTGGAGTGACTGGCGCCAAAGCCATTTTGAACAAACTCCGAAAACCCGGACCGATGTCACAACAAGGCGCGGATTTCTCGACCCAAACCGTTGTCGGTCGAAGTTCGCCGATGGCCTGTTCCAGACCGGCGACGATATTCGTCGTGCGTTGTTTCTATGTATTCGTCAGCCCCGCCCAGCCGTACCGGACGGCCCCGTCTGAACGCATATTTCTCGGCGTCAGTTCGATGAATTCGTCGCGCAACCTGCCGGCCCGATATGCGGGTCGCAAAATCGGGTAAAGGGGTTCTCGGGGCCGACCCTGATCAGGTCCCGTCCGCTGCGCTGCGCCACGCCGCACTGCGCAACAACCGAAGTCCGTTCAGCCCCACGATGACGGTGGAACCTTCGTGCCCGGCCACACCCAACGGCAGCGGCAAGGTCGCCGTGAGGTCCCAGATCACCAGCGCGGCAATGAATGTCGCAGCGATGGCCAGGTTGGCGACGACCACGCGGCGTGCCCGGCGCGACAGCGCGATCACGGTCGCGACCGCGTTCAGGTCGTCACCGATGATCACGGCATCGGCGGTCTGCAACGTCAGATCCGACCCGGCACCGCCCATGGCCACACCCGTATGGGCCGCGGCCAACGCCGGTGCGTCGTTGATGCCGTCGCCGACCATCGCCAACCGCGTTCCATCGGCCTGCAGTTCCGCGACAGCGTCGACCTTGTGGTGCGGAAGCAGACCCGCACGGACATCGGTGATGCCCACGCGGTCGGCCAATATCGTTGCCGCGGTGTCGTTGTCGCCGGTCAAGAGCACCGGAGTGCACCCGGTCAGCCGGGCGGCGGCCGTCACCGCACCGGGCGCGTCCGGCCGCAGTTGGTCAGTCAAGCCCAGCACTCCGACCGGGCGATCCGCAGCAGTCACGATCACCGCCGTGCAGCCCCGCTGTTGCACGAGCCCGACCACCTCGGCGTCCGCACCGGCGAGGGTGTCGGGCAACGCCGTTGGCGACGCGACGGTGACGCGCGTGCCGTTGACGGTTGCACTGACACCGAGCCCCGGTTTCGCGATGAAATCGGTTGCGGCGGGCCATCGCAGCCCACAGGTCTTCGCCGCGCGCACAATCGCCGCACCGAGTGGGTGCTCGCTGGGATGCTCGACCGCAGCTGCCAGCACCAGCACGTCGTCATCGGTCATACCTGGTGCGAGGACGTGGATTTCGGCGAGTTCCGGGACACCGCGGGTCAGGGTGCCGGTCTTGTCGAATGCAATCCTGGTGGTGGTGCCGAGTTGCTCCATGACGACTGCCGACTTGACCAGCACGCCGTGGCGGCCGGCGTTGGCGATCGCGGCGAGCAGCGGAGGCATGGTCGCGAGTACCACAGCGCACGGCGAGGCGACGATCATGAACGTCATCGCGCGCAGCAGCGATGCCTGCAAGGTGTCGCCGAACAGCAGCGGGATGACGAATACGGCGATGGTGACCGCGACCATGCCGATCGAGTAGCGCTGCTCGATCTTCTCGATGAACAACTGCGTGCGGGCCTTGGTCTGGCTGGCCTCGTGCACCAGCGCGACGATCCGCGCGACGACCGAATCTTCGGCGCGGCGGTCTACCCGAATCCGTAGCGCCCCAGTGCCGTTGAGAGTGCCCGCGAAGACCTCGTCGCCCGCCGATTTGTCGACCGGCAGCGGTTCGCCGGTGATGGTTGCCTGGTCGATCTCGCTGGCGCCGGTGATCACCGTGGCGTCGGCGCCGACCCGCTCCCCGGGCCGCACCAGCACCACATCGCCGATCTCGAGGTCGGCTGCCCTGACGGTCTCCTCACTGCCGTCGTCGGATATCCGGGTGGCGGTGTCCGGGGCAAGGTCGAGCAGGCCGCGCACGGCGTCCTCGGTACGGGCGGTGGCCACGGCCTCCAGCGCACCGGAGGTCGCGAAGATCACGATCAACAGCGCCCCGTCGGTGATCTGGCCGATGGCGGCTGCGCCGATCGCAGCGGCGACCATCAGCAGATCCACGTCCAGCGTCTTGTCACGCAGCGCCTGCAGGCCGGCCAGCGCGGGTTCCCAGCCACCGGTCAGGTAGCTCGCCAGGTACAGCGTCCACCAGGACCATGCCGGGGCGCCCGCGAGCTGCACCGCCAGCCCCGTCAGGAAAAACGCTAATGCTGCTGCAGCCCAACGGCTTTCGGGCAGATCGAACACTCTGCGTCGGCCGGCAAGTGCTGACGACGCGACAGTCGCACGCTGGGCGGGCTCCGTGAGCGCCGGCATGACGTCACCTCCAATGACGATGAGCACGTACGGTCGCGACGATATCAGAACACATGAACATGTCTTCATTCGTTGCTGTCAGTACACTGCAACGATGGGCCACGGTGTCGAAGGACGTGATCGCCCTGCCGGGCGGCTGGACGCGGATGCTGCCGCGCAGGTGGCCACCACACTGCAAGCGCTCGCCACACCGAGCCGATTGATGATCCTGACCGAGTTACGCCAGGGCTCGTGCTCGGTCTCGGAGCTCGCCGATGCCATCGGATTGGAGCAATCCCTGGTCTCGCATCAACTCCGGCTGCTACGCAATCTCGGGTTGGTCACCGGAACTCGCTCGGGCCGAAGCATCGTCTACAGCCTGTATGACAACCACGTCGCCCAACTTCTCGACGAAGCCGTCTACCACAGTGAACACCTGCGACTCGGCCTCACCGATCGCACCAACGACGTCGGCTGAGCGCGCCTACCGTGCAGCGCTGCGTCTCGAGCGGGGCGCCCCGACGAGAACCGCCAGCGCGGCCAACACCAGGCCGATTGCCAGCATTCCGGCGTTCAGGGTCACGGCAGTGGCAACAACACCGACGAGCAGCGGTCCCCCGGCATCACCGAGCTCGCGGCCGATCTCGGCGGATCCCATGGTCTGGCCAAGCCGTTCGGGTGGGCTGGTCTGAGCCAGGTGCGCGAAGCCCAGAGGGGTGATCAGCCCGGTGCCGGCTCCGATGGTGACCGCCGCCAGCAGGATGCCTGCCAGCCCCGGCACCACAGTGGCGACCGCGGTTCCGGTCGCCGCCAGCAGAAGACCGACGGTCATGCCGGTCCGGTCCTGCAGCCGCCCGGCGTCTCGAGCGCGTCCCACTCGCGGCTGGATCAGCGCGGCAGCGGCCGCCAACACCGATACGACCGCACCCGTGGCCAAGGGCCCGAGGCCGTGGCGCGCACCGATCGCCGGCAGGAACCCGACGCCGACGGCCAGGGCTGCGGTGGCGCCGGCCAAAGCCGCTGTCGGGCGCAAGAAACTGCCGCTGGCCAGGCGTCGCGCCAAGTCCACGACGGTCTGACGCTTCTTCGGGAGCACCTCGGCGGCAGGCACCACGACCAGCGCCCAGCCCGCCACCAGTGCGGCGAGCACCGCCAATGTGCTGAACAGCAGCCGGTACCCACCCGCCGCGATCAGGACGCCACCCAGAACCGGGCCCAGGGTGTACCCGAGCCCTTTCCATGCGCCGTAGCTGCCATAGGCACGACCGTGCGCGGTGGCCGGTGTCAGCCGAGCAAGCATCGCCCCGGCCGCGGGCGAGAAGGCCGCAGCCGCAGCGCCCTGGCCGAACCGGGCCAACCCGATCAGGCCGGGATTGCCTGCCAGCACGAACGCGGCGGATGCCAGGGCGAACGCCACCAGACCACCGAGCAACACGGGGCGTGCCCCGACGCGGTCCGCCAGCGTTCCGAACACCGGTTTGAGGAGGACTTCCGCGCCGTCGTACACGGCCAGCAGCAACCCCAACGTGAGCAGGCTGGTGTGCTCGGCCTGTGTATAGCCCGCGAGGCTGGCCGCAATGCTGTGCGCCCCGAATGCGGTGACGAAACCCGCGGCGTACAGCGGCAGTAATCGGGCCCGAGGAATACGTGGGTCCACGGTCATGGTGCAGACTCCGGTTTCACATCTGGTGCAGGGCCGCGAAGACCCGCTCGGTGTAGTCGGCCAAGCGGTCGGCGCAGTGCTTGAGCTGCTGATCGGCCTCCGCGGCGGCGGAAGCGCCGAACACATCCCGGGCCTTGATGTCGCGATGCCAGCGGCGTAACCGCTCGAGGCTCTGCTCCTCTTCCTCCAATTCAGCCATGGTGAACTTGCCCTTGGCGATCTCCTTGTCGATCTCGGCGTCGAAACCCCTACAGTCAGAAAGGAATTCCGACCACTCCTCGGCGCGCTCGGCGGTGAACATGGCTTCGAGCCGATCCGCATCGGGCTCCTGATGCCCGGCGGCGTCAAGCATCAGCACCTCGCCTTCACCGCGTCGGGCCAGCTCGATCACGCGCGCGACACCCTCGGCGAAGACCGGCACGTTCGGCACCACCCATACGCCCTGACCGATCTGCAGGGCGCCAACGCGGCGCAGCTCCCGCCAGACCGCGACCCGATGACGCGAGGGCTCCGCCGGCACCCGCACCACCAGTACGAGCCAGCGCACCACCTCGGGTTGTTCTGTCACGACAGGGAATGTAACAGGCGTTACTTCTCCAGGTGAACCCACGCGCAGTTCTCCGGAGCCGACCCGGAAGCGCGTGAGAAGGCCGCCCTGCGGGTGATCGCACTGTCGTTCTTCGCCCTCGCCGGCTACATCGTCGTCGAATCGATCCGCTCGCTCACCGGTGCCACCGAGGCGCGCCATTCCGTGATCGGCATCGCCCTCACCGCCACCAGCCTTGTCGTGATGCCACTGCTGTCGTTCGCGCAGCGGCGCGCCGGCCGTGAGCTCCGCTCCCGTTCCGCGGTCGCCGATTCCAAACAGACCCTGCTGTGCACCTACCTGTCAGCGGTGGTGCTCGCCGGGCTGGTGCTCAACAGTCTGTTCGGCTGGAGCTGGGCCGACCCGGTCGCCGCGCTGCTGCTCGCCGCGGTCGCCGTCAACGAAGGCCGCGAGGCGTGGCGGGGCGAAACCTGCTGCGACTGAACAGGTCACGCCTGTCAGCCGCGCCCTCACGCGTCGGGTGCGATGACGAGGTCACGGGCCCGTAGCGCCAGCCACAGTTCGGCCGTATGGGCGGTGGCAGCGAGGTTGCGGCCGGTGATCTCTTCGATGCGCCGCAGCCGATAGGCGACGGTCTGCCGATGCACCCCGACCTCGTTGGCCGTGAGCTGCCACGACTTGTCCAGTCGCAGAAACGTGTCCAGCGTCTCGACGAACGTGGTGCCGTGTTCGGCGTCGTAGGCCAGCAAGTCACCGAGGACCCGGTCGACGACAAGCTGTGCCTCGTCGGCGTCACGCAGGACCGACAGCATCGTCGCATCGGCGTAATGGCATTGGCGCTCGGCCATGTTGGCGGCGTCGCGCACGGCCCAGTTGGCTTCCCGGACGGCCGCGGGCGCCCGCCCGGCAGCCACGAGCGGATCACTGATCCCGATCAGCGCATCAGGTCCCAGCCGGCGGCGCAGCACCGCCACCGGCTGGGGTCCTGCCGGCAACAACGCATAGAGCAATCCGGCCCGACGCAACAGCAGATGGGAGGTCCGGTGGCGATCGAGACTCAGATGCAGATCGCGTTCGCCGGTGCTGCTGCCGCCTTGCACCGCCACGAGAACACAGCGTTCGGCCGGGAGCCCCGCCTCGTCGAGCTGACGCGCCAACTCGCGTTCACCCAACCGCAGGTCGATCAGATTGGCCAAGGTCTCCGCACCCCGCCGGCGCCGGTGCTCACGGCGGATGCCCTGTTGCACCAGAAGCACCCCCGCAGCAGTGGCCACGTGTTGCAGGACCACGAGGTCCGGCGGTGCGCCGCGGAAGTCATAGGTCACCAGGACCGTCGGATCCGGATCGGGGACCTCCACGATCTGGCCCCGGAAGCCGTCGGCGTCCAGGTGCAGAACTCCGGGAAGCATCCCGCCGCGTTGCGCGATGAGATCGACCACCGCGCGCCGCAGTCTCTCGGGCGGCTCCGCACTGCCGTCGAGCACCGCAATACCGGTCTCACCATCGAGAAGGGCCAGGCGGCAACGCAATTCGCGGGAGAACTGGTCGAGGATCCCGCCCTTGCCGGGATTGAGCACCGACCGCTGGATGAGGGTGTAGACGCGTTCGGTCATGGCAAGCCGCCGGCCCTCGTCGGACATGTTGGCCTCGGCGACCGCCCGCCCGATCGTGGTGAACCCGGCCGAGAACGGTGCGATGAGGATCGGCAGGCCCAACTGGTCGGCGACATCGACGGCGTCCTGCTGCAGTTCCGGAGTGTCAGGGTCCATGCCGAGCACCAGGCCTGCGGTACCGGTATCGGACAACGCGCGCAGGAGTGCGATCTGAGACTCGACGTCGGCGGGCAGGGTGCGGCCGTTCTTCATCAACAGCTCTCCCCCGGTCATCCACTCCCATGGAGTACTCAGATCGGACGCTTGGGCCCAGGTCACATGCCGGTCGACGCCCTTACCGCCCGCGCGCAGCTTCAGACGCAGGTGTGGCATCTCGATGAGATCGAGCACTGTCGGCCCCATGCATCTCTCCCCGTACCCAAGGCTGAATGACGTCTAGGAATTCATACTGACTGAGTATTCACGGGCGTGCACGACCGCTGCATAGTCAACCCTCAACACCTTCTGTGAGGAGCGCCCCCATGCGTCCGGACACCCGAAGTCACAAAGCCCCAGCCGACCCCCCGCACCACGAGGTCGAGAAACTCAATCGCGGGTTCACGCTCCGCTCGGCGTTCTCCCTTGCCTTCGCCGACGTGTCACCGATCGTGGCGCTCTACGCGATCTTCACCCTGGGCCTGTTCACCGCCGGGCCACGGTTCTTCTGGGCCTTCCCGATCGTGCTCGTCGGCCAGCTGGCGGTGGCAGCTGTGTTCGGCGAGCTGTCCTCACGATGGCCGTATGCCGGCAGCGTGTATCAGTGGGCGCGCCACGTTCGCGGCACCACCGCGGGGTGGACCGCCGCATGGGCCTACATGTGGGGCTTGACCATCGCGCTCTCGACACTCGCGTACGCCGCCGCCGGATTCCTCCTCGAAGTGCTCGGCATCGAGGAACGCAGCCGGTGGACCACCACGCTGGTGGCCATCGCCATCATCGCGATCGGCACCGCCACCAACATGATCGGCCGACGGGTGCTCAAGGTGATGGTGATCGCCAGTATCACGTGCGAAATCCTCGGATCGGTCGGGCTGGGCATCGTCCTGCTGATCTTCTATCGCGAGAACCCGTTCTCCGCACTGCTGCACGGACTGCCCGGCTCAGGAGGCTGGATGTCAGGCCCGATGCTGCTTGCCATCGCCTACGCCGGCTGGGCATTCGTGGGGTTCGAGTCGGCGGGTTCCATCGCCGAAGAGGTCGACGACCCCGCCCGCAACGTGCCCAAGGCCATCATCGGCAGCCTGTTCGGTGTCGGTCTGATCGTCATGTTCTCCAGTGCCGCACTGATTTTGGCCATACCCGATCTCGACAAGGTGCTCACCGAGCAGACCGGCGACCCGGTCGCAGGCACCCTGACCGCACATCTGGGATCCGGGGTCGCCAAACCGCTGCTCATCATGTTCGTCATCGGATTCATCTCCAGCTTCCTGGCGGTGCAGGCAGCGGTGTCCCGGTGTATCTGGGGTGCCGCGCGCGACCGCGGGTTGCCGTCGTCCAAGCTGTTCAGCAAGCTGGCCGGGCCGGAGCGCATGCCGATCAACGCCATCGGCCTCACCGCTGTCGTGGCGATCGCGCTCGTGCTTCTCGCCGGCTCCAACTTCTACAACATCCTGGTCAATTTCACGGTCATCGGCTTCTACATCGCCTTCGGCATCCCGGTGTTGGGTGCGGCGTGGGCCCGGTTGACGGGCCGCTGGACGCCAGGGGTGTTCACCCTCGGGCGCTGGGGAGCGCCGATCACCTACTTCGCCGCGGTGTGGATCGTGGTCCAGACGATCAACGTGGTGTGGCCCCGGGTTCAGCCGGGCCAGCCGTGGTACATCAACTGGAGCATGGTCATCACCACCGTGGTGCTCGGAGCGATCGGCGCGGTGATCTATGTGAGCCTGCGCGGCCGCATCGCCGAGCCGGTGGCCGACCGCTTGCGGCTCGAGCAGCAGGCAAAACTGTGAGCCCGCGGGTCGCGGTGGTGACGGGTGCAGCGTCGGGCATCGGCGCGGCCGTCAGTGCCGAGCTGGCAGGGCACGGGTGGACGGTCGCTGGCCTGGACCTCCAACCCGCCGACATCGGCGAATTATCCGTGACCGCAGACGTTTCCGATGCGGTCCAGGTCCGCGAAGCCGTCGGCATCGTCCGCGCCGAGCTCGGCCCGATCGAGGCGTTGGTGACAGCCGCCGGTTACTACGAGATGGTGCCGGTCTCGGAGATCACAGCGCAGGCGTGGACCCGCATGCTGCGCGTGCACCTCGGCGGCCTGCGCAACGCCACCTGCGCGGTCCTGCCGGAGATGCGTGAGCGGCGCCGCGGCGCCATCGTCGCGATCGCATCGGAGCTGGCGATCGGCGGTGGCGACGGCGACGCGCATTACGCGGCCGCGAAAGGCGGCATCATCGGATTCGTCCGGAGCCTGGCAACCGAAGTGGCGGCCGACGGCATCCGGGTCAACGCGGTCGCACCCGGCCCGACGGACACGCCGCTGCTCGCGGCCAATTCCCCGTGGCGGGCTCCCGACTACCTGGCGACGCTTCCGGCAGGCCGCCTGTGCCGGGCCGACGAAGTGGCACAGGTGGTTCAGTTCCTGATCGACGAATCTTCCTTCTGCACCGGTGAAGTCGTATCGCCCAACAGCGGAGCGGTGATCTGATGAGCTCACGTCGCATCCCCGTCGCGGTCGTCACGGGTGCCACACAGGGCATCGGGCAGGCGATCGCCGAGCAGCTGGCCGGCGACGGCTACTACGTCGGCGTGAACGGCCGCAGCGAGACGCCCCAGATGAAAGAGGTCGTCGAATCCGTCCGCGGGTTCGCCGTGCCCGCCGATATCCACGACCGTGCGGCGGTGTCGGAGGCCATCGCCGAGATCGACCAGCGGCACGACGGCATCGACGTTCTGGTGTGCAACGCGGCCTACATGTCGATGGCGCCGTTGACCGACCACGATGAGGACGACTGGTGGAAGGTTGTCGACACCAACCTCGGCGGCACGTTCCACACCATTGCGGCCGTGCTGCCCGGCATGCGCCGAATCGGCCAAGGGCGCATCGTGATCGTGACATCCGAATGGGGTGTCACGGGTTGGCCCAACGCCACCGCGTACGCCGCATCGAAGGCCGGCCTGATAGCGCTCACCAAGACCTTGGGCCGCGAACTGGCCCGCGAGAACATCGTCGTCAACGCGGTGGCACCCGGCGTCATCGACACCCCGCAACTTCAGGTCGACGCCGCCGATGCGGGTATCAGCCTCGCCGAGATGCACCAACGGTATTCCGAGGGCATACCCGTCGGCCGGATCGGCCACCCCGAGGAGATCGCGGCCGCCGTCGCGCTGCTGGTGCGGCCGCAGCTGGGATCGGTCATCGGGCAGACATTTCAGATCAACGGAGGGACCACCCGATGCAGAGTATGACCAACGGCCAGCCCACACCGACCCCCGCCCCGACCGGTCCGATCGACGGGCTGCAGGTCCCGCGTTACGCCGGGCATACCACCTTCGCGCGGCTCCCGCGGATCGAGGACGTGCAGCGGCACGACATCGCAGTCGTCGGCATCCCGTTCGACACCGGGGTCACCTACCGCCCCGGTGCCCGTTTCGGGCCTGCGCACATTCGTCAGTCCTCCCGGCTGCTCCGCCCGTACAACCCGGCGCTGGACGTCGCACCGTTCGCCCATCGACAGGTGGTCGACGCCGGTGACCTGACCTTCAATCCGTTCGACATCGAAACCGCCGTCGCGCAGATCGAACACGGTGCCGTCGAACTCCTCCGCGACGGCGCCACCCTGGTCTCGCTCGGCGGAGATCACACCATCGCCTATCCACTCCTGAAGGCCGTCAACAGGATTCACGGCCAAGTGGCACTCGTGCACTTCGACGCCCACCTCGACACATGGGACACCTACTTCAACACCCCGCTGACCCACGGCACGCCGTTTCGGCGGGCCGCCGAGGAGGGTTTGTTCGTCTCGGGCCACAGCGCCCATGTCGGCATCCGCGGGTCGCTGTACTCGCGCAACGATCTGGCCGAAGATGCCGACATGGGGTTCCACGTCGTGCACTGTCGCGATCTTCACCGCCGGTCGATCGACGACATCGTCGACGCGCTGCGGCGCAGCATCGGCGAGCTGCCGCTGTACGTATCGGTCGACATCGACGTGCTCGATCCGGCACACGCACCGGGCACCGGGACACCTGAAGCCGGGGGTATGACGAGCCGCGAATTACTGGAAATAGTACGGGGATTCGACGGGCTCAACCTGGTGGCCGCCGACATCGTCGAAGTGTCACCCGCCTACGACCACGCCGAGATCACCGGTGTCGCGGCGGCCAACCTCGCCTACGAATTCGTCTCACTGCTGGCGAGAAAGTCATGACCATGCGCGCCGCAGGGCCGGTGTCGTGGCCGCGCGGCAACCGCGCGGCCGCGAGCTTCACCTTCGACGTGGACGCCGAATCGGCTCTCCTCGGGGTCGACACCGCGTTGGCCGGTCGAATGTCGGTGATGTCCCATCAGGCCTACGGGCCGCTCGTGGGTGTCCCCCGTATCTTGGCCCTCCTCGCGCGACACGACGTGCGGTCGACCTTCTTCGTACCCGGCTACACGGCGGTGCGCTACCCCGACGTCGTGCGCGCGATCGCCGACGCAGGCCACGAGATCGCGCATCACGGTTACCTGCACGAAGTGCTGACCGGCATGACTCCCGAGCAGGAGAGTGTCGTGATCGACCGCGGCATCGAGGCTCTCGCCGCGGTGACCGGTAGCGCACCCGTCGGATTCCGGGCGCCGATGTGGGAACTGAACTGGCACACCCCGAAGCTGTTGGCCGACCGGGGGTTTCTCTACGACACGAGTCTGATGGACGCCGACCACCCGTACGAGTTGACCGTGGCCGGTGGCGGGCAGCTCGTCGAGATCCCGATCCAGTGGGCCCTCGACGACTGGGAGCAGTACTGCTACATCCCGGAATTCTCCGGGTCCGGGTTGATCGAAAGCCCACGCAAGGCCGCAGAGATCTGGCGGCTGGAGTTCGAAGGGCTGCGTTCGGCCGGCGGGTGCTTCGTGTTGACCAACCACCCGTTCCTGTCGGGTCGGCCGTCGCGCGCGGCGGCGTTGGAGGAACTCGTCGAATACGTGGCTTCGTGTTCCGATGTGTGGCTGGCGCCCCTGCACGAGATCGCGGCGCATGTGCGCGGCCTGGCGCTGACACCGCGGTCGATCGTGCGGCCCGACCCTGCCCAATTCTGAACCCGCATGGCCCGTTTCAACGTGGCCGGATGCGCCGACTAAACCGTTGCCCGCGTGGATTGTTGGCGCGTCACATACCACGTCGTCGCGCCGACCGGACATGACGGTTTGGCATCGGTGTGGTCACGCCCGCGGCGCGACCGCATGTCGACCCCGCATCTAATTACACGGATGTATGGACGCCGTGCGCGCGCGGCTCTACATTTCAGCTGCACAAATTTTCGTGACAGTCATTTCGAAGCACGATCGAGGGAGTCGTCGGGGATGATCAGCTTTGCTCGAATCGCAGTCAAAGTTGTTGCCAGCGCCGGAGTTTGCGTGGCCGCCGCGGCGGTGTGCCCGACCGCCGGGGCCGCTACGCTGAAGGCGGGCGGATACAAATGTCTTGACGCGGCCGCAGGAACGGCAGCGCCAGGTGCCGCACCCGTAGCAGCGGCCGCCCCGTGCGCCGCGCCGGCCGTCGAAGCCGCAGGAGCGGCCGTGCCTGTCGTGCCCGCGGCCATCGCACCGGTCCCGGTCGTACCCCCGCAGGCATCCCACCGGTGCCCGTGGTGCCCCGCTGGGCGCCCGCCCGTACCGCTCGCACCACCGCTGCCTGTCGTGCCCGCGGCCGCAGGCGCACCCATCGCCGCGGCGGCCGGACCCGCCGGTGCTCCGCTGGCGGACATGGTCGGCGTGGGGGCCGGAAAAGAGGCGCCCACGAGCCGGCCCGCCGATGCCGGCGGACCGGCACCGGGCGTTCCGGTTCAGCCCGGTCCCCAGGGCTGATCCGCGCCCGCACGACGGGCGCACCTGAAGACGGGCGGCGATCACACGATCGCCGCCCGTTGTCGTATGTCGGACCGCCGAAAACGGCTGTCGCAGTGACTATTCCTGCACGATCACCGGGTCGCCGACGTTGACCGTCTTGAAGTACCACTCGGCGGCGGCCGGGGTCAGGCTGATGCACCCGTGGCTGGTGTTCTCGAATCCGATCGATTGCACGGCCCACGGAGCAGAATGCACGAACAGCCCTCGGCGGGTGAACCGCACGGCGTACTCGACGTCGGTGAGGTAGCCGTCAGGAGATTCCACGGGTATGCCCACACTGCTGGAATCCATTGTCACAGAGCGTTCTTTCCCGAGAACCGTGTAATTGCCGACGGGAGTGGCGTACTCCGGCCGACCCATGGAGGCCAGCAGCACGCCAGGTTCGCCGAGGTGCGGCAGGTGGTGCGGGGATGGCATGTCGAGCGGTGACTCCCCGTCAATCGTCACGGTGAACGTGTGCTCGGAGATACTGGCTACTCCGACAACTTTCGGCCCCGTCTTGAATTCGAGCGGCATACCGCCGACGGACAGGCTGATGGTGCTGTGCGCCGGCCAGTACTGGTCGGGCACCCATTGCACGACCTTGTCGTCAAGCCACTCGTACTTTCCGGTCATCGCCGGTGCGGACGTGAGTCCGATGGCGCGCTCGGCAGCATCGCGGTTGGCGACGGGCCGCTTGAACGTCAGCAGCACCGGGTGCGCGACACCTACGGCGGCAGTCCCGGTCGGCAGGATCGACTCGATGTCCGAACTCAGCGGCAGCCGAACCGCCGCGGTATCGACGCGTGCGGTACCCCCGGAAACCATCAGGGCTATGACGACCAACGCGAGAACACAATGAAGTACCGCCCGCATCAGCCTGACCCCTTGATGATGACCGCCTGGTTGTGAACCCCGTCATGGTATGGGCAGTCCCTCGGCCGAACGCTTCGGCGCGCGTTGATGATTCGGTCAAGAGTTCGTCACGGTTCGGCCACGCCGCGGGAGGCACGGGCGGGCGGCTAACGTCGACGGGGCCGACGCTGGATCCGGTTCAACACCACGATGGTTATCTGGAGTCCGGCCGCCGCGAGTGCGAGCAAGAGCACGACAAACACATCACGCACTTGCAGGCCTTTCATCGTCCGAGAGCGTATGCACCGTTCGTGCCGTCGCTCAGCTCACCGCACAAGAGCCTACGTGGTGATGCACGTTGATCGCACCCACAATATGTGCAGAAACAGTGTTCGGTGATGCCCACACCGAGGCACGGTTGACGGGTGCGGTCACCTCTACAGTGAGACCTCGACAGGTCGAAGCTTCTGCCATGGAGAAGATGCGTTGAAACATGTGTTGCGCACGTTGGTGATTGGCACGGCGGCCGCCGCCGCGCTCGCGGTTGCCACTCCACGGGTCCCGCGCAGCCGCCCGCCGAACACTCTGCACCGCCGGTCACCGGCGCCGTCTTCTTCGGGGACAGCCTGACCGACGCAGGCACCTATGGATTCCGCTTCACCACGAACCCCGGACAGACCTGGGCTCAGCACATCGCCACCTCGCTCGGCCAGTCCACCGAGCCCAACGAACATGTCGGCAGCTGCGACGACGTATACGTAGGCAAGCCGGGTTCGGCAAGGCCGGGCGGCCTCAACTACGCCGAAGGCGGTCCTCGTGCCGGCCTGCCCTACTCGATGGTGTCGCAGAATCCCGAGGGCACGCCCATTTCGACGCAGGTGCAGCTACAGCACTTCCTGCACATCATGTGACTTCAAACCACGCTCACGAACTGCTCGCTGATTATGTCCGGCAACAAGCGGGATTGCGGTAGCCGCACAGTGGATCGGCCAATTCGTCAACGCTTGCATGCGAGGTCGACGTACACCGTGGTGTATTGCAATACCTGACCGGGCCCCATTGTGGTGATTCCATTGGCCACTGCCGGCGGCTGCGGACCGGTTACCGAACGTCCTTGCCGAACCGCACTGACCACGCAATCATCGATCGACCCACTGCCAACCTTGCTGACGATGACACGGTAGCCCTCGCTCTGTAGCTGACCGATGGTCTCGCTCGCCGACGATTCCGGCGAAGGTGCGGCAGAAGCAGACACAGCGTTCACCGCCCCAACAGTCCCCAACCCGATGAACGCCATTGCCGCCACATTCGCACCTATTGTCATTGAGTCCGTCATGCCCTTCTAGGAATTTGTTCATCGATTCGTCAACTTTATAGAGCGACATACAATGGCGCGCGACTTCATATCGAATTCAAATAGAAGTGAGTTGCATATCGAATTCAGGCCAAACACATACCGAACAATGCGGCGCCGGCCGATCCGGTGGCGGAGCCATCGCGTGCCCGCTCCTCGGCGTTATCGTTAGCACCGAGCGCCGACGCGACTGCGGTCGAATGAGGTGCACCGGTGCATCTCGGGCTGTGTCGAAGGAGGTTCTCGTGTCGGAACCCGTGACCCTCTGGATCATCAAGAAACTCTTCGATGCGGCATCTGACCCGATCCGTAAGAAATACAGCAAGAAATTCAGCGCACTCATCCTCGGGGACCCCCTGGAGAACGCGCTCAAGGGGCCGACCGACGTCGCCCTGAAAGCAGCGGTCGCGTCCGCCCTGGGTGCCGAGGCCACCGAGGCACAACGTCAACGCGCGTTCAACATCTTGGAGATGTTCTGGAAGGACGGGGTCAATGTCGGCGGCGCCCCGCTCGGCTCCACCATTACCGAGACCCTGCACAGCATCGTCGCCGCAGGAATCAACGAGGCCAACGCGCCGGTCCGGGGGCTCCCGGAGGACTACCCGGCGACGACCTCGTTGACGTCGCTGTCGGACGAGATGGGCATCCCCAAGATCGATGCCGATGCGTTCGCTGCGGTGTTCACCGCGACGTGGCTCGCACAGGTCCGCATACAGTCCGTGACCAACGCCGACCTTCAACAACTCGCCAAGCTGCTCTCCGACGAAGAAACCCGCGATCAACTCGCCGGCGTCGAGTCTCGGCTGTCCGAGGAGATCCGTTCGGCGGTGCAGTCATTCGTCGAGCATGTCCTGGCCGATGGAGACCTGAGCACGGCGAAACGACGAGTGTGGTTCAACAATCACATCCGCCCCGCCCACCAGCTCATGCACGAAGTCGCCGAGGATTACCAGTCGGGGTTCGGGGAAACACTCGAGGCGCTGCGCACCGGCACGAGCCTGACAGAAACAATGCAGCGACTCAGAACACTGCGACGCAGGAAGATACTCGGGCGCACGAGCCTCGATCGCGTCGCCGCGAAGTTGGAGGCCGACCGCAAACTGTTCGGCACATCCGTCGACGCACCCTTGATCGAATACGTCAAAGCGGTCCAGGCGTTCAAGCGCGCTGATCGGTCCTTGGATCCGCCCTACGGCACCTGGTACAGCACCTACATCGACAAGTTCGTCGCGCTGATCGAGCGGGGCGCAGACCCACACGAACGATCGAACTACTCAGAGATCGCGGCCGTCACCGACCTTCCCGGCCAGCTCGCGGTCGCACTCGAGAACGTGGTCGACGTGGTGATCCCGCAGCGATGGGCCGCATACACGGATGCCTACCTCGAGCTCCAAAAGGTCGTCGAGGCAACCGACTAGCGGTCGTGGTCGACGGTCCCACCGCCGGGCGGCGCGGACGCGGGTTGCGGCTCATCCGATGTCGGTGTGCCACCGATGAAGTCGTCCCAGTGCCGGCGTACCGGTGCCCAGCGTCGGTCGAAGGCGGCGGCACGGCGTTGGGCATGTGCCAGCTTCTTCGCGTCGTAGCGCCAGCGCGCCCACGGTGAGGTCGGTCGGGCCAGCCGCACGGCGGCCACCCAGGCGACCGGTGAGACGAACAAGCCGACCAGGGCGGTCGGGTACTTGCCTTTCAAGGCCGTGAGGGCGACCACCAAGAAGTGGAACACGAGCAGCACCACCGCCGCGATCCGCACCGCGGTGACGGCCCCGGGGACGTCATGCACCTTGACCGGTGACACCCCGACCGCCGCCAGACCGATGCATGCCGCCGCGAGGGTGACGATGTTCACCGACAGCTGGCCTTCCTGCGACCAGTACACGTCCTGCAACCGGAAGATCATCGCGAATTCGTCGAGCACGAGGGACGCCCCGACGCCGATCAGCACACCCGCCACATAGGTCCACACCGACAGCGGTGGCGAACCGACGCCCATGAACGCACCCGCGATGAGCAGCAGCACTCCCGGCGTCGAGTGGTGCATGTGGACGCCACCGGTGCTGACGTTGTGGAAGGGGCCCTTGCCGGCTCGGATCAGCCGGGTGATGGTCCGGGTCGTCACGAAGGTCACGACGAACGCCACGAAGCTCAGCAGCAGCGGCCCTTTGTACCCATGGACGATCTCGTGCTGCCACCACTCGTTGAGCCAGACCATCCCCAGATAGTAGGGATCAGGCACGTGACCTGCAGTTCGTGCCCTACTCTCCGCGGGCGGGTGCGGTCTGCAGGGTCGGGGCGGCCGCTGCCAGCAGTGCCGTCCTGTCCCGATCCAGCGGCGGGTAGATGCGTTGGGTGTTGATGACGCGCTTGGTGATCTTGGCCTGCTCACCGTCGGCCACCACGTGGCGGTCCCAACCTTCGGTATAGACGGCGCCCGCCGGACCGAGGTCGAGAACCGTGACGTACCAAGGGATTCGCAGGGGCAGCAGGGGTTCACCGCACAAGTCGCTGATCACGTTGTAGCCCGCGTACCGGCCCATCGGCCGCGAGTGCTGGCACGACATCACCGAGAGATGTTCGTCGTCCATGCGCGCTGCGGCGACATCGCCCGCGGCGAACACTCCGGGCACGCCGATCACCCGCAGATAGTCGTCGACCGGTACCCGCCCCAAACCGTCTCGCTCGACGCCGAGTTGCGCGGTCAACGGGTTGGCCCGCATGCCCGCGCACCACACGACGGTGGCCGCCGGCAGCACCTCACCCGAGGACAGCGTGATGCCCGTCCGGTCGACGGTGGCCACCCGAACACCCGTCATCGCCTCTACTCCGTTGTCCGCCAACGCTTTCTCGATGACCGGACGTGCGGATTCACCCATGTTCGAGCCGACGTAGGGGTTGTGGTCGATCAGCACCACATGCGGTGTCACGTCGCCGCCGAATGCCGTCCTCATGATGTCCGGCAATTCGCACGCCGTCTCGATGCCCGTGAGACCGGCCCCAACCACCACCGCCGTCGCCGCCGTGGGGTCCCCGACGCAGCCGGCGAGGGTTCGGAGGTGATCCTGCAGCCGCTGCGCGGCGTCATAGGTGTCGACGTCAAACCCGAACTCCAACAAGCCAGGGAGGCTGGGGCGGACCACCTCGCTGCCCACCGCGAGCACCAACCGATCGAAGCCGTACGTCGTGCCATCGGCCAGGGACACGGTGCGTGCCGCTGTGTCGATGCCGGTCACGTCACCGACGACGTGCTGGACTCCGGCGGGTTCGAGTACATCGTCCAGCGGTATGCGGCACGCACTGATGTCGGCTTCATAATTGCGGACCCGGATGTCGTGGAACGGTTGCGCGCTGATGACCACCACCTCGACGGCGTCGGGCGACACACCGAGCTCGTCAAGGCGACGGGCTGCTCCGAGCGCCGCCCACAAGCCTGCGAAACCGGATCCGAGGACAAGCACGCGATCGGTCACCGAATACATGATTCCAAGAGCCGGTTCGAAGGGGACCGTTTTGCGGCGCCGAAAGGCCGCGCTGATACGGGCTCGGTCACGTGACATCGATAACAAACACGTACGGACACCCAGCGGGGACGGGCATCAGCGTGTATTGGGCCCGGTCGGCACGTTAATGTGCTGTGGTCGGCTTCAGCGAACAAGCCGATGGAAGAGTTGAGCACATTCATGACCGCAGCAGAGACGTCGGCACTCGAATCCCGGGTCGGCCACTATTACCAGGCGGACGACACCTACCGAGTCGGCCGCGAGAAGGTGCGCGAGTACGCCCGTGCCGTGCAGGACTACCACCCCGCACATTGGAACGTCTCCGCCGCCGCTGAGCTGGGCTATTCCGGTCTGGTCGCGCCGCTGACGTTCACTTCGACCCCGGCCATGGCGGCCAACCGTCGCATGTTCGAGTCGGTGGTCGTCGGTTATGACACCTACTTGCAGACCGAAGAGGTCTTCGAGCAGCATCGCCCGATCGTCGCCGGCGACGAGTTGCAGGTCGACGTGGAGCTGACGTCCGTGCGCAGGATCGCCGGCCGAGATCTGATCACGGTCACCAACACTTTCACCGACACCGGCGGCGAGCGCGTGCACACCTTGCACACCACGGTGGTCGGCGTCACTGCGGACGACATCAACCCAGGGACGATGGCGGCCGTGCAGAACGCGATGATGCACGACGTGGACTTCTCCGGTATCGGCGCGTCCGACGCCGACTATCAGAAGACCGTGCGGCCGGAAGGCGAGGTGCGCATCGCCCGGCCTGACACGCGTACCCCGGGGACGCCGTCCTTCGAGGACGTGAAGGTCGGTGACGAGCTGGGCGTGCACAACTACCGGCTCTCTCGCGGCGACCTGGTGAACTACGCGGGCGTCGCAGGCGACGCCAACCCGATCCACTGGGACGAGGACATCGCCAAACTCGCGGGTCTGCCCGACGTGATCGCCCACGGCATGCTGACCATGGGCTTGGGCGCCGGATTTGTCTCCGCTTGGTCGGGCGACCCCGGTGCGGTGACCCGCTACGCCGTGCGGCTGTCTCAGCCTGCCATCGTGTCGGCCAAAGAGGGATCGGACATCGAGTTCAGCGGCCGCATCAAGTCGCTGGACCCGCAGACCCGCACCGGCGTCGTCATCGTCGCGGCGAAATCCGGTGGCCGCAAGATCTTCGGCCTGGCGACGATGGATGTACGCTTCCGCTGAGCCGTCATCTCGCGAGCTCCCACTGGCCGAAATCGGCTGCCAGAACGTCATTTACGTCAACATGGATGCCGTCGATCACGAAACCCGGGTCGGACGCGGTGACGACCTCCCTCTGGAAGAGCACGGCGGCCGGCTCACGCTCGCCCCGTGACCAGGCCTTCGTCTGCCAGGCCCACCGATAGCCTGGGTTGCTCGACGCTCCGATGACGCCGTCGGCGATGGCCCAGCCGCACTGGCGGCGCCCACCGTAGATACCGGTGCGGGCAACGCCGAGGACGGAGTTGATACCTCGAAACCATTGCACGGCTGTCGATTTCCATGTCGCGGCGTCGATGTCCTCGTCGACACTGAAGAAGATGGGTGCCGTCACCGGGCCGCCGGCGGCGGTGTGCAGTCCCACAGCCGTCTGAGCGTCGGCCACGCCTCCTTCGTAGCCGCGGGTGAAGTCTGACGGCGTCGGCCACCCAGGCTTGCCGAACTGGTAGCAGCTGACGATCTGCAGGCCCGCCGCCCGGAGGCGGTCGGCATAGTCACGAGTGACGGGCTTGAAGTCGAAGGTGGCCCCCGGCCGCAGTTCGGAGACGTAGACCAGGGCTCCGCCGAATCCGGCGGACTTGATCTGCTCGGGCTGGACCAGCCGGTCGGCGAAATCGACGAGTTGCAGGCCGTCGGCCGATGCTGCCGGCATCCCGAGTGTCGCGGCCAGAGCACCGGGAACGGCCAGCGCCGGTGCGAGCAGCGCCGCACGTTTGAGAACTTCGCGCCGTGAAGCAGTTTGCGTCACGCAGGGTAGCGTATCCGACCATTGCGGTCTCACCCCATGCGTTGGTCGAACCGGGCGCCCGCAACTCTTTGACAAATCAGACAACAGCAACGAACTGTGCCGTAACTGTCGCCGCCGCCGGGACTGCCGGCAGCGACCTCAAGTGTTTTCATTCGCGACGACTGCCGCGAGTCCCCCTGCGCCTGTGGGAAATTGGAGTAGTGCACTACGCATTCACTGCGGTCACCTCGATGGCTACCTTGGCACCCAGATCAGATCCGCCGTGGGAGGAGACCACCCGTGACTACCTCATCCATGGAGAGCGAGTCCTACGCTCCCCTCTCCCCGTTCACCGAAACGTTCGACTTCGCCGAGCAGGGAGAAGCATTCCCGGCAGAGTCGGAGAATCTGGAATCAGCCAGCAGCACAGGCGGTTTCGAGTTCTTCACCGAACTGGAAAGCCCGTTCCGCTCGGCCTACGACGAAGTCGTCGCCGAGGGCTCGGACATCCACCGGGAAGCGTACGACGAAGTGGTCTCGAGCCTGTACGAGAGCGAGTTCTCCGAGGCGCTGTACGAGCTCGCGGCCGAGGCGTCGT
Organism: Mycobacterium dioxanotrophicus; assembly: GCF_002157835.1. NCBI lineage: Bacteria > Bacillati > Actinomycetota > Actinomycetes > Mycobacteriales > Mycobacteriaceae > Mycobacterium > Mycobacterium dioxanotrophicus. Next base: position 196,902 of record NZ_CP020809.1, on the reverse strand, counting down.
CGAGCATGTCCGAGCAGATCGGCGAAGCCTCCACGAACGAGGCCGAACGCTACCTCGAGAACTACATGACACCGGTAGCGCGCGAAGCAGAGTCGTTTCTGGAGCGGTACGCGGAACAGTATGCCCAACACGACATCTCGCAGATCACCGAGCAAGAACTGGATCGGCTCTTCGAGACCATCCAGCCCAGCTTCGAACACCTCTCACCGGGTGTCGAGAACTTCCTCGGGGGACTCTGGAAGAAGGCAAAGGCGGTCGCCGGCGGAGCAATCAGACTGGCCAAGAAGGGAATCGCCGCGGTAGGTAAGGTCATTCCGCTCGGCTTCATTCTCAACGGCCTGAAGAAGATCGTCCGGCCCCTGCTGAAGCGAGTACTCGATCTCGCACTCAGCCGGCTACCCGTATCACTGCGGCCCGCCGCACGGAAAGTCGCGACCAAACTGTTCGGGATCGGCGAGACCGAGGGCGAATTCGAGAGCTACTTCGGCGGTTCCGCAGAACAGATGGAAGCCGCAGGCAACGAACTCCAAGCACTGGCACATACCGACGTCGACTCCATCCAACACGAGATCGACGCCAAGCTGGTCGGTGAACTCTTCGCCGAGTCCAGCGAGAGCTCCGAAGCCTGGATGTCGGGCGAGTCCGTCACCTCAGAGACCGAAACCGACCACCGGCTGGCCGAGCTCGACGCCGCCCGTGAGCGGTTCATCACCGAGATCTCGCAGGCCACCAACGAGGCCTCCATCAACACGGCCATGGAGAACTTCATTCCGGCCATCATCGCGGCGCTGCGCATCGGTATCTCGGTCATCGGGCGCGACCGGGTTGTGGGGTTCCTCGCCAAGTATCTTGCCGCGCTCGTACGTCCCTACATCGGGCCCACGATCGCCACCCAACTGTCACAGGCCATCGTCTCGACCGGTATGAGCATGATCGGCCTCGAAGTGCCCGGCAACCAAACCCAACTGGCCGCTGAAGCCGTCGCCTCGGCGGTGGAAGGTACTGTGCAGCGGCTCACCGAACTCGAATCCGAGACTTTCGAGGACCAACGCCTGCTGGAGGCGGTGGTGCAGGAAGCATTCGCCGAAGCGGCATCAGAATCATTCCCCACCAATGTGATCCGGGAGCAATACCAAGAGGTCTCCACGCGCCTGCGGCATCGCGGAACGTGGATTCTGCGTCCGCGCAACGGCCGTAAGCGCTACCGCTTCTACTCCCGGCCGCTCGATGTGACGGTGACACACCAGTTGGCCAAGTCGGTGACCGGCTTCGGCGGAATTCACTTGGGTACCTTCCTGAAATCGCGTTACGGCGTTACCGGGCCCGTCGCGTGCAAGGCGTACCTGTTCGAGGCCATGGTCGGGACGAAACTCTCCACGATCGCGCGTCTGGAGACCCACGTGCCCGGTCTGGGTCCCACCCACCCGCGCGGCTGGCGGCTGTTCATACCGCTGACCCGGCACAATGCGACCGCTCTCTTCGGCGAGCCTGGCCTCGGTCGAGATGTGCCCAACCACTACCTGCATTCACACCGCCGCATCGCAGTCCGACAGCGGTTCGTCGTGCTCGTACCCCAGCGGGCACACACCACGGCACACCCGACAAGCCCGGGCACATCGTCGCAGCCGGTGAAGCTGCGTGGTCACTCGAGTCAGGTGAACATCACGCTGGACTTCCCGACTTCCACTGCGCGCCTGTGCATTCACCTCGACGAAAGCGACGCGCAGGCAGTGGCAGCCTCGATCCGGCGCGGCGAATCGGTAACGCCCGCTTTGATTCTGCTCAGGCGTGTCTACGTGGCCGGGGTCAAGAGCGTTCTTTCGGGAAATGCGTCCCGCCACGTCAAGATCATCCACGAGGTGGCATCCGAGGAACAGTTCGTCGGTGGTGCGCTCAGTGCGATCGGCGCGAAGATCCTCGAAAAGCTCGCGGACAAGGTCATCGAGTGGGTCGGTACCGCGGTCTCCGAATACCTTCAGCGCCGCAGACAAGAGTTCCTCACCGCAGCCGACAAGCCGGCCCAAGGGGTCACCATCGTCGTCGCCATCCGCCACGCGGGCGCGATGAAACTGCTCGACGACGCGCTGCGCGGTAAGGGTCTGGGCTCTTTCACAGCGGTGGCGCGGGCCATCCTGGGTTCTCCCGAAGTCACCGTGCGTTCGGTAGCGGGCTTCCAGTCATGATCAGCCAGCAGGACTCCATCGTCTTTGAGCTCAGAGGCGAGATCGCACACTGGCAAACAGCGATGGTCGGCCTCAGCGACTTGGAGAACTTCGCCGCCACCAGCGCTTGGCAGTCCCTGGAACGGTACGTCGGCGTCGCGCTGCGTCGCCACCTGACGAGCCTCATCGGGGCCACCCAGCTCGAACTCGACGCCCTCCAAACCGATCTGCGCGCAGCTTCCACGGTTGACGACCTGCGTCGCTGCCACGCCCGGGTCACCCGGTTCCGCCGACGGTTTCTGCAACTCGAGACGGTACTGAGCTTCTACGGCAATGCCGTTCGTTCCCGGACGAGTGCGGCACTCGGAGAACTCCTGCGTGCCTTCGACTTTCTCGCCGCGGAAAGCATGCGGGCCGCGTTGCGCCCGCTGCGCCTCGACACACCGCCTGTTCTCGTGTATCTCGACAACGGGCTCGGTGCGTCGATTCTGCGGGCAGGCTGGCGGGCGTGGGAAGGCGGATCACCGTCCCCGGCCGCGGCGATCAAACTCACGCGGTTCAACATGATGCGGCCGACGTCGATGCTGCACGAAGCAGGCCACCAGGTGGCACACCTGACCGGATGGAACGACGAGTTGACCACCGCTCTGCGGCGCGGCATCGCCGATCCGATCGTCGCCGAGATGTGGTCAGGCTGGGCGACTGAACTCGGACCAGACCTCCTTGCGTTCGCGCACAGCGGGTTCGGTGCGGTGGCTGCGCTGCACGACGTGGTCAACGACGTCCAGCGGGTGTTTGCGTTGCCGCTCGGTGATCCGCATCCGATCGCCTACCTGCGGGTGCTGGTGGGTGTCGAGATGTGCAAGCGCTTCTATGGCACGGGCCCCTGGGATACCCTCGCACAGGCTTGGCAGGTCGCCTATCCGCTCGCGGCGGCACCTGCCGCGGTTCGGCCGTTGATCGAACGCAGCATCGAGTCGCTTCCGCGGATCGTCGAGATCGGCCTGCGAACACCGATGCGGGCCTTCGCCGGTAAGGCACTGTGCGACGTCGTCGACCCGGGCCGGGTATCACCGGCCGCGCTGGCGGACCTCGAGCGCACAGCCGGAACCGCGCTGACGGTGTCGAGTCATTACCTGCAGTCCGAGGGACTGCGTCTGTTGGCGCTCGCGTCCTACAACGTGGCAGCCAAACCGGAGAGTGCCGCCGCGTCGGCGCGCGATTTCGAGATCTGGATGCGCCGGCTGGGAACCCTCACCGACGCGGCACAAGTAGCGTGAAAGGGATTGAGAGCCATGCCAACAACAACGTCGGAGTCCGCGCGCGGTGCCAGCGGCGGACAACCTTCTGCCGGTAACGGCCACCAGTCCGGCGGCGACATCGAGCTGCTCACGACTGTGGTCAGAGCATTCGGTAACCAGCTCAAAGAGGGCAATCAGACACTGCTGGATCAGCTGATCAATGCCCTCGGTACCCGTTTCGTCATGCCGGGTACCGACTACACCGCCGAGGAACGGCAGATCGTCAACCGGTATGCGGCACTGCGACAACAACTCGCGGGCCCCGATGACGACGATGTGATCGGCCCCGGACGGCTGGTCTCGCTGCACGTCTACGAGTGCGAGACTCAACCGGTGGTGGTCTTCGTGCTCCAGTCTGCCGCTGCCGCAGACGATGTCGCGTTCAGCACCGGTGTCGACGGCGGCGTGCTCAATGTGGTGCCCACGCCCTTGACAGTCCGGTGCGCCGGCTCGACCAGCGGCCGCCAGTGGTACCAGGCAGTGATACCGGACGGCGCGACGACCGGACCCGTCACCGTTCGCACGACGGCTAACGAATCCTTCACCACCACGTTCGATGTGCACATCCCCACCGCAAAAGGAGCAGTCCGATGATGCTCGAACTGGCCAGTTGGTTCGCCGACCTGGAACGTGCCAGTGGCACAACCGATGTCATTGAGCAGGCCACCAAAGCGGCCAACGATGTATTCGCCCTGCACCCGGAGGAGATCCTCCGGTTTCTCGAGGAGTCATGGGCGTACGGAAGTCAATCACTGCCGGGCTTCCAGTTGCCGCCGGCACTGCTCTACGGCCAGGCACCCGGCTTCGAATCCGGGCTTCATAAGCGGTTGAGCGCTGTCAACGGCACCATCTACGGCACCCTGCCCACCTGGGCCTCGGCGCCGCCGCCCGATTCCGGCACGGGAGCGCGCTGGGACCACCTCATCTACGCGTATCTCATCGAGAACACACGTCTGCTCCCGATCTTCTTCCGGGTGGTCACCGAGTTCCTGCACGGCGAGCGTCTCGAAGTACCGTCGCCGGCCACACAGCAGTGGTTGAGAACCACCGAGGCCCTGTTCATGCGTGACCTACCCTCCCGATCCATCGGGGCGATCACCAGTTCGGTCCGGCCCGACCTCGAGGCCACCCGGCGAAACGCCTACTACCGGCTGTTCGGGGTCGACCTCAACCACGGAGCCAACAACGGGGCCCCGTACAGCTATGTACGCGCCCAAGCCGCCAACACCGGCCTCATCCGCACCTTCGAGGATTTCCTTCGCGAGGTGTGGACGGCGTCGGAGAATTACCGAAATACCAGTGGCATCAACAGCAAAGACGACGCAGCCATCGCGACGCATGCCCGGGACATGCAGGACATGCTGACCACCCGACGTCGTTTCGGCAACCTGGCGCGCGAAGAATTCGTGATCGTCAGCATGCTCTCGTGGTTCGACCTGACTCTCGAATCGAACAACTCCGTCGTCGTCGATCTCAAGGCCACCGCCGCCAGCCCCGAGGAACGGCTCCGGAAGATCGGTGAGCGCGTCGGGCTCGCACCGCACGCGCAGTCGGAGAGCTTCTTCCGGCTTGCGCCCCGGATGTCACCGCTGTTCCGGCACATCGAGGAGGGCGTCTACAACTCGATCAGCGCAGTCAGCGCGCTCTATGCCGACCCGACCTCGGGTCCGCCGAACCAACTCCGCCGCGACATGCTCGACATCATCAACCAGTGGTCGATCGCGACCGGCCGCGACATGAAGGCCAAGCGCACGACCCCGACACCGCGAACCGCTCCCGTCAACGGGCGGGCGCTGTTGGCAGTCGGAAATGGTTCTGCCGCACGGTAGCTAGCCGATCGCCCGCGCCACCCCCTGGATGGCGCGCAGCCGTCCGTCGGCGAGCGCGGCCGTGAGGTTGTGGGCCTTGCGAGCGAAATCGGGAACGAAGGTGTGCAGCCCGAGCGCCCTGACCGGCTGCGAGAGCACCGTCTGCATCAAGGCACCGGCCTGATCGGTGAGATCGTTCCACTGCTCGACGGCGAACCCGGCGTACGCGACCGCACTTCGTAATTCGTCGGGTGTGACCAAGAAGCTGACGCCGGGTTGATCGGCCCACGGCAAGGGAAAGTCCGGCTCCTCGCCCTCACCACGCGTGATGTCCCACAGCGCCAGGACTCCCCCGTCCTGCAACACCCGGCGGGCTTCCCGGTACAAGGCCGTCTTGTCGGCGACGTTCATCTGGACGTGCTGGCTCACCACGGCCTGAAACGCGCCGTCGGCGAAGGGCAGCGCCGTGACGTCCGCCGTGCGGACGGTGATTTGGTCCTCCAGTCCCACAATATGATTGAGCCAGCGGGCGGTATCGCAGTACTCCTCGGTCAGATCGACCGCGGTCACCGCGCAGCCGTACCGGTCTGCGAGGTAGCGGGCAGTGCCTCCTACCCCGCTGCCCGCGTCGAGTACGGCGGTATGGCCGGTGATTCCGGCGAGATCGATCAGTTGGCCGGTGGCGATGCGGCCCATGGTGTGGAAGTCCTCGAGTATCCCCAGGTCCGCGGGTTGGAGCTTTCCGAGGTTCAACCCTGCGCCGGTCAGAGCCTCCTCGATGTTGCTGCGGGAGAGGCCGGTCGCGTACTGGTCGTCGATCCGGGTGGTCCTCATGGTGTGGCCTTTCCGTCAGGCAATGCGATGTGTACGAGTTCAACGGGAACCGGCAGGCCGAGCATCCGTAGCAGCGCTGCAAGTTTGTCATCGAGCTGTGCTCCGACCTGCGCGATACGCGCGTCGCCGAAACTGTCGAACTTGCTCGACGGCTGATCGATGCTGAGATGCACGGCGCCCTCGGTGTCTTCATAGATCTCGACGCGCAGCGGTGCGTACAGCATGACACCGGGATGGTGACGGTACATGGTCTCGACGATGACGTTGTTGCCCATCATGTAGGTGATCGCGCGGGTCGTATGCCCCACCAGCCTCATCATCGGGGTCGGGTCGAGCGTCCAGAAGGTGGCGAACGAATGCGGCGCGTGGTCGGCGGTGTAGCGCTGCACCTGCGCCAGGTCGCCCGACTCGATCTGCTCGGTCAGCTCTGCGAAATCCATTGCCGGAACCAGTGATTCAAATCGGTTCCGGAGGTCGTCGAACGGCGCGTCCGAATCGATCACAAGGCGGTTGACGAGGTGGGCAATGGTCTCGGGCATGTCATGCTCCAATGGGTGTCGGGACGGATGCGGGCTTGCTGGCCACCGCGATCTTGCGCAGCGACAGCACGTGCAGTGCCGCGGCGAGCGGTACCACGGTGGTAGGGATCAGGACCAGCGGCAGCAACGCGAGTTGCTCGGTGGTCGGGTGCAGCGACAGCACGTGCGCGACGCCGGGGGCGGCGGCGACACCGATCGTGGTCGCCACTACCAGGTCCAGCAGCCCCAGAATGTTGAACCACACCGCCCGGCGGCCGACGACACCACGCCGAATGCTGCGCGCCACATAGACCGCGCCGATCCCGGTGGCGATATCGCCCAGCCCTGCCGGCAGCGCGAACCCGGCCGGTAGTGCGCCGAGAGCCATCGCCATCAGAAAGACCACACCCTCGACCCGAAAGTACTGCGGTACCGTCAGCCGCCACAGCGCCTGCTGTTCGGCCAGGATGCGCGACACCACCGGGACACGGGTGGCGAGTAGCACCGCCGCCAGCGCCGTGAACATCGCGACGGGAAGCCACGGCTGTGCCTTGTTCGATGCGAACCGATATACGTCGGCGTGCGCGAGGATCGCGCTGGCGAAAACCCAAGTCGCCCAGGATGTTCCCGCTATGAGCGCGACCCCGGCGGAGATGCGAGGACCATGGCCGGTGCCACGCGCGCCATGCCACAGCATCACGCAGATCGTTGCGGTGGTGCCGATCAACCCGGCCAGCACGATCGCCGAGACGTAGATCGGGAGTGTGCTCATGACGCCTCCAGGCGATGTGGCCAAACACTGGGTACGTTTCCGTACATCGTGTTCAATTAAAGTGACGCCGCCGGTATTCCGTCAACGACCAGTGGAGGCCAGATGTCCAGTATCGAACACGGACGCCGAAATGTACGGAAACCAACGGGTTCCGGCGCCGCGATCGGCGATCGGCGCGTGAGGCGCACCCGCAAGTTGTTGCACGACGCGTTCTTGGAACTTGTGCTCGAAAAGGGCTACGAGAAAACCACAATCCAGGACATCCTCGACCGAGCCGATGTCGGCCGCTCGACCTTCTACGGTCATTTCCGGGACAAGGAAGCGCTGCTGACGGCGAGTTTCGACGGCATGCGCGCTCAGCTCGAACACGACCTCGCCGGCATCGACGCCACCGGGCCCGTCGACGTCACGCTGCCCGCCGCATTGCTCTACGAACACGCCCACCGAAACCAGCGGGTGTATCGGGCCCTGTGCGGGCACCAGGGCGGTGCTCTGGTTCAGCGCTACCTACGCGGACTGATCAGCGATCTCCTGCGAAAGCACCTGCAGCCCAGCGCCGCTCACCCGGACGTACCTGACGACGTGGCTGCCGAGTTCTATACCTCTGCGACCCTGGGCCTGATGGTGTGGTGGATCGACCACGATTTCTGCAACGGTCCAGCCTGGTTGACGGCAGCATACCGAGCGCTGGCAATCCCGGCCGAGGGAGATGCTCTCGTGCAACGCATTTCACGGCATTAGCTACGTCACGGCTGAACGCCGTCGCCCAGAATCGTGGGGAAGAACTGCAGCGCCGCCCCGATGACCGTAAGGGAAATCGGTGTGCCGATCGGGATGGGCTTCGCGGTGCCGGGTGCGGCGCTCGCGGCGCGGTCGTGGCCGGTCGTCCCGGTGGCATGAACGCGAGCGGACCCGGCTGCAGCACGCATGTGCCCGGCGGCCCCAACGGTGTGGGCGTGCGGTCCGGCTCCCATGGCGTGGGTGGATGCGTTGGCCACAGCGGGTGAGAGGGCCCCGAGCATCAGGCCTGCCGCGACGGCGCCGATCAGCGGTAAACGATTCATGAGCGTGGCCTTTCGATGAGGAAAAGTTCAATGTGAACTTGCCTGCACGAAGTTAGGTGCCCGTGGTCGCGGCGTCGCGCTTGTGCGCGCTAGTCGCGAAAGCGGCTGTTCTTCTGCTTTTGCGCATTGCGCTCACCGCCGGATCGCGGGAATACAGTACGGGCGCGCCGGGCTGCGGTCGGGTGACGCGACACCCGCGCCCGGCTACCGTTGGTCCGGTGTCAAGATCGCGCGTCGCACCGATCCACGCGATTGCAGTCGTCTTGCTCGCCCTCGGCGCTGTGCCGTCGTGTGGGCAATCAGCGTCACCGCCGCCGGCTACCAGCACCTCGATAATCGCTCCTCCGATCACGACGACAACCACGACCACGACGCCGCCACCGGTCGTTCCCGAGGGAGATTTCACCCCCGTCGCCCGGCTGGTCGACGATTCGATTGCGGCGCACCGACTGCCCGGCGCGGTGGTTCAGATCGGGCATGCCGGCAACGTCGTCTTCCGCCAGGCGTTCGGCTCGCGCAAGCTAGCCGACGAACCCGGGCTCGACGGGGCACCCGCACCGGCCGAGGCGATGACCGAGGACACGATCTTCGACCTGGCATCGTTGACGAAGAGCCTCGCGACCACCGTCGCCGTCCTCCAGCTCTATGAACAGGGCCGCCTTCAGATCGACGACCCCGTGCAGAAGTACCTACCCGAATTCAACCCGGGGAATGACCCACGACGCGCGCAGGTGACGCTGCGCATGCTGCTGACGCACACCTCGGGCATCGCCGGCGATTTGAGCCTCGACGGGCCTTGGGGACTGGACCACGCCGACAAAGCTCAAGGCATTCGTCGTGCACTCGCCGCATGGGTGGTGTTCGACCCCGGAACGCTCTTTCACTACTCCGACATCAACTTCATCATCCTCGGCGCACTGGTCGAGAAGATCACCGGTGAAACGTTGGATACGTACGTGCCGCGCAACGTCTTTGCTCCGTTGGGCCTGGCCGACACCCGCTACCTTCCCGCGGACAAGGCGTGCGGACCGCACCAGATTCGGGGTACGGCAATCGTTTTCGACAAGAACGCAGACCCGCCGGGGGCATGCCCCGAAGGCACCTGGAGCACTGCTCTCCTGGCCCGGATCGCACCCACCGCCCACGACGGGGACACCCCGGGCCTCAACCCCGACTTCGATCAGCTGCTGCGCGGCACCGTGCACGACCCGACGGCCCGCCGCATGGGTGGCGTGAGCGGCAGCGCCGGGGTGTTCTCGACGGTGCACGATGTCGGAAGGTATGCGCAGGCCCTCCTCGACCGGCTCGCCGGACGACCCAGCCCGTTCCCGCTGAAGCGGTCCACGCTGGAGGCGATGACGACGCCGCAGCAACCTGGGCACAACGCTGCGCAACTGCAGGCTGCCAACGAAGCGACCCGTCGAGCGGTCGAAAACAACCCCAACACGACGGATCCCCTGCTCGCGCCGAACTATCCGGCGATCGCCGGCCAAAACCTCCGCGGCTTCGGCTGGGATATCGACACCGAGCAGTCCCGCCCGCGCGGAATGCTCTTCCCGATCGGTAGCTTCGGCCACACCGGCTTCACCGGGGTATCGCTATGGATAGACCCCGGCTCGGACACCTATGTGATCGTCCTGGCAAACGTGATCCATCAACCGGGCGGCCCGCCGATCGTGAAGCTCAGCGGCGACATCGCCACCACGGCCGCGCGAATCCTGCATCTGTACGGTGCGTAGCAGCGTCCATGGCCGCAGTCACGACAAGACGACGCGGACGAACCTGGTCACCTCGGAACCGGCGTTGACGTAAGCATACTGCTGAGCGCTGCCGTAAACCGCGTGGTCACCCAATTCGAGTGTCATATCACCGCTTTCGCGCTCGATCCGCAGCCGCCCGGCGGTGACGAGCACCATCTCGTGCCATCCGGCAGGGTTAGGGTTGGCGTCATACCGGTCACCCACGCCAAGGCTCCAGACCCAGAGCTGTCCCTCCCGGTGTGCCACCGCGCTGCCGAGCAGTACCGCGTGGCTGTCGTCAGCGTCGCCCCTCCACAACAGGGCATCGATGCGCTCCGGGGTTGCGGCGGGTGCGAGGACCAGGTCGACGAACGTCGCACCGAGGGCATCGGCAATCGTATCCAGCGACGACAGGCTGACGTTTGCTGAGCCGGCCTCCAGATTCACGATGGTCCGCCGGCTGAGCCCCGCGGCGGTGGCCAGCTCCGACTGGCTCAGCCCCGATGCCGCACGCAGGCGCCGTACGTTCGCCCCGACGCACGCCAGGACATCGGTTCGCTCACCAGCACTCATCGCTGCCACTGTAACCGATGTGCATTATTTTGCGCATCGCGCCGCTCCGCCCTACAGTGTGCAGAATGTTGCACACCTCGATTCGCGAGCGGTTGCCGTCGGGTCCCGAGCTGGCCCTGATCGGCGTCACCGCGATCTGGGGATCGACGTTCCCGATCGTGCACGAGGCCATGAATCACAGCGGGCCGTCGTTCTTCGTGGGCCTACGGTTTGTGATCGCAGGTGTGCTCGCTGCCGCCGTGTTCTACAAGACCCTTCGAGGCATCAGTCTCGCCGAGGTCGGGGCCGGTGTGGCGATCGGTGCAGCCATCGCGTTCGGCTACGGCTTACAGACCTATGGCCTGCAGTCCATCAGCTCGAGCGTCTCCGCGTTCATCACCGCTCTCTATGTGCCGCTGGTGCCGCTGTTGCAGTGGGCGGTGATGCGCCGCCGCCCCGATCGAGGGGCACTGGTCGGGGTGGTGCTCGCCTTCATCGGTCTCGTTCTGCTGGCTGGTCCGAGCGCCACCGGCATCAGCCTCGGCCACGGCGAATTGGCGACGCTCCTGGGCGCTGTGGCCATGGCTGCCGAGATCCTGCTGATCAGCGTTTTTGCGGGCAAGGTAGACCTCGGCAGAATCACCGTCATCCAGCTGCTGGCCGCCGGGGCCTTCGCCTTCCTCGCCATGCCCGTGACGGGCGAGACCGTTCCGGCGTTTTCGTGGTGGTGGTTCGGGGCCGCGGTCGGGATGGGCGTCTCGAGTTGTTTGATCCAGGCGACCATGAATTGGGCCCAGCGCTCGGTCTCGCCGACCCGCGCCACCATCATCTATGCGGGCGAGCCCGTCTGGGGCGGCATCTTCGGCCGGATCGCAGGAGACCGCCTGCCCGGACTCGCGATCGTCGGCGCCATCTTCATCGTGGTCGGCGTCATCGTCAGCGAGCTCAAGCCCCGATCGCGCCGCGAAGAAGCCGCCGCCGCCGAGGAAATCGACTGCGCCACAGCAAGTCAGGCGTAGTCCGAACGAGAATATCGGCGGATGATCGTGCGCTTCTGATCGGCGTTGATGTCCGTAGCGGCCTCGACGCCGTCGCGCCGGCAGGTAAGGATTAGCCCATGACCACGATCGACGCGACCGCACCGGTGCTTGTCACGGGCGCCAGCGGATACATCGGCAGCTGGATCGTCCGACGCCTCCTCGAAGGCGGGCACACCGTGCACGGCACGGTGCGCAATCCGCAAAAAGACACCGGCCTGGAGCATCTGCACAAGCTCTCCGCCGACCACCCGGGCCGACTCCGGCTGTTCAAGGCAGACCTCCTCGACCCCGGCAGCTTCGACGACGCCATGGTCGGGTGTGAGCTCGTCATGCACACCGCATCGCCATTCATCCTCTCCGGGTTCACTGATCCGCAGGAGGCACTCGTGCGGCCGGCCCTGGAAGGCACCCGCAACGTGCTGGACTCGGTGAACCGCGCGCCGAGTATCAAGCGTGTGGTGCTGACCAGCAGCGTGGTCGCGATCTACGGCGACGCCCGCGAATCACGGGACGTTCCCGGTGGCGTCTTCACCGACGAGCGCTGGAACACCACCAGTAGCGTTGACCACCAACCATATTCGTATTCCAAGACGGTGGCCGAGCAGGAGGCCTGGCGGTACCAGAAGGCGCAGGACCGTTGGGACATGGTCACCATCCATCGCGGCCTGGTGCTGGGGCCTTCGCTGACCAGTGCCAGCGACTCGGCCAGCCTGAGCACCATGAAGCAGTTCATCGACGGCACCCTGCTGACCGGGGCTCCGGCGTTGACCATGGGTGTGGTGGACGTCCGCGATGTCGCCGACGCGCACGTGCTCGCCGGCTTCACTCCCGAGGCCCACGGCCGCTACATCGTCAACGCCGACTCCCTGACCCTGCTGCAGATCGGCAAGATTCTGCGCCGCGGGTATGGTCCGTTCTATCCGTTCCCGAGGGCCACGGCGCCCAAGGCCGTCGTCAAACTCGTCGCTCCGCTGGCCGGGCTGACACGAAAGTACGTCGATACCAACGTCGGTTACCCGTTGGCCTTCGACAACAGCCGCAGCCGGGGTGAGCTCGGGCTGACGTATCGGCCCGTCGAAGAGACCATCACCGACCACTTCCAGCAGATGCTCGACGACGGCATCGCTCCGCGCCGACCCGGCGGGCGGTGACCTGGTCAGTCCGGTCTGCTGTCGAAGAGACGCCCGAGCGCCTGCCTGCCGATGATGCCAGATCGATTGCCGTACCTGGCGTTCGGCGACAGCGGGTTTCACCACCACATGTTGAACTAGTCAGCAGAAGGGAATTGAGGCGATCATCGCTCCGTCGCCGGTGACGAGGCTGTCCTTCGCCAACGTCGCACCGAAGTAGGTCGCCTGTCGATCGACCACCACCCGCTGATCGTCGTGGTGCAGCGCCAGCACCTCCCGCGCCAGCCGGGCGAACGAGATCTTCTCGGGCCCACCGATGTTGATCACGCGGTTGCGCGGCGGCGATATCGCGACCTCGGCCAAGAAGGCCGCCACTTCGTCGGCCGCGATGGGCTGGATCAGCGCATCCGGCACCCGGACGTCATGCTCGTCCTCCTCGTCCGCGTCGGTTTCGACAACCAGCGACTCGACGATCGCGTCCGCGAACTCACGAAACTGGGTCGCTCGCACGATGGTGTACGGCAGCCCCGACGACGAGATGATCTGCTCCTGCGCGACCTTGGCCCGCATGTAGCCGCTGTCCGGTAGTTCGTCGACGCCCACAATCGACAGTGCCACGTAATGGCCCACCCCGGCCGCCCGCGCCGCGGCCACCAGATTGGTGGTCGACCTGACGAAGAAATCCGTCACTTCCTCGTCGTCGAATGACGGCGAGTTGGTGACATCGACCAGGGTGTCAGCGCCGGCGAGCGCCTTGGGGAGGCCGAGGCCACTGAGCACGTCGACACCGGAACGCCGGGACGCTGAGACCACGTCCTCACCCTCGCGGGTCAACAGCTCGACGAGCAGACCTCCGATGAGGCCGCTGGCCCCCATAACTGTGACCTTCACTGTGCGAACACCTTTCGTCGTGGCCCCGACTTGGGAGTCGGAGACCCAGACTACGTCGCGCAGTGCGCCGCGGGTTGCGAAAACAGGATCCGGTAGTCGCCGACGAGGCGGGCGGTGTTTTAGGGCGAACAACCAGTGTGGCGTGCACTTGATATGGGAACCGTGAGGTATGACCGACACCAGAGCCGAGGACGAAAAGGAACATGCCGAGGAGAAGGAGCGAGCGCCAGATCCCGACGACGCGAGCAAGCCAGAATCGCCCGACGACCTGACCAAGGCCTCGTGGCGGTTCGTGTTACGTAAGACGGCCCGCGAATTCACCGAAGACCAGTGCACCGACCTGGCCGCGGCGCTGACCTACTATGCGGTGTTGTCGCTCTTTCCGGCCTTACTGGTGATGGTGTCGTTGCTCGGCGTGTTCGGCCAAGGAGAGCGCACTGTCAACGCCCTGATCGAGGCCGCCGGCAATGTGGCGCCGGCATCAGCACTCGACATATTGCGTCCGACTGTCAAGCAGGTGGTCGAAAGTCCGTCGGCCGGATTGACCCTTGTCGTCGGTGTCCTCGGCGCGCTGTGGTCGGCGTCGGGCTACATCGGTGCTTTCGGGCGCTCGATGAACCGCATTTACGAGATCGCTGAGGGCCGCCCGGCATGGAAGCTGCGACCCATGCAGCTACTCCTCACCTTAGGGGCCTTGATCCTTGCTGCTGCAGTTGCGTTGATGCTCGCGATCAGCGGGCCCGTCGCCGCAACCGTAGGCCGCACCCTCGGCCTCGGCGACGTGGCGCAGACTTTGTGGGCAGTCGCCAAGTGGCCCGTGGTGCTGGTACTCGTCAGCGTCGCCGTCGCCATCCTCTACTACGCCGCCCCCAACGTACGGCAGCCTAAGTTCCGATGGCTCAGCATCGGCTCGGCCGTCGCGATCGTGGTGTGGGTGCTGGCATCGGTCGGGTTCGGGTTCTACGTCAGCAACTTCGGCAGCTACAACAAGACCTACGGCACGCTGGCCGGAGTGATCGTATTCCTCCTGTGGTTGTGGCTGACCAACCTTGCCCTGCTGTTCGGCGCCGAACTGGATGCCGAACTGGAGCGCGGTCGTCAACTGCAGGCCGGCATACCCGCCGAGCGCGAACTGCAGTTGCCGCCCAAAGACACCCGCGTCATGAAAAAGACCGAAGCCGCCGACGACAAGGACGTCAAACTCGGACGCCGACTGCGCCACACCCGGGGACGCAGCGAGTGAAAGTCGCCGAAGCGAGGACCGCGCTGCTGTTGTGCAGCCCCACCGGCGCACGTGAACCCGGCGCGACTTTCCCGATCCGCCCGTAGCGCAAACGAACTCGACCGGTGAGCGACAGACCGAACTACGATCACCTGCAAAGAGTGCACCGCTGAAGCTGGTGCTACTCGTTGTGCCCGCAGACCGACAGTGGTATTGCTAAGTGATGCGGTGCCCGACGTGCGGGGCTCCGATCACCATCATCGCCGCCGCTGCTCTCGATGAGCTCGACAGAAGCGAATGCAGCTCCTGCCCATGGTCGATCTATGTCGACGGCTCTGTGCAAAACAGACGTTATGTCCCGTTCGTTGCGGATTCAGAAACCAAGGGCACCAACGTAAACGAGCCATCGCGACCCTACAGATCGGAATAGAGGCGCTCTAGGTCGACTAGACCGCACATGTGGGCCGAAGAGGACAACCCGTGAGCACAACACAGAACCACCCGACGTCGGAATACCGGATTGAGGAAACGACGAGATCGCACGCCCCGTTCGGCGATACGGTTGGGGCCGCGGCAACGGCCCTGGAGCACCTCGACACGCTGCCACCCGGCGCCGCCATGCTGGTCGTCAAACGCGGCCCCTCCGTCGGACTACGGTTCGTATTGCATCAGCCCATCACCGTCGCCGGGCGTCATCCCCGCAGCGACATCTATCTCGACGACATCACGGTCAGCCGGCTGCACGCCGAATTCCACTGCGACAAGGGAGAGTTCCAGATCATAGACACCAACAGCCTCAACGGCACCTACCTCAACCGTCAACCGGTGGAGTGCGCGACACTGACCAATGGCGACGAAATTCAAATTGGCAATTTCCGCCTGCTGTTCTTCACCAGCACCGCAGCCAGCTGATCAGAGTGCGATGCGCGATGTTCACTGGCTGGTCCAGACCATCCGGTCCTGTGCGCCATCGTTGTAGGCAACGAGCGTGGGAGCGGGACCGGTCACGTCGAAATAGATGTGCCCGGTGGTGCGCTGACCTTCACTCATCGGCGACACATCAAGATCGGGCGCCAGTGCCTGGTCCAGCACCCGGTAGCTCTGGCCGTCTGCCGTGCGGGCGTTGAATGACCGCATCGCGGGGACGACCGACCCGCGGACGGCAGCCACCGTGGTCGTCGCGTACCAAAGCCGGCCCGCCAATGGGACACCGGTGGTTCCCGGCACATTCAACATCGTGCTGTTGGTTGGCTGCAGGTCAGTGACGCTGTAGGCGACCACAGACCCGTTCGGGTCGACCAGCTGCTGCTCGCTGCCGATGGGGCTGGCCGAGGAAGTTGCCGGCGCGCCGATCCCGAGCGCCAGCACGACGGCGACTGCACCCGCCGTTGCTGCAGCGGTTCTCAATCCACTCATGGCCTTCTCCTCCCTTGTCGCGCGAACGCCAGGGGCGTGTGGTCACGTGTTTGCCGGTTTCAGCAGGTTTAAACTCCCCGATCGCTACTCCGGGACGCGGCCACCTACGCCAGCTGCGGCAATACGTCGTGCTGCCAGGCGGTAAAGAAGCCGTCCATGTCCGGGCCGATCTGCTGTACGTACACTTCGTCGGCGCCGGCGTCCAGGTAGCGCCGGACCTGTGCGGCATGCTCGTCGGCATCGTCACCACACGTCACGGATTGTGCGACCGTTTCGGCCGGTACCAGGGTCATCGCGTCGGCGAAATCCTGCGGGGTCGGGAGGGTTTGCGCCAAACGTCCCGGCAACTGCTCGTTGGCCCACAGCCGGTGGGCGGCCTTGAGGGCGGTGTCGTGGTCGCGATCCCAGCTGACCTTCGTGCCGGCTTGCACCGTCTTGGATCCGCCGCCGCTGTCGCGGAAAGTCTTGATCAGTTCGCTGTCGGGCATCGCGGTGCAGTAGCCGTCACCGATACGCCCGGCCAGTGCGGCCGACTGCGGCCCGAAGCCCGAGACGTAGATGGGAACCGGCTGGTCCGGGCAGGTGTAGATCCGGGCCTCCTGGACCTCGTAGTGCTGGCCGTGACGGCTGACCTGGTGTCCCTTGTGCAGCAGCCGGATCACCTCGACCGCCTCTTCGAGCATGTCCTGGCGCACCCCCACCGACGGCCATCGGTCACCGAGCACATGTTCGTTCAGCGCTTCGCCGCTGCCGACACCCAGAATGAACCGGCCATCCAGCTGGACAGCGGCCGTCGCCGCAGCTTGGGCGATGATCGCCGGGTGTATGCGGGTTGTAGGGCAGGTCACCGCGGTGGACACTGGCAGCGACGTCACCTGCGAGAGCGCGCCGATCACACCCCAGACGAAAGGACTCTGGCCCTGCTCATCGTTCCAGGGATGGAAATGATCCGAGATCCACAGCGCCTCAAAACCAGCTGCCTCGGCACGTTTGGCTTGATCGATCAGCTGCGCTGGACCGAACTGTTCACACGATAAGAAGTATCCGATTTTTCCCATGTCCTCGGACTACCCACACCCCATGGGGCTACGCACCTGCACGGGATAGCGGGATAGACAGCCCCGCCTTCCCGGCGAATGATCAACGGAGACGCGACTGTCACAAGGCATTCGAGTTCTCGGATGCATGGGTCGCTGCCCTCCCGAGGAGGAATCATGGCTACGACAGATCCCACGTTTTACCGCAGCCCGGGCGTCGCCGTGGCGGCCGCGCCCGAGCAGTTGGCCTATGTCGTCGCTTTCGACCCGGCGGGCCAGGCGAAGGACGCGCTCGCGGTGGTGGATTGCGACGCGGCGTCGTCGACATACGGTGGCGTGGTCGGCTGGGCGGAGTTGCCGACGGCGGGCAACGAACTGCATCACTTCGGGTGGAGCGCATGCTCGAGTGCACTGTGCCACGACGGGCATGGCGGCGATCACGGGACATCGCTCGAGCGGCGCTATCTGCTCGTCCCCGGCATTCGCTCGTCGACCACCTATGTCCTCGACACCAAGCCGGATCCCCGCCGCCCGATCGTGACGCGGACGATCGAGGCCAGTGAGCTGGCAGCCAAAGCCGGATACTCGCGCCCACACACGGTGCACTGTGGCCCGGGCGGCATCTTCATGTCGGCGTTGGGCGGAGCCAACGGCGAGGACGGTCCCGGCGGCATCGCGCTGATCGACCACGACACCTTCGAGGTGATCGGACAG
Source organism: Mycobacterium dioxanotrophicus (assembly GCF_002157835.1). Classification (NCBI taxonomy): domain Bacteria; kingdom Bacillati; phylum Actinomycetota; class Actinomycetes; order Mycobacteriales; family Mycobacteriaceae; genus Mycobacterium; species Mycobacterium dioxanotrophicus. Next base: position 178,702 of record NZ_CP020809.1, on the reverse strand, counting down.
TGGGAGCTGGACCGCGGATCGCAGACCTTGGCCTACGACGTGTGGTGGCACCTTAATTACGACACACTCGTGACATCGGAGTGGGGGCCGATCTCGATCATCGAGCGCGGGCTCAACCCCGAAGACTTGCTCGGCCGCAAATTCGGGCACCACGTGAACTTCTGGAGCATGTCCGAGCGCAAACTGACCCAGCGCGTCGACCTCGGTGACCAGCACCAGATGGTGCTCGAGCTGCGTCCGGCCCACGACCCGTCCAAGGCATTCGGCTTCGTGGGAGTGGTGATCAGCGTCGAGGATCTGTCGGCGTCGGTGTGGCTGTGGCACCAGGACGGTGATCGATGGTCGGTCGACAAGGTGATCACCATCCCGCCCGAGCCAGCCGACCCCGAGGACCTGCCGCCGGCGCTGAAGCCCTTCGGTGCGGCGCCGCCGCTGGTCAGCGATATCGATCTGTCGGTCGACGATCGCTGGCTGTACGTATCCTGCTTTGGCACAGGCGAACTCAAGCAGTACGACGTCAGCGACCCGTTCCACCCCCGAGAGACGGCATCGGTGCGGCTCGGCGGCGTCGTGCGGCATGAGCCACACCCGGCGGTGCCGGACCTGCGGCTCAGCGGCGGGCCCCAGATGGTGGAAATCAGCCGCGACGGCCGGCGGGTGTACGTCACGAACTCGCTCTATGGATCCTGGGACGGCATCTTCTATCCCGAAGGCGTCGGGGCATGGATGGCCAAGCTCGACGCCGACGTCTCCGCCGGCGGTCTGATCCCCGATACCGGCTTCTTCCCGCACGGCGACGACTTCCGCGGCCACAGCATCCACCAAACCCGACTCCAAGGCGGCGACGCGTCCAGCGACTCGTATTGCTTCACCGACTCAGCGTGAGCGCGCCGGCCAGACGTTGTCCTGTAGCGACGTCGTGAAAGATTCCGGCCGCTCATTCGAATGTCGTTGTCGCCGCCCCTAATTCGTCGATGACGTCTTCGACGTTTTCGCGACGGTGCCATACGCGGCGCTGCCGCATCGCGCCGTTGCCCGCCTGCGCGATGCGCGCCAACTCGTCGCGGGCCATGTCGTAGTCACCCAACGCTTCGAGTGCCGGCCGCACGTGTTCGATGAGCCCGGCCACCAGCAGCCGCGTCGATGCCAATGAATAACCGGCCATCAGATCGATCGCCTGGCCGCCGAGCCCATCGTGGGCCGCTCTCCAGTGGGCGGCGCGTAAGGCCCAATCCGTGGGCCGCGGTGCGCGATCCCCGTCCTCCCGGGCTTGCAGCGCCGTCATCACACAGGCCCGGATAAGCGTGGCCAGCAACACCGTCTCGGCCACCGTGGCGGGCACGTCGGCCACGCGCACCTCGACTGTCGGAAAGCGGGCGGACGGCCGCACATCCCAATAGACCATGCCGTAGTCGAGCGCGGCACCAGACTCGAGCAGGGCATGGACCGTGGCGTCGTACTGCTCGACCGTCTCGAAGTACGGCGGCGGCCCAGAGCTCGGCCAGTGGGCCCAGAGCATGCTGCGGAAACTCGCGTAGCCGGTGTCGGTGTTGCGGTAGATCGCCGAGTTGGCGGTCAATGCCAGCAATAGATGCAGGACGGGTCGGATTCGGTTACTGACGTCGATGGCGGCCGCGCGGCTGGGTACCGCGACGTGCACATGGCACCCGCAGACGCCCTGCTCGTGGGCGATGATGCCGAACCGATCGGCAATCCGGTGGTAGCGCGGCTTGTTGGTGACCGGGAACGCGTGCGGCACGGTCGGTGGCAGCGCGACGGCCAACAGCCGCGTGTCATTGGCCTCCGCCGCCTTCGAGGCGATGCGACGCAGTCGACTGAGCTCGGCGCGCAACTCAGTGCTGCTACTGACCACGTCAGTCGTGGTCTCAACCTGGCAACTGGTCAGTTCGAGCTGCAACTCGACGCCCTGCTTGGCCGCATACTCAGCGACAGCTTTATTGCGGGCGGCAGGGTAGCCATGTCGCCCATCCACGAGGAGAAACTCCTCCTCCACGCCGACCGTGGGATGACTGCTCATGGCTTGGGATTGCCCGGCGCGCGGCACACCAAACGTTGCGCCGCCATACCGACGATCCCGTGTTGCGCAAGGGTTTCCGATATGGGGTCTCCCTCGTGTTCACTCGCGAGGGCTTGGCCGGCAAACGGCCACCTGCCGATCTGCTGACTGTGCTCTCAGCCAGCCGGCGTATACGGTCCGCCGTTGAGGGCCTTTGTGCGGCTGATGGCCTCAGCCAGGCTTGGAGCTGTCTGCAACTGGTCGAGCAGCACCCACAGCCGAGTTGCCCGGTACGGGGCACCGTTGGGTATCGGCTCAAACGGGGGCAACTGGGGCCCGAGGCTGTAGACCGCATGGGGCCGTGCTGCGAGCGGATTCTTCTTGGTCGTCATATACGGATAGCGGTCTTGGAGGTGCGGCACCACGTCAGCATCGATGACGCGGTGGATGCGACGCACGGCTCCATCCCATCGAAACGCCATGAAGTTCGGCGGCTCGGTAGGCCAGCCGCCTTCACCGTAGGGATGGAAGTAGGCGAGTTGATCGGTAACGATCTCCTTGAAAGTCGCTCCCCCACCCGGTCGTTCGTCGTTGAGCACAACGCTGTAGGTCCAACTCTCGGCGACATTGCGCACCTTCACGACCTCCTTGAGGTATGCCCGCAGCTCATCCAGCCATACTCGTTCGCGCCCCCTGCAGTCAGGTTTGACCGCCTCGATATCAGCCAATACCTCAGCCCATGGCAGGTGGACAACGCGAATCCCGTCCACAGTCGCAGGCAGGCTCGTTCGAGCCAGGGCATGCGATGCCTGGGACAGACTTATCAATGCCCCTCGGCCGTGGTGTTCGATGCGGTTCGCGTACTGCTCGAGCTGGGCTTGCGACGGCAGCAGCCAGCCGCGCTTCGCCTCCACGATGAATAGCGCGTTTCCCACGCGAATCTCAAGATCGGTGCGACCAACCTCCCCACGCACCTCAAGTGCCAACGATGACTCACCTTCCACGCGAATCTTCAACGCGTGCGAAACCCGACCCAAGAGCTCGACCGCTAGTTGCGGACACCGCGATAGCCCGAATCCGAAGGCGGCGGTGAGGTCGTTCTCGTTGTGGCCGAGAAGGTCGAACGCCGACACCACTTCAGCCCCGTGAGGGGGACCCAGTTGGTGGTCCAGCCGTTATGCGACTTTCGGTTGGTGGGTCGCCGACCACTGTAGGGCAAACTCGGCAGGGGTGAGTTCGCCGTGGGCTGAGTGGGGCCGGTTGGCGTTGTAATCGCGGCGCCAGTCCTCGATGATCACCCGGGCTTCCAACAGAGAGTCGAAGCGCCACGAGTTGAGCAGTTCGTCGCGCAGTCGGCCGTTGAATGATTCGACGAAGGCGTTCTGCCACGGCGAGCCGGGATCGATGAAAAGTGATCGGGCACTGTTGAATCGGCACCAATCAGCCACCGCGTGCGCCACGAATTCGGGGCCGTTGTCGAAACGTACGTAGACCGGTGCGCCGTGCACCAGCGCGAGGCGGTCCAAGACCTCGACGACACCGTCGGCGTCGATGGATCGGGCGACCTCGATCGCCAGTGCTTCGCGGGTGAACTCGTCGATGACGTTGAGCATCTTGATGGTGCGCCCATCAGCAGTGGTGTCGAACTGAAAGTCCATCGCCCAGATCACGTTCGGGCGAATCGGCGACATCGCACCCACGGCGACACCGATGCCGGTCAACCGCTTCTTGCGGCGCCGTTGCGGCACCCGCAGGCCCTCCTCCCGCCAGAGCCGGCGGATGCGCTTGTTGTTGATCTTCCAGCCCGCTCGGCGGGCCATCTTGGCAGCCCGGCGCCATCCCCAGCGGGGCCGGTCGATGGAGAACCGGCGCAGCCAGGCCCGTAGTTCGGCTTCCTCGGAGGCGATCGGTGATGGCGTCAAGCGCATCGTGGAGCGGTGCAGACCGACCACGGTGCAGGCGCGGCGCTGCGACACCCCGAACCGCTCACGCAGCATGGTCGCTGCGCGGCGTTTGCGGTTCGGGGTCAGAAGTTTCCCGACGAAATCTCCTTGAGCATGTCGATGTCGAGAGCCTGGTTGGCGACCAGCTTCTTGAGCCGGGCGTTTTCGGCCTCGAGCTCTTTGAGGCGCTTGGCGTCGTTGGCCTTCATGCCCCCGTATTGGGCCAGCCAGCGATGCCACGTCGATTCCGCGATCTCCAGGTGCCGGCACACCTCGGCCAGTTCCTGGCCCGACGCGAGCAGCTTGTTGCCCTCGGCGAGCTTGCGGATGATCTGATCCGGCGTATGCCGCCGGCGCTTGTTCGATGCCATGTCGTTGTCGATTCTTCCTACCCGAACACTCGGGCAACAGAGTCCCACAACGACTGGACCACTACAGAGGGCTCACCTCACTGCTCCCCCTGTTTCACCAACACCTCGAGCAGCGGGCCAACAGTCGGACTATGAACCACCGCACCGCGTGGCTATTCCCCGGTTACACTCCCGGACAACATATCTCGGAGCAGTCGCTCATGCACCGGCTACGCGGTCTCGGCATCGACATCAAGGCCGCACGCAACGCGGCACTGCACGACCTCACGAAAGAAATCGACGCCGCCTCACTGGCCGACCTGCTCGGCTACTCCACCCAGGTCATGAACATTCACGCCGCTCGTGCCGCAGTACCCATGGCCACCTACCCCGCCATCGGAGCCCTCCGACGCGGACGCGCAGCGGGTGCGGACCCGAAACACACCGCGGCTGGCACTCCCACCCCGCCAACACAAGGCCGGATGTGATCATGCCCGGCCAGCCGAATGAAACGGGGATAGCGATAGCGCGCCGCCTAGTCGCGGAACGCTACCCGCAATCACGGGCAGCATGGTTGGGTGGCAGCGTAGCCGCTGGAACCCACAGAGAGACATCGGATCTCGACATAACTGTCCTACTCGCGGGGCCACCGGCACCATACCGACATTCTGAAACCATTGACGGGTGGCCAGTCGAATGGTTCGTTCAGACCGAGGAATCTCTGCTGCGATTCTGCGACGATGACCGCACGCGGCGGCGGCGCCCCACCACGATGCGCCTCGTCGGCTCAGCGATAGTGCTGGTCGACACGGATGGATCAGGACTTCGGCTGCAGCACGATCTTCACGAAATGGATCGCCAGGGACCGCCACCTGTCTCCTTCTCCGAACTGGAGAATCAGCGCTACGCGGTCACTGACCTCCTTGCGGATCTAACCGCTGCACACAGCGACGATGAGCTACTTACAGTTGCGGCAGCATTGACTTGGGCGGCCGCCGACTTGCTCTTGGCGGTCAACCGACGATGGAGTGGCAGTGGGAAATGGCTGCTGCGCGAAGTTGAGCGCCTCGACAGCGATCTCGCTGCCACTCATGCTGCCCAACTCATTAGCGGACTTCGCAGTGCGGGTACCGGCGACCCAGTCCCTCTACGCGACAACGTCCTTGACATTCTCACCATGGCCGGTGGGCCCCTCTTTACTGGCTACCGGCGCGGTGCTGACGGCGGCGAGCCAGCCCAGACCAATTTCACCGCGGAGAGCAACCGATTCACCCTGGTCGAACTGGGCCACCGAAACCATAGAGATCGTCGACGCAGACCCAGACTGGGAAGCGCAAGGAAAACGCCTGTGCGACAACCTGCAAGCACTTCTCGCGCCATGGCTCGTCGCCCGCATCGAGCACGTTGGCTCCACCGCGATTCCAGGCCTGCCGGCCAAACCAATCATCGACCTCCAAGCCGCAGTGGCTCATCTGGACGCTTCAGACTCGATGGCAGCGGTCCTCTCCAAGCACGATTGGCATTACGTCACCCCGGATCTGGACCGACGACCTTGGCGACGATTCTTCGTAAAAGTCAACGAGGGCCACCGATCTGCTCACCTGCACATCATGACCACCGACAGCGCACGCTGGCACCAGCAGATTGCGTTTCGTGACGCCCTTCGAGCGGATCCATCCACGACGGCCAATTACGCAGCGCTCAAACGTTCCCTCGCGGCCGAACATGGCGACGACCGCGAGGCCTACAGCGCGGCCAAGTACTCATTCATTCAAGCCGTTCTCAACGCGCGATCCGACTAAGCGCCGGTTGTAAAGCCGTGCAAGCGGGCCTTCGTACGCCCGAAATGGCAGGAGATTTCGACTAAACCTGATAATGCCGTTATCCAGTGAAGTACGCCATGTTCATCAGATGAATCAGCACGAACCACGGGGCTTGACCCCGGATGTTGGACACGGGATTTGGATTAAGCAGCTGTCTGCAGCGTAGCGGGTGTGTGGCTCTTTTCGTAGGTGGCGGGGCTGGAATAGGCGCAGCGGGAGTGCCGTCGTGTGAGGTTATAGCGAACCAACCAGCGGAACACTTCGCGGCGACAGACAACAGCGTCAGGCCATTGGCTGCGGTCTTGGAGGATCTCGCGCTTTAGGGAGGCGTTAAACGATTCGGCCAACGCGTTATCGGCATGACCCCACGCCACCCATAGACTGGGTGGCACCTAGATCTGTGCAGAGTTTCGCGAAATCCTTTGAGGTGTACTGACTTCCGTGATCGGTATGGAACACCGCACCGGTCAATGAACCCCGCAGTGAATCAGCGGCTTTGAGCGCGTCCTCGACAAGCTCGGTGCGCATGTGATCGGCAATTGCCCACCCCGCGACCCGCCCCGAGGAGCAGTCGATCACCGTCGCCAGATACAGATTCGAGCCGGTGGCCAATGGCAAGTAGGTGATGTCCCCGACATAGCGGATGTTGGCTGCTGGTGCGGTGAAGTCCCGTTTGAGCAAGTCCGGAACCTTCTGATTAGCCGGATCCGGCGTGGTGGTCTTCACCCGGCGTCTTCGCCGGTATCCGACGATCCCGACGGTACGCATCACCCTGGCCACCCGTTTATGGTTGACCCGCTGATCAGCGCAGGCACCATCGTTGAGCTCGGCGGTGATCCGCGGTGCCCCGTAGGTGTTGTCGTCGTCGTGCACGGTGCGGATCCTCTCGGCCAGCACCTGGTCAGCCTCAGCACGGGCAGCGCGGGCATCCGCGCCGGCCAGCCAGGCATAGAACGACGATCGCGCGACCTCGACAACCGCGCACAGCCACTTCACCTCAAAGGCGTCGGAGTGGTCGGCAACGAACTGGAAGCGGCTCACCAGTTCGTCTCCCCGGCGAAATATTTGGCCGCCGACCGCAGAATGTCACGCTCAGTGGACAACCGAGCCTCGGTGGCGCGCAACGCCTTATTCTCGGCCCGCAGCCGGGCCAACTCCTGCTCTGGCGTCTCACCGCCGGAGGCTGGCTCACCGACCGCCGCGGGATTGCGGTGGCGGATCGCCACCCCCGCCGCCTTGCACCACGCCGAGAGCGTCACACCGGAGACGCCCAGCTCAGCAGCGATCTGGGTGACCGTCGCGCCCTCGGTATCTCGGTACAGCGCCACCGCGTCCCGTTTGAACTCGTCGGGATAGTTTTTCCTTGCCATCGTGTTGGATCATCTCGCTTCCCCCGGCAATCTTCCGGGATTAAACGTGTCCAACACACGGGGTCAGGACCCCTTAGCGGTGGCGGGCTTGGCGGTCATGGTGTTCATCCTTTCTTGGTCTGGTGGCGGCGTAGCGTTTTCGGGCGCGGGCGATCTCGGTACGTTCATTTTGGCGCTGTTTGCGGAAGGTGGTCAGGGTGACCAGTGACGGTCGGGGTCGGCGGTGTAGGTGATGTGCTGGTTGACTTGACCGCAGCGAAACCGCAACTCCCACAGTTTGTCTGAGAGGCGCCGGTTTCGGGGCTGGATTAGCATCCGCCTTCACTTCTCCACGGCGCTGAAGGCGGCCGCTATCCAGGCGCTGAGTGGGCACTACAGCGGGGACGGCCGGTGCTCACTGTTCCAGAGTGAGCGCCAGGACTCCGCTCTGTTTCAAGGTCGCGAGAATCAACGATGTTTCGAAGCGATAGGAGAGACGGAACCAGGGTTCCTTGAACATCAGATCGTAGAGTTCGGAGCGGCTGGACGCTCGCACTTCGGCCATGATCTGGTAGTCGCCCATCACGACGACGGCGTACCTGACCATGGGGTTCTCTTGGATCGCCTGTACGACGGTATCGAAGTTTTCCGGAACTGGTGCGATGCGAAGCAGGGCGCCGACCGGAAACCCGAGGAGCGCGGGATCAACGAGCGCGCGGATGACCAGAAGACCCGCCGTTCGCATCTGGTCGATGCGGCGGTTTACCGTCTGCTCTGACACATCAGAACGTAACGCGATGTCCTCGAAGGATCGGCGGCCATCTTCCACCAGGCATTTGAGGATGTACTTCCCGGTTCGGTCCAACTCGATGGGCGCGGAGAACTGGGGCCATTCTGCGAGGCGGGGGATGTTCCGCAGTTCGTCGATCTCGTCCGCGGTGAGAATGTTCGGCTGCCAGTCGTGAACCGTCCTGAGGTAGCGCATGATCGGCGAAACGGTGAAGGAGTTCACTCCGGAGATGGCGCCGAGCTCGTGGCCGAGCAGGTTGGCTAGTTGAGCGTCCGGGCTCCACCAGTCCACGAAGCAGTCGGCGGTGCCGCTCGTCAGGTGCGCCACGACGGACTCGCGTCTGCGTGCGAGTGAGGATGCCACAGCCCAAGCCTTGCCCGGCACGCAGTGGGTGTGCACCACTGCGGGCTCTGCCTTATGGATCCGATGTGGGTCTGCCAGCCCGTGCACGGACACCGCCTTTCGGGCCAGCAGATCACTTCCGCGCCGGTGGACGGTGCGTTCGGGGATGTCTAGCACCTGGGCGATGCGACGCCACGATGCCCGTCCGTCGACGTGCAGAGCAGCGACGATGCGTTGATCTGTCGGGGGCAGCGGGCCCTCGATGTGCTTCATCTGAGCCATAATTGTGGCTATATCCTCCAGATTTCTCCGTGTTATGGCGATTCACCTTCGGCCATGTGACTGTTGTGTTGCACGTCATACTAGTGAGGAGAATTGATGACTACCACAGCGCCTCGCCGCCGCGTCACGATCAAGCAACTGCATGAGAAGAAGCGGAAGGGTGAAATCATCACGACGCTCGGCGTATACGACGCGCCGATGGCGAAGATCGCCGAACGCATCGGATTCGACATGGTGATGAACGGCAACGGCGGTCCGATGTCGATTCTGGGTCACTCCGATCCCACCACGGTCCTCTTCGAGGAGCAGTTGGCTCTGACGAAAGCGGTTGCGCGCATGACGAAGACGGCCATGGTCGTCAGTCATCTACCCTTCTTGAGCTACCACGAGAGTAAAGCTCAGGCGATCCGCAGCGCCGGCCGCATGGTTTCCGAGGGCGGCGCCCAGGCCGTCAAATGCGAAGGCAATGTGCGCACCGCGGAGTACATCGGCGAAATCGTCAGCGCGGGTGTTCCAGTCGTCGGGCACATCGGAATGCAGGCATCACGAAGGACTGAACAGAGCGGGTTCGGAAAGAAGGGCCGCACCGCCGAAGCCGCCAAGGAGATCGTAGACGGGGCAAAGGCATTCGTCGACGCAGGTGTCTTCGCCTTCATTGTCGAGCAGGTGCCGGCGGAAGTTGCGACCTACCTGGCCAAGACCCTTTTGATTCCCGTCATCGGGGTGGTGGCGGGTCGTGACCTCGACGGAATCTACGAGATCAGCGGAGACCTCTGTGGTTACAGCTCTTTTCGGCCTCCGACGGACAAGCGGGTGTTCGCCAACGTCGGCGAGACCATCGAGGATGCATTGCGGCAGTACAAGCAGGAGTCGCTGGAGGGTAAGTACCCGCCGGACGAGCACACGCTCGACATGGACGCCGACGAGTACAAGAAGTTTCTCGACCTGGTTTAACAGCAGCACCGCCGACTTCCCTATCGTGAAAAGGACGAGAATACGTTGACTTCCACCGATCTCTTTGAGAGCGCGATCGCTAAAGCACGTTGGGAGATCGTGCCCGTACGCGATCCGGAGAAAGCGATTGCGGCACTGCCCGAGCGGTCAACCGTGACCGTGGGCTGCTTCGCCAAAACAGCGGACGGTTATCTACAAACGCTGTCGATCGTCGAACGGCTGTCGGGAGCCGATTTCCACGCCGTTCCCCACATCCCGGCCAGGTCATTCGACTCGAAGAACCACGCGTTGGAGATAGCCAAAAGGTACGTAGACTCCGGAGTGACCGAGGTTTTTGTGGTGGGCGGCAACGCCGACGAGCCACATGGACCGTTCAACGGCGCCATCGACCTGCTGCGGTGCCTGGCCGATTCCAACGTGTCCTTCTCCAGCGTCGGTGTGGCCGCTTACCCGGAAGGACATCCTTCTCCGGCGTTCGACTATTACGGTGGCCTGCGGGAGAAGTCGGAGTTTGCGTCGTACTGCGTCACTCAGGTGTGTTTTGATGGCTCGGCCATCAAAGACGAGGCGAGACGGCTCCGCGAACAAGACATCGAGTTACCGATGCATGTCGGCGTGCCAGGGGTGCTGGCGCAGACGGAACTGCTCAAGTTGTCACGATGGATGGGCATCGGAAACTCGATGAAATTCCTGCTGAAGCAGCGAAAGTTGGCCACGCGTCTGCTGCGGCCGACGGAATACAACCCACACGAACTGATCGAAGATCTGCTGCCCGCCGTCCACGAGCCGGCCAGCGGGATAATCGGCCTACACCTGAACACGTTCAATCAGGTGGCCAGGACCCGGGAATGGGTGCGAGGGATGCTCGGAACCGATGAGCCACTCGGTGCTGGTAATCATGGCAACTCGTAGCGAAAGTCCTCAGCTGGGCAATGCCCAGCAAGACGGGTCGACCGGCATGCGTAGAGTGGCCTCTTCGAGCCTTCTGGGTTGTGTGCTCGAGTGGTATGACTTCTACCTTTACGGCTTTGCCGCCGCACTGGTTTTCAACAAGGTGTTCTTCCCGTCGTTGTCGCCTGTGGCCGGTACCCTCATGGCGCTCAGTACGTTCACGGTCGGGTTCATCGCCCGGCCGCTCGGCGGGGTCCTTTGCGGACACTTTGGCGACCGCATCGGACGCAAGGCGATGCTCATTCTGACCATCGTCGTGATGGGCACCGCAACGATGCTCTTCGGTGTGCTTCCGACCTACGACCAAGTAGGGATCTGGGCCCCGATTTGCCTAGTGGTACTGCGATTCCTACAAGGCCTTGCGCTCGGCGGCGAATGGGGTGGCGCAGTCTTGATGGTGGTCGAACACGCCGACCAGCGGCGTCGCGGATTCTGGGGCAGTGTAGTGCAGTTGGGTGCACCACTGGGCCAGGCATTGGCGACCGGCGCCCTACTTATCTGCTCGTTGAGCCTGTCCAACGAGGCCTTCCAGTCGTGGGGCTGGCGAATTCCGTTCCTGGCCAGTGGACTACTGCTCGTGGTTGCGCTCTACATTCGCCTGAAGGTCGCCGAGTCGCCCGAATTCGAGCAGGTGAAGGCCAGCGAGGACCGAGTAGCGATGCCGATTGTCGAGACGCTGAAGCGTCACTTCAAGGGCGTCGTGCTGTGCTTCTCGCTCTACATGGGCGCCATCACCGTGCCGTTCTTCATCAACGGTGTCTTTATGACCTCTTACGGGACAAGTGTTCTGGAGATCAACCGGAACGCCGTGCTGTCCGCCGTTGTGTTGACCCACGCCGTGTTCTTCACCGCGGCCACTCTGCTTGGCGGCGCCCTCGCCGACAGATTCGGCAATCGGCGGATCTACATGTTCGGAAGTGTCGCGATCCTGCTGGCAGCCTTCCCGACTTTCTGGATCGTAGGCGGCGGTTCACTCGGGTGGCTGATCGTCGGCATGTGTTTGTTCGGCATACCCATGTGGGTGTGCTGGGGTGTCACCCCCGCCTATTTCACCCAGCAGTTTCCCGCGAATATCCGCTACAGCGCCATCAGCGTCAGCGGTCAGGCTGCCACGGTCGTGGGCGGCATCGTCCCACCGGCCGCCACGGCGCTGGTGAGTTGGTCCGGCGGACCGTGGCCGGTCGCAGCCATCGGGACGGTGGGCGCCGCAGTGGCCCTCATTGCCCTTGTCACGCTGGGGAAAGACCGGCACAAGACGTCTTCGAGGAGTTGAAATGGCCCCAACATTAAATGGCTCAGGCCGCAAGGTCACGCTCCCCGCAATCGCCGGCAAGAAGGCCGCGCGGGAACAGATCATCCAGTTTGCAGTGTCGAACTACCGCCAGGCGCGCGTCGCCGATCGGGTTGGTGCCGACATCGTGGTGGCCACCGACGCGGTAGCCATGACCGAACTCGGGCGCCCCAACGGCCTCACTTTGGATCTCGCTGAGATGAAGCTCTTCGGCGAGGCGGTTGCGCGGGGTACCACAACGGCACTGACGATGGTCACCATGCCCTACTGGTCGTACCACTCCTCGATCGAGAAGGCAGTGGAGAACGCCGGTTGGCTGATCCAGAACACCGGTGTCGAGGCTCTCGAGTGCGAAGGCAATGTCCATCACGCGCCCGCGATCGCGGCAATCGTCAAGGCCGGAATTCCGGTGCAGGCCCACATCGGCCTGACCAGCATGCGCATCCCCCAGATAGGTGGGCTGCGGGCACAGGGCAAGACTGTCGACAGGGCGAAAGAAATCATCGACGACGCATGGGCGATGGTGGACGCGGGGTGCTTCTCCGTCCTTTGTGAAATCACCACCGAAGAGCTCACCCAGCACCTGGCTGAAATCTTGCCGGTACCAGTGATTTCGATCGGAGCAGGCCGGGGATCCGACGGATCAGCTATCGTCGTCGACGACATTCTAGGCCTTTACGAGGAACATGTACCGCGCCATGTCAAGCTGTACTCCGATCTGATCACGTCGATGGAGACTGCAATGGCCGAGTTCGTCGATGACGTACGGAGTGGGGAGTACCCCCAGGAACGCCACGTGGTGCAGATGTCACACGAGGTCAATTCGAAGTTTCGTTCCGCGGTGTCGTCCCACGTGGACGGTCGGACTACGGCAGCCGCGCAGTAGAGCCGGGTTCCTATGGCAAACACTCACATTGATTCCCCGGCCGTCGACTATAGATTCACCCTGGCCAATGAGCGCACTTACCTGGCGTGGATCAGGACCGCCATGGCGTTTCTCGCCGGCGGAGTGGCAGTGGTTCATCTGATGCCGGAGACCATGGGTGCGAATTTGGGACCCGCGGTCGGCATCCCGTTGTTCCTTCTGGCGATCGGTATCTCATGCAGCTCGCTGCGCCGGTGGAGACTGAACAACGAGGCCATCGAACGCAACGGGGAGTTGCCGAAGACGAGCATGGTTCTGACGGTCGCCGTGGTCATCACCGGTCTCGGGCTGGCGGGCCTGGCCGTCATGATCTTCACTTCGGTGACACATGTCTGATCGCGACGAGATGCGGACCGACCGCGGCAGAGCGGGCTATCGCACGGTATTGTCGTGGCGCAGAACGGCTCTCACCACAGCGGCGGTCGGATTCGCCGCGGTCTTTTCCCTGGTGGACCAATCGGCCCCCACGGAATGGCTGTCCATCGTGGTGGTCGCAGGCACGGTGACGCTGCTTCTCACGGCGGCGGCGCTACGTGGTGCGCATCTCACCGCCGGTGTCGTGGAGATTGGGAGAAACCTCCCGCTAGCGGCAATGTCGGGCGTGGTGTGTCTGTGCGCGGGGGTTTTGCTCGTCGACTCGGCCCTGCGCGTGATCCGGTAGGCATGATCAGGAGGTGGAGATGGGTACACATGCCCCGGTGTTCATGGGCATCATCAATGTAACTCCCGACTCGTTCAGCGACGGTGGGCAGTACCACGCACGCTCCGCAGCAATCCGCCTCGCGGATGACTTGGTAGACAGCGGTGCGGGTTGGCTGGACATCGGTGGGGAGTCCACCCGACCGGGAGCAATGCCGGTCGACGAGGCGACGGAGCTGGGTCGCGTGATTCCGGCGGTTCGAACGATTGCTGCTCGGCATCGTCTACCGATTTCGATCGACACCAGCAAGTCAGTGGTGGCAGAACGGGCGATCGATGCAGGTGCGACCATTGTCAACGACGTCACCGGGGGTTGCGCAGATCCCGATGTCCTGAGCGTCGTCAAGGGTGCGCCTGCCCGTTTCATCATCGGGCACTGGCCGAAGCACATTCCCGAGCGCTACCGGGACACGCGGCCAGGCGCGGACTGCGCCGAGCGGGTCTTCGTCGAACTCGAGCGCCTCGTAACGTCTGCCGTGGATGCCGGACTGGAACCGTCCCAACTGCTGGTGGACCCGGGAATAGGTTTCGGCAAGGAGATGGTCGACAACTGGTCGATTCTGCGAAACCTCTCCCGGTTGGCAGACCGGTGCCGCTTACCAATCGTCGTCGGTGTCAGTCGCAAGCGCCTCCTGGCTGACCGGACGCCGGACGTGCCCAACGAACGCGACTTTGCGACCAGCAGCCTGCATGCACAGCTCATGAACGCGGGTTCAGTCGACGTGCTACGGGCGCACAACATCGTTGCATTACGCCAGGCCGCTCTGGTGGCGCAGCGGTGGAGTGGTGTGGTTTCCGAAGAGGACCGTTGAGGTGTTCAGGCATTTCCTGTGCGCCCGTGAAAGTTTGGATCCCCAGCGTCTCCTGGTGGCGTTGCACCGCCGCGCCGACATGCACGGTCAACCACCACCTGCCGCCGTCATGGGCGACTGGCTCGGCCTCGATGTGGTCATCGCCCCGTCGGTCGACATCACCGATTCTTCACCTCAGGAGTTCATGAATCTCCGCCTCTGGGATGCAGATCCGCGGGCCACAAGCGGGATGCGGGTGGGTGGAGGTTGGTTCGGATGCCTCCGATACCCGAGATCCGTTGACGCGCAACCCGTCGCATACCAAGGATGGACCGACGAGGTGATCGTGCTCGACGAGTACGGGTGGTGGTATGAGAGTCTGCGCCTTAGCGAGGTGCCCAAACACATCTCGAGCCAACTCGGACAGGCGATGACCTCGACCGCGGTCACACCCTGGGAAGTGCGGTGGACAGCCCCGGACCGGGACCACCATCAGCGAAGCGTGAACGCCTGCCTAGAGGCGATCACGGCGGGGGAAATCTACCAAGCCTGCGTGGTCACGCACTTCCTCGGTCGGCTGTCGGGACACCCGGTCGATCTGTTCAGCGATGTCGCCGCTGCGACCCAGCCGGCGAAGGCGGCCTATCTCAGTGGTGGCTGGGGTGCCATTGCGTCCTTCTCGCCGGAATTGTTCCTACGGCGAGAGGGATGCACCGTCGAGTCCCGTCCGATCAAGGGCACGATTCCGCGTCACCTCGATCCAGAGCTCCTGCTGCGGTCGGACAAAGATGTCGCGGAGAACGTAATGATCGTGGACCTGGTTCGCAATGACCTCGGCAAGGTCGCCGACACCGGCACGGTCCGTGTTTCGGAACTGCTGCGTGTGGTTGAGGCACCCGCGGTGTGGCATCTGGTGTCGACAGTCAGGGCGTCGATCGACCCTGCGGTAACCAATGCCGCCCTGATTGCTGCAGCATTCCCGCCGGCATCGGTCACCGGTACACCGAAGCGCAGGGCGCAACAACTCACCGCGGCCTGGGAGCCCCACAAGCGCGGAATCTATTGCGGCGCAGTAGGAATATGCTCTCCGATCGCCGGTCTCGACCTCAACGTGGCCATCAGAACCGTCGAGATCAGCGGAGCGGGTGCGTGCTCACTCGGCGTCGGTGGGGGTATCACTTCTGACTCCCGGCCTGCCGGAGAGTGGGACGAGTGCATGGTCAAGGCAAGTTCGATCGTCGATCGGACAACCACCGGGGGCCGCACCCAGGCAGCATCGTGACGGTCCTCGCATCGCCTCGTGACTACCTGGCGAACCTGCCGGGTCATGAGACCACGGGCACCATTTCAGCTCCCGGCCTGGATCGGATGGAGAAACTCGTCGACGCATTGGGCCGTCCCAACGAGCGTTACCCGGCCGTCCACATCACCGGCACCAATGGCAAAGGGTCTGTCGCGGCGTTAGTAACCCAATTGCTGGGCGTCCACGGTCTGGAGGTGGGGACGTTCACCAGCCCGCACCTGTCCTGTATCACCGAACGGGTGCGAATCGATGGGGCTCCGGTAACGAACAAAGTCTTCGACGGTGCACTTTCCCGCGTCGCGCAGGCAGCTCTGCGTGCGGGAGTGGTGCCCACCTGGTTCGAAGCGGTGACCGCGACTGGGCTGCTGGTTTTCGCGCAGGCCAAGGTGGATGTCGCTGTGATCGAGGTTGGCATGTTGGGTCGTTGGGACGCAACGAATGTGGTGCGCAGTGAGGTGGCTGTGGTCACGAACGTCGAACTGGACCACCTCGACTATGCCGGACCGACCAGGATGCACATCGCACGCGAGAAGGCGGGCATCGTCGGCCCGGAGTCCACACTCGTGGCGGGCGAGATGACGGACGGACTCGAAACGGTGTTCGCTGATCGTGGTCCGAAACGGATGTACCGGTACGGCCGCGAGTTCACGATGGCTCGGGCTCGGACCGCGGCGGGCTTTTCTGTGAGAATCGTGACCCCCAGCTGTAGTTACGAGTCGCTCGTGGTGCAGCTCAAGGGCGAGCATCAGTGCACGAATGCGGCGCTGGCGGTCATGGCCACCGAGGCCCATCTGGGCAGGTCGCTCGACATCGAGATGACTCGAAAGGCTCTGTGGTCCACAGTGCTTGCCGGACGCGCAGAGATCATCCGGGAATCCGATCCGCAGGTTCTGCTCGATGGTGCTCACAATCCGGCGGCAGCCACCGCGCTGGGCCGCATGGTAAACGAACAGTTCCTGCATGCGAACCCGCGAATACTGCTCTGCGCTATGTCCGGCTCCAGAGATCCCCGATCATTCCTGTCGAACATCGACGCGCCGAATTTCGATCTGATCGTCGCCACTCAACTCCGCTCGCGACGGGCAGTCGAGGCGAACGCCTGGACACAGCCTGCGCGTGACATGAACCTGCAGATCGTCTCCATCGAGGATGTGCACGCCGCCACGAAGTACGCGATGCGAGCGGCTCGGCATGGGCTAGTCGTCGTCACCGGTTCACTACACTTGCTGGCGTCCGTGAGCGAAACCGTTCTGGCCGGGTTCTAGCTTTCGCGCTGGCAGTCAAGGTTGAGGTGGGGCGTGGTTGATCGGCCGGGCGGGGTACTCGGCTTTTGGCGCGATGAACAGAGCGTCGTTGTTGGTCGGTGGGCCGTCGTGTTCCGGCAGGCTGATTAGTCGCCGTGAGCGGCAGGCTTTCGTGTGCGCCGTGGTTGGCGGCCCAGGGCGAGCGGGCGGCAAGCTAGGTTGCGCCGTCGTGCGGCATAGCTACCGTGGCCGTCACCGTTCGCCGCTGAGCCTTCCTTGACGATAGCGCTGTTCATCGAAGGGTTGTTGGGTTCGGAGCAGTCGGTATGCCAGCCGGCATGCGTGGCGGGCCAGCGCGACACGGGCCTGGATCGGTGCCATGCCACGGGCTCGCAGTTGGGCGTCGCGTTCAGCGAACGACGGTGAGTTTTGCGCCAACCCCCAGGCGATCCCCATCAGTGCATCGCGGTGCTCAGCCAGACCCTGTCGAGAGATCCGCCCTCGACGGTTCAGGGTCGCTGACTGATAAAGAGCCGGCGCCAAACCTGTTGCCGAGTAGAGATGTTCAGCATCGGGGAAGCGTTCGATCGGAAGACTGTGCGCGGCTGATGGCGCTAAAGAAGACTGCCCAGAGATGCTAAGCGAAATTGCCCAGTTGGCTTGAGTGGCTAAGGTTAGCAGGTTCGTCGTTGCAGGGGAACGATTGTGCCGTCGCCGGGGGTGCTGGGGCGGGCAGCTTCTGGAGTGGTCAGCAAAGCGACGATGGTGATGGGTTCGCCGCAATGCGGGCAGGAACGGGTGGCGGCCGGCTGTGGGGCGGGTGGCCGGGCCTCGGTGACGGTGGCGGCGGTGTCGCTGTGTTTGCGTTGCTCCCAGGCGTGTTTGCGGCAGCGGTCTGAGCAGTAGATCTTGGTCGGTGTGGTGGCGGTGAATTCGGTCCAGCAGGCTTGGCAGGAACGGGTCTCAGCTGACATGGGCGGCGACCGCCTTACGCATCGTTTCGGCGGTGGCTTGGTGGTTGCGCAGCCGGTAGCTGGGTCCGTCGATACCGACCACGGTGGCGCGGTGCAGTAGCCTGTCCAACATGGCGGCTGCGACGGTGGCGTCTCCGAAAGCGGTTGCCCAGTCAGCGATCCCAACATTGGTTGTCAGAATCGTACTCGACTTCAGATACCGTTGGTTGATCACCTGGAACAACGCGGATGCCCATCGCCGGGCAGCGGAAGGTAGCCAAGTTCGTCAATCACCAACAGTTTCGGTCCGGCGAAGAACCGCATGCAGGTGTGCCAGCGGCCTTCCAGGGCGGCTTTGTGGCAGCGGGCCGCCAGGTCGGCGGCGGTGGTGAAATACACCCGGTGGCCGGCCTCGACCGCGCCGCGGGCCAACGCGACGGCCAGCATGGTCTTGCCGACCCCGGGTGGGCCGACGAACAGCACGTTGGCCGCGTCGTCGAGGAAGCGCAGACTGGCCAGGTCGTTGATCAGTTTGGCGTCGACCCCGGGCTGGGCGGCGAAATCGAAATCGGCCATGGTCCAGGGTTCGGGCAGACAGGCGAACCGCAACCGTGAGGTCAGCCGGCGGGCTTCGGTGGCGTTGACCTCGATCTCCAACAGCCGCTCCAAAGCGGCGGTCAGGGACAGGTTTTCGGCGCGGCGGCATCGAGGATGCGGGTAGCGCTTCGGCTGCGTCGCCGAGTTTCAGATAGGACAGATGTGCCCGGAGTTGTTGGTATCGGCGGGCTTCGCTCATCTGTGGGACGGTTTTGCTCAAGGGGGTTACTCCTGGTTCTGTTCGGTTGGATGGTGTTGGGGAACAACGGATAGCCGTGCTGCGGTCGCCGCATAGACGGCCAGATCGATCACTACCTTCTGGGCGGGATCGTTCGCCGGGGCACCACGCAGCCGCGCGGCCTCGGCAACGGCGGCCACCGAGGGCGGTCGCCGGGTCTTATGAGTGCAAGGCCTGGCCGTCGAGAACCCCGATAGCACTGCCTGTTCGAGCGCGACGACGTGACCGGCATCGCGCACCACCGCGCCGCTGCCGTCGACCGCGCGGCGGTGCGCGGCAACAACGGCTCCCGATGCCGTGGTCAATTGCACGGTGTCAGAGCCCAGGCGGTGGGTGACGGTCACCGTGGCCCCGGCCAGCCCCGGCGGCACCGAGTACTGATTGCCCCGCCAGGACACCAACGCTTGTGGAGTGACGATGCGGTGTTCGGTCAACTCGGCCGGATACGAACCCGTCGGCAGTGACCGTAGTGGTTCGGCATCGGCCAGGGCGCCGACGGTGGTGGCCTGCCCGTCGCGGCGCCGGCGGCGCCCGTCGAGCTTCACGCACAGCCGGTCCAGCGACGCCTGGGCTTGCTCGATCGTGGTGTCGTCGGTGACGGTGCGCCACCAGCGTTGGGCGGCAGCGTGATTGGACTTCTCCACCACACCCTTGCGGTTGCCCCGTCGTGGCGGGCACACATCGACGGCGACAGCGTAGTGTTTGGCCACCCCGGCGAACGCCGCGGTGATCCGGCCCGATTCGGGATGACATACCGTGGCCATCCGGTCGAACCGCCACCGCTGGGTGACCCCACCCAACCGGATGCTGACCGCCTCGATCGCTTCCACGACGTGCGCGAAGTCCTCGGCCGGGGCCAGCGCCCGCGCCAGCGGCTCGAATGGGCCAACGCCCGACCAGCAGGTGGGCATGCCGGTCAGCCGCCCACGATGCTGGTGGATCGGGCAGCTCGACCCAGTCCCACTGAGTCTCGACCCCGGGCGGATGATCGATGACCGCGACGTCGCGGCCCTTGACCGACTGACACGGCTCGCAATGCGGTCGCAGCCCAGGTTTCGGATTGCCAGGGTCAGCGACGGATACGAGCCGGTAAAACCTAGCTCGACGAGTTCGTCGAACAGGGTTGAGGCCACAGGTGCGGATCGTCAGCCAGGCGGATCCGGCAGTACTCGACGAACGGATCGATCACCAGCGGTTCAGAGCGTTGGCGTTGCCCGGGTACTCGTTCCCCAGCCAGATAGGCCCGAACGGTTCGGCGATTGATCCCGAGATGGCGAGCGATCGCCGATATCGACCAACCCTGCTCCCGAAGCGCATGCGCTTCCACATCACCCTCCAGCGACAGCAAACGACGGCCCTCCCATTCATCAGCGGAAACACAACTCCGCTGACGATGAGCAGAACCCCGACAAGCAGTCCGACGACACGCCGAACCACCGCTGCCAACTGGGCACTTTCAATTAGCGAGACTGAGCACTTTCACTTAGCGCCATCACGGCGAAAGCCGCGGCACGAACGGAGGCGACGCCGGGAAGGGTGGTCAGGATCTGGCCGTCGGTCTCGGCGAGTAACGCCACGACTTCAACCTCGAGGGCATCGATGTCTGTCCGGAGTCGGCGGTATCGGTCCAGATCACGAGCCAGCCTGTGGGCACGTTGATCAGCATCATCCGGCGGAGGCAGACATCCGCGCCACCGCTGCAGCCAGTACTGAGCGGTGCTGGTCGTGAGCCGTCCCGGCGCCCGGCACATTAGTGACCGCAATTGCGGTGGCCGTCCTGCAAACGCAGCGGCACAGGCGAGTACCGCCAGACCCGTCGGCGTTTCCACCGGTAGGGATCGCCCATGGCCCGCCGGCGCTGACAATCCAGGGCATAGGACATTTAGCTGATCGTGCAGTCGCTGCTGAGCGACCTTGCGGTCAGCTACCAAACCCCGACGATGTCGCACCGCGGCACGTAACCCCTCCACCGGTGACTCCTGGCCATAGCGTCGACCGCCGCCCTGGCGGGCCATGTACGTCAACGCCGCGCAGTCGCGATCATCGGTCTTGAACCTGCCCGAGCCCAGTTGTGTGCGAGCAGACTTCGTCTCCGACGGCGCGAAGAGCCGCACTGAACCAGGATGGCGCCGTTCCAGTTCAGCGACCCACGGCCGATGCAGACTGCCGGTCGCCTCGATCGCGATCACGGGGTCATCTGGACCGTGCTTGTTCAGCGCCAGCTCAAGCTGCGCAATGCCTTCTCGCGAGACCGATAACGACATCGGATCAGCGAGCAGACCGGACCCGTTACTGATCCACACCCGATTGAACGCCTTACCAGGATCCACAGCGACGATCACCGTGGACGGATCAAGCGCGACCTCTAACACCGACATGAGCAGCCTCCTCCGAACCGGACCTCCTACGAGGATCCGCCCAGTGACTACTCATGGCCTATCAGCTACTTCGACCTGAAAAAGTCGGGCGTGCTTTCGGGCTCGGATGAGCTTTGAGCTGGGATAATGTCCTTGAAATCCTTGCCGAGAAGGATTCGAGGACATTGTGTTTCGTACTGCAAATGATCAGCCGACGCTGGGGGATGCGATCCTGCCGCTGGAGTTGTTGGCGTTGCCGGTGGAATTGGGTCGAGTTGATGAGCTGCTCGATGATCCGGTGTTCTTCGCGCCGTTCGCGACATCTCAGGTGAAATGGACGATATCATGATAGCATTGTTTGCATGGCGCAGATTCTCATCCGTCAGCTCGACGACGACACCAAGACCAAGCTGCAGCGATTGGCGCGTCAACATGGGCGCAGCACCGAAGAGGAGGTGCGCGAGATCCTGCGCAATGCGGTGCGTAGCGTCGACGAGCCTCTTGGTCGGCTGGGTTCGCGCATCGCCTCGCGGTTCGCCGGAGCTGGACTTGATGAGGAGATCCCGGAGTTGCGGGGGCAGGCTGTTCAGCCCGCGGAGTTCGACGCGTGATCGTGCTGGACACCAACGTGCTGTCGGCGTTAATGAAGACGGTGCCGGATCCAGCTGTGGTGCAGTGGTTGGACCAGCAACCAGCGGAGTCAATGTGGACGACCTCGATCACAGTGTTCGAGATTCGCACGGGCATCGACCTGCTGGCTCAAGGCCGGCGTCGCAGTCAGCTCGATGAAATGTTCTCCGATCTGTTGGCCTACGACCTCGAGGGACGCGTGCAGGCTTTCGATCAGTCGGCAGCGCAGGCAGCTGGCACTATCGCTGCGGCCCGCCAGCGGCAAGGGCGTGTCGTGGAGATCCGTGATGTGCAGATCGCTGGCATTGTCGCGTCGCGGCACGCGACCGTGGCTACCCGCAACGTCCGCCACTTCGAAGGAACCGGTGTGGAACTGGTGAACCCATGGGGCTAAACAACTCGGCGAACGCAGCCTTCGGCGTATCCGGCTGTCAATCCGGCGTCACGGGGCTAAATGAAGCCTGGGCCGCCCAGGGTGAGCATGGAACGCGTGGCGCGCATCGGCGCGTCTGAAGCGGTGGACATAAAAGTGAGACTTCGCGGTATGGACATCGCGTGAGAATGCCGCTGTCGGCGCAGCTCCCGGGAACGCGATTGGACACAACGTGTGAGAAGCCACACCTGGGTGAATCGATGACTGAACACTCTGCTAAGCAGTCCGCCGGCTGAAACCGGGTATTCCGCTGGGCTGCAATGCTATTCGCAGCCGCGGTCACCTTGCACGCCACTGACCACCTACGACCCGGCATGGACATCTTGCCACCGGCGGTGATGGTGGCGGGCATGGTGTAAATGGTGCTGGCGGCGGCCGTCGTCGCACTGGTGTTCCTTGGGAATCGGTGGGCGCCTCACGCGGCCGTCACCATCGGCTTTGTCAGCGCCTTCGGATTTACAGTCGCCCACCTCCTACCCTCCTGGGGCTTCTTTAGCGACAGCTTCATCAACGCAGCGCCCTCGGCGCATGTCACTTGGTTCTCATCGGTGACCGCCATCTTCGAATTTGTCGCTGGCGTTCTGTTTGGGCTCGCCGGTATTGCCGCGATGAGATCGCAGGACTCGGATGTAGGAGAACTAGACTGACTACGGCGACACAACTACCAAACGTCAGCAAACTACTGAGGCCTGCCGTCGCCTACACCATGCGCCCGCCTAGCGCTGCAGTCGTGAAGGTGGTCAAGGACGCGACGCGCGCCAGCGTGCCCCTTCAGATTCGCGTTCCACTCCGGAGGAATACGACCAGATCGAATATGGCGGGTTACCACTAACAGTTGGCAGGTGTGCGAACTGACACTTGACGTACACGAATCGTCTCAGAATACTTGGCGGTATGGCAATCCCCCGCATCGTCGATCTGATCGACAAGTACCGGGCCGCTCACGGGGTCAGCGAATCTGAGGTGGCCCGCCGGATCGGCATGTCCCGGGAGAATCTGCGTAAATGGCGGGTCAATGGTGTGAGCCGCCTACCGGACCGCGAGAATCTTGCGGCCGTCGCGCGCGTGATCGGCAAGCCCTATCGCGAAGTCATCTCCGCGGCCCTGTTTGATACCGGATACCTCACCGACGACCAGGCTTCCACTCCCAGGCCTCACGATGAAGTACTCCACGACGCGATCAACGTGCTTACCGAAGCAACCCGACTAACCAATCAGCCTATGCGCCAGACGAGCTCAGGCCAGTGGGAAGTGGACCCCGATCCACGCGCTGCGCTGCGAATCGACTGGGCTGCCTTCGTGACCCTGGCCCTGGCGGGCGCTGCCGCCAACGTTGGAAGCATCGAGGAGGCGCTAGAAGGCCGGCCGGGCTCGTGGGAGGCCGAAATGGTGCGGCGCACAATAGAAGCCACGGTTTTCGACGACAAGGACTTGTTGCGCCATCGCACCGAGCCGGTAGTGGTTGACCTCTGGGTGGAAAGCATCCTCGCCCAGGTCGACGACCGCAGCGACGACGCCTATGCCGACGCACAGGTCGAACTCGACGGCCGCGCCGACGCCGTTCCTGAGCCCACCGACGTGCCGCCAGGCCCCTTCTCCCCCGACGACCCCCGCATCGCGGCCGTGAACTGGGTGAACGTGGACGACAACGGCTACCTGGTCATCACCCCCGACGACTGGACCGGCGACGCTGACGACGTCGCCCTGCTGACCGAACTCTCAGCGGAGGCCGAAGCCTATCGCGATCCGACCCCCGGGGAGATCGCCTATGAGCAGGCCATGCAGTCGATCGCGGCGCTGGTCGACGCGCTCGATGACCAGCGAAGGCGCGAATACGCCGACTACGCGGCCCGACTCACCGAGGCTGTCGAAGCGAAGCTCGCGGCCCTGGAGCTGGCGGTGCCGCTCACGATCACTATCACCCCCGCCCCTGAGACCTGGGATCCCGAGGACTTCGACAAACACGCACCTCCGGCGTACCCACGCAGCGCCATCGAAGGCGCTGGCGTGTTCCCACTGATTGGGTCCATGCAGTTTTAGAGTCCTGTAGCCCGATGTCGGGCGTGAAGGGACGATGAACGTATGGCTGGTCGGAAGCGGCATTCCGCGGAGGACATTGTGCGCAAGCTGCGTCGCGCGGACGAGTTGGCTGCGGCGGGTAAGACCGGTGAGGAGATCGCCGCTGAGCTGGAGGTGTCGGCGGCGACGCTGTACAACTGGCGCCGCGCCTATGGCGGGATGGACACCGATGCCGCCAAGGAACTCAAGGAGCTGCGCGAGCAGAACGCTCGGCTCAAGCGGCTGCTGGCCGAGGCTGAGCTGGTCAAAGACGCCTTGCGGGAGGTCGCCAAGGGAAAATTCTAGGCCCAGCTGCCAAGCGCCGCGCCGTCGTCATGCTCACCACCACGTTGGGCATGTCGGAACGGTTGGCGTGCACCGCAGTTGGGCTGGCCCGCTCCACCCACCGCCGCCTGCCACTGTCGCAGACCCCCGTCGATCCGGACGCCGAGACGCGGGCCTGGCTGCGTTCCTACGCCACCAAACACCCATGTCACGGGTTCCGCCGCGCCTGGGCGGCGTTGCGCTACGACGAGCGCCGTGAGGTCAACAAGAAGAAGATCCACCGTCTGTGGCGCGAGGAGGGGCTGCAGGTGAAAGTCAGGTCGCCGCGTAAGCGGGCTGGGGTGTCGTCGATCCCGCCGATCGAGGCCGATGCTCCGAAGGTGGTGTGGGCGATCGACTTCCAGTTCGATTCCACTGTCGACGGCAAGGCGATCAAGATCGCCTCGATGGTCGACGAGCACACCCGCGAGTCGCTGCTGAACATGGTCGAACGCTCGATCACCGGCAAGGAGCTCGTCGATGAGCTGGAGAAGGTGTTCGCCGTGGCCGGCGGGCCGCCGAAGGTGCTGCGGATGGATAACGGTCCGGAGTTCATTTCTCAAGCGCTGCAACAGTTTTGCGACGGCAAGTTAGGTACGTCGTATATTCCGCCAGGGACGCCGTGGAATAACGGGCATATTGAATCATTTAACAACCGGCTTCGGAAGGAGTGCCTCAACCGCAATCACTGGAACACCCTGTTCGAGGCCCGCGTGGTCATCGGAGACTTCAAGGAAGAGCATAACCACCGACACCGCCACTCATCGCTGGGTTACCTAACGCCGGCCGAGTACGCTGCGGCATGCAGGTGCACCCACACCCCGGTGGCCTGCGAGATCAACTGAATCTGGATCAACCAAACCCCGACTCCAAGACCGGGTGGACTCAGAAACGGGGACTCGCCAGCGCCATCGAAAGCGCCGTCATGGACACCCCCACCCCTGCATCACTCCCCGGCAGTCCCCTCGAACGGCTCGAAGCAAGCCGGAAAGGTTAGCCCCATGAGCGAGGTACTTCTTCACCACGTCGAGTGCGGTCCCTTGCCGCTGCTCAACACCACCGCAGCGCCGGCCACGGTGCTCACCGGTCTGCCCGGCCCTGACGGCGATACCCACCTGTGCGCTCAACTGGCGACTCCGGTCAAGCACCGCTTGCCGGCGACTGCGGAGGCCGCCGACCATCCGGCGGCCCAGTTCGGCCGGGACGCGCAGGGGCCGTTCCTGTGGATCTACTACGTGGCTCTGCATCCGCGCGTCCCAGGGACCGACCTGGCCACGCCCGCCACCGACCTTCCCGTGGACATCTCCTACATCTTGGACCCCAGCATCGGCCAGGCCGATGTTCTCGACGCAAAGAAGATGGTTTGGGTCGCCACCGCATTCCTGGACCACCTCTCGGGCCACACCACGTCACCGCTACCTTCGTGGCCGGACCTCGGCGACCTCCACACGGCCGGCGAGGCACGCTCCGAAGCGGCGATCGAAGCCCGTATCGACCGCGCATTGGCGCAGCTGAGCGCGATCGCGAGGCTCGGGGTGAAGCGAAGTCTCCCCCGCCCGCGGTTCCAGGCATTCCCCGCAGTCGATATCCCCGGGGCTGCCTACACCGTCGAGGACGGCCTTGTCCGCTATCAGTCTATGGATGTCCTGACTGGCCGGCCACGCACGCGCCAGACCGCCGACGTCGACGAGCTGCTGTACTGGATCATCGACGACGCGGCCCGCGCGCTCGCGTGGAACACGGCCTACCGCTCCCCCGCCGCCACCAGCGGCGCCAGCGCCGACACACTGAAGGCGACCGTGGCCCTGCCGCTGTGGGCCGCCTTCGTCAGTGCCCTCGACCCGCAGTGGGGCTCGAAAACCCAAGCCACGATCGAGACTCTCCTCCACAGCTCCAAGCCCGCCCGCCGCGCGAGCTAGCGTCATCGGCGCAGGTGAGGCGCGTGGCGGACGAAGGCTGCACGGTCAATTTTCTACGGTTGACTCGCGGAACGAAAGTCGTGCCGCAACGAGAGGACCCCTGACCGTGAATACTGACACCGCCGACCCGAGATCCTCGTTTTCGAACGTCGCGCCCAGCCGCATGATGGAGATGTGCGTCGAGTACTACCGCGAGTGCCAAATATCGCCGGCCGGGCAACGTCGAGGCGCAACTGAGCGACCACGAGACCGTCATCGCCTCAGCCACCCGCTATCTGCCCCCCGACGCCGACGTTGCCGCGATGGTCGCCGACGGCGTGCTCCGGATGGCGCCGCGCATCGTCGGTCACCGTTGCGCACGGGCCGGGATTACCGTCGCGCGCACCAGCGTCGGCAGCGCCGCCGACCGGCGGTTCGAGCAGCCGATGCTGACGATCCACGACCGCCCATTCCCTGTCGACGACCGCTCCGAGGCCGGACATTAGAAGGGTGATCTCATCATCGGTGACAACCACCTTTCGGCGATCGGCACCCTCGTCGAACCACCCCGGAGCAGGCTGCTCAGGATTCAACCGGAGCTGACACCGATCCGTGACGACCAAAGGCGAAGCGCTCGGAGATCGTTACTGCCGCCCTTGACGCCAGCTACACGAGTGCGCGCAGCTGCTAGCGCAACAGCGGGTGCAACATTACGCCTGACAGGCTCGGCGACATCGCGTATGGCAACGGTGTGACCACTCGCAGGTGCCGTTAGTCAGGGAAAATTGTGCACGAGGGGCCTCGGCGGCGACCATAGGCTCGGGTGCATGAGCCTGCACGAGCAACCCGCGCCAGGGCGGTCTCTGGGAGTCGCTGAGAACACCCCCGCTGATGGCGACCGCCGCCGGGCCGGCACCTTCTTCATGGGGTGGCTGATCCTCTCGGCCTCGATGTCGTTAGCCGGCAATGTTGGGCACGCGCTGCTCATCGCCCCTTCGGAAACGCGCTGGCTGGCCGCGCTCGCAGCTCTGGTACCTCCAATAGTCCTTCTGGCAGCTACCCATTCGGCAACCTGGTTAGTCCGAGCCCGATCTGTCGGCTGGGTGTATTGGGTAGCGCTCGCGCTCACCGCAGCACTAGCACTGGGATCATTTGCGCTGTCGTTCGACGCGTTACGCTCCTTCGCAATGATGTTGGGCATTCGCGATTCCATGTCGTGGATCTGGCCGGCGGTGATCGACGTCGCGATCGCGCACGCGACGCTGTGCCTGCTATCGCTGACCAGACCCAAGCGCGCCAACACCTCTTCATGCGAGATTGCCGAAGCAACAACGGCTCCGGGCAGTGCGACCAATGCCGTGAAGGTTCACCGCCAACACACACAGACCCACATACTGGAGATGGCTCAGGAGCTGCCGCAACCGGTACCGCCGCAGCTTCCGATGCCATCGGTCGACACTGCGCCCATACCCACTGAGGGTCTAACGGAGGACGCTCCCGACAGCGCTGCGTGCAGCACGAATACGGTCGCCGAAACCACGAGTGTGAACGGCGCTGCGCGGGTGCCGAGCGCGCCGCTGTCAGCTGACGCCGCAACACAGGCACCGCGGCGACCGGAACGCGATTTGAGCGCGGTACCAGCGGCGGAATACCTGCCGCCCCGGAACGTCTCGCCGGGCCCTGCGGCAGCTGAGCCGAACACGGAGTGCGGTGCGGCTGTGGATTGTTGGCAACCGGTCGCTGAGTCACTGGTGCGCGAAGGCATTACGAACAAAGACCCTGACCTGATTGCCAAGATTCTGGCCGACAGCGCCGCGGGCACACCACCGAGCACCATCGGCCGCCGCCACGAAGTCCACCACACCACGGTCAGCCGGATTCTCTCGGCCGCCGAGCAGCTCGCCGAGGCCAGCACCGCAACGGGGTGAGGGCCCCAATCGGCCCATCACTCCGGCTCCACGGGTGAGCCTCGGGCAGTGCAGGCGGCGGCCTCTTGCCGAAGCTGCGCCCCTTGGCCTTCGGCAGGGCGGCGGTCGATAATACGGGACAGCTGGTCCGTATGTTGGCCTGGGTGAGTAAAAATGGCTCGGGCCGCGACGACCGCACGTAACAGCGAGGGGTTGCCACCGTCAAGTATCCTCCGCCACTTGGACCGTCAACCGGCAGTAAGCTATAGCGCCAACTGTGAGTTGGCTAACGTACCGGACGGATGGGCGTGACCAAGTCGCACAGAAATCCTGCCGACGACGCTCGACGATGCCGAGATGGGTTAAGACTAGATTTAGTCGTTGCGCCGGGCCGGACTGTCGTCCAGCAATAGGCTGACAGTGCCTGCGGAGCAAACAGCCCGGCATTCGTCACTGTGACGTTTCAAGGGATATCGTACCGGACGGATGGGCGTGACCAAGTCGGAACGGAAATCCTGCCGACGACGCCCGACAGTGCCGAGATGGGTTAGCTGTCCAGGCTGGATTTAGTCGTTGAGCCTGGGCGTCGTAGCGCCAACTGTGACGGCTTGATTTTCGTCAAAAGCTCTAAATGCGAATAATTTGTCGCTAACTACCGTTACCATCTGTGCCCGTCGGTGAGGGCAAACGTTGATTGACCTTTGAGTTCGATTAGTCACTCACGATGGTCAAGCGCGCGGTCTCCGAGCCGGGGCGAGGTGGCAGTTGATCCCATTGCTGCCGATCCAAGATCACCGGGAGTTCGGTGATGCTGACTCGCTGCCGGAAGATGGCGAGGGCTTCACCCAAGCCAGTCGCGGCTGGGGCCAATATTCCGTGATATTCGAGCTGATGGGCCGTCGCGGCGACGCGCTGACACGCTGTGTAGTCACCGACCGCCGAAGTGATGTCATCGTCGGTCAAGCCCACCTCGACACGCGCATCCGCCGGGCGCAGATCGAGCACCTTATGTACCTCGACACGAACTCGATACAACACACGCGGCCTTACCAGGTGCGCCGGCACACCGGCGTCGTCGACGAGATGGCGGTACGCCTCTTCGACGCAGCTGTCGAGCGGCCTGCCGACGTAGACGACGGGAAACGACTCACCCCAACGACCGCCGTAGCCACCGGCGAACGCCTCCCGATTGGGTGCGGCGTGGCGAAGGAACACTCCGGCGACGTCCAGGCCACCAACACCGGCGATCCGCTCCGCGAGCGTTCTCGGCCGGTTCATCGTCGAGGACCACCGGCCAGGCGCTCGATGGCGTCGAGCACTTCCGCGAACTGGCCGTCCCTTAGCAGCTCCAACGGCGATCGACCGGCGAGGCTTCGTTGGCGCGAGTGCAACCAGATCTCGATTCCCTCGTCTTCGTAGACATCGGCGAGACCTTCAATCACGTACTTCAGCTCAAGGAGGCGTTCCCTCGCGTCGCCCTCTGGCCGGCTCTTGCCTGCTGCCCAATTCTGCACCGCCCGCTCACTTACACCGGTAACCCCGCCGATCTCGCTGACCGTCAGCCCGCGACGCGTATCAGCCACGACCCTGGTGTAGACGAGGGACTGCGCCTTGCCCGCGGCCGTGTTCATACTTCTCCTTGCCGTTCATGCTAGAGTTCACTATGTACTTCGTACTGTAGTACGTCCAGAGATGTACATCAACTGGGAACTACGAGATGGGAGGGCGCTGATGGACCTGTTCTTGCGCGCCGGCCGGTCAGACAACCTCGTTGTCGATGAACTGCTGGCACCGGCCACCGCGGGCGTGCCCTTTGGTGGGCGCAGCGTGCCCATGCGCGGTCTCGTAATCGACGCCCCGACAGCTGCTGCGCAGCCAGCACTACGGCAGGCCGCAGAGGCCGCCGGCCTGCCGCTCATCGTTGACCCGCTCACGCACTTGTTTCAGGACGAGCAAGTCCCCGACAAGGGCTGGGCCGCACTCAATTTCGCCGATCCTGATCCATATTCACCGGAGCGCTTCCGCGAAGATTCCGTTCTGGCCACGCTGGTGCAGGAAACACTTGCCTTCCAACTCGACCATGGCGCATCAATCCTGGTTCCCCCGTACTTCTACGCGAAATCCCCACCGATCCTTGGTTTCAGGTCCAGCTCGCGGCCAACAGAAAAACCGCGGACTACCTCGCCGGGGAGCGCATCAGCCTCCCGGTCGCACCGATCTTCGTCGGCAGCTTGAAGAGTTTCGGCGCTCGACGGTTCTGGGAAACCGGCGTCGATCTGTTCCTCCGAAGCCTGTCCAAATTGAACGTGCGGTACGTGCCGGTAGCCCTGTCGTCGAGCCGCGGGCAGAACGGTGATACCGAAGACAGACTCGGCGCGTACTTGGCTACCGTACGACACTTAGGGGCAGCGGCTCCGGTCATCGCCTGGCGGCAAGGCCAATACGGTCTCGCAGCCGTCGCCGCCGGCGCGGTGGGATATCAGACCGGGCCAGGCATCGATGAGCGGTGCGACTTCGCCCAGCATTCCCGTACCCGGCGGCCGAAGCCGCCATCCGAGAAAAAGAACGAACCGAAGATGCCACGGCACATTTACCTCGGCCGCTTCGGTCGCAGCGTATCCGGTCGGGCAGCGAATGCTCTGCTCGGCAACGGCCAACTTCAGGGAACCATCACTTGCACGGACCCCATCTGCTGTCCTGACGGGGCATCCAGCATGACCACCAACTGGCGCCAACATGCCGTGCGATCACGCGCACGTGAACTCGACGAACTCAGTCAGATGCCCGACGCAAGCTGGCGGCTCAATCACGTTGCGCGCCTAGCTGAACGGGCTGCCGACGCCGCCCGCTCGGCCAACGAAGTCCTGGCCAAGTCGAACATCAAAGAGAGACTCCCCGAGGCAAGTTTTCGGTCGCTGACGATCGTGACCGATGCCATTCGTGAGCAGAGCAACCGTCGCGCCGGATAGCAGGCGGCTAGGTTGCTGACGCAATAATCGGCGATGCGTCGCAGCTGGTAACAAGCCTGACCCCGGCGCTCCATCCTGCCAACTCCGACGGCGCCCGCACTGGTTTTGGCGTCCAAGCGCAAGGTTTCGCCACTCCCCCGCCCGATCGCTCACGCCGATAATCAGGGATAATTGTCATTATCCATGAAAGACGGCGGCCGCTCCGGGTCACACGCTCGACAAAGGCGGCGACGAATTCGTCGCGTTTTGAGCGGGCGGCACGGCGTCCTTCCTGAGGTCCTCTCACGAGTGCCGGAGTTCTCGGTACCAAGCGGGTGTCAGATCCTCGCTGCGGCTGACCTGAGCTGCCCAGGACGGGTGCGCTGTTCGTAGGCGGTGATGACCAGCCCGACTCCGCCGGCCGCCGGTACGAGGACGCCCTGCACGTGCAGAAACCAGGCGGCGTGACCCACCGCTTGGCAGGCCGATCAGTCGTCGTCAACGATGTCGTCGTCGTCAAGCCCCACCGCGTCGCGGGCCTCGGCAGTGGTGAGGTCCACGACCGCGAGGTCGGTGGCATCGATGATGTGCAGCCGGTACTGGGCTTCGAGCATTTTCTCGGGGTCGTCGACGCCGCGTGCGCGGCCCGTTCGACTTCCACCACGCATGCGTGCGTGCGCGGAATCGGACAGATAGATCCGAGAACAAGCGGGCGGGTTCCACCTGCCGCCGGACCTGCGCGCCCCCTCCCCCGACCTCGACGTTTTGCACTTCGACGGGATCGTGCTGACCTCCAACGTCGGCGGCCACTACTTCGGGCAGCCCTACCTCGAACCCGTGCTCGCCGAGCTGGCGCGACGCGAGGTTCCGGTGTTCGTCCACCCCACTGAATGCCGGGAGGCCGCGGAGCTGAACTTCGGGCGGGTCGGATCCATCGTGGAGTTTCCGATGGACACCGGTCGCAACATCACCAACGCCATCCTCACCGGAGTGTTTTAGCGCCATCCCTGGTCTCATCCTGATTCTGGCGCACTGCGGGGGTGTGCTGCCGACGCTGGGCTGGCGCATCGCCGAACACCTCGGCCTGGGCAGGGCCCCGGCGACGTCGACCACGTGGCCACGGTCCAGCGCAACCCGCACTACGAAACCGCCCTGGCCGTCGCGCCCAACACACTGCTGCCGACACTGCAAGGTCACCGGCTACCAGAACATCCTGTTCCGCACCGACTACGCCGCGGCACCCGAGAACGTCATCACCCACAATATCGAGAACCTAGGACGCTCAACCACTTTCGATGCCGCTGAACTACGCGCGGTCGAACGCGCCAATGCCGAAGGATGTTCCCTCGGCTCGCTTTGCATCAGCCGAACTCAATGTAACAGCGACTGCGCCAATGTTCGTGGCTCAAGTAATGAAATGGAAGATCGCCGGTCCTTAAGGAGATCGATCACCAGCCGAGGACAGGTCCACGCAGGTAGGCGAGCTTGGTCAACGAATGCCACCGTCAGACCGGCCTTCGAGTGTTGAGCCTCCTGCGCCACGACCCAAAGCCAGGTCTAGTCAAGCAAATTCCTGAAGAACCGCCAGGCCGGCCTCCGCAATTGTTTGATTCTGCTCGCCCGAGCCTCCGCTGACACCTAAGCCACCGATGACTGCGTCACCGCGCCTGAGCGGAACACCGCCAGCGAAGATGATGACCTTCCCGTCGTTGGTGCCGTGGATTCCGTAGAACTGCTGAGTCGGTTGAGCGTTTTCGCCGAGATCCCTGGTCTGGATATCGAAGGCGCGGGAGGTCCAGGCTTTCTTGATCGCGATGTCGACGCTGCCGATCCAGGCACCGTCCTGTCGAATGTGAGCCCTGAGGTTGCCGCCGGCGTCGACGACGGCGATGTTGACCGGCTGGCCCACCTCATCGGCGCGCTTTGCGGCGGCGGCCATGACGTTCTGGGCATCGTGCAGGGTGAGTGTAGACATTCTCCTTCCTTACCGTGAGTACTGAATTGGTGAACCTAGGGGCGCCTATGTGATCGCGCTGGGTCGGTCTCGCTGCAATGCCGCTGCGGGCCCGGGTGTGCTGCCCACGGTCGCACGACGAGACTTTCAAGTAGCAGTCTTCGCGCTCGCCCGATGAGGACGTGATCGTCATCGCTGACCGCCGTTGCGAGACATTCGCGGCTCGCGATCTCTGCGAAGCGTTTCATTAGGAGGTCCTTGCGGAGTCCGAACTGCTCGAACACTTCGTCGTCGGGGGGTTCGCCAAACGGCGCCCACAGCAGAATGAACGTCAGGATGCGTCGGTCGAACCAGTCCATCGGATCCCTCATGTACGGCTTATCAGGTAACGGAGTGAGGTCCGGGCCCGTTAAGTTGATTGCGCGTTAGCCCAGCCGCTTTGCAGTTTGATGGTTGTGCTCGGTGAATACGAGGGTCGTTAGTCCGGCAAGACCGCAGGGTCCGAGTCCTTATGGCAGCCGGCGCGTTGCGGTCTCGCCCCGAGAGCTTCATCGGGGTTCTGCTCTAGCCACTGCAACACCTGCTCGGCCTGCATGCCCCGCTACCCTGGCTCGAACAAGCGTTAACGTCCACAGCCGCCCGGCGCGGGCGGCCCGGCGATCCAGGCCGACTGCAGGCGTCAGGCGGCGACAGCGGTAACAGCGGTGACCACGCTCAGTGAAACGTTATGGAGCCCAAGCGTGTTGCATGTTCAGTTTTCCGCGGAAAATTGGACTGCTTGCGTCGCATACCCGCTGGTCAGAAGGTTTCCTGGCGCGACTGCGGCCCCGCCAGTTCGTTACGAGGCGTGGCCGAGCACCGGGTCGCGCAAGCAGGTTTTCCGCGGAAAACTCGACCACTACGCCCTTGGCTTCGCCACCTTCCGGCTCGGGGCATGCCAATCGACATTGCTCGGGCCGTCAGTTTTCCGCGGAAAACTGGGTTGCACCAAGGGTGGGGCAGCGTCGACCCTCGGTGCAATTGCGAACACGAATTCAACCCGAATTTCAGCGTGTCTCTGGCGCGGATCGCGTCTCGTCGAAGTATCTTAAGATACCTCCCTACACGAAGGTCGCACCTCGACCGAACCATGCCAAGGACACTTCGCGCCATGACTAAAGTTGTCACTCTCCTCAACCAAAAGGGCGGGGTCGGAAAGAGCACCGGCACCGTCAACCTCGCCGCTGTTCGCGCCGAGAAGCTCGCCGCACAAGACGATCCCGGAGCCTCCTCCCCCGTTGCGGCGGTCTCCATCGATCCCCAAGGTTCCGCCTTGTGGTGGGGTAACCGAGTTGATGAGCTGCCGTTCCATCTCATCCAGGCACACGACGATCCCCTGGACTGGCTCGCTCAGCTCAACAACCTGCCCGGAATCGAGGAGGTGTATGTCGACACCCCCGGTTGGTTCGACCTCGATCCCGACTCTTCCGGGGACGGCCTCGGAGACGGCTACTCAGCCGAGGCGCTGCGGGTCGTCCTGGATGTGACCGACGAGGTGTTGGTGCCCATGTTGACCCAGCCAATGTGTTTCGACCCCACTGCACGCACGATCCGAAAGATCTTGGAGCCGCGCGGCCTGCCCTACCGCGTTTTCATCAATGACTGGCACGCGCGGGACGGCCGGAAATGGCTGGAGGAGACCCAGCGGTTCGTTCACAGGCGTGGTTACCCGCTCGCAGAGACCGCCGTCAGGCACTACATGATTCATACCAATGCCAGCAGCGAGGGCCTTGTCGTCACTCAGTACCCCCATGACAAGGTGTCTCAACTGGCAGCACAGGACTATCGCAACCTGGCTAATGAGCTCGACACGGCGCCGGCCACGCGCCCGGTCGGCTTGATCGGAGCTCGATGATGGCGCGTGGTG
Organism: Mycobacterium dioxanotrophicus; assembly: GCF_002157835.1. Lineage (NCBI taxonomy): Bacteria > Bacillati > Actinomycetota > Actinomycetes > Mycobacteriales > Mycobacteriaceae > Mycobacterium > Mycobacterium dioxanotrophicus. Next base: position 143,445 of record NZ_CP020809.1, on the reverse strand, counting down.
GTGTGAAGTCCTTCGAATCGCTAGTCGACGCCGTCGGAGATGACTCCTCCGTGGATGGAACCGCACAGTCGTCGATGGCTCCTTCGCGGTCTTCATTGTCGCGGTCGGTTCCGCTGCGGGATTTGGTGGGCAACCCCCATAACCCGCGGGACTCGGTCGGCGATTTGGCGGAGTTGGCCTCGATCGCCGAGTTTCAGCTCCAACCGGTCGTGGCCGTGACACGACAGGCGTTCTTGAGCCTGTACCCCGACGCAGCGCTGACCGCCCGTTGGGTGGTGATTCTCGGCAACCGGCGCCTTGCAGCGGCGCACAAGTTTGGCAGGACCACCCTTGACATCGTCGTCAAGGACGAGCTGGCTGTCGATCGCGGCACTCTTCTGAGCGCGATCATCGCCGAGAACGTTGATCGTTCAGGCTTCGACGTCATCGAGGAAGCCAAGGCGGTAGCCAGCCTGGTTCAGGAATTCGGCCGAGCCGACCAGGCGGCGGATCATCTTCGCAAGAGCAAAACGTGGGTCAGCCAGCGGCTTGGGCTACTCAAACTCGCACCCGACTTGCAGCAGGCCCTTCGCCGGGGGGATCTCGCGATCCGCGAAGCGAGGACCTTGGCGCAAGTACCTCTCGAACAACAGGTGATCCGGTGGAACGCCGGCCGCAAGGGGTCAGGCGGTGGTGCGGGGGAGGCCGAAGCTGGTGCGGAATCGGCGGACGACATCGCTGGCGAGAAAGCCGGTCGTGACACGGGCGCTCCGCCCATGCGCTCGCTTACTCGGGCCGTCCGAAACTTCCACGACGAGCCGGGTGCGCTGGCTGCGGCGTTACACGACCAGCTCGGGGAGTCCGGCACCCGAACACTAATGAGCCACCTCAGGAAGATTCTCAAGTAGCCGTTGACTTTCCGCGGAGAACGGTGGACCGTTTAGCCCCAGGCCCGCTCTGGGGTGGCGCTCGGTCGAGCGTCCGGCGGTCTGGGGTAGGTCCGCGCACGACTAGGCAAGCGCTAGGGGAGTCTGCGGTGACAGGTAGTCGCGACGCATGAGTGTGCGACCGGCGGGCGACATCGAACGGCGGGATTGACCGCAGTGCCGCGAGTCGAATGACCGGCGAGGCAAGGTCAGTTTTCCGCGGAAAACTAGGCTACCAGCGATCGATCACTCGTCTCGCGGCGAGGGCACCAAGGCGTCAATCCCGCTAAGGGGCAATAATTTTCGCGATTCGCCTCATGGTCTGCGCGCTCTGCGCAGGCGGGGAGTCGGCGCAGGTGATGGACTCGTTCGACGCACCCGGGCGCATTCCCCTTGCCGTCCCGCGTCTCTGTTTCGTCACTGTGACGATTCAACGTTCAGCAGGCACAACCTCCCGGCCGGCCGCGACCGTGCTGTCAGTTCTCATCCGATCTGAAGCATTCTCATTTGATGTGACACATCGGCGCGCCTTTCTCATTTGATCTGATACAGCCGGTACCGTTCTGGGCATGTCGATGCTGGCCGGTGATGCTGTTGCCGCGGGCCGGTGCGATGCGGTGTTTGAGGTAGCCGACGTGGATGGGACTTCCCGTCTTCCATTGGAGTTGGCTCATGGGATCCGGTTCGATGTCGATTGCGAGCCGGTGCGGTCGTTTCCGTCGTTTCGTGGGCAACGGAATTTTCCTGGGCTGTGGTGGTTCGCGACGACGCGCCGGCACATCGGTTATGAATCGTGGGTTGAGCGGGATCAGCTGATGGCATTGGATGCTAATCCTGAAACCGTTGGCGTTGCCTCCCAACCTTTTCGGCTGCGATGGCCCGATGGCCGTCATCATGTGCCCGACTACTACGCTCGCAGATCCGACGGCACGGTCGTGATCGTCGATGTTCGTCCCGATGACCGGATTCCTGAGTCTGATGCGGAGTTGTTCGCCCGCTCGGAGGTCGTGTGCATTGCGGCCGGCTGGCAGTACCGGCGCGTCGGTGTATTGGACCCTGTGCTGGCGGCGAACCTGCGGTGGCTGTCTGGGTACCGGCATCCGAGAGCGTTGCGACCTGGCGTGGCGGCAGAACTGTTGAGCTGTTTCGCCCGCGAGCAGCCCCTTCTGGAGGGCGCGACGGCGGTGGGCGACCCGCTGGTGGTGCTGCCTGTGCTGTTCCATCTGCTCTGGCATCGACGCTTGGTGGTCGATCTGTCCGGACGGTCCTCGACGATCGGACGGCAGTGAGCGCGGCAGCGTTATGAGTTCGCTTCGAGGCGGTGTGATCCGTGAAGGCGATGAAATCCGTCTAGGTTCACGGGTTTTCACGGTCGCAAGTCTGGCCGGAGGATCGGTACGGCTTGTCGACGCTGTTGGTGAACGCACAACCGTTCCCCTGTCGATGGTATTGGCCGATTCGACTCTGGAGGTTCTGGCGGGGTCACGACCGGTGCTGTGGTCTGTTGAGGCGCTCGAAGGTGTCCCCGAGGAGGTCGCTGATCGCGCACGATGGTGGGAGCAGCACATCGTTGAGGTATTGACCGGGCGCCGACCCGAAAGTCCGCCTGGGCAGCCAATCCGGCCAGAGTTCGATCCGGCGGTCCGATCCCTTCGCCAGAGGGAGCTGACCAAGCTTGAGGAGCTTCGAGCAGCCGGTCACGATCTGGCGTTGATCACCCTGCAGCGTCAGCGATCTCGCTACGAGGCCAAAGGTCTTCTGGGATTGGTGGACGGCCGCTATCTCGCCAAACGTCCAGTGTTGGGCCGTGTCGATGAGCGTGTCGTTGCCGTGGTCCGGCGTCTGATCGACAACGAAACTGAGCTATCAACCGGCACGGTGAGCAGACTTCAGCGCAAGCTGGAGAAGGCGCTGTTGGCCGAATACGGTCCCGACGACGCCCGAAGGCCCGTCACAGGCGACCTTCTACCGGCTCGTCAAACGCCTGGAGGAAGGCAAACACACCTTCGGTTCCGCCCGTACTCGCAGGTCATTGGCCAAGCAACCCGACGGCCCCTTCGGCACGGTAACCGCGGCCCGTCCCGGTGAAATGGTGGAAATCGACTCCACCCCGCTGGACGTGCGGGTGGTCCTTGACGACGGTGTAGTCGATCGGGTGGAGCTGACCGCCATGGTCGACAACGTCACCCGCTCGATCCCGGCGGCAGTTCTGCGGCCCACCACCAAGGCCGTCGATGCCGCGCTGCTGTTGGCCAAGGCGCTGACCCCAGAGCCGATGCGCCCGGGTTGGTCCGATGCGTTGCGGTTGTCACGCTCGGTGTTGCCGCATCGGCGTTTGACCGATATCGATCAACGGCTCGCCGATGCCGCGGCTCGCCCGGTGATCGCTCCCGAGACCATCGTCTGTGATCACGGGAAAGCGTTTCTCTCCAAGACATTTGAGCAGGCGTGCTGCTCACTGGGCATCAACCTGCAACCCGCTCATCCGGATCAGCCCACCGACAAACCGAAGGTGGAACGCACCCTGCAGTCGGTGGGTACATTGTTCGCCCAGTATGTCGCCGGGTATGTCGGTTCCAGCGTGGAACGTCGCGGCAAGAACGCCGACCAGGACGCAGTGTGGTCGCTGGTGGAACTGCAGGCGTTGCTCGATGAGTGGCTCGTCGCGGTGTGGCAGAACCGTCCCACGACGGACTACGTGACCCGGTGACCCGGGCAAAGCGCTGACGCCGAACGAGAAGTTCGCGGCCCTGGTCGAAGTCGCTGGTTACGTCCCGGTGCCTCTGAGCGCTGATGCTTACATCGAGTTGTTGCCCGCGACGTGGCGCACCATCGGCTCAGCGGGTATCCGGGTCAATCACCGGACCTACGATGCCCGGGCATTGAACCCGTACCGGCGAGTCGACTCTGGGGTTCGTTCCCGCAACGGCCGGTGGGAGGTTCATTACGACCCCTATGACGTCTCTCAGATTTGGGTTCGCAATCACCACGACGACGGTTGGATCACCGCGACCTGGACCCACATGCGCACCGCTGCAGTGCCGTTCGGGGACACCGTGTGGAAACAGGCCCAAGCGATCGTCGCCGAAAGGGGCGCAGATCCGGTGACCGAAGCCGAGATCGCGGCGGCGGCCGACGCCCTGCTGGACCGTGCCGAACGCGGCCCCGACACCCAGCAGGACCCGCCAGCAGCTCGACGCGCAGCCGCCAGGGCCCGATCCATCCCCGAGCCGTCCTGGCCACACCCCAGTGTCGAGGGCACCAACCAGAACCAGGAACCGTCTGAGGTGAGCACCGACAGGCCAGCGAACTCCGACGATGACGATCTTGCTGATGTCATCCCGTTGCCGGTGTTCGACGCACGTAAGGAGGCCGAGCAGTGGCATTGGTGAGTCCGATCAGTCAACTCGAGGAGCGCCGGCAGCCGACGACAACCCTGGAAGGGTGGCGACGGTTCATTGACGCTGACCGGCCTGAATTCACCTTGCTGCCCGACCAAGACTGGTCCGATCTCGACGATGCTGATCGGATCGCCTACAACGAGGCCAGGGTGGCCCACCATTCCGAGCTCGTCGTGGTGACCACCTCGGCGATCCAGAAGATCACCAACGAGGGTCAGCTGCTCACTTTGCTGAATCAACGCGAGATCGGCGCCCGGCGAGGGCTGATCGTCTCCGGTGGCGCAGCCACCGGAAAGACCACGGCCATCAAACAACTCGGCCGGTTCCACGAACTTCGGATCCGCACCCGTTACTCGGACAAAACCCGCATCCCTGTCGTCTACGTGACCGCTCCACCGAAGGGCTCAGCACGCAAGCTCGCAATGGAATTCGCCCGCTTCCTCGGGCTTCCACCGGTACGACGGATGAACGTCACCGATATCGCCGACGCGGTGTGCCAAGTGCTCATCGATGCGCGTACCGACATAGTGGTCGTCGACGAGATCCATAACCTCAATCTCGATACCCGTGCCGGAGAAGAACTTTCCGATCACCTCAAGTACTTCACCGAACACCTGCCCGCGACCTTCGTCTACGCCGGCATTGACGTCGAACGCTCCGGAGTGTTTACCGGTACTCGCGGCCGCCAGCTTGCCGGGCGCTGCGGTGTCATCAACACAGCGGCCTTCCCGTATGGGCAGGAGTGGCGGCTCTGGTCGCCGCGATGGAGGGAACCCTGCGACTGCACCGACACGAGCCGGGCACGCTCGTGCGCCAGACGAAACACCTGCACCAGCGCACCGGCGGAATGATCGGAAGCCTCGCCCACCTCATCCGCTCGGCAGCCATCCGGGCAATGCTGGACCACACCGAACACATCGACCGCGAGGGCTTGGACAGCGTCCTCATCGACTACGCGGCTCAGGCCTCAGCCCAACGCAGCGCCGGATAGCAGTGATCACCGACTGGCCCCGACTCCCACCACGACCACTTCCGCAGTCAGTCACCGCATTTCGCGATGAGACCGTGTACTCCTTCACCACCCGACTCGCCCACGCCAACAGAATCCCACCCCAAAGCCTGCGCGACTACGCCGCACGCGAGAGCCATTACGTCGACCCTGAGCGCCTCGCCCGCCTCAGCGGCTACCCACGACATGTCCTCTGCGCCCGACTGCGGGGCCTGACCGCTGATGAACGTGATCTCACCCGCCAGCGGGCACGTGCCCGCCCGATTTGCCGGTACTGCACAGCACGGCGAGGGGTGCCCCAGCCGGTCCATTGCTGGTTGCCCGACCACCTCACCGTCTGTCATCGCCACGGCCGCTGGATTGGCCCCTCCGCCCAGCGATGGGACGATCAGATGTCACTGAAACACCATCCAGCTGTTGCCCGATCTGCCAGGGCACATCATGCCCTGGCCAAGCGCAATGCCCCCGACATCGTTGAGCTAGCGATCAACGACGCATCACGTATAGTGCTGCGGCAGCGCCGATTCCGACGGGATGACGGTCTCGGTGATAGCGCGGCCACCGGTATCGCATTACGGGGGCGATGGGCCAGCATCTCAACGGTCAACCTGCACATCGCCACCTACGTCGAAACAGTCCGGATGGCCGCAGTCATCATTGACCAGCGGCCAGCATTGTTGAACCGCACCGGCGATCCCAGTGTCGCCCGCGTAGCTCTCTTGGCAGCCGCGAACGCAGTGTTCGGCGCCGAGGATGAGACGGCGACCACCGCGGCCCTCGACGGCTGGCTGAACAACCAGCAGATCATCCGGAAGTCCCGCGATAAATCAATGATCGTTCATACCTGATGCAAAAGTCTTTATCTTGCAACCATATTCGTAGGAAAACCCATTGCCAGCCGACCGTGAGGCATACGTAGATGGAAATACTAGACGAGCTAGAAAGCTAGGCCGCCGATCAGGATGACAATACCCAGTCCGATCAGAACAATCGGGAACAGGATGTGTTCCCATCGTTCGAGGATCTCCGCGATCGGGCGGCGGGTGGCAACATATCTGGCGATGACCACCAGCACCCCGACGAGAAGAAGGAAGACGACGCAGTAGGCCACGACGGCTGCGTGTCCGACGCTGAGGAAGACCGGGACGTAGACGCCGACGTTGTCGCCGCCGTTGGCGAAGGTCACGCCAGCGACCGCCCAGACGCTGACGGTCTTGCCCGCAACCTTCGCGTCACCATCATCGTCACCGTTTCCGCGCCAGGCTTGCCAAGCCGCCTTCAGTCCCAGGGCGAGGGGGATGAGTCCGAAGAACGGGATGACGTCGGGCGGCAGGAATGCGCCCGCACCTAGGGTCACGAGGACGGCGGCGCCGAGAATTCCAGCGAATCCCAGGTATTGGCCGGCGGTGATCCGGGAGGTGGTCCCGCGTTGTCCTGCGCCGCGGGCGAAGAACAGTGAAAGCACGATGATGTCGTCGATGTTGGTGACGATGAACAGCCCGATCGCGGGCAGAACCGACGACAGGATCATGGTGTGTGCCATCGGTGGTCACGACGGGGCACCCACTGCGGTCGCGGTGGCTAGGTTGGTTGACCGCTGTGCGGTGAGTGCGGTCAGTGCTGTGGTGCGGCCGGCGCGCACACCGTTGGCGATGACCACGATTTCGGCGAGTTCATGGACGAGCACGACGGCGGCCAACCCGAGCACCCCGAACAAAGCCAGCGGCATCAGCACAATGATCAGTCCGAGGGATAGGCCGACGTTTTGCAGCATGATCCGTCGGGCGCGGCGGGCATGGGTGAATGTTTGTGGCAGGTGGCGTAGGTCTTCACCCATGAGTGCGACGTCGGCGGTTTCGATGGCGACGTCGGTGCCCATGGCGCCCATCGCGATGCCGAGGTCGGCGGTAGCCAGTGCGGGGGCGTCGTTGACGCCATCGCCGACCATCGCGGTGGGGCGCTGGGTGCGGAGCTGTTCGATCAGTCGGGCTTTGTCTTCGGGGCGCAGATCGGCGTGCACGGTGTCGATGCCGACTTCGCGGGCCAGGGCGGCCGCGGTGGCGTGGTTGTCGCCGGTGAGCATCGCCACCTGGTAGCCGTCGCGGCGCAGCTGGGTGATGACTTCGGTTGCCTCGGGCCGCAATTCGTCACGCACGGCGATGGCACCGATCACCTGTCCGTTGTCTTCGACCAGGACGGCGGTGGCTCCGGCCTGCTGCATCCGGGTGACCTCGGCGGTGAGCGGACCTCGGTCGAGCCAGCCGGGGCGGCCCAGCCGGATGCGGTGCCCGTCGCGGTGGCCGGTGAGTCCGGCGCCGGTGACTGCCTCGACGTCGGCGGCGGGGGTGACGGTGCCGGCGGCGGCCAGGATCGCCGCGGCCAGGGGGTGTTCACTGCGGGCCTCTACGGCGGCCGCGAGGTCCAGGACGTGCTCGGGGGTGACGTCGGGGGTGGTGGCCACCTCGATGACGGTGGGCCGGTTGGCGGTGAGGGTACCGGTCTTATCCAGGGCGACCCCACGGATCCTGCCCAGCGCTTCCAGCGCGGCGCCACCTTTGACCAGGGCGCCCAGCTTGCTGGCGGCGCCGATGGCGGCGACGACCGTGACCGGTACCGAAATCGCCAGAGCACAGGGCGAGGCGGCGACCAGCACCACCAGAGCGCGTTCGATCCAGGTGGCGGGGTCACCGAGCAGGCTCCCCGCGACGGCGATCAGGGCGGCGGCGATCATCACGGCGGGGACCAGGGGTTTGGCGATGCGGTCAGCCAAACGTTGGGCGGCGCCCTTGCGGGACTGCTCGGCTTCCACGATGCGCACGATGCGGGCCAGGGAATTGTCCTCGGCGGTGGTGCTGACTTCTACTTCGAGGGCGCCGGCTCCGTTGATCGACCCGGCGAACACCTCATCACCGGGGCCGGCTTCAACGGGCACTGATTCGCCGGTGATGGCCGAGAGGTCCAGGGCGGTGCGGCCCGGGTGATGATGCCGTCAGTGGCGACTCGTTCTCCGGGTTTGACGACCATGAGGTCACCGATGCGCAATTCTGTTGGCGCGATGGTTGTTTCGGTGCCGTCGCGGCGAACGGTGGCCTCATCGGGCACCAGCGACAGTAGTGCGCGCAGTCCGCGGCGGGTGCGGGCCAGCGAGTATTCCTCCAGGCCTTCGCTGATGGAGAACAGGAACGCCAGCATCGCGGCCTCACCGACCTCGCCGAGCAGCACCGCGCCCACGGCGGCGATGGTCATCAGCGTGCCGACCCCGATCTTGCCCTTGGCCAGCCGCCCCAGGGTGGACGGCACGAAGGTATAGGCGCCGGCCAGCAGCGCCGCTGCCTCCAACGTGAGCACCACCGGGTCGGCGGCGCCGACCAGGTTGGCGATCAACGCCGCCAGCAGCAGTACCCCGGAGAGCGCGGCGAACTGCAATTCTGTGATCTGCCAGAGCCGTTCGGGTTCACGCTCCTGCTCCTCGGCGCTGCGGGGTTCGTCGCTGCCGCAGCCACAGGCATCGCTCATTGCCGCGTCTCCTCGGTGTCGATCGCCGCACCCCGGGCGCCGGTTCCATAGGTGGGACACAACGCCACCGCGTTGCCGGTGGCCGCCAGCAGCGTTTCCGCCGCAGCGAGCACGTCCAGCAGCTCGGGGCGAGACAAGGAATAGAACACCTGACGGCCTTCTGGGCGGCCGGTGACCAGCCCACAGTCCCGCAGGCACGCCACGTGCGCGGAGACGGTGGATTGCGCCAACCCCAGCTCACCGATCAGATCGACAACTCGCGCCTCCCGTCAGCCAGGCGGCGCACGATCGTCAACCGCGTCGCATCGGAGAGACTGTGGAACAGTGCCACCGCGGCATCGAGGTCGGACGTGTTGCCGGCCAGGCAGGTGTCCCGCTTATTCATCGTCACACAACGATGATAACCATCGAAGCCGATTTAGCGAAAGGGGCGCATTCGTGACAGCCATTCTCGGAGCTGCTCCCGGTCGCGGCGAGCGTCGCAGACGAATTCGGTCGTGCATCAGATCGGCTGATAAAGCTGGTCAAGTGGAATTCTCATCCGATCTGATACACCGCAGTTCAGCTCACTGGTCCTGTGTCAGATCAAATGAGAACGGACACGTGCCGCCTGCAGTCGCTTGGCGGCGCCACTGTACGGGCCCTGGGACGATACTCGAAGCGAACCCTAAGGTCGGCTCTCGAGGGCAACGTCGTGGGTGAGGGCCTGAGCGAGGAGCTCGATCACGGCCTCCCATATCGCGTGCTGATTGCGTCGGTAGTGCACTCGCCCCATGCCGTCCTCCCGAGTGATGAGCCCGGCAGTCGTGAGGTCTTTGAGCGGTTGCTGAATGGCGCTCTGTGCGCGGAATCCGAGGTCGGCGGCCAAATCGGTGGGATTCACCAACCCGTCGCTCTGGGCGATCGCAGCCATCACCGCGAGGCGATGCTTCTGGCCGAATACCACCGATGAGAGTTCTTGGACTCTCGCCGATTGCGCATACGACACGACTGAGATGCTATTACAGCATTTCCGTTACGGGATACTTGTTACTGATATCCTGTTATCTAAATCGTGTAATGCCAGTTCAGGGAACCAGGACCAGTCAACCACGATCATGAGGTGAACGGAGCGACTATGGCGGACACGACCGCAGAGACGAAGGCGGCTCGTCGTCGCGGCGACTGGCGGCATCGCGAGAACCGCGCGTCGTCGAAATACATCGCCAAGCGTGTCACCGAGGAAGACCACTTGGCCTTGACCAAGTACGCAGAGGACCACGGTGTGAAGATCGCCGAGCTGCTCACTCCGTTTGTGCACGATCTCATTCAGCGAGCCCACGAACATTGCGGGCAGCCCCAGGCGTACCCGACTTCGGCGAAGGCGTCGTAACCGTTCGGTCGTCATCGAGAAGGATCGGTTCAGCCAGGTGATGTGCGCCCGCACTTCGGCCCGCCTTGCGGGAGAGGGGTGGGACACATCGCTGCCAGCCGTCGCTGCGTGTGGCCGCCGCTATAGGCGATCAATTGAACCCCGGCAAGACGCCACATGTAGACGGTCATCGGGCCCAGCGCCCGGGAAACCTCCTGGGCTAGAGACGATCCGGCCGCGAACGCCATAGATTCCCACGGCAATTCAGCCAATGCTCTTGCTGAGCTCTTGCGTTTCAGGCGGCTCGGGTCGGCCAGACACAGACTGTGATTCGCACGCCTGGACGAGCATCTCGACCGGCAATGTCCTCGGTGCCCGCGTCCGGGCCGCCCCATCTGCGCGGACCACAAGACGGGGTCAAGGACCCGTCTCCCGGCCAGCGCATGCTCGGCGTCGGTCATTTAGAGGAATCTAGGGCACGTCAGCCTTGGGCGTAGGAGTCCACGTGGCCGAGAGTTGAACTCTGAGGTCGGCGCTCCACAGTCGAGCTACTGAACCGTCGAGGTTCATGAAGAGCGGCACTACCTCAGCCTCCTCACCTTCTCGTTCGGTGATCTGCAGCGCGACAATGGGCAGCGCGTTGCCAGCCGAGTCCGACACCAGTCAGTCCGGGTGGCGCGGGGATGACACTCCGGTGCCTGACTCATCGGGACATGTCTGACATGTCCTCCACGGTAGCGGCGTGCACCGACTTTTCGCCACACACCTCGGCGGCGACGAACCCGGCTGCCGAGAGGTCAACCCCATGAAAACAGAGCATGGACCATCACTTTGACGGCCATAGGCTTGAGACAGGTGTGGACGGCTCACTCCGCATCGTCTGTGTCCGGCACCTTCATACCTCCAGCGCCTCCGAAACCGCCACGTGGGCCTTATTGAGACGGCCTATCTGACAAGGGGATACGAGTAGTGCGATCCACACCGTCAACGACTAACGACCACGCAGCGGCGTGGTCGACGATGCGTGCGGATCGCCGCTTCTTGTGCCCTCTGCTGACAGTGGCCACCACGCTTTCTGTGGGAGGCAATGTCGGGCACGCCTGGTTAACCGTCGAGACGGCTGCGAGTAGGGGAGTGGCAATCGGGTGGGCTGCTGCTCCACCGGCGTCGTTGATGCTCGCCATTCACGGGTTGCCGACCCTGGGACGGGTGCTTGGTAGCGAAGAGCGCGACAGGCTGCTGACGTTCGTTCACCGTCGGTGCGTTCGGGTGGTCGGCGTTCAGCATCTTTGGCTTCACCACCGAGACGGGTGTGCCGGAACAGATGGCATGGGTGGCGCCATTCGTCATCGATCTATCGGTCTTCGGTGCTACACGAGGGCTGGTGCTCACTGCGCCACTGGCGGCCCGCACGGACGACGATGCCAGGCATCGACCTGCAGCGTGCGTTCCGAGGCCGAGGTGACACCGGTGGCCGCGGACGCCGAGGTGAAGGCGGCCGTGGCCTGGCGCGGTCATCGGCGCTGCCCCGGCGGCCAACCCCACGGTATCTGACTCGGTGGAAACCCAACCCGCCGTCGCAGCCATTACGACGCCCGTCGTAACCGCCGAACCGATGCTCGGGAATGAGTCAGTCAAAACTGAATCACCGTCGCCTGCCGTGGATCTCGGAACAGATGGGCTGGCCCCTGCCTGTGTGACCGACGCCCCCCGGTCAACACCAACCGTCGCTGCGGGAACGCGGGAACTGGCCGAGCAGATCGTGGCTGCCGGTGCGGTGCGCAAGCCGGTCGAGACGGTGATCGCAATCCTCTCTGCGGCTGAGAGGGAACCCCGCAAAGCGGTTATCGCCGAGCACACCGGAGTGCATCATCCGGTCGTGACCAAGACTCTGGAGGACGCGGCGGCCGATCGCCGCAAGCCCTTGGCCGTGATCGGATAGCACTGGCCGTCGACGAGCCGTTTCACCCGGCCTATCTGTCTAGGTGCCGGCGCCGACCAAGATGCGCGCGCCCATCACCTCTGTGACGAGTGCGATGGCCGCGGCTTCCTCGTCAATCGGAGGTGGCCCGTGCGCCAGGACTGCGGCCAGGTACTCCGCATTCTCTCCCGGAACCGGCTCCTCAACGGCGATTTCACGCCATTCACCGGTCGCCGGGATGATTCCCTTCAGCTTGTCCTGTAAGGCCAGCCAATCGTGCCAGGCGGCCCGTTCTCGCCGGTATCGCGCGATGCGGTCAGCCTGCACGTCGTCGAGGTGGTGGGCGGCGGCGACGTCGTCGAGGGTCACCGTGCCCAGCGCCACCGTCCGCCCCGAACGGGAGACAAGCCCAAACGTTGCGAGCGTCGACAGCGTCAGTTGTCCGGCGCGTGCGCTCAACCGGGCCCCGGCGTAGATGTCGGCCGGCGATGTGAGCCCCGTGTAGGTCATCAGCTCGAAGACCGCCCGGTGCTGGCGGCCGATGACGCTCCACGCTGGGTGTACGTCTTGGACACGAACACGCTCGAGCGGGATCGGAGTTATGTGGTCCGGACCCCCGGTCGTCAGCGCATAGTAATCGGGTTCTCGTCCCACCCTGGGTCGGACGAGAACGATCGGCGACCCCACCATGTCCCTGATCCGCCGGAGGACCTCGAATACCGTCGTAGCCGGCATCAACCCAGCCGACAGTGACAGTCCTCGACCACCGACCCCGACGATGGGAGTACCTGAACGGACCTCACCGGCGACTGCAGCCTTGACCGCGAGGGACTGAAGCACATCACGCACCGTCCATCGCGCCGGCCTTCCCTGGAACTCTCTGTCCGCCCAGGCGAGTGCGTGGGCTAGCTGTACTGACCACGGACGTTAGGTACGGCGTGGCGTGGTGACATGAAGAAGACCTCCGAGTGAAGTGCGAGCTGTCTAGGAACGCACCAACCCTCTCGGAGGTCTTCGTGTCACACCGTAATGCCCCGCTGTCAGAAACTGGTCGTCTGCGCTTGGCCCGTTGTGTCGTCGATGACGGCTGGTCGCTGCGCCGCGCGGCCGAGCGATTCCAGGTCGCGGTTACCACAGCGGCACGCTGGGCAGGCCGCTACCGCGAGCAGGGTGAGGCCGGCATGGTCGACCGCAGCTCACGCCCACGCCACAGCCCCAACCGCACGCCCACTCGTATCGAGCGGCGGATCATCAAAGTTCGCGTACTGCGTCGCTGGGGACCTGCACGCATCGCATACCTGTTAGGACTCAACGTTTCCACGGTGCACCGGGTCTTGACTCGTTACGGCCTGGCCAAATTGCGTTGGCTCGACCGCCCCACGGACGGGTCATCCGCCGGATGGAATCGGCTGCCTGCGGCGACATGGTCCACGTTGACGTCAAGAAACTGGGCAAGATCCCCGCCGGCGGCGGCTGGCGGATGCTGGGAAAGTCAGTCGGCAAACGCAACAAACAAGCCGATAAGAGTTCGGGCAGCAGACCAAGCACCACAATCCAGTGCGCGGCTATCACTTCCTGCACAGCGCGATCGACGCGCATTCGCGTTTGGCCTACTCCGAGCTGCTCTCTGATGAGCGCAAGGACACCGCCGCCGCTTTCTGGCTGCGAGCCAACGCCTGGTTCACCCGGCACGGCATCACCGTACGAAAAGTATTGACCGACAACGGTTCCTGCTACCGATCACACGCATTCGGCGAGGCACTGGGCGGCATCGAGCATCGCCGCACTCGGCCGTATCGACCGCAGACTAACGGCAAAGTGGAGCGTTTCCACCGCACTCTGGCTGACGAGTGGGCCTACGCGCGTCTCTACACCAGCGACGCCGAACGCTGCGCCGAATATCCCCGCTGGCTGCACACCTACAATCACCACCGCGGCCACACCGCACTCGGCGGCCAACCACCCGCCAGCCGCGTACCTAACCTCTCAGGTCAGTACAGCTAGCCAGCGCGACTGCGGGCTGTCTGCGGGAGAGCCCCCCGACTGTGAGTATCTGTACCTGTGTGCGGACGGATTCGTTTTCGCGGGCAGTGTGGAGGCGTACCGCAAGGCTTTGCGGACGTCGCGAGCGAGTTGCGCGTCGGCGTTGGGTCCGTGTTTGGTGCGGTAGGACTCGCCTAGCCCGCTCCATTGCTGGCCGGGAAAGCTCTGGGCGCGGATCTCGGCGTGGCTATGGCCGCGAAGGACGGCATTGAGGACCGCTGACATGCGGGCCTCGGACTGACTGCGCCACGTCGTGCGGGTGAGCACGCCGCTGGAGAGGAATGCGGCGACGTCAAGGGGCATGGGCTTCGTCCAGCGGGCGCCCTCGGTCATCCGTTCGTGCTCACCGCGGCCGGTGGTGCCCTCGGCGTGGCGGGAGGTGCCCTCGGCGTGGCGGGAGGTGCCCTCGGCGTGGCGGGAGGTGCCCTCGGCGTGGCGGGAGGTGTGGGTCGACGACGTCGGGGTGCTTGGCAGTGTTCCGAGTAAGGCGTAGAGCGCCGGCAGAAGGGTGGGTTCGCTGCGTTCTGTGAGGGCGTTGATGGCGTCGACGAGCGATCCGTCAAGGATCCGGTGGCCGCCCCCGGCACAAGGGGTGCTAGGGACCGAGATGCAGCCCTCCTTCGGGTTCTGCATCGGTTTGGGGTCGAAGCTGGGCAGGCGCGCTTGCAGCTGACGCAATAACGGTTGGATCTCGTCGAAGCTGGCGGTCGTGCCGATCGCAAGGGGAACCAGGATGTGACGGCCGCCGTTGGTGGATCTGTCGGTGACAACGCGGGCTCCGCAGGCGGTGAGCCATTCCAGGGTGCGGGCGAAGTCGGCGTCGACTTGATCTCGGCCGTGGGTCTTGCTGTCGAAGTCCAGCGCGAGCAGGGTGGTACGGCGGTTCTTGTACAGATAGACGGCGGCCATGAAGGGGGGCAGCCTATCGCTGATCCGCCGCGTCTTGGCGTACTCCTTGGTCTCCGGATCGAAGACCTTCATTCTGTCGCGGCCGGGCTGCGAGAGCCGCCGCGCGAGTGCCTTCCAGACCGCCGCTGGGGGAGGCGGCGCACTCATCGTGGGGGGTGGGTATGACGCGGCCGTCGAGTGGGTTGGTGCGGAGTGGGTCCTGGCTGTGGGCCAGTATCTTGGACTATTGCGGCTCACGAGGGCGTCCTCTATCCTGAAGCCACCTGCAAAGGTGGCAGCTACACGGGGTGTGACATGTTTCGTTGTGGCGGCCTTCCGGATGAGAGGTGAGGCTCCCGTCCGGGAAATCAGATGGCCCCGCTTCGGCGGGGTTTTCTGCATTCTGGGCCGTACTGTGACGAGCTCGGCTGCGTGGGGTTGATGTGCCTCCTGATGGTCGTGTGCCGACGAGTTTGGCATGACGTGGCGGATTATCCGGTCAGACACGCTGGTCACTACCCAGATTGAACGCGGCCCCACAGCGTACGACGTGGTGCGGGACCGGCCAGCGGATGACTGATAATCATGCTGTTTGCTCCCATGGACGAGGGGTGCTGCCCAGGTAGGGGACCAGCAGTGCGGTGTCACCGCCTGGGCGGACGTTCCACCCGGCCGCAGCGAGCCGCTCACGCTGCTCGACGTCGGGGATGAATGCTGCGGAAGCGGTTGTGTGACTACTGCGGTCAGTATCGAGCGCAGGGTAGAGCTGGTGCCGGTGATACCCCACTATGGTGCGGCGGTCGTCGAGCAGTACCCAGCCGCCGCCGGCGCACGTCCGGGTCGCTGAGCATGAGATATTCGCGAGCGCTCAAAGGGGTGACGAACACCGCGCCAAACTGGCGATCGACCGACGGAGCCAACGCGGGCCGGGCCGGACGTCGAGGAGTGCGTGTGCAGACGGCGTCGAGCGATCTCGGTCATCGGAGGTCACCGCATCCGCCGTCTCCGAAATCTTGCCGGGGGACGAATCGTTCCCGGTCACACCAGAATCCCCACGGCCGCAGCCACGGACCGGTGACGACCAAGGTGGTGCAGGGACTCTCGCATCCACGCTCATCGGCCGCGAGCACGACGCGATGGGTATGGGTAGCGCGCCGAAACGCCACCTGTCCTGGTGTGCGCCAACGGCCGGGCCGACTGACTCCTCGAAATCTGCCCCGCAACACCATTGAGAAGAAGTGCCACGGCTGATCATGAGGTGTTGACTCGTCGGACGATGAAGCGATATCGGTCCTTACACATGTTCGATCGGCGCCGTTACCGTCCCGGGGTAGGTCAGGAAGTGTCCGACAAAACTGGGCCGTGCTCATCGGTACAGCCGCGTGTCCAGATCGGACAATGTTTGCGCACAGCGCATTTCGTAGTCGTTGTGGGTTTCCCATGTCGCCGCCAGCGTTAGTCGTCTGCGCCGGCCTCGTCTGCGACGTTGAATCCGCCATGGGCGGCTAGTGATCGAAGTTGGCGCAGCGCGAATTTGCGGCCTCGGCCCTCTTTGGGGAGGTTGACCCCTGACCACATGCCTTCGGCGCCGGGGGTGTCGAGGGCATCTTTGGCGCATTGCCAGCGGCGCGGGCAGCCACGGCATAGTGCTTTCAACTCCGGATCTTCGCCGCCGGCGGCCCACCGATCCGGATCGGAAATGCATGGCAGGGTGCTGTCGCGCACCGTTGGTCGTTCCAGTGTCACTGTCACCGTCGCTCCTCCCACTGAGCTATCGAATCACCCGAACTTTAGCACCTAGCTTTAGCAGTGCACTATCTACCGATAAATTTCAACGATGAAGTTTTGCGCCCTGGACCGCCCATCGCAGCCGAGCAGCGTTAGCGCGTACTTCACTGGAATCGGGCCAATATGTGCCTCGTGATGTTCGGAAACCGTGATAACCGCTGGTTACACTGACGCGGTGGAGGAAGGCGACACAGACGACGGGATTGCCCGCGCGGGTGCCGCTGCCGCAGCTCGCCGACGTGAATTGGGGATTTCCCAGCGCGAGCTGGCACGCCAGAAAGTCATCACCGCCCCGGCGCTGATCCACTTCGAAAAGGGCCGGTCCTGGCCCAGGGAGCGCACCAGGCACACCCTGGAAGAACTTTTGCAGTGGCCGGCGGGAACGATAGCGCGCATCCGGGCCGGGAGCACAGCTGATGAAGTGGCCGCCCCGCCGCCGGATGGGTCCGAGAGCGCTGTGCTGGTGGTGGATGCGCTCAAGTTGGCCCTAGCCCGCTTCGACACTGCGATCGACGATCTGCCCCCGGCCT
The DNA here is from genome assembly GCF_002157835.1 of Mycobacterium dioxanotrophicus. NCBI lineage: Bacteria > Bacillati > Actinomycetota > Actinomycetes > Mycobacteriales > Mycobacteriaceae > Mycobacterium > Mycobacterium dioxanotrophicus. Next base: position 126,093 of record NZ_CP020809.1, on the reverse strand, counting down.
CGTCACCCGACTTCGCAAAACGCGCGTCGACGATCCTGGCTGACCTGCGCAAGCTAGAGGCTCTTGCCGCGCGGGCGATGCGCCACAGCCAGGGCTCGCCAGCTGAGGTGGTCAAGTCTCTGGGGCTCATTCGCCGCCGCTATGACGAACTCATGCTCAAGGCCGCGGCCCATCCGGACGCCTCACTGGGCCAGCGGCTCTACGCCGCACGGCGCCGGGCGAACTTAAGCGCCGGTGAGGCGGCCGCGGTGGGCGGGCTCTCGGCGGAGCTGGTGGAGTCTGCCGAAACGGGCAAGCCGATGGACCCAGGAAGCGCTGCGCGGGTGGAAGCGTTGATCGCCGAACTCGCCGAGCCGTGACGTGTAATCGAAATTCGTGCAGGCGGGTTTCGATGTGGGCATGAAAATGGATACATGAGAACACGTTTTGGTGACTGCGCTGACATTGGCCGCCGCTGTGGCGGCGGCCCCCGCCTCGGCGTGCGCCGCTCCGGTTGAGGCGGCGGCGGCCACGGCGACGGTGCTGCGCGTAGTTGACGGTGACACAGTGGACGTCCTCGACGACGCTCGCGGACGTCTGCGCGTGCGCGTGCTGGGCATCTTCCCCGATGCTGCGTCACGCCCTGCCGCTGCTGCGGGCGCCGGACAAGGCGAAGAAGGGCCAGCAGTAGCAGAACACAACCTGAGCCCGTCCAGCGCGGGAAGCCCGCACGGCGAGAGGGGTCACGCAGTGCCGCGTGCACGGCTAGGCGTCGACGGTGAATGCGTGCACGTAGTCCGGTCCGCCGAGGTGCTCATAGACGTGTGTGATGGCGACGCGGTTCCAGTGATGTCCCATCAGGACTGCCAATCCGAGTGGACCGATGAGGAACAGATGCAGCGGTCCCGTGCTGGCGTGGCGGCGGGCGAGGTCGCGCACCGCGACAGCGAGGCTGTTGGCGGTAGCTGGTGTGGGCACCGCCCGTGGGCCCGTTCCGGCCGACGGTGTGGCCGTCACGATGGTCCCCACCGGCAGTTCCGATTGTTGTATCCATTCGATGGCGGCGGATGCGGCGTCGGCGGCGACGTTAACGATGAGCGCGGTGCCCGCGCCGGAGCCGACGGTCTGCTCCGCCACGTCCAGCGGGTAGGTCTGAGTGGCTTCTTCACTACTCCAGAGTTGGTCGCCCTGGCGGATGCCGACCTCGTACCCCAGGACCCGACGGAGTTCGGCGCCCACGAGAAAACCGGTGGCCTGCCGCAAGTGGCCACCGACGAGGATGCGGCGCGCACCACCTAGTCCGGGCGGCAGCGTGGCGACGTCGGCGGCCAACTCGTCCCACGTATGCGGCGGCGCTGGGGCCACCCGGGTCCAGTCCTTGTCGCCGGCGATGCGCTCGACCCAATCGATGCTGACTGCGGCCTGGTCGGCGAGCGGGTCATGTTTGATGGTCGCGATGGAGACGGTGGTCCACGGGGAGCCCGCGCGTAGATTCAGGGAGGTCACCGCGTCCTTGATGTCATCGAGGCTCAGCCGGCGGTGTCCGGCACGGACCTGCGCGGCGATCCAGCCCGCACCCTGATCGACCGCGTTGTCGTCTGACCTGAGTCCGTTGGCGGTCATCAACAGGCTGATCTCGTGGCGCAACCGCTGCACGTCGTAGGCGACGTCGAGGTAGAAATCGTTGAGAAAGCGCATCAGCGTCGGCTCGTCGGTGTCTGCTGTCTGAGCCCACGCCGTGCGGGCCTGGCCCCGTTCGGATCCCGGCGTTCCTTGAGCTGCGCGTGGAACCAGTCGTCCGTCACGGCCATCGCGGTCACGCAGCAGCAGGTCGTGAGGGTCGATGGTGCGGTTGGTGACCAGGCGCATCTCGACGAGGACGCTTTCGGTAGTCAACGTCGTGTGCGTGGCGACCATCTTCTTAAGGATGCCCTTGTCGTCCAGATAGGTCAGGCCCACCGGGGTGCGGTGGTCGACGGCGTACTTGACTTGCATGTACGCATGTGGTGGTTGTCGGCGGTGTCGGACGACGTCGTCGCCGTTGCCGACACCGGGTTCCTCGACGCCGACGGCGATCGTGGGATTGCCCGCGTATGCCGTCGAGTCCTGGTGCAGGGCTTCCATACACACCCGCCATGCGTGCAACCACTGGTAGTCGTCGCCGGCGATCCTGACGCCGGTTGCGCTGGGAAGTTGCATGCCGGTCACGGTCACGCTCCTAGGGGTGAGATGCTGCGGGCCAGGGCGTGGGGGACTCACCGCGGATCGCCGCGGTCGTGGGGATCGTCGATCTGTGGTGCGGCCGTGGGGAGGCCGCCGGTCAACCGGATGGTGCAGACGCGCGGGGTGAGCGCGACGATGCGGCGGGCGTCGAGCACGTATCCGTGATTGGTTCTGCGGACCACGATCTGGGTGGGGTTGGGCTGCCGGGGATGCTTCATCGAGATGACACCCAGCGTCGCCATGTCGGTCCGGCTGGGACCGACATCCTGGGGATGGGTGTGCCAGTCCCCGAGATAGCCCAGCCGCCGATCGAACGCTCGTGCGTCGAGAACGGCGGTCTGGGTGGCTCCGGCGGGGATGCGGTAGTGCGAGCGGCCCCGGTCGCTGGTCTGGATTTCGATGGCCCTGGTGACCCAGGGGTGTCCGTCGAGGTAGACACCGACCAGGATGCCACCGGTTTCGCAGGGATGGGTCCGAGCGGCGGCGATCGTCATCGTCGACAGAGCTGTCTCGGCGATAAGAAGCTCGGCACGCACGTCACACATCCACGGAGAGGTGGGGGTCCAGGGTGCCCCTGCGATCGAATGGGGGGCCCATGGTGCGGAGCACGGTGATGCGCTCATCGGGACGTTCGCATCGATCGGTGAGCAGATCCACTGCTGCGCAGGCGATGTCGGCGGCGATCGAGAGCACCGCGATCGGTGGGGCGTTGTTCACCGGGGCAGTGCAGCCCAGTTCCAGGAAGCCGGCAGTGGCGGGGCTTTGGTCCTCCGCCGGTAGAGGAAGGTACTTCGCGTCCGATTGACGTGCCGCGATCAGGGTGTCGCCGTCGGCTTGCCGCTGTACGCGCGCGAGCGCACCGTGGTGATACAGGGCGCCGTTGATGAGGGGCACCGTGCTTCGACGGCAGGTTTCCGCGAGCGCGGCGGTGATCGAGAAGATTCCGGTGCAGTCGATGACCAGATCGGCGCCTTCGATGGCGGCTTGCAACTCGTGTGGGCCGTAAGGCAGGTCGTCGTGATGGGTCACTGCGCACCACGGGGCGTGCTGTGTGACGACGTGACCCACGGCGTGGGTTTTTTTGTAGCCGACGTGCTGGCGGCTGCAGACGTGGCGCACGAGGTTGACGCTGGTGAGGCGGTCGCTGTCCCAGAGATGGAGGGTGCCCACACCGCTGGAGGCGATGGCGACTGCTACGTGGCCGCCGACGGAGCCGACGCCGGCGAGCAAGACCGTCTTGTCCGCGAGCAGGTCCGCGTCGGGTCCGGCACGTCGCCGAAGGGACGCAATGTCGTTGGAGGTCGGCGCCATCACCGACGCCTGCAGGGTGTCGTGGGTGCCGGCGAAACCGAGCACGACCGCATCGTGGTCGTCGTCGTGGCGGGGCCAGGCCAACACAACGAAATCGTGCCCGCCGCTGGGCTCGTTCAAGGACACAGCGGATCGGCGGGCCAATCCTCGGTCAAGGTGCCTGCGTTGATGGCGGGACAGCGCCGCGCGGACATCGTCGAAGGTGCGAGGCGGAACGTCGACGTCGGCGCGCAGATAGAACGCGCCGTGGAGGACGGCCTTGCCGATCGTGCGCGGATCCGGCGGATTGCCGTGGTCGATGAGCAGGGCTTCGCCTTGCACGGTGGCGAACAGTTCGGCGGCGTAGCCGTCGGATCCGCCGTCAATCAACTCACGCAGTGGTAGTTCCGCGGCGAAGGTGTTCTGGTCAACGTAGAGGCGGTAGGCGTCGAGGGCTCGGTCTACAGGGGCGAAGCCCTGCCGGGCAGCCGCAGCCCACTGATCGAGCCGGTCCCACAGTGCATTGAGCTCGCGCCCATCGATCTGGGCGGGGTCGTCCTCGGCCCAGAGGCAGATGGTGCCCTGGGCGTCGTGTTCGGTTTTGAGTCCCGCAACGAATACGTGCGCGTAGCGCAGCGGCCAACCCGGATAGAACCGAATCTGCATGCGGGTGGCGTCGGTCAGAGAGCGCAGACTTGCCCTGATCGGTCCTGTCCAGCGCGGCAGGTCGTCGTCGTGGACCGGCGAGAAGCCGGCATTGACCAGTTCCGAGCGGAACCGGTCGTACGCGGCATCATCGTAGGTGTCCAACGCTGCTCAGTTGCGACCGACGCAGGTGCCGTCGGGCAGGGCGAAGCCGCGCGGCTGGTTGCTTCCCACCGCAGACACGGCGGTGACTGACCCGACCGGAAAACCGGCCGCGTCGCAGCCATCGGGCAGGAGCAGGACGTGGCCACGCTCGTTAGTGCCGAGGATGTCGCGCCAGATCTTGGCTGCTCGGCATCGCTCAGCGGCCAGCGCGTCCCGAGCTTCAGTGGCGAGACGGTCAAAGGTTTGGGCTGCTGAGGTCCACTGCCAGTATTCGAGTGCAGGTTTCAGCGGCGTGCCGAGCACGGGATCGCGCAACCCGTCTTCGGCACTGTCGTTCAGCCGAGCCGACACCTGCTCCAGCGTCGAGGCGAGCAACTCCGCCCAGGAGGTCCCGGTAACGAGCTGGTCGTTCCACACGTAGTAGGCCGCGATTTCGACGAACAGGCCACCAGGCCGTTGCCCGCCGAGGTGGACGTGGCGCACCTGACGCAGCAGCCGAACAATCGGCCGGTAGGCGTTCGTCGTGCCGACGATAGGACTCCAGGACGCGGTGGCCAAGGTGTTGGTGTCGGCCGCGAACTGCACCGGGTCGGTCTTGATCCATCGCTTGTCATCGTTGTCCCACTTATCGCGGTCGCGGTTGGGGATCGCCCAATGGCCCTGCCATGGCACCGCCGGGACCGCATCGATCGCGAAAGAGGTGTCGCTGAAGTGCTCCTCAGGATCAGGAAAGTCGATTTTCAGCGACCGTGACTGGCGGGTGATGCGCCCCCCCCCCGAATCCTCGTCTTTGAGGCCGTACTGCTCGACGAGGACCCGTTCGACCGCGTTATAGATTTTCTCGGGGCTGTGGTGCACCGAGAGGTTGGTGAAACGCAGGAAGACGTCGACGTCCTTGCCGGGATAGCGTGCAGTTTGACGCGCGTAGGAACCGATGAGGATCGTGTCGATGCCCCAGTCGCTCAACTCGGGGTCGGCTTCCAACAAACCGCGGACTTCGGTATGCGCGGCGATCGCCCGGTCGCGCTTCTCGCCGTGGACGGTGACATTGCGGACTGCCTGGGCGAACTCATCATTGAGCGTTTCCATCGGGATCCTCGGCCTTCTAGGTGTGGAACCACCATAAGTGCTGCGTGGCCGCGTCCATCGCCGACGCGTGCGACGCGCTCGTACCGACTGCAGAACGCTCACCGATGGCCCGGCGGAAGGCTGTCGTCGGCCCCGTCGTGGCGCAGAGCGTGTCCTCACCGTAGACTCGAATGTGATTCAAAATGAATCATGGGAGGTGAGGGTCATGTCGACTGACGTCGCCGACGCCCAGCAGCGGCTGACGGCCAGAGCCGCACGGCAACGCATCGATGAGCGTGAGCTAGAGCGCGCCATCTACCAGGCCGCCAACCATGCGGGGCTCTCGCAGCGGCAGATCAGCGACATCGTGGGCATCCATTCGCAGGCCACCGTCCAGCGCATCCTGCGCCGCCTCACCGAGGACCCCGCGCTGCTCGAGGAAAGACCCGCTGAGATCATCGATCGCCGCGCCGCCGGACTCATCAACACCAAAGACATGATGGACAGGCTCCTTAACTGGAGATACTCCTTCGGAGGTGTCGTACGTATCGATGGTGTCGCCACTGACGCCTACGCTACCGGCGACTGGGACGAGATCGAGATGGCCTTTTACCGAGGCTTGCTCAGCGACGACGAGTTCCAAGCCCTGGCCGCCCGCCACCTCAAGAGCATGGGCAGTGGCCTCGGAGGCTGACCTGCGCGCTGCAGTAGCCGAACAGCTCACCACCCGATCGGTGGCAGGCGGACCGCTACATCGGGAGGCCGCCGAATGCACTGAATACCGGTACGCCACCGATGTCCGCCGCGCGCAGTTGCACAAACACCTCATTGACAGGTATCTCGCCCGCGAGAATCCCCGCCGTGATGGCCGCTCAGCGATCGTCACCGCTGGCGCGCCAGGTTCGGGAAAAAGCTCGATGTTGCGCACCGTCGTCCCTGATCTGGGCGACTACCGCGTGATCGACGCCGACATCATCAAGGACTACCTCATCGAGCAGGCCCTCGACGATGGCATCTATGACCACCTACGAGCCGTGATTCTTGCCGACGGTCACGCACTGGCACCTCGCGAACTTGCCGCGCTCGTACACCTCGAATCGGTGAAGCTGGCCGACCAGATTCGACGACTGTGCATCATCCGCAAAGAGAACATCGTCGTCGAGGGCACGCTCACTTGGGATGGGCAGGGGCCGAGGATCTTTCGTGAACTCGCCGACTCCGAATACACCGATATCGAGGTGTATGGAGTCGACATCGGACAGGCCGGCGCCCACGAGCAGGCCCTGGCCCGGTGGTGGCAGGGCCGGCAACTCTGGGTCAACAACGCCGACCCGTTCGGGGGGCGATTCACACCGGCCGATGCCATCGATATCTGCTACACGAACGCCGGAGTTTCCGTATGCACTACCCACGCAATGCAATTCATCGACACAGCCCAATCCGGCGAGATCCCGCACGTCCATGTCAGCATCCTGGGCAGGAACCCAAGTGGCGCGCTGGAAGTGACCGACGAACGGCACTACCGCCAGTAATCTCGACCGCACGCCAAAGCCGAGAGCAATCACCCGAGGCTTGTACTGACAGTCAGGGCCCTTGACGTCCTGGCCACCAACATCTGGCTGAGTCGCTGCAGGCCGTCAGCGTCGGCTTGAGCTAGTGTCGTGCGTCATTCATTAGTTTACAGCGTGGGATGATGGTGTATGCCGTCACCTGCGTTGGTGATCAGTCCTGAAGTTCGTGCGACGTTGGAGTCGTGGGCGCGGTCCTCGACCGCATCGCCCGGCCATGTCGAACGGGTACGGATCGTGTTGGCGGTCGCTGATGGCGCCGGCACCTCAGGTGCAGCGCGGCAGATGGGAGTGTCTCGCCCGACAGTGATCAAGTGGCGGGATCGGTTTGCCCGTTCAGCATCGCCGTTCCTTTACCTTTGCCTGCAAATCAGCGTTTGTCGGTGTGACGATTCCGCCTGAGAGGGTGACGTCGATGATCAGTTGCGAGATCTGACTGCTCATCGGAGAGCGCAGGAGGGCTGGAGGCCGGCGCAGTCGACGCGGCATCCGAGGGTGTCGGGTCGACGCAGCCGGCGGTGAGCAGTGCCACTGCGGTCAATGCCTTGAGTGTCCTATGCGCTGTCACGGTTACGCCCATCATGGCCAGGTGAGTCAGCGTGCCCCGTAAGAGTCCGGCCATCCCGTTTACGCCGATCGCGCATCGCACCGAACATCACCACGGCGGCCACGACGATGGCGGGTCCGAACGCGGGCACGGTCGGCAGAAACGACTGATCGGCGAGGTGCAGGGGGTCGAGGAGCAAACCCGCCCAATCCGGCGCTAAGGATTTACCGCACATAGTGTCATACTATGTGCGATCGGATAACGGGTCGATGCGCCCCAGTCGGGCGACTCGAGAACCTGTGCGCGGTAGTAGTTCGAGGTTGATGACATGGGGCGGGTTCACAGGTTGTCGACGTCGGCGAGTGATGTGCGGCTGGCCGATGCAGTACAGATCTACTTGGCGACGATTATGGTGTCGAACACCCGCGCAACCTACGCGGCGGCGCTGAATCGGTTGGTGGTCGACTTCGGGCGGATACGAATGTGGCGTTGCTGGGCTCGGAGCCGGATCGGGTCAGTGGCTGGTTCACCTTCGTGTGGGGTGGCAAGTCGGCGAAGACGTTTAACATCCGATTGACTGCGCTGGGGTCGGCGTGCGCATATTGGCGCGATCAGCAGTGGTTGGCCGGCGATCCGTTAGTGCGGTTGCGAACGCGGCCCGCACCGCCGGACACCAGTAGGGCGTTGAGCAAGGATCGGGTCACCGAGATCTTGGGATCGGATGCGGCCCAGAGGGAACAGGTGTTATGGCACATGCTCTACGAATCCGCGGCGCGTGCCGAGGAGGTGTTGATGCTGGATGTGCCCGACCTCGACACAGCGAACCGCTGCGCGGAGGTGACACGCAAGGGCGGGGCACGCGAACTCTGAACCACCCTGGATCTGATGGAGACCTGGTTCAAGCCACGTCGCGGTCGGAGGTGGCTGTCGAGCGTTGTTGACGGTACTCGTTTTCGTAGTCGATGGGCGGTTGGTATCCGATCGAGGAGTGCAGGCGGCTGGTGTTGAACCAATGCACCCAGGAAGCCGTCTCGCGCTCGACCTCGCTGCGCCCGCTCCACGACTTCTGCCGGTCGATCAGCTCGGTCTTGTACAACCCGATCGTCGATTCCATCAACGCATTGTCGAGCGCGTCGCCGACGCTGCCGATCGATCCAGCGATGCCGGATTCGATCAACGCCTCGGTGAACGCCAGAGACGTATACTGGGAACCGCGTCCGAGTGATGGACCAAACCCGTTGCAGTGAACGCGAAGTCGGACCGGCGACGTGTGAACAATGCTTGCTCGAGTACACCCGACACCAGCGGCGTCGCCTTCGTCGTCATGACCCTCCACCCGAGAATCCGGCGGGAGAACACATCGACCACGAACGAGGTGTACACGAAACCAACCAACGTCCAGCAATAAGTAAAATCGGCAACCCACCACTGGTCCGGTTGAGTCGGCGCGCCCCACTGCCGGGCAATCAGATCCGGATGTCGAGGGGCACGATCATCGCGTTCGGTGGTCACCGTACGCCGGCGTCCGCGGACAACACCCTCTGCTCCGCAGATCGTCATCAACCGAGCGACCTGATCGCGGCCGATCTCGTGACCAGCGCGTTTCATTGCATGCCAGATTTTCTTGGCTCCGTAGAGGCGTCTGTTTGCCACGAAGAACCCGTGAACGGTGTTCGTGGCGTACGCCTCTTCCAGTGCCGCTGCGGAGACGGTGCCGCGTTTCTTGGCGGCGTAGTAGGTGGACGGGGCGATCTTGATGCCGTGCTCTTTGAGTACGGTGCAGATCGGGTCGACCCGAAAAGGTGGCGGTATTCGTCGATGTACTCGACGATCACCGAAGTCGGCGGTCGACCTCCGCCGCTGCGAAAAACGCTGACGCTGTCTTGAGAATCTCGTTGGCTCTTCGCAATTCGGAGTTCTCACGCCGTAGCGCCTTCAACTCCTCGTCGCGGTCAACTCCTGCGACGGGCCCGTGTGCCTCGGTGGCCGGATCGTTCTTCTCGATCCAGTTTCGGATCGTCGCCGGGTTGATATCGAGCAGAGCCCCGACGTGCTTACGGGCCGTTACTTTCGGCTCGCCGTACTCCTTGAGCCGGTCGCGATACATCCGAACTGCCCGCTCCCGCGTCTCAGCATCGAACTTCCTTGGTGCACCCATATCTGCATTCTCCTGGTGAGATCACAGTCTCCACCAGCCCCAGGGTGGTTCACTCGTCGCGTGGCAGAGCGCTACCGCGCGCCTGTTGCCGCGGATGCTGGCCGACCGCACGAGCGGTCCACTGTTCCTCACCGCCCGAAAAGCCCGATCGTCCGTGGCTGCACGCGATGTCGACTCGTCGACGGGGCGGGCACGGCTGTCTTATCGGCGCGCGGCCGAGATGTTCGAAGGCCACACCGTCCACTACGACGACGGCCCGTACACGCTGCACCAACTACGGCATTCACGGCTGACGCATGCGGCCGAGGATGGCGCGTCGATGCCGGTGTTGATGACGCTGTCGGGTCAGATGTCGGTGCGAGGCCTTGTCGAGTACGCAAGAATCTCCGACGATGGGCTACGGCGCTTTCAGGCCGAGAGCGATCCGGCGGCGCGTCGGCCAGGGCGGTGATCGGCGCAGTGAGTCGCACCGTCAATCGCTCTCGTGGGCATCGGGATCGCGCAGCGGCCGGTGTGTTCCACCGAGGTCTGGTAAGTGGAAGGCGTAGTGGCCGTCGATACCGATGTGGGTGCGGATAAACGCCGATAGTCGCTGCGCGTCGGCGTCGAGCACCGGATAGCCCTGCGCGCGTAGCTGTTCCAGAGCGCGGTTGGTGTATAACGTATTCCACAGAACTGTGCAGTTGAGCACCAACCCCAGTGCGGAGAGTTGATCTTCCATGCCTTCGTAGTAGGTACGGGTCATCTCCCCCTTCTTTCCGTGGTAGATCCGGCGCGCCAGGTCGTGACGCCCTTCTCCGAGATTGGCCTGAATCTTGCCTTCCCTGCGGTACGGTTCGTCGTCGGCCAGGCGCAGGATGTGCAGGGTTTTGAAGATCCGCCCATAATGGGCGATCGCTTGACCCAAGGGGGTAGGTTTCCCGTCCGGGAGATCATCCGGGTGACGTCGTGAGCGGAGACCTCACACTCGTTGATCGACACTGCAACTCGGCACATGTCCTCCCAGTGCGCGGCGATCTTGTCGGTGTCGATGTGACCCGAGCGGCCTGGTTGAGTGGCCCGTAGTCCGCGGACCGGTCGAACCGCCATAACCGCTGATCGGGCAGATTCGCTAACTGCGGCCGGTATCTCTTGCCGATCAGGTGCATCAGACCGAACACGATGTCGCTGTAGGAGCCGGTGTCGGTGACGATCTCGTCGGGAGCTTTTCCGCCCTGCTGAAGCTGCACCACATCGATGAAGTTCAGGGAGTCGCGGGGCGTCCCGGACACGACCTTGGCCGCCAGCCCGGCGGACTGGTCGTTGAGCATGTTCAACCAGGTGATCCCGCGCTTACGGCCGAAGTACTTCGGGTTCGGTCTCGCGTGGATGGTGCGGACCGGAACCACGAACCGCATACCGTCCACCGAGGCGAGTAGCCCACCACCCCACAGCTGCGCCAATTCGATCTCGGACTGGGCCTCTACCAGCTCGACGTTGGCCGCAGTCAACGTCTCCACGCGAACGTAGTTCTGGTCGACATGGTGCAGACGGTCACGGGTCAGCGCGTGAACACCAGGGCTGGTCACCGGTGTGAAACCCACGTTCATCGCGTGCGCGCACAGTACGGCCGCGACCGACAATCCGAGATCGGCGACGCGGGCACCGTTGCCGGAGGCGTGGGTGAACGACTCGGTGAACCGGGGCACCCAGGACATGACTTCCAAGACCAGCTCGGGCAGGTCGACCTCGGGCAACATTGTCTGGACCCGGCGACGTAGATCGACCAGCGACGGCGGGTCCGGTTCTGCTTTCAGCGAGGCGAGGTGGAGACGCCCGTCCTCGCCGACGCTCGCCGGACCGTCACTGTCCAACCTCGCGGCGACCTCACGGTAGGCAGTGTCCATCGTGGCGGCATGCTCGGCGAGCAGCGGTGCCGGATCGCCCGGTAGGTTCAACGCGTTCATCCCGGCCTCGCGGGAGCGATCCCATGCTTGCCCGACCAGCAGCTGGGCTCGAGGGTCACGCCATCGCGTCGAGTGCGGGGCAAAGATGTTGCGATACTTGAGATGTCGATGGAACTGCTCCAGTAGGCACAAGGTGTAGGCGGCGCGGTCGACCGTCTCCGGTGGCCGAGGATCGCGATAGACCAGCCTCTTCCAGCCGCCACCGATGAGATCATGGTCGATCTGGCGGGCATCGAGCCAGCTCGCGGGTAGTTTCGACTTCGTCGACATCAGCTCACCGAGGGTCTTCATCGCTGCCAGTACCGCCGCACCGTCCGCGGTCGCTCCGAACGTCACGGTGTTCATCAGCCGGGGCAGGAACACCCGGACCGTGGCCAAGCGTCCCGCCAACTCTTCCAGGCGCTGCCCATCGAGTTCCGCGTCATCGACCGGCACCAACTCGTCGATCACCGCTACCGACGCGCGCAGCTCACTTTTGGTCGCGATGTTCTCGATCAGATCCCACAGCATGTTGACGCTGAGGTTCGGCTCGACCTCACTCATCTCCAACAGCATCTTGACCGCTGCCGAGAGCTTGCCTGCATGACGTGAGACGCGTGGGTATCGGCGCAGCTTCTCATCGCGTGACTCACGTTCGGCCTTCGACATCAGGTTCGTGACCATCAAAAGATCGAACAACTCGAGCACGTCATCAGTTGCCCTGTTCGACAGCACTTTCACCGTGGCGACCAGCACCGCCAGGCGATTGCGGCGGGCTCGATGCGCCGCAATGTAGGGGCCTTACTCGATAGCCCGTAGGTGGCCAGTGCGATCACTCGACGCTGCGGAACCATCGACACATCCAGTGATTGCCCGCCCAGCCCGATGAGGTCGGTCAACCGTTCCAGGGCGTCGAGCATACCCTTCGAGCTGGTCCGGAACACGCCCCGGCGAAGCCGCTCCAGTTCGCTGACACGACGTTTGCCCTCGGGTACATCGAGCAACGCCAGTAGCGCCGAAGCAGAACCAGCAGTGAGTTGATCGGTCAGCTGACTCCACAACCGCTGATCAGCGGCCTGTCGCCCGTCGGTCACCACACGTACCAGAGTGCGGGGACCGGGAAGCAGCGCCTGATGTTCACGTAACCAGTCGACCGCACTGGCGAATATCGCTTTCGGCCCATCGCCGGTGACCCACGCCTGATCGGCGACCCACGCCGCCAACTCCGCCTCGACCTCAGCATAGGAACTCAAGCCGTACTCGCGCTGGATCTCCCAAGCGTGTTCGAGTTTGGTTTTCTTCCGCTCGGTGTACTGCTTCACACACGAGGAGTCCTCGATACCCAACTGCTCGGCGAGATAGTCGACCAGCTCCAGGGGCGCATCGAGCGGATCAGCCAAAAACATTCCGAGTTGGCGGACTGTCACGATCTGAAGGGCGAACCCCAACCGGTTGTAGTCACGACGCCGACCAGCGATCAGCTTCCGGTCCTCGTCATCGAGGTAGAAAAACCGTTCCAGCTCAACACGGGACAACGCCCCGAACCGGCCGTAGCCGCCCTCATCGGTCATGCCGACATGAAATCACCTGTAGGTCCACGCCGCCGACGTCACCGCTCGATGTTCATCGCTTAGCGCCGGATTGGGCGGGTTTTGCTCCTCGACCCCCACATCGCCGATCTCTTGTATGGCATCCACCGCTGCACGCACGGCCATGGCGACGAACTCCCCGATGGCTTCGAATTGACTCCGTACGTCAATGGCATCGCGTTGTTCGAAGGCAGCCGCGGAAAGCTCCGACTGTCGGCTTCCGCAGTGCTCGGGTTGCTCGGCGTCGCCGTCTTCGCACCCGAGAACCACGACCAGCGCGTTCCCAATCCGAACTACAACCTAAGTTGGGGAGGCTACATCTTCCCGATCAACGCATGGTGGGGCTGGCAGGAACACTTCCGTGCGGTCATCAGTCAGGACGCTTCCCCACGCGTCACCCTCGAGTTCGGCGACTGGTGGGACGGCTGGGTCCCAGCTAAGTGACAGTTGTGACATCGCGTGACAACGAACCGACCGGCACCGACAACTGACAGAGATGAGATTTGGCATCACCGCACGTGAAGCGGTGTTTTCAACTGTGCCCCCGGCAGGATTCGAACCTGCGGCCTTCTGCTCCGGAGGCAGACGCTCTATCCCCTGAGCTACGGGGGCTCAACGGGCGATGGCTAGCGTAGCGCACTCGCAACGCTCGACCCAATCCGGCTGGTCACAACGCCTATCGCCCTCCGCCGGAACCGATATGACTGTTTCGCGGCTGCCGACGCGTTGTGGATACGAACTGGGCGCGAACTGGCTAGACACCGTCTGTTGCGATGCCCCACACTGGTTACCCACAGATATGACATCGGTCACAGCCTGGCCGACGTCGAGCCAGATGGTTTGGAGGCCTGAATGGGAACGTCGACGACGAGCACGTCGCGGCCGGCCAGACCGACGTCGTCCGTCTTCTCGCTGAAGAAGCTGGAGGAGTCGGAACGGGCGGTGACCACCGCCTTCTATCCGCACAAGGCGTCGATGGAGCGCAATCAGCAGCAGTTCCGGGGGATTCTCACCGTCCAGAACGTCGGTCCGATCACCATCGGTGAACTGGACTACAACAGCGAGGTCTCCCTGGACTTCCCGCACATCACCAACGGGTACCACGTGAACGTCCCGGTCGAGCACTCGATGTCGTCCAGATCGCGCGGGCGGGAGGTCCACATCACCCCGAAGCACGGCGCGATGTACCGCAAGGAGGCGGACGCGCTGCTCAAGGCGAGCAGGCGACTGCACATGACCGCGGTCAAGTTCGACAGCGCCGCCCTGGAACAGACGTTGTCGGCCCTGCTCGGCGAACCCGTCGAGGTGGATCTCGAACTCGCATCCGGGATCAATCTCGAGCGCGGCCTGGGCAAGGAGTGGTGGGACCTGCTCTCCGACGTCCGTCGGCAGATCGACGGCGGCAACACGCTCTTCAGCTGCCGGATGGTCGCCGACCCGCTGGCCCAGTCGCTCATGACCGGCTTCCTCCTCGCGAGTACCCATCAGTTCTCCGAGCAACTGCATTCGGGCGACTCGGTGGCGACGCCCGAGTCGTTGAAGCTCGTCGAGGACGCCATCATGGCGCGGCTGTCCGAATCGTTCACGTTCACCGAGATCGCGCAGGAAGTCGGGATCAGCCTCCGGGCCATCCAGCGCGGATTCGCCCACCACATCGGCACGACCCCGTCCCAATTCGTGCGGACCGAACGACTGCGACGGGCCCACGTCGACCTCGTCGCCGGTGATCCGTCGACCACCCGGGTCGCCGATGTCGCAGCCCGCTGGGGCTTCACCCATCTCGGCCGGTTCTCGGCGCAGTACCGAAAGCTCTACGGCGTGAGTCCCTCGGACACCTTGCGCTCCTAGGGTTCTCGACGCCCAGCCCTACTCCCCCCTCACCCACCCACCCACCCCATCTCCTCTCGATGCCGACCCCCTGCGGGGTACGGCCAGTGACGTGATCCCGAAACCCCTCTCCGGCAATCGACGCATGCCCTTGCCGCGCGTGAAAGGAAGCGAAGTTGACGACGACCTGCCGGTCACCACCGACCTCGACGGGCTCCGGCTGGAGGTCCCCGACGCGTTCTGAACGCGTCCGGCACCAGCCGCCTCCCACCACACAAGAACTGTTCGCAGTACCAATCACCAAGGAGTGCACCATGTATCAGATCGTGGCCTGCTACGGCCAGCCCACCGACACCGAGGCGTTCGACACCTACTACGACAGCACCCACGTGCCGCTGGCGAACAAGCTCCCCGGCCTCGTCGACTACATCACGGTCAAGTGCGTCTCGGCACTGCCCGGGGAAGGGGTCCCGTACTACATGGTCGCGACCCTGACCTTCAACTCGGAGCGCGACGTCAAGGCCGCGCTTGAGTCGCCGGAGATGGACGCCGCGAAGGCCGACGTCGCCAACTTCGCCACCGGCGGCATGGCCCTCTACATCGGGGATGAGGTCGACCGGACCTAGTTCGACCGGCCACCGTGTGCGCGACGATGGGAAACATGCTGCACCACAGCGTGTTTCCCATCGTTCGCACCGTCACGACCGAGTGCGCACCACCCCGAACATCACGATCCCCGACTGTCACGATCCCCGGCCCCAGGAGCCGCAACCATGTCCGCCTTGATGAAGACGTTCACCATGCTCGAGGTCTCCGTCCTCGTTGACGGTGACCGACAGGTGCGGGTCGGCATCGTCGTCGGGTACCGCGGTGGCGTCGCTCATCGCTGCGTTCCTCCTTCGCTCAGGACTCGTTTCACCACGAGCGAGCTCGTCGGTGAAATCGTTACCAGTGTGACGGGCTGGCCGCGTGTTGTGGGAACGGATGTCGCCAGCGTTGCGCTGATGGCGATCATCACCGTGCGGGGCTGGGTGCCGGTGAAGTCGGAGTAGATCAGATCGGCGGGGGAAATGGCGGTGGGTGCCACGCGTTGTCCGATGGTGATCTGCTCGGCAATGGTCGCCGGCATGGTGATTCCTACGCGGTGAAAGACGTACTGGACTGCCTGGGTTTGGCCGATTCGGCCGTTCTGGGGGCCGTCGACGGTGCCTGCCGTGTCGTCAGCGGTGATGCGGTCGGATACGAGCATGGTGGCGTATCGGGCGACGGTGGCTGCGGTGCTGGTGGTGAGGGTGGAGGTCAGCGGGGGTTGTTGGTAGGGGGGCGGTGGACAGTTTCGTGACGCATTCGCGGATTCGGGTCGGCAGGGTCGAGGGGATGTCGGTGAGGGAAGCGTAGGGGTTGGTGCTGGGGAGGGTGGCGGTCTCGGTCGGCTGGGCGGTGGTGTGGAGGGTGGTGGTCGAGGGGGTCGTCGGGTCTTGCGTTGCCGGTGCGGTGGTGGTGTCGGAGGAGGGGGCAGAGGGGTCGAGGCCGAGCACGCTGTCGCATTGATAGAGGAAGTCTTGCTGGGTTTGGCTCATGCCGCCGCCTCCGACGAAGGCGGTCATCATCGCGCAGGATGCTGCGGTGATGAGTATGGCTGCGGCCGTGAGGATTCCGGCGACGGTTTTCATGGTCGAGCTCACCTAGGAGTCCTGTCTGACGTGGTGGTCGGGCGCTAGGCGGGGGCGGGGTTGTTGCGCCTGGCTCTCGGCTGCTGAGGTCGTGGGGGTCGAGGAGCAAACCCGCCCAATCCGGCGCTAAGGATTTACCGCACATAGTGTCATACTATGTGCGATCGGATAACGGGTCGATGCGCCCCAGTCGGGCGACTCGAGAACCTGTGCGCGGTAGTAGTTCGAGGTTGATGACATGGGGCGGGTTCACAGGTTGTCGACGTCGGCGAGTGATGTGCGGCTGGCCGATGCAGTACAGATCTACTTGGCGACGATTATGGTGTCGAACACCCGCGCAACCTACGCGGCGGCGCTGAATCGGTTGGTGGTCGACTTCGGGGCGGATACGAATGTGGCGTTGCTGGGCTCGGAGCCGGATCGGGTCAGTGGCTGGTTCACCTTCGTGTGGGGTGGCAAGTCGGCGAAGACGTTTAACATCCGATTGACTGCGCTGGGGTCGGCGTGCGCATATTGGCGCGATCAGCAGTGGTTGGCCGGCGATCCGTTAGTGCGGTTGCGAACGCGGCCCGCACCGCCGGACACCAGTAGGGCGTTGAGCAAGGATCGGGTCACCGAGATCTTGGGATCGGATGCGGCCAGAGGGAACAGGTGTTATGGCACATGCTCTACGAATCCGCGGCGCGTGCCGAGGAGGTGTTGATGCTGGATGTGCCCGACCTCGACACAGCGAACCGCTGCGCGGAGGTGACACGCAAGGGCGGGGCACGCGAACTCTGAACCACCCTGGATCTGATGGAGACCTGGTTCAAGCCACGTCGCGGTCGGAGGTGGCTGTCGAGCGTTGTTGACGGTACTCGTTTTCGTAGTCGATGGGCGGTTGGTATCCGATCGAGGAGTGCAGGCGGCTGGTGTTGAACCAATGCACCCAGGAAGCCGTCTCGCGCTCGACCTCGCTGCGCCCGCTCCACGACTTCTGCCGGTCGATCAGCTCGGTCTTGTACAACCCGATCGTCGATTCCATCAACGCATTGTCGAGCGCGTCGCCGACGCTGCCGATCGATCCAGCGATGCCGGATTCGATCAACGCCTCGGTGAACGCCAGAGACGTATACTGGGAACCCGCGTCCGAGTGATGGACCAAACCCGTTGCAGTGAACGCGAAGTCGGACCGGCGACGTGTGAACAATGCTTGCTCGAGTACACCCGACACCAGCGGCGTCGCCTTCGTCGTCATGACCCTCCACCCGAGAATCCGGCGGGAGAACACATCGACCACGAACGAGGTGTACACGAAACCAACCAACGTCCAGCAATAAGTAAAATCGGCAACCCACCACTGGTCCGGTTGAGTCGGCGCGCCCACTGCCGGGCAATCAGATCCGGATGTCGAGGGGCACGATCATCGCGTTCGGTGGTCACCGTACGCCGGCGTCCGCGGACAACACCCTCTGCTCCGCAGATCGTCATCAACCGAGCGACCTGATCGCGGCCGATCTCGTGACCAGCGCGTTTCATTGCATGCCAGATTTTCTTGGCTCCGTAGAGGCGTCTGTTTGCCACGAAGAACCCGTGAACGGTGTTCGTGGCGTACGCCTCTTCCAGTGCCGCTGCGGAGACGGTGCCGCGTTTCTTGGCGGCGTAGTAGGTGGACGGGGCGATCTTGATGCCGTGCTCTTTGAGTACGGTGCAGATCGGGTCGACCCCGAAAAGGTGGCGGTATTCGTCGATGTACTCGACGATCACCGAAGTCGGCGGTCGACCTCCGCCGCTGCGAAAAACGCTGACGCTGTCTTGAGAATCTCGTTGGCTCTTCGCAATTCGGAGTTCTCACGCCGTAGCGCCTTCAACTCCTCGTCGCGGTCAACTCCTGCGACGGGCCCGTGTGCCTCGGTGGCCGGATCGTTCTTCTCGATCCAGTTTCGGATCGTCGCCGGGTTGATATCGAGCAGAGCCCCGACGTGCTTACGGGCCGTTACTTTCGGCTCGCCGTACTCCTTGAGCCGGTCGCGATACATCCGAACTGCCCGCTCCCGCGTCTCAGCATCGAACTTCCTTGGTGCACCCATATCTGCATTCTCCTGGTGAGATCACAGTCTCCACCAGCCCAGGGTGGTTCACTCGTCGCGTGGCAGAGCGCTACCGCGCGCCTGTTGCCGCGGATGCTGGCCGACCGCACGAGCGGTCCACTGTTCCTCACCGCCCGAAAAGCCCGATCGTCCGTGGCTGCACGCGATGTCGACTCGTCGACGGGGCGGGCACGGCTGTCTTATCGGCGCGCGGCCGAGATGTTCGAAGGCCACACCGTCCACTACGACGACGGCCCGTACACGCTGCACCAACTACGGCATTCACGGCTGACGCATGCGGCCGAGGATGGCGCGTCGATGCCGGTGTTGATGACGCTGTCGGGTCAGATGTCGGTGCGAGGCCTTGTCGAGTACGCAAGAATCTCCGACGATGGGCTACGGCGCTTTCAGGCCGAGAGCGATCCGGCGGCGCGTCGGCCAGGGCGGTGATCGGCGCAGTGAGTCGCACCGTCAATCGCTCTCGTGGGCATCGGGATCGCGCAGCGGCCGGTGTGTTCCACCGAGGTCTGGTAAGTGGAAGGCGTAGTGGCCGTCGATACCGATGTGGGTGCGGATAAACGCCGATAGTCGCTGCGCGTCGGCGTCGAGCACCGGATAGCCCTGCGCGCGTAGCTGTTCCAGAGCGCGGTTGGTGTATAACGTATTCCACAGAACTGTGCAGTTGAGCACCAACCCCAGTGCGGAGAGTTGATCTTCCATGCCTTCGTAGTAGGTACGGGTCATCTCCCCCTTCTTTTGATGGCGCTAAAGAAGACTGCCCAGAGATGCTAAGCGAAATTGCCCAGTTGGCTTGAGTGGCTAAGGTTAGCAGGTTCGTCGTTGCAGGGGAACGATTGTGCCGTCGCCGGGGGTGCTGGGGCGGGCAGCTTCTGGAGTGGTCAGCAAAGCGACGATGGTGATGGGTTCGCCGCAATGCGGGCAGGAACGGGTGGCGGCCGGCTGTGGGCGGGTGGCCGGCCTCGGTGACGGTGGCGGCGGTGTCGCTGTGTTTGCGTTGCTCCCAGGCGTGTTTGCGGCAGCGGTCTGAGCAGTAGATCTTGGTCGGTGTGGTGGCGGTGAATTCGGTCCAGCAGGCTTGGCAGGAACGGGTCTCAGCTGACATGGGCGGCGACCGCCTTACGCATCGTTTCGGCGGTGGCTTGGTGGTTGCGCAGCCGGTAGCTGGGTCCGTCGATACCGACCACGGTGGCGCGGTGCAGTAGCCTGTCCAACATGGCGGCTGCGACGGTGGCGTCTCCGAAAGCGGTTGCCCAGTCAGCGATCCCAACATTGGTTGTCAGAATCGTACTCGACTTCAGATACCGTTGGTTGATCACCTGGAACAACGCGGATGCCCCATCGCCGGGCAGCGGAAGGTAGCCAAGTTCGTCAATCACCAACAGTTTCGGTCCGGCGAAGAACCGCATGCAGGTGTGCCAGCGGCCTTCCAGGGCGGCTTTGTGGCAGCGGGCCGCCAGGTCGGCGGCGGTGGTGAAATACACCCGGTGGCCGGCCTCGACCGCGCCGCGGGCCAACGCGACGGCCAGCATGGTCTTGCCGACCCCGGGTGGGCCGACGAACAGCACGTTGGCCGCGTCGTCGAGGAAGCGCAGACTGGCCAGGTCGTTGATCAGTTTGGCGTCGACCCCGGGCTGGGCGGCGAAATCGAAATCGGCCATGGTCCAGGGTTCGGGCAGACAGGCGAACCGCAACCGTGAGGTCAGCCGGCGGGCTTCGGTGGCGTTGACCTCGATCTCCAACAGCCGCTCCAAAGCGGCGGTCAGGGACAGGTTTTCGGCGCGGGCGGCATCGAGGATGCGGGGTAGCGCTTCGGCTGCGTCGCCGAGTTTCAGATAGGACAGATGTGCCCGGAGTTGTTGGTATCGGCGGGCTTCGCTCATCTGTGGGACGGTTTTGCTCAAGGGGGTTACTCCTGGTTCTGTTCGGTTGGATGGTGTTGGGGAACAACGGATAGCCGTGCTGCGGTCGCCGCATAGACGGCCAGATCGATCACTACCTTCTGGGCGGGATCGTTCGCCGGGGCACCACGCAGCCGCGCGGCCTCGGCAACGGCGGCCACCGAGGGCGGTCGCCGGGTCTTATGAGTGCAAGGCCTGGCCGTCGAGAACCCCGATAGCACTGCCTGTTCGAGCGCGACGACGTGACCGGCATCGCGCACCACCGCGCCGCTGCCGTCGACCGCGCGGCGGTGCGCGGCAACAACGGCTCCCGATGCCGTGGTCAATTGCACGGTGTCAGAGCCCAGGCGGTGGGTGACGGTCACCGTGGCCCGGCCAGCCCCGGCGGCACCGAGTACTGATTGCCCCGCCAGGACACCAACGCTTGTGGAGTGACGATGCGGTGTTCGGTCAACTCGGCCGGATACGAACCCGTCGGCAGTGACCGTAGTGGTTCGGCATCGGCCAGGGCGCCGACGGTGGTGGCCTGCCCGTCGCGGCGCCGGCGGCGCCCGTCGAGCTTCACGCACAGCCGGTCCAGCGACGCCTGGGCTTGCTCGATCGTGGTGTCGTCGGTGACGGTGCGCCACCAGCGTTGGGCGGCAGCGTGATTGGACTTCTCCACCACACCCTTGCGGTTGCCCGTCGTGGCGGGCACACATCGACGGCGACAGCGTAGTGTTTGGCCACCCCGGCGAACGCCGCGGTGATCCGGCCCGATTCGGGATGACATACCGTGGCCATCCGGTCGAACCGCCACCGCTGGGTGACCCCACCCAACCGGATGCTGACCGCCTCGATCGCTTCCACGACGTGCGCGAAGTCCTCGGCCGGGCCAGCGCCCCGCGCCAGCGGCTCGAATGGGCCAACGCCCCGACCAGCAGGTGGGCATGCCGGTCAGCCGCCCACGATGCTGGTGGATCGGGCAGCTCGACCCAGTCCCACTGAGTCTCGACCCCGGGCGGATGATCGATGACCGCGACGTCGCGGCCCTTGACCGACTGACACGGCTCGCAATGCGGTCGCAGCCCCAGGTTTCGGATTGCCAGGGTCAGCGACGGATACGAGCCGGTAAAACCTAGCTCGACGAGTTCGTCGAACAGGGTTGAGGCCCACAGGTGCGGATCGTCAGCCAGGCGGATCCGGCAGTACTCGACGAACGGATCGATCACCAGCGGTTCAGAGCGTTGGCGTTGCCCGGGTACTCGTTCCCCAGCCAGATAGGCCCGAACGGTTCGGCGATTGATCCCGAGATGGCGAGCGATCGCCGATATCGACCAACCCTGCTCCCGAAGCGCATGCGCTTCCACATCACCCTCCAGCGACAGCAAACGACGGCCCTCCCATTCATCAGCGGAAACACAACTCCGCTGACGATGAGCAGAACCCCGACAAGCAGTCCGACGACACGCCGAACCACCGCTGCCAACTGGGCACTTTCAATTAGCGAGACTGAGCACTTTCACTTAGCGCCATCATCTTTCCGTGGTAGATCCGGCGCGCCAGGTCGTGACGCCCTTCTCCGAGATTGGCCTGAATCTTGCCTTCCCTGCGGTACGGTTCGTCGTCGGCCAGGCGCAGGATGTGCAGGGTTTTGAAGATCCGCCCATAATGGGCGATCGCTTGACCCAAGGGGGTAGGTTTCCCGTCCCGGGAGATCATCCGGGTGACGTCGTGAGCGGAGACCTCACACTCGTTGATCGACACTGCAACTCGGCACATGTCCTCCCAGTGCGCGGCGATCTTGTCGGTGTCGATGTGACCCCGAGCGGCCTGGTTGAGTGGCCCGTAGTCCGCGGACCGGTCGAACCGCCATAACCGCTGATCGGGCAGATTCGCTAACTGCGGCCGGTATCTCTTGCCGATCAGGTGCATCAGACCGAACACGATGTCGCTGTAGGAGCCGGTGTCGGTGACGATCTCGTCGGGAGCTTTTCCGCCCTGCTGAAGCTGCACCACATCGATGAAGTTCAGGGAGTCGCGGGGCGTCCCGGACACGACCTTGGCCGCCAGCCCGGCGGACTGGTCGTTGAGCATGTTCAACCAGGTGATCCCGCGCTTACGGCCGAAGTACTTCGGGTTCGGTCTCGCGTGGATGGTGCGGACCGGAACCACGAACCGCATACCGTCCACCGAGGCGAGTAGCCCACCACCCCACAGCTGCGCCAATTCGATCTCGGACTGGGCCTCTACCAGCTCGACGTTGGCCGCAGTCAACGTCTCCACGCGAACGTAGTTCTGGTCGACATGGTGCAGACGGTCACGGGTCAGCGCGTGAACACCAGGGCTGGTCACCGGTGTGAAACCCACGTTCATCGCGTGCGCGCACAGTACGGCCGCGACCGACAATCCGAGATCGGCGACGCGGGCACCGTTGCCGGAGGCGTGGGTGAACGACTCGGTGAACCGGGGCACCCAGGACATGACTTCCAAGACCAGCTCGGGCAGGTCGACCTCGGGCAACATTGTCTGGACCCGGCGACGTAGATCGACCAGCGACGGCGGGTCCGGTTCTGCTTTCAGCGAGGCGAGGTGGAGACGCCCGTCCTCGCCGACGCTCGCCGGACCGTCACTGTCCAACCTCGCGGCGACCTCACGGTAGGCAGTGTCCATCGTGGCGGCATGCTCGGCGAGCAGCGGTGCCGGATCGCCCGGTAGGTTCAACGCGTTCATCCCGGCCTCGCGGAGCGATCCCATGCTTGCCCGACCAGCAGCTGGGCTCGAGGGTCACGCCATCGCGTCGAGTGCGGGGCAAAGATGTTGCGATACTTGAGATGTCGATGGAACTGCTCCAGTAGGCACAAGGTGTAGGCGGCGCGGTCGACCGTCTCCGGTGGCCGAGGATCGCGATAGACCAGCCTCTTCCAGCCGCCACCGATGAGATCATGGTCGATCTGGCGGGCATCGAGCCAGCTCGCGGGTAGTTTCGACTTCGTCGACATCAGCTCACCGAGGGTCTTCATCGCTGCCAGTACCGCCGCACCGTCCGCGGTCGCTCCGAACGTCACGGTGTTCATCAGCCGGGCAGGAACACCCGGACCGTGGCCAAGCGTCCCGCCAACTCTTCCAGGCGCTGCCCATCGAGTTCCGCGTCATCGACCGGCACCAACTCGTCGATCACCGCTACCGACGCGCGCAGCTCACTTTTGGTCGCGATGTTCTCGATCAGATCCCACAGCATGTTGACGCTGAGGTTCGGCTCGACCTCACTCATCTCCAACAGCATCTTGACCGCTGCCGAGAGCTTGCCTGCATGACGTGAGACGCGTGGGTATCGGCGCAGCTTCTCATCGCGTGACTCACGTTCGGCCTTCGACATCAGGTTCGTGACCATCAAAAGATCGAACAACTCGAGCACGTCATCAGTTGCCCTGTTCGACAGCACTTTCACCGTGGCGACCAGCACCGCCAGGCGATTGCGGCGGGGCTCGATGCGCCGCAATGTAGGGGCCTTACTCGATAGCCCGTAGGTGGCCAGTGCGATCACTCGACGCTGCGGAACCATCGACACATCCAGTGATTGCCCGCCCAGCCCGATGAGGTCGGTCAACCGTTCCAGGGCGTCGAGCATACCCTTCGAGCTGGTCCGGAACACGCCCCGGCGAAGCCGCTCCAGTTCGCTGACACGACGTTTGCCCTCGGGTACATCGAGCAACGCCAGTAGCGCCGAAGCAGAACCAGCAGTGAGTTGATCGGTCAGCTGACTCCACAACCGCTGATCAGCGGCCTGTCGCCCGTCGGTCACCACACGTACCAGAGTGCGGGGACCGGGAAGCAGCGCCTGATGTTCACGTAACCAGTCGACCGCACTGGCGAATATCGCTTTCGGCCCATCGCCGGTGACCCACGCCTGATCGGCGACCCACGCCGCCAACTCCGCCTCGACCTCAGCATAGGAACTCAAGCCGTACTCGCGCTGGATCTCCCAAGCGTGTTCGAGTTTGGTTTTCTTCCGCTCGGTGTACTGCTTCACACACGAGGAGTCCTCGATACCCAACTGCTCGGCGAGATAGTCGACCAGCTCCAGGGGCGCATCGAGCGGATCAGCCAAAAACATTCCGAGTTGGCGGACTGTCACGATCTGAAGGGCGAACCCCAACCGGTTGTAGTCACGACGCCGACCAGCGATCAGCTTCCGGTCCTCGTCATCGAGGTAGAAAAACCGTTCCAGCTCAACACGGGACAACGCCCCGAACCGGCCGTAGCCGCCCTCATCGGTCATGCCGACATGAAATCACCTGTAGGTCCACGCCGCCGACGTCACCGCTCGATGTTCATCGCTTAGCGCCGGATTGGGCGGGTTTTGCTCCTCGACCCCCGAGGTGATCTGATTCTGGCCGCCCAACGTTGCCCCGACTGCGGCGCTGAGTTCCCGATCCGGTACGCCTCCGGGTACATCTATGGCGTTGCCGGTTGCCGGTGTCGCCGGCTCAATCTCCCCGCGATGTGTGCGAGAAATCAGGAGTAACGATTTCCGGGAACCGCACGTTTTCAAGGTTCCGTTATCCGCGGGCGTCGCGCCGGAGGACAGGCTGCAGATCAAGACATCTGGGCGGCACGCGTAATCAGCGTGTTCCCCCCGGCGTGATGATCCCGAACCTCCACACCCCAGAGGACATCGATCTCGGCAACCAAATCGCATCCTTGACAGTGGCGAATACGAAGCGACGCAGCGTGAACCACACGATCCGGAGGCAGAGACACATCCCCGGCGTCGGCGCCTCGTGGCGGCCGACCACGACGCCTCCGGGCTGAGCCCCTTCGGCCGGGTACCTGGGTGATTGTCGGTCGAATTAAGCAGCACTGCAGCATAATCCGACTCTTAGGCCAGCCGCCTCCCAGCCTCGCGCCGACTGCTGTCGAGTATCGCTGTCGCCAATCCGCGCCGCCTCATGTCGTTTCCCACGCGTGCGACGCGCGATCGTTGCGGGGTGTTCCGGAACCTGCTTTCGGATGCCGTCTCAGGAGCGTCGTCGGAGGTAGCGAGAAGAAACCAGTCCGGAAGCGCCAATTTGCAGATTGTGCGCACGGTGAGCATGTACTGACGAAGCAACGGACCTGTCGTATAGGGCAGGTCGTAGAAGGCACACACATCGCGCACTCGCTCGGCGATCTCGGGATACCGATTACTCGGCAGGTCGGGATAGAGGTGATGCTCGATCTGATAGCAAAGGTTTCCGCTCATGAACGCCATCACCCTTCCGGCCCGGAAGTTCGCGGTCCCCAGTATTTGCCGGAGGTACCATCCAGCTTTCGTCTCGTCCACCAGCACTGACGGGGTGAACTTCTCTGCTCCGTCCGCGAAGTGACCGCAGACGATGACCGCGTACGCCCAGACGTTGCGCAGTCCGTTGGCCACCACGTTGGCCGCCAGCGTGCGCCACCACCGGCGGCCACTCAGCGCGGGAAAAGCGACGTAGTCCTTGCTGACCTGCCGAACGATCTTGCGGACGAGCGCTTTGCTATGAGCGGATTTGCCCGCGCTCGTCGTCTCCCGCTCTTGCACCGAATACAAACCGTGCAATGCGACGCCCCACTCGAACAAGACCGCCAACAACACCGCGCGCAAGGGTTGCATCAAGGCACGCGGCCGCCACTTCTCGTCGCGCGTCACCCGGAAGACTCCGAAGCCGAGATCGTCGTCTACGCCGATGACATTAGTGAAGACGTGATGCCGGTAGTTGTGAGAGTTCTGCCAGTGCGCCGTGAGACCGGCCATGTCCCACTCCCAGGTCGTGGAATGGATCTCGGGGTCGTTCATCCAATCCCATTGGCCGTGGCTGATGTTGTGGCCCAGTTCCATGTTCTCGATGCATTTGGCCGCGGCCAGGGTTGCCGTTCCGACAACCCAGCCGAGCTTGCCTTTGCTTACGCCGATGGTCAGCCTTGCCGCAATCTCAAGCATTCTATGCAAAGCAATCGCACGCTTGATGTATGCCCGATCATCGGCGCCGCGCGAAGACTCGATATCGGACCGGATTGCGTCCAGCGCGGCCGCCAACTCATCGAGGTCTGTATCGCTCAGATGGGCGTATTCAGGTATGTCGGTGATTGCCATAGCTACTCAACGCAATTCGCGCGCAGTGGTGGAGCTCGTTCGCGACGACGCACAGACGGGCAAGGCTCGCCAAGGCCGACATTCTCCTTACGTCCGATCTTCTGCGGTGGTCGTGCCGATTAGATTGCCCCGCAGTTGGGCGTGGTCGGCAGACCGTTGAACCGGTCGGCGACCCACTGCATCGAGCGCTCCCCGTCGACCCAATAGGTCAGCAGGTGATTGGTCGCCGTCTTGTTCAGGAAAGGGGGCTGCTCGTTTGTCCAGAACTGCACGTCGGCGCCTTGGGCACACCAATCCAGGGCCAGCTGATGGCCACCACCCCAGGGCACAAACGGATCCCACCTGTTGGCAAGAATGAAGGTCGGCGCCTGGGGCTTGAGGCGGCCGATCCGCTGGGCGTCAATGACCGTCTTCAGCGGTTCCGCTGCAATCAGTTCAGCTGGATTGGTGGTGAAATACGGTGCCGCGTGGCGTAACCCGAAACTCATCATGGTTTCCACCAGACACATCACCTGGTTACGTTCGAACATCTCGACACCACGTGGTGTCAGGGTCGTACTCAGCGGTTGCGCCAGCTCAGGGTAGGCGGCAGCAATGCCGTTCAACAGATAACCCAAGGCCCCGACCAAGATCGATCCGTCGGCGTACGGCAGGATCAACGACAGATCGGCAGGCACGGCGCCGGCCCATGCGCCAACCAGATTCAGTTCCGGAGCGTAGGTTGGCGCGAGTTCGGCGGCCGATGCCGAGGCGGCGCCACCGGACGAGTATCCCCAGAAGGCGACGGGGCCATTCGGGTCCAGCGACGTATTGGGCAGCTTCATCGCAGCCCTAGCGGCGTCGATCAGCGTCTGCCCTCCGGACAACCGGTTCAGGAACGTCGGGATCCCCGGCGTCCCCAACCCTTCTCCGTCGGTGACGACGATGGCAAAACCACGGGCGACCATCGTGGCGATGAAGGTCTCCTCAAAGTTCAGCATCAGGTCAAATCCTGAGTTCCCCACCGAAGCGTGCATTCCCTGGTTGAACATTCGAGACGGAGCGCACTGATCGCCGAGTCCATACGGAATGGTGGAGAATGCGATGAGGGGCCTCGGCCCATTTCCTGGCCACGGATTATGCGGCTCGAAATATGTGCCGGTCACCGCGATCAATTCTCCCTTGGCCCCGGTGCTCGTGTACATGATTCGGGTGCCGTCGGCGACAAACGCACCCAGCTGGCCCGAGGGTTCCAACACCAGGCGAGAAGGCTCGCTACGGATAAGGTCTCCCGGCGCGCTATCACCCGGCAAAGGACTTGGTGGCGTGTAGAATTCGGCGTAGTGGGACTCGTCGGCCTTGGCCAGCGGAAGGCTCCCACCGATACAAAAGATCAGAGTCAACGGTAGGGACAAGATCAAAAACACACGCAACATCGCAACTGGATGCGGTAGGGCGTGACCAGGCATCAGCATAATTCCTTTTCGTAGTTGCCGTTCTCAGCTTTGGTGAAAATTTCGAGACCGCGTATTGCGCAAGGCGAAATACAGGCAGAGTTATTCAAGGGCCTCATTTTGCGTCGGCCACTTGACATTCCCCCGTAAAGGCACCGGGCATCAGGTGGAGACTTATCCGGGCAGCAGCGCTAACTCCAAACGTCAGCCCACTGCCACTTTGTCTCCGATCGCTCCCCCGTTGGCTCGTAAACCGTTGCGATGGGTGGCACCTCCTGGCGCTGCGTGATGATTGCATTCAATCACAGCACATATGTCTCGTCTGGAGCCATATATTCGCAGTTCACATCAATAGCAGGCCCCGCATTGCATACAGGAATGTAGCCTGCGTCACACCTTCCGTCAAGCGGATTCCCAACTTTGCATCGCTCTAGAGCGCACAGATTGGATACAACCTGCCGCCAGGCGCGGCCGGCATGTGCCTCACCTCTACCTTCGAGGGGAGCGAGATGAGCCCGATTGAATACATCTGTTGACCGTACGTAGATGCTCACGTGAGAGCTGTAACTGGGGGTCGAGGAGCAAACCCGCCCAATCCGGCGCTAAGGATTTACCGCACATAGTGTCATACTATGTGCGATCGGATAACGGGTCGATGCGCCCCAGTCGGGCGACTCGAGAACCTGTGCGCGGTAGTAGTTCGAGGTTGATGACATGGGGCGGGTTCACAGGTTGTCGACGTCGGCGAGTGATGTGCGGCTGGCCGATGCAGTACAGATCTACTTGGCGACGATTATGGTGTCGAACACCCGCGCAACCTACGCGGCGGCGCTGAATCGGTTGGTGGTCGACTTCGGGGCGGATACGAATGTGGCGTTGCTGGGCTCGGAGCCGGATCGGGTCAGTGGCTGGTTCACCTTCGTGTGGGGTGGCAAGTCGGCGAAGACGTTTAACATCCGATTGACTGCGCTGGGGTCGGCGTGCGCATATTGGCGCGATCAGCAGTGGTTGGCCGGCGATCCGTTAGTGCGGTTGCGAACGCGGCCCGCACCGCCGGACACCAGTAGGGCGTTGAGCAAGGATCGGGTCACCGAGATCTTGGGATCGGATGCGGCCCAGAGGGAACAGGTGTTATGGCACATGCTCTACGAATCCGCGGCGCGTGCCGAGGAGGTGTTGATGCTGGATGTGCCCGACCTCGACACAGCGAACCGCTGCGCGGAGGTGACACGCAAGGGCGGGGCACGCGAACTCTGAACCACCCTGGATCTGATGGAGACCTGGTTCAAGCCACGTCGCGGTCGGAGGTGGCTGTCGAGCGTTGTTGACGGTACTCGTTTTCGTAGTCGATGGGCGGTTGGTATCCGATCGAGGAGTGCAGGCGGCTGGTGTTGAACCAATGCACCCAGGAAGCCGTCTCGCGCTCGACCTCGCTGCGCCCGCTCCACGACTTCTGCCGGTCGATCAGCTCGGTCTTGTACAACCCGATCGTCGATTCCATCAACGCATTGTCGAGCGCGTCGCCGACGCTGCCGATCGATCCAGCGATGCCGGATTCGATCAACGCCTCGGTGAACGCCAGAGACGTATACTGGGAACCCGCGTCCGAGTGATGGACCAAACCCGTTGCAGTGAACGCGAAGTCGGACCGGCGACGTGTGAACAATGCTTGCTCGAGTACACCCGACACCAGCGGCGTCGCCTTCGTCGTCATGACCCTCCACCCGAGAATCCGGCGGGAGAACACATCGACCACGAACGAGGTGTACACGAAACCAACCAACGTCCAGCAATAAGTAAAATCGGCAACCCACCACTGGTCCGGTTGAGTCGGCGCGCCCCACTGCCGGGCAATCAGATCCGGATGTCGAGGGGCACGATCATCGCGTTCGGTGGTCACCGTACGCCGGCGTCCGCGGACAACACCCTCTGCTCCGCAGATCGTCATCAACCGAGCGACCTGATCGCGGCCGATCTCGTGACCAGCGCGTTTCATTGCATGCCAGATTTTCTTGGCTCCGTAGAGGCGTCTGTTTGCCACGAAGAACCCGTGAACGGTGTTCGTGGCGTACGCCTCTTCCAGTGCCGCTGCGGAGACGGTGCCGCGTTTCTTGGCGGCGTAGTAGGTGGACGGGGCGATCTTGATGCCGTGCTCTTTGAGTACGGTGCAGATCGGGTCGACCCCGAAAAGGTGGCGGTATTCGTCGATGTACTCGACGATCACCGAAGTCGGCGGTCGACCTCCGCCGCTGCGAAAAACGCTGACGCTGTCTTGAGAATCTCGTTGGCTCTTCGCAATTCGGAGTTCTCACGCCGTAGCGCCTTCAACTCCTCGTCGCGGTCAACTCCTGCGACGGGCCCGTGTGCCTCGGTGGCCGGATCGTTCTTCTCGATCCAGTTTCGGATCGTCGCCGGGTTGATATCGAGCAGAGCCCGACGTGCTTACGGGCCGTTACTTTCGGCTCGCCGTACTCCTTGAGCCGGTCGCGATACATCCGAACTGCCCGCTCCCGCGTCTCAGCATCGAACTTCCTTGGTGCACCCATATCTGCATTCTCCTGGTGAGATCACAGTCTCCACCAGCCCCAGGGTGGTTCACTCGTCGCGTGGCAGAGCGCTACCGCGCGCCTGTTGCCGCGGATGCTGGCCGACCGCACGAGCGGTCCACTGTTCCTCACCGCCCGAAAAGCCCGATCGTCCGTGGCTGCACGCGATGTCGACTCGTCGACGGGGCGGGCACGGCTGTCTTATCGGCGCGCGGCCGAGATGTTCGAAGGCCACACCGTCCACTACGACGACGGCCCGTACACGCTGCACCAACTACGGCATTCACGGCTGACGCATGCGGCCGAGGATGGCGCGTCGATGCCGGTGTTGATGACGCTGTCGGGTCAGATGTCGGTGCGAGGCCTTGTCGAGTACGCAAGAATCTCCGACGATGGGCTACGGCGCTTTCAGGCCGAGAGCGATCCGGCGGCGCGTCGGCCAGGGCGGTGATCGGCGCAGTGAGTCGCACCGTCAATCGCTCTCGTGGGCATCGGGATCGCGCAGCGGCCGGTGTGTTCCACCGAGGTCTGGTAAGTGGAAGGCGTAGTGGCCGTCGATACCGATGTGGGTGCGGATAAACGCCGATAGTCGCTGCGCGTCGGCGTCGAGCACCGGATAGCCCTGCGCGCGTAGCTGTTCCAGAGCGCGGTTGGTGTATAACGTATTCCACAGAACTGTGCAGTTGAGCACCAACCCCAGTGCGGAGAGTTGATCTTCCATGCCTTCGTAGTAGGTACGGGTCATCTCCCCCTTCTTTCCGTGGTAGATCCGGCGCGCCAGGTCGTGACGCCCTTCTCCGAGATTGGCCTGAATCTTGCCTTCCCTGCGGTACGGTTCGTCGTCGGCCAGGCGCAGGATGTGCAGGGTTTTGAAGATCCGCCCATAATGGGCGATCGCTTGACCCAAGGGGGTAGGTTTCCCGTCCCGGGAGATCATCCGGGTGACGTCGTGAGCGGAGACCTCACACTCGTTGATCGACACTGCAACTCGGCACATGTCCTCCCAGTGCGCGGCGATCTTGTCGGTGTCGATGTGACCCGAGCGGCCTGGTTGAGTGGCCCGTAGTCCGCGGACCGGTCGAACCGCCATAACCGCTGATCGGGCAGATTCGCTAACTGCGGCCGGTATCTCTTGCCGATCAGGTGCATCAGACCGAACACGATGTCGCTGTAGGAGCCGGTGTCGGTGACGATCTCGTCGGGAGCTTTTCCGCCCTGCTGAAGCTGCACCACATCGATGAAGTTCAGGGAGTCGCGGGCGTCCCGGACACGACCTTGGCCGCCAGCCCGGCGGACTGGTCGTTGAGCATGTTCAACCAGGTGATCCCGCGCTTACGGCCGAAGTACTTCGGGTTCGGTCTCGCGTGGATGGTGCGGACCGGAACCACGAACCGCATACCGTCCACCGAGGCGAGTAGCCCACCACCCCACAGCTGCGCCAATTCGATCTCGGACTGGGCCTCTACCAGCTCGACGTTGGCCGCAGTCAACGTCTCCACGCGAACGTAGTTCTGGTCGACATGGTGCAGACGGTCACGGGTCAGCGCGTGAACACCAGGGCTGGTCACCGGTGTGAAACCCACGTTCATCGCGTGCGCGCACAGTACGGCCGCGACCGACAATCCGAGATCGGCGACGCGGGCACCGTTGCCGGAGGCGTGGGTGAACGACTCGGTGAACCGGGGCACCCAGGACATGACTTCCAAGACCAGCTCGGGCAGGTCGACCTCGGGCAACATTGTCTGGACCCGGCGACGTAGATCGACCAGCGACGGCGGGTCCGGTTCTGCTTTCAGCGAGGCGAGGTGGAGACGCCCGTCCTCGCCGACGCTCGCCGGACCGTCACTGTCCAACCTCGCGGCGACCTCACGGTAGGCAGTGTCCATCGTGGCGGCATGCTCGGCGAGCAGCGGTGCCGGATCGCCCGGTAGGTTCAACGCGTTCATCCCGGCCTCGCGGGAGCGATCCCATGCTTGCCCGACCAGCAGCTGGGCTCGAGGGTCACGCCATCGCGTCGAGTGCGGGCAAAGATGTTGCGATACTTGAGATGTCGATGGAACTGCTCCAGTAGGCACAAGGTGTAGGCGGCGCGGTCGACCGTCTCCGGTGGCCGAGGATCGCGATAGACCAGCCTCTTCCAGCCGCCACCGATGAGATCATGGTCGATCTGGCGGGCATCGAGCCAGCTCGCGGGTAGTTTCGACTTCGTCGACATCAGCTCACCGAGGGTCTTCATCGCTGCCAGTACCGCCGCACCGTCCGCGGTCGCTCCGAACGTCACGGTGTTCATCAGCCGGGGCAGGAACACCCGGACCGTGGCCAAGCGTCCCGCCAACTCTTCCAGGCGCTGCCCATCGAGTTCCGCGTCATCGACCGGCACCAACTCGTCGATCACCGCTACCGACGCGCGCAGCTCACTTTTGGTCGCGATGTTCTCGATCAGATCCCACAGCATGTTGACGCTGAGGTTCGGCTCGACCTCACTCATCTCCAACAGCATCTTGACCGCTGCCGAGAGCTTGCCTGCATGACGTGAGACGCGTGGGTATCGGCGCAGCTTCTCATCGCGTGACTCACGTTCGGCCTTCGACATCAGGTTCGTGACCATCAAAAGATCGAACAACTCGAGCACGTCATCAGTTGCCCTGTTCGACAGCACTTTCACCGTGGCGACCAGCACCGCCAGGCGATTGCGGCGGGCTCGATGCGCCGCAATGTAGGGGCCTTACTCGATAGCCCGTAGGTGGCCAGTGCGATCACTCGACGCTGCGGAACCATCGACACATCCAGTGATTGCCCGCCCAGCCCGATGAGGTCGGTCAACCGTTCCAGGGCGTCGAGCATACCCTTCGAGCTGGTCCGGAACACGCCCCGGCGAAGCCGCTCCAGTTCGCTGACACGACGTTTGCCCTCGGGTACATCGAGCAACGCCAGTAGCGCCGAAGCAGAACCAGCAGTGAGTTGATCGGTCAGCTGACTCCACAACCGCTGATCAGCGGCCTGTCGCCCGTCGGTCACCACACGTACCAGAGTGCGGGGACCGGGAAGCAGCGCCTGATGTTCACGTAACCAGTCGACCGCACTGGCGAATATCGCTTTCGGCCCATCGCCGGTGACCCACGCCTGATCGGCGACCCACGCCGCCAACTCCGCCTCGACCTCAGCATAGGAACTCAAGCCGTACTCGCGCTGGATCTCCCAAGCGTGTTCGAGTTTGGTTTTCTTCCGCTCGGTGTACTGCTTCACACACGAGGAGTCCTCGATACCCAACTGCTCGGCGAGATAGTCGACCAGCTCCAGGGCGCATCGAGCGGATCAGCCAAAAACATTCCGAGTTGGCGGACTGTCACGATCTGAAGGGCGAACCCCAACCGGTTGTAGTCACGACGCCGACCAGCGATCAGCTTCCGGTCCTCGTCATCGAGGTAGAAAAACCGTTCCAGCTCAACACGGGACAACGCCCCGAACCGGCCGTAGCCGCCCTCATCGGTCATGCCGACATGAAATCACCTGTAGGTCCACGCCGCCGACGTCACCGCTCGATGTTCATCGCTTAGCGCCGGATTGGGCGGGTTTTGCTCCTCGACCCCCCGAAACTGCTCAGCATGATGAGGCAGGTCGCGGCGTATATCCAACGTTGCAGACGACGGCGGGTCATGGTGACTCTCCTGTGGTCGGGGCCGGGCCTCGCAGTGGTGGCCGGCCCAATGGCTAGCCCGATTGTCAGCGGGTGACCAGGCCAGCGGTGGACCAGCGTTGGATGAGACCGAGTCAGCTTGAGCTGGTCGTCGGGTCGAAGCAAACCATGCGGGATGGTTTCTCAATCGACGTATCACCGCGGACCCCGAGACCAATGGTCTTCCCTAGGTGTTGCACCCATTCGCTACCCCGGCTAGGCTACAAAACGTATTGTTCCCCTACAAACGAGGTTAAGTAGTGACTCAAACATCGGTAAGCCTGCCAGACTGGTATGACGCTGCGGTCTATCCGGATTTCCGCGTTGGTGCACCCTGGGTTATGGACGACATGATCGATTTGCAGCCAGCGACAGTCGTAGACACCCTCAAAGCGGTTGATGCAGCCGCACGTGGGGTGGCGAGCTGGATACAAGAAGCGGGCGATGCACCGGTCGTGGTCGTTGGCGTCGGGACTGGCGGTCACGCCGCCCGCGGCGTGACGGTGGCGTTGAACGCCGCACTTGGAGATTCAACCGGTCGGCGAGTCGAATTCCGAGAGTCAGAAGACCAGGCGCGAGCGCCCCGCAAGGGAGGCGTCTGCATTGCTGTTTCACACGGCGGACTGACGGTTTCCACGCTGAACGCCTTGGCAGCAGCGCGCGCGACTGGCGCTCGAACTGCGGTCATCATTGCGGCGCCTTCGTCTTTCGCCCACGATCTGGCGGATCTGGTCCTTCAGCTCCCCATGCGCGACAAAAGCTATTGCCACACGGTGGGGTACACGTCGCCGATCGCCGCGGGCCTCCAGATCGGAAGCCATCTGAACGGCGAACTGCTGGATATGGAGCTGGTCGCTTCATATCTCCAGCAATCGGTGACGGCACTGCGTGCCGCTGCTGCTTCCATCGGTCCGGCGTGGAAGGACGTCGAACGCTTAATCAGCGCGGGGAGTCTGGTCGACGAACCGAGTGCCCGCGAGCTCGCACTCGACTTTGCCGAGGCGGCATGGATCCCTGCCAGCCCATTCGGGGTCGAAGACGTTCTACATGGTCAAATGGTCGGGCACGATAGCAAAAGCGCACTCACAATCACACTAACCGGTGGTCCAGAGCCCGAGGCGGCCGCGGCAACCGCAGAGAAACTGCTTCGCGCCGCCGGCCACATCGGCCTGCACGTCACTTTGATTGCATCGGAGGATATCTCCAGTCTGATCGCTCCGGATAGCACACCGGAGGGGCGACTCGTAATCCCCTCCACAACACTGCCTCCGGTTGTGCAGACGCTGCTCGGCGGCGCCATCGCACTCCAGGCCCTCACCATGTCCCTCGTGTACGTGCGGGGAACGAATCCTGACTTCCTCCGGCGCGAGCAGCAACAATACCGTGAAGCAGTGCCGCTGGGCGGTGCCAAGCGCACCGCTTCCGACCCGCGACATTGAACGCGCAGCACCTGCGACCGCTGCGACTCGGACTACTCGGCGCGTCCCGGGTAAACGCGCGCATCGTTGCGGCGGCTACCCGCCTTCCTGATTTGGTACAAATTGTGGCCTTGGCATCACGCGATGGCGACCGAGCCAGGTCGGAAGCAGCGCGGTTCAGCATCCCCCGTAGCTACGGCAGCTACGAGGGCTTGCTGGACGCCGACGACATCGACGCTGTTTACATCGGCTTACCCAACTCACTCCACCTGCCTTGGGCGCAGCAGTCCATCCTGCGGTCCAAGCACGTCCTGGTCGAGAAGCCCCTTAGCAGAAACCCTGAGGAGGTCATGCGAACATTCCAGATGGCCGAAAAAGCCGACGTACGCGTGTTCGAGGGATTGATGTTTCGTTACCACCAGAACACTGTGCGCGTGCTAGAAGTCCTCCAGGACGGACGGCTCGGCAGACTCAAACTAATCCAGGCACACTTCAGCTTCCCACTCGATCGACCCAGCGACGTGCGACTGAGCAGCGAACTCGATGGCGGCGCCGTGATGGACCTAGGTTGCTACTGTATCGCGGCAAGCAGATTGTTCGCTGGCGAACCGCGAAGCATCTTCGGCACCGGCGTATTGACTGACTCAGGAGTCGACCGGAGGGCCTCTGTGACACTGGTTACCGCAGACGATGTCATCACTCGTTTCGACGTGGATATGACGTTGCAACGCCACCAGTACTTGGTCGCGCATTGCGAAGAGGGTCGAGTGGAGATGTTGTCTCCCTTCCACTGCGCAGGTGGTGTGTACTTAACAAACAGTCAAGGCCAACGTTCGGTCCTCTCAATGGACGACACTAACCCCTTCGATTGCGAACTAGGCGCATTCATTGACGAAATTGCGAACCCATTAGGCGCTGGTCGGGCTCAGGACGCAATTGACCAAGCAACGGTGCTTCAGCGGGTCGTTGCCGCAGTCCATCAGTAATACCAAATGTACTAGCCTACTCACCGCAATTAGAGATCCTGCAGACGCGACAGCGGAGTCGGCGAAATCTACTTGATCTGACGTATCAAGAAATTCGAAAGTCAAACACGATGAATAGCATATCTCGCCGTACGTTATTGCGTTGCGCGCAATCTCTATGCGCGTTGACATTAACCGCCGTCACAGCGTGCTCCCCGCTAAGCGACACAGCCAGCAACCCCAACACCATCAACATTCTGACTTACGCTGGGCTGTTTCAGGACAGCTACAGACAGGCAGTGGTCGACCCGTTCCTGGAAGCTAATCCGGGATACGAAGTGAATCTGCTCTCAGCTTCTGGCTCCAGTGAGATGCTGGCCAACCTGCGTGCCGATGGCTCCTCAGGACAATTCGACGTGGTGATCATGGATACGTCCGTAGCCGATACAGCTATCGCCGAAGGGCGATTCGCAAAGCTATCGGCCGACGGTATCCCCAACTTGGACAACGTCATCGACCGGGCTGTCAACGCCAGCGGATACGGCCCAGCGTTGACCTTCGACAGCATCGTCCTCATGTACAACCCCGTTGAGCTCGGCTTCACCCCGGACAGTTGGAACTCCCTTTGGGACGACCGAGCCACACAGATAGCGTTACCATCGCCACCAAGCTTGATGGCAATCGGCTGGATAGCGATCATGGCCGATGTAATGGGGGTCGATTACAAGCAGGACGTCGGCACGGTCTTGGACCGCATGGCAGAACTTCGACCCAGAGTTTCTACGTTCGATCCAAGCCCCGAACAGTACACCTTGGTGCAATCGGGAGCAGCAAGCATTTCGATTGGGTGGAACGCTCGCGCTCGAAGCTATGCATCCGAGTCCGGGGGAGCATTGGCCGTCGCGAACACCGAGGGCTCCATATTTCAGACGAACACCATCAACATCACCGAGTCAAGCTCTAATGCTGAAGCGGCACAGCTCTTTACAAACTATGCGCTCGATGCGCAGACCCAAAGCCGATTCTCACAACTCATGCCCTACGCGCCGTCAGTTGAGGGGGTGACGCTTCCCCCAGAAGTCGAGAGCGTCATTCTGCGAGCCGACAGCCCCGACGCCATCCCCTTCGACTGGCCGTGGCTGACCGCTCAGGTTCGTGACCAGTGGGGTGCAGATTGGCGCAGCGAGGTTGTCGGTGGCTAATCACACTGCGGTTCAGCAACAGTCGCACGTTAAGAACCTAGGTTCTTCGCAGGAGCCCGGTGCCGAGCTTACTCTCCGCGACTTGCGTAAGGCATATGGGAACGGCGGACCAGACGTGGTCGGTTCGCTGAGTTTGACCGTGCCGCGGGGAAAGCTGGTTGCGCTTCTGGGCCCG
The DNA here is from genome assembly GCF_002157835.1 of Mycobacterium dioxanotrophicus. NCBI lineage: Bacteria > Bacillati > Actinomycetota > Actinomycetes > Mycobacteriales > Mycobacteriaceae > Mycobacterium > Mycobacterium dioxanotrophicus. Next base: position 87,936 of record NZ_CP020809.1, on the reverse strand, counting down.
TCTGGTTGTGGGAAGACCACCACACTCAGGATGGTTGCGGGGCTACTCGCTCCCACTTCTGGTCGAATAATCCTTGATGGTCAAGACATTTCCCGCACACCCATCCACAAGCGGAACATGGGGATGGTGTTTCAATCTTATGCCTTGTTCCCGCACATGACTGTCGATGAGAATGTGGCGTTCGGGCTCCAGGTCCGCAAGATGAGTAAAACCAAGCGGGCCGAATTGGTGGACACTGCCCTCGCGATGGTGCATATGAAAGATCTTGGCAAACGGAGCCCAAGGGAACTCTCGGGCGGACAGCAGCAGCGTGTCTCCTTGGCGCGGGCACTGGTGGTAGAGCCGAAGGTGCTTTTACTCGACGAGCCACTGTCGAATCTCGACGCAAAGTTGAGAGAATCGATGCGCACCGAAATCAGCCAGATTCAACAGCGCTTGCACACGACGACTCTCTTCGTCACACACGACCAGGATGAAGCCCTGGATATGTCAGATTTAGTGGCGATTATGAACAACGGAATAATTGAACAGATCGGCACACCGGCCGAGGTCTACGAGCAACCCAGGACAGAATTCGTCGCGAGATTTATTGGGAATGCGAACTTGATCCCTGTTACGGCTATTGGTTCTGCCGGGCCTGCGGGGAATTACGAAGTTAGCCTGGAGGGGCGCCGATTTGCCGCTAGCGGGCCAGATGTCCTCGACGTCAAGCGTTGTAATCTCCTGATCCGCCCCCACCACCTGATTATTGATCATCCGAGGGATCAGAGTGTCCGAACCCCCCTGAAACCCGGGCTGGGAGGAGTGGTGCAAACCAGTGGGTATACGGGTGATCGGGTGAGCCTGACGATCGAAGTCGGGGACCGGTCATTGCGAGCGAGCTACCCAGCCCGGGGAGGTCACCGGCCTCAACCGGGAGATCGGGTCACAGTTAGCTGGGAGCCGAGTTCCGGTTACCTGGTGCCAGAAACTTCAGCCTCTGAGACACCGTGTCCACATACAATCTGAGCGACCAGTTGGAGAACGGTACTAAGGGAGTGCCGGCGAGTTCGGGACTGGAGCGGCCCAAGAGTGGACTGCTTCATCTCACCCCAGCGCTAATTGGTCTACTTGTCTCCTTCTTGATCCCGTTTGCTTGGGTTGTGCGTATCGCTTTCGACGAAATAGGCCCGAGCTATGAGGTTCTGGGAAGGCTTTCGCTCCAAACGTATCGTGACGCCTTCACTTCCCCGCTCATTTGGTCGGCCCTTTCGGACACTGTTATTCTCGGTGTTGTCGTCGCGGCACTAACAACAGTAATTTCATACCCTGTAGCTTTGTTTCTAGCGAGAACGACGACACGCTGGAAGGGCCTTCTCATTGCCTTGGCGATCGCGCCCTTATTAACCTCCTCCATAGCGCGTACATTCGGCTGGATAGCAATTCTCAGCGATAACGGCATTCTGAATAGCGCCCTCATGGCCGTAGGCCTGATTAGCCAACCCCTCCAGCTGTCTGACAATTATCTCGGAATAGTGATTGCCCTCATCGAAATCATGATGCCTTACGCAATTCTCGTGATGCTGTCCGGCTTCGGACGTGTCGACGAATCGCTTGAGGAGGCTGCTCGGTCGCTTGGCGCGTCTCGCTCCCAAGCATTTTGGAAGATTACATTCCCGCTGAGTGCACCGGGCGTCCTCGCAGCCGCACTACTCGTTTTCGTGTTATCGATCTCGTCCTTTGTGACTCCGCAGCTCATGGGCGGCGGACGGGTATTCCTCCTTGCAACAGAGATCTACAACGAAGCAACCCAGACGTTGAACTGGCCCCTCGCGGCGGCTATGTCGACAATGCTTGTAATGATTTTTGCACTTTTCATAATCGTTCAACGACGACTGTTGAGCGTGGTGAACAAATGACCGGCCGACACATTTATTCTCACTTTCGGGGCGATTCGTTTAAAGCTGGCCTATCCAGAACCAGCAGCATATGTGCGTTATTGAGCGTTTACTTGTTCCTCTTGGCACCATTACTTGTGATCGTCGTTATGTCATTCAGCAACGAACCCACTCTACGCTTTCCACCAGCGGGGTTCTCCCTGGATCCATACCGGGTATTGCTTCGCAACGATGATTTTGCGAGAGGCTTGGTGGTGAGCTTAATCGTGTCACTCATTGTGACGGCCCTAGTTGTGGCAGCCGCTGTTCCGGCAGCGTTAGCCATCGAGCGGCGAGATTTCCCCTTCAAACGTGCTATAGAAGGTTTTTTCTTGATGCCGCTGTTAGTTCCCACAGTTGTCCTCGGTCTCGGTCTACTTCTCGTCTTGGCACCAGCAGGACTCCGCGGGACGTTCACAGGCTTGGTTGTGGCTCATTTCAGCATTGCATTTCCCTACTGCGTTCGCACGGTTCTCATGAGCTTGCATACCTCCGACATTTCTTGCGAAGAAGCTGCTGCGGTCCTGGGCGCTAAGCCCGCCTATGTTTTCCGGCGGATCACTTTACCCATTATCATGCCGGGCGTAGTTACGGGATCACTGATGGCCTTTATTGTATCGTTTGACGAATCCGTGCTTTCGATGTTCGTCTCGGGTACTGCTATCTCGACACTTCCTGTGGAAATGTTTCAATACTTGGAGGTCCGCGCAGATCCTGTAATCGCCGCACTATCAGTAGCTCTGATCGGCGGGTCGATGATCATCGTGATGCTGATCGAAAGGCTGGTTGGTCTCCGATTTGTAGTACGTTGATCACTTTTTCTGATATCAACCCCAATCATTTGCAGCAGGTCGTGTGAACTTTAAGCAAGGATGTGAAGTGCAATGTCCGTACGTGTAGCTGTGACGCAGTATGCGGTGCAGGTAGATATTGAAGCAAACATTAGTCAGATCAGAGCAGGCGTCGACCGTGCGGTCGAGGAGGGCGCAGATTTATGCGTCTTCCCGGAAAACTCGATGTGGACGGACCCAACCCGAAGTGGCCTTATCGCTCCGGCGCAATTCATTACCGGACCGTTCGTCCAGGAACTTTCCCGACTGTCGAATGCACACGGTGTCCATATTGTTTTCGGCATGAGCGAGAAGATCGACGACGGTGATACCCGATATTCCAACACACTTGTGCATCTCGATAGGCACGGTGCGGTGCAGGGGACGTACAGCAAGGTGCATCTCTTCGATGCGTTCGGGGTTGTAGAATCCAAAAAAGTCAGGCCCGGGCCGCTGGCGGACCCTTATGTCTTCAAGATCAACGATCTGACGTTCGGAATGATGACTTGTTACGACGTCCGGTTCCCAGAATCCGCTCGCAGGCTAGTCGACGCAGGCGCGAATGCACTTCTCGTGCCCTCAGCATGGGGTTCCGGTCCGATGAAGGAAGTACATTGGGAGTTGCTGAGCAGGGCACGCGCAATCGAGAACACGGTATACGTCGTGGCGTCAAGCCAGACCGCGCCAACTTACATAGGGCAGAGCCAGATTCTGGATCCGATGGGCGTTGTTGTCGCCGGTGCAGGGGAGGAGCCGGGGACATTCTGTGCCACCTTGCGCAGTGAAAGAATAGAGGAGGTTCGCCGAATTGTGCCGTGTCTTGCGAACAGGAGGTTTCAGATCTCAAACCCGTAAGGCCGTGGGCATCGGAAGCCTCCTATTTGTAAGGTCATCGTATGGTCTTTCGTGACGTGGACATCCTCGACGGTGCCGCAACCGCCCTCGAAATAGGCGAAAGGTTGGAAAAGGCAATCCGCTCAGGAGCGTTGGCCCCGGGCGACGCACTGCCCACGATTCGAAATTTAGCAGAACAGCTCGGGGTGAACTCAACGACGGTGGCCAACGCCTATCGACAGCTACAAACATGGGGCTTAGTGCATGGCGACCGTCGGCGCGGTACCCGCGTCATCGGCTCTGTCGTTGACCCTGTGGGTGACGGTGCGCCACATGGATCGATCATGGACCTCGCGTCGGGCCGGGCCGACCCAGCGCTACTACCGGACTTTAGCACTGCCCTGATGACCGGCGGAAAGAGGACCATCCGCGAGGGCAGATTTGGCCCGGTGTCTTCAAATCTGCGGATCGCTGCTGCGCGGCGCCTTAGCGCTGACGGCATCTCAGCAGCGCATCTGACTGTGGTCGGAGGTGCATTAGACGGCATCGAACGGGTTCTGATGGCCCACACGAAGGCTGGAGACAAAGTTGCGTTAGAAGATCCATGCTTTTCCCGCACCCTCAGCTTGGTGCGTGCGCTGGGACTGATGCCCGAACCGGTCAAGTGTGATGATGCCGGCATGATCCCTGTCAGCTTGGATCAAGCTCTACGGCGTGGCGCACGTGTTGTCATCGTCACGCCTCGTGCACAGAATCCAACTGGATCGGCGCTGACGTTCGAGCGAGCTAGCCAGCTTAAAGGGGTTTTGGATGGTGTTGATGACGCCCTCATCGTGGAGGACGATCACGCCGCATTGATCGTGGGGGTTCCAGCGATTTCATTGGTGACAGAAGGCCGAAAGCGTTGGGCAGTTGTTCGATCCTTCGCGAAAGCTTTCGGCGCTGATTTCCGGCTGGCCATTCTGGTAGGGGACGAGACGACGGTGTCTCGCGTCGAGCGTAGACAACAACTCGGCATCGGGTGGGTGAGCCACATCCTGCAGGAAACTGTTGCGGAGATGCTCAGCAGTGAGAGTATCGAAATGACGCTGAACGGCGCGAGGGAGACCTACTCTCTACGTCGGGACGCTCTGGTTGCGGGCCTGCAGCAGGTAGGCATCCCGGCACGTGGGCGTTCAGGTTTCAACGTGTGGGTACCCGTCATCCATGAGACAGAAGCTGTTATTGGCCTGCGGGACAGGGGATACGCAGTGTTGGAAGGCGACCGATTCAGAATTTCAACCCCGTCTGGTGTCCGCGTAACTACGTCGGCGCTCCGCGCGGATGACGTTCCCGATTTAGTTGAGGCCTTCACAAACGTGCTTGGATCCCGGGAGGCGGGACACATGCGCTGAAGGACCATTGCGCCGGGTGACTGCGAACTTCGCTGCATTGGTAGATCATTGAGCCAGACCATCGCTCACGGTTCACGAATCCGTTTGGGTGCTGGCGGTCAGTTCGACCCTTGACATCGATGTCGTCGGGATATCGAAATCCGAGCTCCGTCGAGCGAAAGCCGTTGTTACACAAGAGAATGAGGGTGACCGTGACGACTACGGTCTGGCAATCTGTCACGCCAAGGATCGGCCGATCTTTATTGGCTACCAGGGGGATCGACGGACAGGCCGGGAGATCAGCGGTTCACCGCCGGTAGTCACATCCCTTGCTGGGCAATCGGTGGATACACGAAAGTCTGTTTGATCTGTCCGAACGTAAAGCTGGAATCGATGGAAGTAATTCCGGGCAGACGTTGGAGTCGGGTTCGGATTACTCGCTCGTACTGCTCGAGGTTTGTGACCACAATTCGCAGCAAGTAGTCACTCTCGCCAGTGACAACGAAACATTCCAGGACGTTCTCGATGAGCCGGATTGCCGATTCGAATGCATCGACCGCATCCTGTGAATGTCTATCCAAGCGAATTCGCACGAAAGCGGTGATGGACATACCTAAAGCTCGGGGATCCACTACTGCTGTATAGCCGGTAATGACCCCTGCCGTTTCGAGCTGTTTGACGCGTCGCAAACATGGCGATGCCGTCAAACCTACCCGATCCGCTAACTCTTGATTAGTTATCCGGCCGTTCTGCTGCAACTCCCGCACGATGGCTTGGTCTAAGTCGTCCATTCTTCTCTTCCTTGGCAGATTGTGCCAACAAACCCTGATTTGATGTCAGTTTCAGCAATCCTATTGCTTGAGAACTCCTCTATCCTTACACATGAGATCGGTCAGCACTGAAACGCCCTGGGTTTCCCGGAGGCTCGGGCTATTGGATTCCGATCAAGGGTTGGTCGGTCCGGTATGCATCGTAGAACGCAGCTTCGAACTCGGCAGGTGGGATGTCGCCGAGGTAGCTGTGCAGTCGGCTGGTGTTGTGCCAGTAGACCCAGCTGAGCGTCGCCAACTCGACGTCCTCGACGGTCTTCCATGGCCCGGTGCGGGCGGGGCCGTAGATCAGTTCAGCCTTGTAGTAGCCGTTGACTGTCTCCGCGAGAGCGTTATCGAAACTGTCCCGACGGTCCGATTGACGGACTGCGCCGATCTCAGCGAGCCTTTCTCCGTAGCGAATGGAGGTGAATTGCGACCCGGCATCTGAGTGACATCTCAAGCCTGGCAACGTATTTCCACGTGACCACCGCGCCATCTCCAGTGCATCGAGCACCATCGAGGTCCGCATATGCGAGGCCACCCGCCACCCCACGATCATCCGCGAATAGGCATCGATGATGAAACACACATACCCCACCCGGCCCAGGTCGGCACGAATGTCAGGTCCGTCACCCAAAGGTCGTTCGGTGCCGTCGCGGTGAACTTTCGCTTCACCAAGTCTGGATGCCGCGCCGCGGCTGGGTCGGGTTTGGTGGTGCGGACCCGTTTGCCGCGCCGGACTCCTTCGATGCCGGCATCCCGCATCAGCCGGGCCACCTGATCCCGGCCGACGTCGTAGCCGTCGCGGCGGGCGGTTTTCCAGAGCTTGCGGGCCCCGTAGACGCAGTAGTTGTCTTTCCAGAGCTGACACAACGCCGGCCCCAGGACGGCGTCACGCTGGGCCCGCGCCGACGGGACCCGTGCTTTGATGTCGTAGTAGGTGCTCAGGGCCACCTGCAGGCCTGCGCTTCGCAGGACGGTGCAGATGGGCTCGACCCCGAACTCCTCGCGATTGGCGTCGATGAACTCGACTATTTCTTGTGTTGGCGGTCGAGCTCCGCCCCGAAGAAACTCGCCGCTCGTTTCAGAATCTCGTTGGCGCGCTTGAGTTCTCGGTTCTCCTGCTCGAGGTCTTTGATGCGCTGGGATTCCACGGTGGACACCCCGGGTGAATAACCGTCGTCGATGTCGGCTTGACGGACCCAGGTGCGCACCGATTCCACGCCGTAGCCGAGCTGGCGAGCGACCCGCTGCACCGTGCCCTGCTCGGTGCCCAGCTCAGCCCGCAGCGTGCGGACCATCCGCACCGCGGTGGCCTTCTCTTCAGCACTGTATCGACGTGTCGTCGGCTTCCCGGGCGACTGTTCCTTCGGCATACCTGCATCCTCGTTTCCAAGGTCAGGAGCCTCCGGGATTTCCAGGGCGTTTCAGCACTGCCCTAGAGGGCTGCCTTGAAGGGAATCGCCAGAATGGCCGCAATGGCTACCGCCCCGGAGGGCCCCGCAGCCGATGAGACTCAACCCGACCGCGCGTTGTTCGGTTATGCCGCAATGGGTTTGACGGTGGCCGTATGGGCTGCATTCGCATTGAGTATCCGATTCATTGAGGTATCAGAAATGGCCGCGGGCGAGGTTGCGTTAATCCGCTTTGCTGTCCCCATGGTGGTGTTGTTGCCGTGGCTCCCCTCTCGGTGGCGGACGATTTGTCGTATTCGATGGAGTATCGCAGCGATGATCTTTGTGGGAGCGGGACTCCCGTACTTTCTCACCGCGTCCTGGGGCGGTTCGTTGAGTACCGCCATCTTTGTCGGGGCGCTCATTCCAGGCCTGGTCCCGGTATTCGCCCTCGCTCTCGCTCTGACGCGCGCTGGCCGTAAAGCGACCACGTATGAAATCAGCGGCGCTGTGGTCATTACTTGCGGTGTCGGCGGATTGCTATCTAATCCCCTGTCGAATGCTAATATGACATTGCTCTTCGGAGCCTCGATTCTGGTTGCAGCAAGCATGATGTGGTCGATGTACACAACTGCGCTTAGTGCAACAGATTTGGACGCAGTCGGATGCACGTTGCTTTTGAGTATCCCATCGGCGGTGGTCACGTTCATTTTGCTGGCTATAGGTGTCCTGCCCGGCAATCTTCAAGGTGTATTCACCCACGACGCAATCGTGTTCGTGCTGGTACAAGGCCTCGGAGTCGGAGTCATAGCGAATTTGTCCTACCGGTATGCGATCCGCACGATAGGTGCCCAACGCAGTTCCGTTCTGGGGTCGCTTAGTCCGGTCGCTACCGTTCTCCTCGCGGTGCCTCTACTCGGCGAGAAGCCGACGGAGGCAGTTGTGTTCGGCGTTGTGCTGATAGTTGTCGGAGTTGCGTTGTCCTATGTTCGATCGAAGAGTAAAAGAGAAATAAATGCTTGAACTAATCGAGTCCGTAGCAATTGATCCGCTTTGGGCAGTCGCCAACCGGCTGCAACGAGACACCCGACCCGATGTGCTCGACCTTGTGGTTGGTGTGTATCGCGACAGGAGCGGTGCCACTCCCGTGATGGGCGCAGTCGCTGAGGCCGAACGTAGACTCACCGAGAATGGACTGACAAAGGCCTATCGTGGGCTTTCTGGCAACGTTGAGTTCAACCAGCTGATGACCCAGTGGGTACTCGGAGATGTCGACGTCGCGAGCCGCGCCTATGCGATGCAGACCATCGCCGGCACCGGGGCTCTCCGACTGTTGGCCGACTTTATCGCCTCGACAACGCCGTCTGCTACCGTCTGGCTGAGCTCACCCTCCTACGTCAACCATCAACCGATCATGATGCGCGCGGGACTTCGCGTCCGCTACTACCCGTACGTCAATAGCGACGGTTGCCTCGACCTAGACGGCATGCTCGCCGCATTCGAGTGCGCCGAGGCAGGTGATGTCGTGTTAATACAGGGCTGTTGCCACAACCCGACAGGCGTCGACCTTTCGGATGCCGCGTGGGTCGCTGTGACCGACACGATCCTTAAAAAGCGGTTGCTACCCCTGGTGGATATCGCATACGTGGGCCTCGGTGATGGGATCGACGCCGACCTGGCAGGCCTGCGATACATGATTGCAAGAGTTCCAGAAGCCCTGGTCGCGGTGAGTTGCTCAAAGAACTTTGGCCTCTATTGCGAGCGGGCAGGATGCTGCATCGTCGTTGGATCCAGCGGGGCGGTGGCTCGTGCAGCTTCTCCGATTCTGGAGAGCATTGCTAGAGTGAACTATTCAATGCCGCCCGACCACGGAAGCGCTGTAGTAGCGGCAATACTGTCGGACGTCAACCTTAGAGAAATGTGGGTCACAGAACTAGACGGTATGCGATCGCATATCAGAGAGAACCGGGTCGCACTGGGTTTGGCATTCGGTGCGGAAGTTTCCAAAGCGCTGCAGTCCGTCGCTCACCACCGGGGAATGTTCTCCCTATTACCGCTGTCGAAGTCCCAGATGAATTCTCTTGCAGAACACTTCGGAATCTACGGGACGACGTCGGGGCGAATCAACGTAGCTGGAATCCGGCCCATTGACGTTGAGCGCATCGCGAATGCGATCTTGAGGGTAGACCGATTGCATGTGAGGGCGATCCAACAGCAGAGCTAGCGTTTCGACTGCTCGCGTGAGGTTCGGGGACGTGGCGCCGTCATCATTCCAGCGGGCTCGACGCAAAAGTTGGTGACCAAGCAGATCGACGAGGACGACGAGGCGCTTACGCGGATCCGGACTCACGAGGCTATCAACCGACTGGTGGAGCCGAGAGATCGCAACCCCACTGATCGGCTGGGCAGGCCTCACCCGCAGGATTAGCCTGAAAGCACCGATCGGCCCTGTGGTGTCGGGTCGAGATCTTGATCTTGATTGCTGCTGGGGGTTGCCATGGTGGGACCGCTGGTCTGCCCAGTTTTCCTGTTGGGGTCCTGGTTGTCGGGTCGAGTTGGTGCTGGTTCAGGCGCTGGATCGGTGACCGATGATGTTGTGCCACAGTGTGGTCCAGGAGGATTCCCAGGGCCAGTGGGTGGGTAGGTGCAGGATCGGTTTGCGTTGGGGGCGGGCCAGGCGGGCCGGGACGTTGACCAGGTGGCAACGCAGCGTGGCCCCGCGCGCGGTGCGATGACGGATGCCGGCCAGCGTCGCTGCGGCGCGCAGCAGATTGTGGGCGATGGCCGCGCAGATGGCCCAGGCACTGTTGGCGCCGAAACGTCCTGAAGGGATGTGGGCCAGGGGGCCGTCGATGAGGTCGGCGAAGGTCGTTTCGATGATGGCGTGGCGGCGGTGGGTGATATCGGCGTCGGTGGCCAGCTCGGTGGTGTTGGTGAAAAACGGGTGATACCGCCAGATCGGGAACAGACCGTCTTCGGGTTGGGTGGCGTCCTTGACGCGGCGCACGATCAAGCGGGCGGTGACCGCCTCATAGCCGTCCGATTCGGCCATGGTGTAGCTGGTTTCAGCGACCTCAGCATCAGAGATCCAGGCCCCAGTCTCGGGGTCATGGACTGCACCCGGGTACCGCACCGGGGTCCACGTGTCCTCGGGAATCGCATTGATGGCGCGTTGCACGGCGGTGTTGCGGGTCAGCACCAGGGAGAACACCGCCCCGTAGCGGCGGCACACCCGGATCACCGCCCGTGATCCGTAGGCACTGTCACCGCGCACCGTGATCTGTCCGCTGACCCCGGCCGCACGGGCGGTGGTCAAGGCTTGGGCGACCATCCGGGCGGCCCCTTTACCGGAGTTGGCTTTCCCGGCCCGTAACCGGATGCCGGTGACCACCGGCGCGGCGGTGTCGGTGCTCAAGGTGGTGACCAGCGGGGACAGCCCTTTGCGCAGGACCTGTTTGCCGGCGATCTTGGTGTGCCCGTAGGAGGCGCCCTGTTTGGCGTGTCCGTAGACCGGGCGTACCAGGGAGTCGATATCAACAAAGGCGCGTACATCCGATCCCGGGAGCAGATCCACCCGCTCACAGAGACCAGCCAAATGCTCGGCCAGCACCGAATCGAGTTGGCGGGCGTGACCGAAGGTGAACTCCCGCAGCAGGGTTCCCACAGTCGAAGGGGCATACACGCGCTCGAACAGGGTCTTCATGCCGCCGGCGCGGACCAGGTCGACATCGTCGATGTAGTCCGCACCGGCGCACATGCCCGCGATCAGGGTGGCCAGTTTCGGGGCCGGGTTGGCCGCACCGGACTTGACCCGCGTCGACTCAATGTGAATCTTGTTGTCCAACAACCGTGTCAGGCCGGCTTGCTCGGCCAAAGCCATCACCGGGACCAGGCCGGCACACGACACGAGATTGTCCTCGTCGAACACAGCGGAGTCGGGACCGAACGTGTGGGACACTTGCACTGAAAGTGCCTTTCTTGTGCGGGTCAGATTGTTGCCTAGAGAACATCAATCTTTCCAGCTCAGAGGGCACTTTCTTCATTACGACACCCCGTCAACCAGCCGATCATCGGTGGAATCAGATTAGACGCCACCGGCAGAAAGCGATGGAAGGCGGTCAATCGGCTCGGAGTGATCCGTCTACTGGTGCGGGCGGACTATGGCGCGATGACGCCTCGATTATTGCGACTGCTGCCGATGCGTGGCCGCGGGCAGGCGCGAATAGCCGCTGACCAGTCCCCCCAGTTGACCGCCGAGCTCAACGACGGCGTGCCCGATATCGGGCGGGTCAACCACAAGCGGGTGGCGCGGGTGATGCGTGTCGCCGGGATCGCCGGCGACGACGGGGTGAAGACCACCACACCGGATCCGGCCAACCAGAAGGTTTCTGACCTGCTTCGTCGTGACATCCAATGCCGCGACCACCAACGTCAAGTAGGTCGGGGACATCACCTCTTGCCGCTGGCCACCGGCGCCAACCTGTATCTGGCCACGGTCATCGACTGCTGCTCACGGAGGTTGCAGGCGGGACGATTGCAGCGCATATGCGCTGCGCACCGAACTCGTCGAAGACACGCTTAAAGCCACCTCCGCCCATCTGATCACATCCTCGGCTGAACGCAAACCTCGGCATAATCCGAATTAAGCCGGATCCGGCTTAATTCAGATCACGGAAGTCAGTACCCTGTCAGAGGATTTCGCGAAACTATGCCGCGATCTCGGGGTAACTCAGTCTATGGGTGGCATCGGGTAAAGTGCCGACAATGCCTTGGCAGAGCCATTCACCGCGCCTCCGAACACACCGGGCGGATCACTATGGGAAAGCGCGCAAGCGGCTCCTGGTCGCGCCGGACCGAGCCCAGTTTGGTCAGAACGCCGCGAAGTACTCCTGGTGCTCCCAACGGGAGACACCATTGGCATGCTCGGCTTGATTTGACGTGTCCTGGTCGAAACGCTTGAGTTCGTTGCGCTTCAGCATCGTCAGCACCGTCACCAGTGAGTCCCCAAGCTGGTCTCGAAAAAGTGAGCTTTCCTCGAGGGCAGAAACGGCTTCCTCCAACGAGATCGGAAGTCGCTGACCGGTGCTGTCGTGATGTGGGTCGGACGACATCTCGCCGGGAGTAGCTCCCCGGTCGATTCCATCGAGTCCGGCAACGAGCTGTGAGGCCATGTAAAGGTAGGGATTCGCTGCTGGCTCACCGATTCTGTTCTCTAAATGAGTGCTAGCCCGGATTTTTCGTCGATGGTGATGGCGGTGGATCTGTAGGGCGTGATGGTTGGTCGGGTGACGTCTGCGGTCACAGGGCATGGTGGGTTGGTCCCGTGTCGCCGGGTGGGGCGGGCTTTCCTAGGGCCGGTATGTCTTTCGTGATCGATCGGTCAGGAGGCCGGCTGTTATCCGAAGGCGGTGCGGATCGTCTGCCAGGCGGTCGCGATCGAGGTGGCCCAGCGCCAGGTGGCGTCGATGCGCAGCCGGAGTTGGCGGGCGCCGCGGGTGATGCGGGCCGCGACGTGCAGCACGCGGTAGCGGAACGTGGCGATCTCGGCGCGGGCCAGCGTCGGATCACTGGTGAATCCGATGAGCCGTGCCCAGATGACCAGGTCGGCGGCGGCCAGGACGATCTCGAGCCAGGCGGCGTTGGCCCAGAAGCCGTGACACGGCAGGTTGCGCAGGCCGGCGTTCTTGAGTTCGCGGATGCGGTCCTCGACGCGGGCGTGCTGGCGGTGCCGCAACTCCAGGCCGGCGACTTGGCCGGCCACGACACCGGGCGGTGTGTCGGTGATGAACGCGGTGACGCGCATCCCGTCGGTGTCGGTGAACCGCAGCTGGGCGCCGGGATGCGGTCTCTCTTTGCGCAGGATCAGCCGGGTGCCCGGCGGCCAGCTGTTGAGGTTGACCAAGGTGGTGGCCTCGGCGACCCAGGCGCCGTCGCGCAGCCCACCGTCGGTGTCGATGGCCGGGTACCAGCCCTCGGCAAGGTTGAGTGTGTCCACGGCGTCCTGGACGCGGGCGTCGACGGGTAGCCGAAGGAGAATCCGACCCCTGCTCACGGCAGGCGTCGGCGAATCGGTGGGTGGCTCCGGCGGTGTCGCAACGCACCAGCACCTGGGGCCGGTCGGGATCACCGCCACGACTCGAGTCGGGCCGCCACGGCGCGGGCAGCGCTGCCAGCGCCTGGGCCAGGACGATGACGTGGTCGCTGGCGGTGTTGGAGCCCGCGTTGCCGCTGCGCAGCAGCCCGGCCAGGGCTTCCCCGCCGGCGATCTCGGGGCGGTCCAGGAACGCCAGCAGCGGATGGTGCCCGAACGACTTCTTCCAGGTCGGCGTCGCGCCGTGTTTGTTGTCGGAGTGATCGATCACCAGGGTGGCGTCGATGTCGATGTGCAGCCAGCCACCCGGTTCGGGGCCGCACCGGCGGCCCAGGCCGCCGCCGCGCGCTGGCGCGGGCCGCGCGCACCGCAGGCAGGTGTGCAGCGTCGATGCGCTCATTGACCAGCCGCCACATCGTGGTCGTGGAGGCTTTCGCGCCGAACGCGTGCTCACGGTCGCCGCACAGTTGGCCGACCCCGTCAATGCAGTCCGCGCCGTCGGCGACCGCCGCGGCCAGATCAGCGAACACCTCGCCGGGTGCGTAGCTCCACGGCCCGCGGTAGGTGTCGGCCAAAGCCCGGTGACCTGCGCTGATAACCCGGTCCGGTCGGCCAGTTCCCGCAGTAGGCCCATCCCGGCGTGCGACACGACCCCGTGGCCGTCGGCTGACACTTTCACCCGCGATGCGGCCGCGATACTCTTCACCTGCGAAGTGCCTTCCCGTCAGGATGGTTGAACCCTAGAGAAGTCCAATTATCCCTTGCAGGACAGGCACTTTCGCTTATCTACACGCCGTCACCAGCGATAATCCCCGAAAAATCTGGGCTAGGGTCGTGCGGCGCGCCGAGCACTCGAATCATCGCTCCACGATTGTCGTCAGCCCAGCCTGCCAAAGTCGGTGCGAGTGTGTGCGATTCGGAATATCGCTGATAGCCGTTGATTGTCGGCGTGGTGAAAAGACTGGATGCCGCCGCGTTTGCGATCAAACCACCGGCGAAGTTCTCCGCGAGTTGCGATACCAGCTGCCCAGGTACGTCGGACATGAAGAGATTGTGACCAGTCTGGCTGTCGGCGATCGACTGGTGGAGGTGCCATCCGCTCGGGTCGCAGCCTTGCAGGGCAGGCTTGCACATGAAACTGGCATGAAATCCGTTACGCCGGGCGAACTGTCGCACCGCTGCCTTAAAGAGAATGACTGCATCAGCGCCAGCAAGTCCTTCTAGCGGTTCGAACGTGATCTCGATCTGCCCTGGCCCTGATTCGTGCTCAGCACTGCGCAGCGGCAAACCCAGATCGACGAGGGTGCCACACAGTGGCATGAGAAAGTCCGCAATCTGATCGAGATGGTCATCGCCATTGAACTGGTAACCGAGGTCGACCGGCTGAACGGTTGGAGCAGTCCCCGGCGTCCCGAATCCGCCGACGTCGCCAAAAGATAACTCGTTCCGCACAAGTCGAGTGAGATAAAACTCGATCTCCAGCCCGACGACGTACGTTTGTCCTCGACGCTCGAGCCGTTGGACTTGCTGGCGTAGAGCATTCCGTGGGGACAGCGGTAAACGGCTACCGGTCTTGAAGAACTCGTCGGCGAGTACCCAGCCTGTTCGAGGCGCCCACGGCAGCGAGCGGAACGTCAGAGGATCGGGAACAGCGACAAAATCCGATGACCCCTCGAACTCAGGAAGGTCGTGGCCCACTCCGCGGGCGAACAGATCTACGGCGATATCCTGGCCGGTATCCTGTATGAATGGCGCCAGGCTGTAGTCGAGTCCGCTGCGCAGAGCTGATGAAAACACTTGAGGAGCAAGCCATTTAGTACGCGGAAATCCGTGGGGATCGACGAATGAGACACGAATCATGTCGAATTCGCCGGCATCCATTCGACCGGCGAGGACCGCTGCGCGATCCGACTGTTCATCGGTCCAGTTCGCGTAGCGTTCTACGAATCCGGGCACGCCCGTTGATGTCCGATTCGTGGTCGTAGCTTGAATGTTGGGAGCGATGGTCATACTGATGCCTTCGTTGAGTTGGTCATGCCAGGTGGCGGATAGCGATGTCGTTGAACCGAGAAATGGCCGGACGTAACGACGGCGCCTCTGCCGCGTTCACCCCTTCTTGTGCTACAGGGTCCAGGAGTTGGGTGACCATTGGCACATAACCTGTCCAGATACTGTCGACGGGAGAATCATCCGGGGCACCAGCACGGATCTTCACACTCACTTGGTCGAGAGCGAGCTTGAGCACGTATGTTGCAGCCATTTGACGGGTAGTCGGGGGTTCGACCTCATTCCAACGGCCCGGCATGAGTCTTTCGGAGATCGCCTTGATGGCGGTCGTCTTTGCTTCACCTTCGACGGGTATCGCCGTGCCAAAGACGATGGCGCAGCGGTAGTTGAGAGTGGAGTCGAATAGGTTCTGTGCGTAGACGAGCCCGTCGCAGATGCTGATAGTGGCACATAACTCAACCCCTTGCTTTGCCGTCCGGTTCAATCCCGCACCGGTGGAGCCGTGCATCAGCATGTGACCATCGACCAAGGCGTACGCCATTGGTATCACCATGGGCTTCCCATCTCGCAGGAAGCCGACGTGAGCAATGAGACCAGCCTCCAGTACCTCGTACAGATCCGACCGGCTGGTGCGCTGCAGCCAACGGTACCGATGAACCTGTGTTTCCTCATTCACGGGCAGAGCGTCGTCGGCGACGTCTTCGCTGTTCGCAGAGAGCGGTGTGTGGGTCATGACGACAATGCTGGTGTGCGTATGTCCGCGTGCACAGTCCAGTCCGTCTGGTTGGGGTGCAACCACTGTGTTACGAACTTAGAAACTCGGTTGGCGTTGACCCGGCTGGAACGCCGGTAATTCAGCGAGAACCCGTACGGCCCGGCGGATCTCCGACGGGTTGGCTTTCGAGTACCCGAGCGCCAGAATGGGGTTCGAGGGATCAGGCACGGTGCGAAACTCGTCCAGATCGGCGATCAGGACTCCGCGGCGCCGGGCTTGGCGGGCGACAGTCGCGGCTGACATGCTCTGCGGGAGGGGCAGAACCAGGTGCAGGCCTGCGTCGGCGCCTTGGATCTGAGGGTGGGATGGGAGCGCTTCGAGGGCATCGACCAATGCTTTCCGCCGGTCTCGGTACACCTTGCGGACTCTGGCGACGTGGCGGGTGAGTCCGCCTGTTCTGAGTAGCTCGTGCAGCGCCCACTGACATGGTGCGGAGACGGTGGCGCCGATCGCAGCGCGAACCTCCAGCACCCGCGGCAGGAGGTGCGGGGGGACCCGCAGATAGGTGACGCGCAAACCGGGGTCCAGCGCCTTGGACACGGTCCCGACGTAGATACAGTTCGCGTTCGGTGCCATCGCGGCGACACTGCTGATCGGCGGCACGCCGAAGCGGAATTCTCCGTCGTAGTCGTCTTCGAGCAGGATTGCTCCGGTGGTTGCTGACCAGTCAAGAAGTTCCAGTCGCGAGTCGTAGCTCAGGCGGTAGCCCAATGGATATTGATGGCTGGGGGTGAGGTATACAGCGGCCGGTGTCGGTGAGACCGCGCGGAGATGGTCGACATAGCGGTCGGGATCGGAGGCGTTGAAAGGCGTCCACGAAGCGCCTGCCGCCTCCAACGCGCGACGGACCGGGTGATATCCAGGGTCTTCGACGGCAACGGGAGCATTTCCTGCCCAGCCGAAGGCCAAGGTGAGCAGCACGATCGCTTCACCGGTGCCGGCGCACAGCACGATCTCTTGGGCATCACACGCCAGGCCTCGTGCGGAACCGAGATAGCCGGCGATTTCGTCACGCAGTTCGAACAGACCAGCGGTGGGTGGGGGCGCGCTGGACGGCCGGGCTGCCCGCCACATTCCTCTCCAGGCCGAGCTCGCAAGCAACGCGGGGTCGAGGTCGCCAGGTCGCAGATCCAGAGGTTCTTGCGGCGACGCGGAGAGGGTGTCGGGCTTGTCGCTCCGCAGGGCAGGATCTTCGCTTCCACGGTCCGCCACGAAAGTGCCGGCGCCATGGACGCTGTCGACGAAACCTTCACCTTCCAGCTCGAGGTAGCACTCGACGACTGTGCTGCGCGATACGGCGAGGCTGCGGGCCAGAGCGCGACTGGACGGCATCGGCGTACCCGCACGCAGCATCCCGCTAGCAATGGCCTCCTTGACTTGACTCAGAATCTGAACCTTCACCGGCTCGGGGCTCGCCATGTCGATTCGAAGGGGTAGATCAACGTCCTCTGGTAGCAACCTCGCGCCTCCTGTAGTCGGTGTTTTGATTGTCCCGTACGTTTGCCCAATCAATCGGCTGATCGGCTCGCGTAACAAAGTGGTCGGGCATTCGTGGGCCAGGAGGTCGCGCCACCCTGGGCGTGTACGGCAGACACTGACGTTGCCCGGGGCGACGACTCGGTGCCCATTCATCTCAGTGGTCGGTGCACCGAAGCGCCGCGTGTGTAGCGCCAGATACGACGAAGGAGAATCATGTCTGCAACGTGTTCCGAGCCGTGGCAATTGTCCGGTGTCGAACTCCGAGACGCTTACCAGAACCGGACCCTCAAGGTCAGCGAGGTCATTCAGTCGGTACTGGACCGGATCGCCGATACGGTCGACCCGAGCAACGCCCTCGTGCTCCAACTCGCAGACAGCGCGCTGGGTTCGGCGGCTCGCGCCGATCTCATACTCAGCGATCTCACGCAGGTACCGTTCGGCTTCGGGATGCCGGTGACTGTGAAAGACATTTCGGCGACCGCTGGCATCCGCACGACGCGCGGTTCTTTGCCGATGCGGCTGAACGTGCCGGATCGGGATGCCGTCGCCGTGGAGCGTCTGAGACGCGCCGGTGCCATCATTATCGGCAAGACAAATACTTCGGAAGACGCCTGGAAGGCTGAGGCCGGGAATCGTCTGTTCGGTCCGACCTACAACCCATGGATTCCTACGGCCACCGCAGGGGGGTCCAGCGGCGGTGCAGCGGCGGCGGTGGCGTGGGGTTACGGCCCGATCGCGACCGCCACTGACGGCCTGGGCTCAATCAGAATCCCGGCGTCGTTCTGCCACGTCGTCGGATTCAAGCCGACACTGGGCCGGATCCCCTACGTTCCGGTGAGCGCTGACTTTCTGGCACATTTCGGGCCCTGCGCCCGGACCGTCGCCGACGCAGGAGCCTTTGTTGAACTCCTCGCCGGTCACGATTCGCGGGACCCGGTCTCGTGGTCGGGCGATACTTCAGCCAACTCCGATTCCGAGCACCTGCGGGTTGGCGTGATCAGTAGTGTCGATGGCTTGCATGCCGAGCCGGCCACCGCCGACGCCTTCGAGGAGTTCGTCACCGAGTTGCAACGGTGGGGACACCACATCCGCCGTGTCGTTCTTCCGGATGGACCGACCAGGATCGCAGGATTGCTGTCCACTGCCTTCGCCGCGGCAGGGTACCGCGGCTGGAGTGACGAGCTGCTCGCCGAACTCGACCCGGATTACCGCGCGCTGATCGCTTTGGGCGGCACGCTGACAGGACCCGAGGTCGCTGTGGCGCTCGAGACCCGACTGATCTTGCGAGCCCAGATCCAGGAGGTTTTCGACGATTGCGATGTTGTCGTCAGTCCTACGGTGGCCGCGTTGCCGTTCACGCCCGGCGCGTACGGACCCGCGGGCTGGGACACCGACGTCTCTCAATTTCATCAGTGGTGTGGCTTCACTTCGGTGTGGAACGTCGCCGGGAATCCGGCGGTTTCGGTGCCCTGGTCACTCACTCCTGGTGGACCAGTCGGTATGCAGATCATCGGTCCGGATCGCCACGACGACGTAGCGCTCAGGCTTGCTGGGCAGGTGGAGGTTCGGCGGCCATGGCGGGCCGATTACTCCCAGCTAGACGCCTGCAATTCGCCTGCCAGGACGCCACCTACTGCGATCTGAGTCCGAACGACAGAGCTGCGCTTTCACCGCGTATGTAGCCAGTCGGTAACACAGTGGCCGGTGCGGGGTCAGCGGAGTGGACTGTATATCGGTCCGCGAACTCGCCAAGATCAGTGTTATGCCCACTGATCCCGCACGCAGCCGGAGCCTCGGTTCGCGCCGAACTGATCGCTTCCCCGAGGCCAGAGCGAATGTCGCGACCGGATCGACAATGAACGAAGCGGCGGCAACCAGAGCGCTGAGGGGGACCCAGTTGGTGGTCCAGCCGTTATGCGACTTTCGGTTGGTGGGTCGCCGACCACTGTAGGGCAAACTCGGCAGGGGTGAGTTCGCCGTGGGCTGAGTGGGGCCGGTTGGCGTTGTAATCGCGGCGCCAGTCCTCGATGATCACCCGGGCTTCCAACAGAGAGTCGAAGCGCCACGAGTTGAGCAGTTCGTCGCGCAGTCGGCCGTTGAATGATTCGACGAAGGCGTTCTGCCACGGCGAGCCGGGATCGATGAAAAGTGATCGGGCACTGTTGAATCGGCACCAATCAGCCACCGCGTGCGCCACGAATTCGGGCCGTTGTCGAAACGTACGTAGACCGGTGCGCCGTGCACCAGCGCGAGGCGGTCCAAGACCTCGACGACACCGTCGGCGTCGATGGATCGGGCGACCTCGATCGCCAGTGCTTCGCGGGTGAACTCGTCGATGACGTTGAGCATCTTGATGGTGCGCCCATCAGCAGTGGTGTCGAACTGAAAGTCCATCGCCCAGATCACGTTCGGGCGAATCGGCGACATCGCACCCACGGCGACACCGATGCCGGTCAACCGCTTCTTGCGGCGCCGTTGCGGCACCCGCAGGCCCTCCTCCCGCCAGAGCCGGCGGATGCGCTTGTTGTTGATCTTCCAGCCCGCTCGGCGGGCCATCTTGGCAGCCCGGCGCCATCCCCAGCGGGGCCGGTCGATGGAGAACCGGCGCAGCCAGGCCCGTAGTTCGGCTTCCTCGGTGGCGATCGGTGATGGCGTCAAGCGCATCGTGGAGCGGTGCAGACCGACCACGGTGCAGGCGCGGCGCTGCGACACCCCGAACCGCTCACGCAGCATGGTCGCTGCGCGGCGTTTGCGGTTCGGGTCAGAAGTTTCCCGACGAAATCTCCTTGAGCATGTCGATGTCGAGAGCCTGGTTGGCGACCAGCTTCTTGAGCCGGGCGTTTTCGGCCTCGAGCTCTTTGAGGCGCTTGGCGTCGTTGGCCTTCATGCCCCCGTATTGGGCCAGCCAGCGATGCCACGTCGATTCCGCGATCTCCAGGTGCCGGCACACCTCGGCCAGTTCCTGGCCCGACGCGAGCAGCTTGTTGCCCTCGGCGAGCTTGCGGATGATCTGATCCGGCGTATGCCGCCGGCGCTTGTTCGATGCCATGTCGTTGTCGATTCTTCCTACCCGAACACTCGGGCAACAGAGTCCCACAACGACTGGACCACTACAGAGGGCTCACCTCACCCGTGCCGGCTCAGCGCAATCACCCGCACATTCTGTATCGGGATCTCGTTGTGTGCGACTGCATCGCGGCGATTCGGTCGTGATGTGTCGTTCACCGGGCCAACAGGGACACTCGCCCGGAACGGGCCGTGATTGCCCTTCGCTAGTCACGCGCAAGGATCGGTGCTCATCTGAGCCTCAGTCCATTTCGGCAGTCGGAGCACGCACGTTCTCACCGGCTGCAGCGTTAGAGACATTGGCGATCCGAACCAGACGATGTGCCGGTTGGGTGCCGCCTGCCGATCGCGCAGCTATGAGTTGCGCTACGAGCCCTGTCGCAACTCGGCCTCTGCCCGGTGCCAATTCTCCTCATCTGTCCCACGGATTTCCGAACGTGAGATGTGGTAGGCGCGTTCGGCAATCATCTCGTGGGTCAAGTTTGGCAATTTGGCCTTCACCGTCGCCCTGCCGGCGGCCGGCTTCTTCGCTCTCGCCGGCTTGTTCTCCTGCGCCGCAGTCCTCTTCGAAGGTGCGCGGCGGGTGGCCGGCTTCGCCGTCCCCGCGTCGGTCAAGGTCTCTTTCGCTGCCATAACGGCACTCCTTTTCATGTGCGATCAAGGCGAGGCGTCGATGCGCTCTCGCTGCCCGTAACATTCTTCCTCCGCACCCGCTGTTCATCACTCACTGCGCGTGCGTGTCGCGGGGCGTGTCAATCAGTCGGTCGGCCGGCTGATACACGTTCGAGCCGTACCAGGCCTGGTTGGGCACAAGTCGTCAGTGCGAAAGTGACTGGCTTGCAATAGCTTCGCCGCAACGGGGCGTCATGGTCGGGTCATCGCGCGATGTCGGCGCACCGATCATGAAGCAGCTGCCTCAAATTCCGTCGTGCCGGCGCAGGGTTTCCCAGTCGTGTTCGTCCTCGAGCTGCGCAATCAGGTTGCGGGTGCGCTCCTTGAGCAGCAGAGTCAGGCCGATGCCGCCGATGATCGCGACAACCAGTGCCACCCAGGAGAATCGCGCCAGCCATTTCTCGGCGGCCAGTCCGAGGTAGTAGACCACCGCGGTGGTGCCGCCGGCCCAGCAGATGGCACCGGACGCGTTCGCGGCCAGGAAGTGGCTATAGCGCATACGCAGTGCGCCGGCCAACGGGCCGGCCAGAATCCGCAGCAGCGCGATGAAGCGCCCGAAGAACACCGCCCACGCGCCCCAGCGGGCGAAGAGTTTCTTGGCCAGTGCGACATGGCCGGGACCGAAGTGCTTGGGGAAGCGTTTACCGAGGCGCTCGAACAGCCCCATGCCGTAGCGCCGGCCGATCGAGTAGCCGATGGAGTCGCCGACAATGGCTCCGATGGTGGCCGCCGCCCCCACCCACACCGGACTGATGTCGAGACTGTGCCGAGAGGCCAGCACCGCCGCGCTCACCAGCGCGATTTCGCCTGGCAACGGGATGCCCAGGCTCTCCAGGCCGATGATCAGGCCGATGACGAGGTACACCGCCAGCGGTGGGATGGATTCCAGTATCGAGTCGACCGTCACCCGCCAAGGATGCCGTATGCGGCTAGGTGACCGGTTGCAGAGTGGCGCCGACGGCCTGGCCGTACAGGTCGGAAGCCGCGCCCATCGCAGCCTTGACCGTGTTGTAGTAGTCGGTTCCGACCCCGCCGCGATACCTGAGTAACTGCGGGTTCTGCGCGAGCGTGGCCGCCAACACACTGTCGCTGCCGACGCCGTATTTCTTGAACGCCTCCGTGAACCGGGCGATGAACCTGGCAATCGCCTTGTTAGGGTCCTGACGTTCAGCGACGGTGCCGAAACTGGCTTTCTCTTGGAACAGGCCGATGACCTCGTCAGCCGCCGCCCCCTGGCTGCCGTAGGCCTGCACACCGCCGGAGGCGGTCGGGCGGAACGTGGACTCGATTTTCGCCGTGGCGATGACGGCCTTGATCTGCTCTTCGCTCAGCCTGGCGGCCTGGCCCTGGCTCACGATGGCCCTGACGATGTCGTGCGGACTGGAGTCCTTGGTCACGACCACCGGTCTGCGGGTGATGGCTGCGGCCACTCTGGTGACTGTGCCGTCGGCAGGCCGTTGCTCAACCGCGACCGCGGCCGTGGTATCGCGGTGCACCGGGGGCGAAGACAACGTGGTGACACCGCCGACGCCAGTGGCAACGAGAACGGCCGTGATGATCTTCTTCACTTGTTTGTGTTTTCCGAGCGCCTCGGTCAGTCGGTCCGCTTTCGGCAAGGTCGTGCTCTCTTTTCTGAACTTGTGGATCCGTCGGCCGACACAGACACGCCTTCCAACCGCCTCTTGGCGTCGAAAGACAGGGCCGAGCTGCGCACTGGCATGCGGCGACCAAACGCCAACCACACCAGACGCGCGCTGATGAAATTTGCTGCGTGCATTACGGCGGCGACGACGCTGCAGTGAGTTCGTCACCCGCACATCACACTCGCCACAACCGTCGCTCCGGTTGCCATGGTGTGATCTGTGCCACTTCACCTGGTACTACGGGGTTGTAGCAGTCAGCCGAGCACTGTATTGGAACTTTCGGGATCTGGCAAAACCGCGGCAAACGATCGACGTCCGGCGGCTTGTGCGCGCACCGTCGACGATTGGTGTTTCGTTTGCTGGTTACCTACCAGTGCCCCGCCCGGGCGCGGGCGGTACGGGCAGCGGGCTTATCGACGTGGCGGTTCCCACGGGCGTAGCCGCGGCAGCCAGGCCGGGACCGCACGTCGGTACGCCTCATACTCGTCTCCGAATTGCCGTGCGAGAGTTGGCTCTTCATACCACCGGACAAACGCTGCAGGAGCCACCCACGCCGCTACCGCATACATCAGTAGCCGCACGTTTCCGAACAGCAACGCCTGTCCGATGATCACCAGCAACAGCCCGACATACATCGGGTTACGCACGTAGCGATTGAATCCGGAGACGACCAGACGATCGGTCGGCGCGACCGGGATCGGGGTGCCACCGGCCTTGACGAACTCCGCGAAGGCCGAAACCGGCGGGACGAGGCCCGCGGCGATCAGAAGTCCGCCGATGACGCGCATTACCGCCCAGCCCGGTAGCGGACGCTGAAACTGCCAATGGGTGATCAGCCATGGGATCAGTCCGACCACCGTGCCGGGGGCGACCACGAAGAATCCCGCGCTCAGTGCTGCAGCTTTTGATCTTTGCATCGTCAGCTCCTGTCAGACCCCTTGTGGTACAGCCGATCTGATATCACGCGGCGGCGTCCCTCGACCGGACTCGACCTCCCAACGGCCGGCCGAGATCGTCGTCTGCGCCATGGATCCGATTGTGCGCGCACTTCATAGATCGGTGAAGGGGCCGGTCAGGTGCTGGAGACCGGAGCCAGCGGATTGCCGATCTGGGCGACGACCACGGCCGTCACCGTCACCCCAACAGCCGCGGCAGCCAGCGAACCGGAGTAACCCGACGATGCGGCGAGGGCCGCCAGCACCGCGATGCCGAGGCCAGAGCCGAGCGCGAATGCCACCTCTTGCACCACGCCCACCTGGGACACCGCGTCGGCGGGAGCTGCCACGAACAGCGCCGTGGTGCCGAGCGTGCCGATGACGCCGAAGCCCGCGCCGATCAGCAGCAGGGCCGGGCCGATCGCCGCCGGATCCCTTGCCGCCCAGGCCAGCCCGGCCGCCTGCAGGATCAGCGCCGCCGGTAGGACCAGGCCGCGGCGGTCGATCCGGGCCAGCGTGGGCGCCACGATGCCGCCGATCGTGGTGGCGATCGCCTGCCAGAGCAGTACCAGGCCGGTCGCCGACGCCGACCATCCCCGATCGTTCTGCAGATGCAGGCTGGTCAGATAGATCGCTCCGAGGGTGACCCCGGCCGAAACGACGATCGTCGCCACCGCCGCCGAGAAACCCCGGTCACCGAACAGGTCCACCCGCAGCAGTGGATCCCGCAGCCGTCGCTGGGCCCGCAGGAACACGGTCAGAACTACCGCACCGGCCAGTCCGACGACGGCGCCGACAACCGGTACGAACGGCAGGCGTTGCACGCCGTATACCGTGACGCCGAGCCCGAGCGCCGCGACCATCACCCACCCCGGATGCCACGCCGGCCGCACCGAGGCCCGCGTGTTCGGCACTGTCGCCCGGGTGAGGAGCGCGCCGATCGCCGCGATCGGTACGCAGATCCAGAACACCCACTGCCAGCCCCAGTGATCGGTGAGGTAGCCACCGACGAGCGGGCCAATCGTGTTGGCGGCACCGAACACGGCAACCCAAAGGCCGTTCGCCATCGTCCGGGCGTGACCCTTGAACACAGCGCCGATGGTGGACACCACGTTCGCCAGGATGAGCGCGCCGGCGATGCCGAGGCCGAGTCGTGCTGCGAGCAGTCCGGGGGCAGGCAGTACCGGGGCCACCGCGCTGAGCAGCGCGAAGACAGTCATGCCAGCGACCAGGGCGCGGCGGCGGCCGGAGCGGTCACCCCACCGCGCGGCCGGCACGATCGCAGCTCCCACGGCGAGCGGGTAAATGTTGACGACCCACGACTGGTCCGCCGGAGCGATCCCGAGATCGTGGGCCAGCTTCGGCAGGGCGGTGTTGATCATGCTCACCGCGAGACTCTGCGCGAGGATCCCCACAAGCAGCGGGACCATCACGGGCCACGAGATCCGCGCACTGGCCCGCGGCGCATCCTTATCGCACGGTGGGGTCACACCCCGATACTGACAGGTCGACGTTGCCCGGCTCATCCGTGCTGCTCGCAGAGTTTCCGGCAGAGCTCCATGAAGCGTTTACTCCGCCACGTTTGTCTCCGGAACCGGTTGAATTCCTACGACTGACCCCTACCGGACAGCATTGACCCCGTCGCCTGTCTTCCGAAGCGTGATCGACGGGGCGAAAAGCGCAGGCAAACGAAGAACTTCATTGGACGGAGATCAGGGGTTAATGGTGGTGGGGTTGGTGCCATCGGCGCGCCACCCGCTCTCCATTCATTCGCCCGCGTAGCTGCTGAACGTCCAGATGTGTCCCTCTAGATCAGCGCAGGTGTACTCCCTGACTCAAGCCAGCGAATCATGTATTCGGCTCAGGATCGTGGCGCCAGCCGACTCGGCGCGGGACTGATGCTCGTCGAGTGCGTGGTCCGCCACCCAAACACACAGTGCGTGCGTGGTGCCGTGCAGTATCAGCGGGCTATGCATGCTGTATGGATTGTTGCCATGCTCTCGACCAAGGAAGATCAGATCCGTGCCCACGCTGAGTTGCGCGTGCTCCACGGAACTGTCGTCGGCTTCGGTTTTAAAGTGCAATTCGAATCCGAATGCGCCCGTGAGAAACTCGATCGCCGATCCAGGATCCACGTATCGGAGATTCGGATACACAGCTTGACGAGGCGGAGTGTCGACCATATGCCTGCACGCTACGCGCCGGGCGGCGACGCGAAGACGAGCACACCTTTCGGTGCGCCTGTCGACTGGTCAGTGAAGCGGTTTACCGAACTCATCTCACTTCTCTCCCGAAACTCCCACTGGCACTTGACTACTGCATGCTTCATCACCAGCGTTCGTGCCCCTTCGGCATCGTTAGTCCGCCTCGGACCGATCTGACCGTCGCTTACCGGAACGAGCGAGCACCACTCCAACCGCCACAACGAGCAGGTACCCGAGCAGTCGTGCCGCGAATCCGCCTGGCAGCCAGCCCAACACGCCCGCATTGTCATGATCGGCCAGCAGGCGAATCGCGCCCTGAGCGCCCACCACCAACAGAACCATGCCCCCGACCAACGTGAAGACGTTACCCATCGACTCCCCTTCCCTCGTAGCGCCGATGTCGTGGTGCGATCGAACCATAACACGTTTTGTTACGATCGCACCACAAAGCACACCGGGATGACAGGGAGCAGATGCCGCGGCAGGTGGATCATGATGAACGGCGCCGCCAAATCGCCGAGGCTGTCTGGCGTTTGGCTATCCGCGGTGGACTAGAGCAGGTCACATTGCGACGAGCGGCCGCCGAGGCGGGAGTCTCCCCCCGGCTTCTGCAGTACTACTTCGGCACAAGGGACCAGTTGTTGCTCGGTGCGCTGGAAATCTTGAATGCCGAGGCCGAACAACAGGCCAAAGACCGCATGGCCAGCCTTGGCGCGGCACCGAGCACGCGCGCGATTGTGCGCGGTGTCCTGCTCGAGATGCTCCCACTGGACGCGCAGCGCCACGACCGGCATGTGGTCTATGCGGCCTACTTCGTCCGCTTTCTGGTCGAACCAGCCCTTGCCGCAGTCGCGCGCGTTGCACCACCGGAGCTTGCGAATCTGGTGGCCGACTTGATCACTCGCGCACAGGAAGTCGGCGCGGTACCGCAACACATCGACGCTGCCGCCGAAGGCGCCTTCCTCGTCGCCGGAGCCGAAGGACTGCAGGCCCAGGTCTTGCTCGGCCAGTGGACATCAGAGGAAGCAGTCGCCGTCATCGATCGACAGCTCACGCGCATCTTCGCAGCGGAATGAACATCTTCACCGAACCCTTCACGACAGATCGACGCGACGACGTTCCTTGGGTCGGAGATGATGTCTAGGCGGAGATCGGCTCCCAGCGCCAGCCGTCGTTGTCGCTGCACTCTATGCTCTCGCCGTCACCGGCCACCCCGAATGCTCCATGGTCACTTCTACGACAGAATTCCCCGGGCTCGTAGCAGTTGCCCTTTTTAGTTTGCGGATAGCAGCCAGATGGCGGCGCGTGTGCGTCAGCGGTCGAGTGCGGCTGCTCGGCGTACGCAGAGTGCGCCGCAATCACTTCGGCGGCCGGGAATCCGACGGTTGCTGCCACTAGAACCGTGGCGGCCACTGCTCGTAACATGTTTGCCCCCTTCAGGGGGTTATCGTCTAACCAGAAAAATGGTATCTAGTGAACGCGCCGGTGGTGGTGACCTTGGCGCGGTCCAAGCGAATTCGCAGCCATTGGTGCGGCGGTTGCCAGACAGTTGTGCAATGCAACACTTGCCGCCAGCACAGCGTGCGCCGGCGGGGCTGCCGTCCTGTCAGATGTGGACTTTCAACGGCCCCGACTGCTGCACCGGAACCGACCCGCAGAGGCTGGGCGATGAGCGGACAGATCGAACTGTCGCGCCGACCAAGCGGCGCGCAATAAACTCCGACGCACGACGGCCCAATAATGGCCCCCTGATCGGCCATGTCCGTTGCCGCACTCTTGGATTGAAGGACTCGCGCGTCTCTTAACCCCAGGATCAGCCATCGCACGGCCACCATCTGTGCGATTCCGCCACGTTCGGTGATGAGAACCACTTCAGCAGCACGCGTGTCAGTTCTCAAACGCGGTGTCAGCCCCGAGGACCCTGAACTGGGTTGATCGCTCCGTTTTGATGGGATGTCGCCCCAGATTTTTCTGAGCTCTGTGTCACTTTCAGTCTGACGGCCACCTAGTTGTGATGTCCGTGCACCGAATCCGGTTTACAGCTGTTTTAGCGTAGGACCGCCTAACGCCTCACGGCCGACGTGTCGGAGCGCTGGTATAGCTTTTGGCAATGCGCTGGTTTGCCCGCCCGGAGAACGATGCCCTGCAGTTGCGTGTCGCGCCGCGGTTGGCGGCCTGGGACGCGGCCGCTCATCCAGATCAGGTTCGACTACGCGAATATCTGATTGACACCGAAGATCTTCTCGCCGCTTCAAAAGTCCCGGGCCCGTGGACGTTACGCCTGGACGTCGGGCGCCGGGCCGATCGGGATTTACTCGACCAGGCCGACCTCGACAATTACGCCTACCCGCTCGCAAAGCGCTTGCTCGACGGGGAGTTGGTGTCGGTCTGGTGCACCAAGGAACATGCTGCGCACTCGTACGTCCGCGTGGACTCTGCCCGCGAGGTGATCGGGCCGGCGGATGTTCTGGTCGTCGAAACGACCGCGTCATGGGAGAGTCGCCGCGGTGGTAGCCCCGCCCAGAAGCAGATCATGGCCGGCGTTGCCGACGCGCAGGCGCTGCCCACGAGCCAGCCGGTCAGGCTGGAGTTGTCCTTCGTGGTCGGTCCGCAGCGGATCTGGCCGAACTTGTGGAAGCAGACGATCGACTCTCTTGATTCAATTTTGGGTCGCACCGATCCCGGCCGGTCCAGTCACCCGCTCGACGGCCGGATCACAGAACTGGGGCTGCACGTGGAGGTCGACCCGCGCGCCGGCAACAAGGTCGTGATCGGCATCCATGCCGCACCTGGCGGCATGCACGTCAGCCCGCGCGGGCGCGTCCTTGTCGGCGATGCAGTTCTCATAGACCAGCCCAGCTCCGGCGCGCGTGGCGCGAACGGCTCAGCAAGCGTTGATGACTCGGCGCAAGCGGATGTGCGACCCGGGGCCGCTGCGGTGTTTGGGAATGCGCGTGAGTTCCGTGACGATGATGACGGCTATTTGGCCTGGATCGCCGATCATCCCGACGGCTACGTGATCAATATCGTGCGCGGCCACACCCCTGCCGGTGCACGGATTCACCGTGCGAGTTGTTGGACAGTGAGCCGGCCGGGCCCGCGCGCCGCCTCGTGGACCGAGGGCCAGTACGTGAAGATTTGCGCAGACCGATTGGCCGACCTCGAACACTGGGCGGCCACCGTGCTGCCTGGGCCGATCGAGACGTGCGGGACCTGCAGACCTGCGTCGACGAGCCGAACCTAGGTTTACGTGGTGAGGCGGCCACGAAACATTGTTCGGGCGCCCTCGCGTGACCGACGGATTCCTAGTTCTTTGTCTCACTGCAATGTTGAAAATGACAAGCGGATGACAGTCCGCTTGAGAATATTATATGCAGTTTGAGAATCGACAACGCGGAACGTCGGAACGTTGTAGGTTCTCACGCTTGGCGACATCGCCGGCGCCGCTGACCCGCCGCTTTCCTTGTTGTCTCACAGTGCTTTCGGCGCCATCTGTCTCACGGAACGCTTCATTTCCTACGGGCCAACCCCACGGGTGGTGAGCCCCACACCCAACGTGCATGGACCGGCAAAGCCATGACCGGATAGGAGGTGCTCGACCGGCAAGGCCCGCAGCTGCCAGTCATGGGACCATGCCATGAACGCGAGCTGTCCTCCGTTGCGGAAGCATGTTCGCCGATCGAAAGGGACTGCCCCGAGTTCAGTTGACTCGCGGGGTGTGAATTTCAGGCCGCGGTTGCGACTGGTGTGTGGAGCAGTTCGAGTTCTATCGGGGTGAGCTTGCCGATTGCGCGTTGGCGCCGGCGTCGATGGTAGGTCCGCTCGATCCACGACACGATCGCCAGGCGCAGTTCGGCTCGGGTAGCCCAGCGTCGCCGGTCAAGCACGTTGCGCTGCAGAAGGGCGAAAAACGACTCCATGGCCGCGTTGTCACCGCACGCGCCGACGCGGCCCATCGATCCATGTAACCCGTTGTGCGACAGCGCTTGAACGAACTTTCGCGACCTGAATTGACTGCCCCTGTCCGAATGGACGATCGTAGCAACAGGTGAGCGTAAGGCCACCGCATGTTCCAGGGCGGCCACCGCGAGCGAGGACTTCATCCGCGAGTCAATCGAATAGCCCACAATCCGATTGGAGAACACGTCCTTGATGGCGCACCACCACCTCACGGTGGACGGTCGGCAGCTGCGGGCCGACAGAATCTATCCGAACGTCGGCGCTCGAGCGTTCGTGCCAAACATGCCAGGGCTGTCCGACATCGAGTACATGACGAATGTCGAATTGCTCGAACTCGACACCGTGCCAGAGCATCTCGTAATCATGGGCGGCAGCTACATCGGCTTGGAATTCGCGCAGATGTACCGTCGTTTCGGCGCCCACGTCACCGTAGTCGAGAAGGCACCACGGCTAGTACCCCGCGAAGATGAGGATGTCTCAGCAACGATCAGGGAGATTCTGGAGTCCGAAGGCGTCGCCATCCGCGTCGACGCCGGCGATGTTCGATTCAGCCGGCACCACAATGGCTTTCAGGTGATACCGCGTAATGGTGCGCAACCAATCATCGGAACACACCTCCCCGTTGCAGTCGGTCGCCGGCCGGACACCGACGATCTGGGCCTGGAAATGGCCGGGGTTGAAACCGACGCCCAGGGCTACATCGCGGTCGACGACGAGCTACGAACGAATGTCGGGCACATCTGGGCGATGGGCGACTGCAACGGGCGGGGCGCCTTCACCCACACGGCGTACAACGACTTCGAGATAGTCGCGGCCAACGCAGGACTCCTCGACGGCGTCTCACGCCGGGTCAGCGACCGCGTCCCCGCCTATGCGCTGTATGTCGATCCTCCTTTGGGTCGGGCCGGCATGACTGCCGACGAGGTTCGCAGATCGGGCCGAAAAGCATTGGTGGGCAAACGCCCAATGGCACGGGTGGGTCGCGCGATCGAGAAGGGCGAGACCTTCGGCTTCATGAAGGTGGTGGTGGACGCGGAAACCGAGGAAATTCTCGGAGCGGCGATCCTCGGCGTCGGGGGCGATGAAGTGGTCCACGTTATCCTCGACATCATGGCGGCCAAACAGCCCTACACCGCGATCTCACGCACTATGCACATCCACCCGACCGTCAGTGAATTGGTGCCGACAACGTTCCAGGATATGGTCCCGCTGGCGTAGTTCGTCGACCATCGGCTGACGTCACCTGCGGGTCGAACCCGAATATCTTCAGCTGGGTTGATTTGCCCTTCAGCGCAAGCGATCCCCGGTCGACGAGTTCGGGTGGCCGGGAAACCAAAACGTCGACGGTCTGCTGGGTGAGGAGTATCGCGTCGCCGGTGATCCTGGTGAGCTGCTCGACGCGGGCTGCGACATTGATCGCGTCGCCGATAAGGGTGAATTCGAGATGACCTGCGCCACCGATGGTCCCGGAGATGACAACGCCGGTGTTGATCCCGATGCCGATCGTAAGCTCGCCGGCGAATTGCTCGGCAACAAGGCAGTGAGTCAACACCGCAGCGGTCACGACGGCATCGGCATGATCCGCGAGGCCATTCGGGGCACCAAAGACCGCCAGAGCGCCGTCACCGAGCAACTTGTTGACGTGCCCGCCCGCGTCGACGACGGCAGGACCACGATTTCGAACAGCGCGTTGAACCGGGCGACCGTGTCCTCGGCGGTGTCCGCCTCGGAGAACGGGGTGAAGTCGCGAATGTCGACGAACATCACCGTCACCTGGCGGCGGCCACCGGTGAACACGTCATCACCTTGCGCGAGTAGCCGAGCCGCGAGAGCGGGGGGACGTAAATCCCGAACGCCGCCTGAAGTCGTTGCCGCTCAGCCCAACCGATCTGCATGCGGTTCAGCGACGCCGCAAGCAGGGAGCCGACGTCTTGGCTCCACTGTGGCCCACGGCAATCACCTCGGCCCTGGATCGGATCAGACTGCTTCGGTGAACTGATCGTCACATGGCCGTCGACGGACGCTCGGGATTGAACAACCCGCGTGTCTCACGAACCTGGCGGATCCGCCATCACTCCGCGATCACTCGTGAGATTCCGCCACGATCCGTGAGACCCTACAACCGTCGTCGCCTACCGCGCCATATTCGTAAACCGCGACAGATGCAGTTGGTGCGCAACGGTTATCGTGGCGGTCGGCCCGTTGCGGTGCTTGCCGAGGATGATGTCGGCTTCGCCGCCACGTGGGTCATCGCGATCAAACGCGTCAGGCCGATGCAGCAGCATGACCATGTCGGCATCCTGCTCGAGACTATTATGTAGGCTAACTAAATTTGCGACAAAGTTGTGCGTTCCCGGCACGGTCCCGTCGTAGACGTCATGAGTACCAATACTTTTGATTTCGACGATCTTGTCCCAGAACACATCGTTAGTTGCAAGATCGTGGAGTCTCCGGTCTTGCAGCGCCGCCGCTACACGATGCAGTGTCGAGCGGCCCGGGTCATGCTTCCACCGTGCTTCTGACACCGTTACGTTCGCTGCGAGACTCAGATCGCGGTTCGTCCACTGGCGCACTTCCATCACTGATCGCACGGTGCCCCAAACCTCGTGGGGCACAGTGTCGGAACCTGGCCTACACGTCCGCTTCTCGAGTTCTTGCAGAACTTCGCGGGCCTTCTCGCCACGCGCACCGTGTACTCCGATATGCGCAAGGAACCGCTTCTGGTTCTCAGCTCGATCGACACACACGTGCCAGCAGTCCCGGTAGCCAACTTTCCGTGTGCGAACGATACGTCCGTACACCCCGACCCGCAGCAACAGCTGGGTCACGTCGTCGGCCAGCTGCCGGCTTGTGGTGGCGTAGTAGATCCGCGCCTGGCCGCCCTTGGCGTCCCAACGGACCGACCCGTCGGTCGCCCAGAGGTGCTTCAAGAACAACGCCACCTGATCGTTCGGCAGCGCGAAAACCTCTTTGGGAACGAACTTCTCGTGGCTGCGCTTGCCGAAGAGACCCAGCTCGTCCAGCCAGGCGGCGATCGGATTGCGCTTGCCATGAGTCAGTCGGTACGGCGCGGGCAGCCGCATCGTCGTGACGCGAGCGGCCGGGTACTCGTCCCGAACCGGAGTCACCCCGAAGTAGGCCGCTGAGATCTCCACCGCATCGAGGTTGGCCTTGTCGATGCTGGCGTAGCGGATCGGCTGGCGTTTCACGCATGAGCCGTCGCCGATCATGTGCGCGAGCATCACGACTTCAGAGTCATGCATGCGTTCGGTCTGAACCGGTTCGGGAACACGGCGTGGTGTCGCCAACCGATCGCCGATGGCCAACTCGCCCAACGGAATCCAGCCGTCGAGCGTCAGGAACGGATGGTTCGCGGTGGCCTCGACCTCGCGGCCGGACGCCAGACGGAGTTTGAAGACCTCTTTGTGGCCGCTGTAGAAGACATTGGTCATCGGCCGCGCCACCATGCGCTTCTGCTCGTCGAGGGACCAGACCAGTGGGCGCTCACCGGTCGCCATCAACTCACCGAAGGTGACCTCAGCGCCGGTGTCGGCCCGCAGGATTCGCGTGTTCGCGGTCATGCAGCCCGACTCACGAAGGTCGGACACCTGCGGGCGCTTGTCGGTGCGCTGCTCGGGCCCACGGTTCAGCTGGCTGATCGCCACCACGGGCACGTCGAGTTCCTTGGCCATCAGCTTGAGGCTTCGGGAGAAGTCCGACACTTCCTGCTGACGTGACTCGTACTTCTTGCCGGAGCTCATCAGCTGCATGTAGTCGACCACGACCAGCCGCAGATCGGCTTTTTGCGCCAGTCGTCGGCCCTTGGCGCGGATCTCCATCATGGTGAGGTTCGGCGAGTCGTCGATGTAGAGCGGCGCCTCGCTGATCTCACTCATCCGGCGCGCCAGCCGCGTCCAGTCGTCATCGCTCATGCGGCCCGAACGCATATCGCCGAGTTTGATCTTCGCCTCGGCCGAGAGCAGGCGCATGACGATCTCGGACTTGCTCATTTCCAGCGAGAAGATGACGCTGGCCATCCGGTGCTTGATGGAGCAGGACCGCATGAAGTCCAGGCCGAGGGTGGAGTTGTGGGTCGGCACCATGGCCGGCCCGGCCAGGTACAGATGCGCGGGATTGTCGACCTCCACGCAGCGCACCGGCACACTCGGCAGGCGCCGCACGCCGACGATCTGACAGACCGGCGTCAACACCGCGGCGCCGCCGCCGGAGGCCGGTGCGGCGATGGCGTGCAGCCCGGGTCGCAGCGCGGCTGTCGTCCGAATCCCGTCCCCCGTCGGCCATTGGTGCTGCGCGTCGGCGACGATCACGGTGCCGTCGGCGAATTCGACCTCGTAGCACGGCCGATCCAGCAGCACGTCGGTCGCGGCCAGCACCTGCGTGGGCTCACCGTCGGCGCCCAGCAGAAGATCCCCGGCCACGACGTCGCCCATCGTGGTCCACCCGTTGGGGGTCGGCAGCGGGGTGTCGAGCGCGAGTGCCTTCCCGACACCGGGACGCGCGGCGATGATGATCATCTGCCCGGCGTGCAGGCCATTGGTGATCTCGTCGAGTTCGGTGAACCCGGTCGGCACACCACGCGAGATACCGCCCTGGGACGCGATCGCGTCGATCTCGTCCATGGTGGGCTGCAGCAGGTCTTCCAGCGGGACGAAGTCCTCTGACGCGCGCCGCTCGGTCACGTCGTAGATCTCGGCCTGCGCCCGGTCAACCACATCGGTCACGTCGGCGCCGTCGGCCCCCGCGTAGCCGTACTGCACCACACGTGTCCCGGCTTCCACCAGACGGCGCAGCAGGGCCTTCTCGGCCACGATGCCGGCGTAGAAGCCGGCGTTGGCGGCGGTGGGCACCGTGGAGATCAGGGTGTGCAGATACGGGGCTCCACCGATGCGGCGCAACAGACCGCGCCGGTCGAGTTCGGCCGCCACGGTGACCGCGTCGGCGGGCTCACCGCGGCCGTAGAGGTCCAGAATCGCGTCGTAGACGTTCTGGTGGGCCGGGCGGTAGAAGTCGCCGGGCCGGAGCCGCTCCAGCACGTCGGCGATGGCGTCCTTGGAGAGCAGCATGCCGCCCAGCACCGACTGCTCGGCTGCCATGTCCTGCGGAGGCTGGCGGCCGAAGTCCTCGCTCGGCGGTGCGCCGTCCATATCAGGAGGCCCATCTGGATGCCCCAGATCATCGACGACAGCCACGGACTTCCACCCCCACTTCAAGACCGGTCTGACGACAGGCTCGAACGTCTATTCGAAACGGTACTGCGACTGTAAAACAGGGTTCCGACAAAACCGTGGAACGCCTCGCGGCAGCTTACGGTAGACGTTGCTGGCGACCCCGCAAACCCGGCCTGTTAACGAACCTGTGGATGGCGTGGGGATATCTGTGGGTAGCGATGTTGACTCATTGGGGAGAACCTGTGGATTACTGCCGAGTCAGTTCGCATAGGCCCAGTTCAGGTGGATAACGACCCAGTTCGCAACTGTGGATGGGAATTGTCACGGCGTGTCGCGACGGGTTGCCACCTCGGGCGTGTTGTGTTGCACACAAGGGCCGGTGAGGTTAACGCCGGGTTAGATTCGCTGTCCAGCGTTTCACTCATAATGTTCGCGGTAGACACAGCAACGCCCGGGTGGGATCCGATGACGGACCCGACCCGGGCGTTTTGACGCTGTCGTTAGACCTCGGCCACTTACGTGGCTGTTATCCGGCCACCACGTTCAACGAGACCGTGGCTTCGACGCCGGTGTGCAGCCGAACCGTCACCGGGTGGGTGCCGACCGACTTGATGTGCGCCTTGGGCAGCTGGACGGTGCGCTTGTCCAGGTTCGGCCCGCCGGCCTTCTTGATCACTGCGACGACATCAGCCGCGGTGACCGATCCGAACAGCTTGCCGGTGTCGGCAGCGGCGTGGACGGGCAGCGACACCTCGCCCAGACCCTCGAGCGCGATCTTGAGCTCGTTGGCGTGCTCAACACCCCGCACGGCCTTGGTCTCGCGGGCCCGGCGGATCTCTTCGGCCTGGCGCTCGGCACCACGGGAGGCCACGATGGCCAGCCCACGGGGCAGCAGGTAGTTGCGGCCGTAGCCGTCCTTGACCTCGACGGCGTCGCCGGCGACGCCCAGATGCTCCACCTCAGCGGTGAGAATCAGCTTCATGATGTTCCCCTCTACCGCGTCGACGAGCTGAACGGCAGCAGAGCCACCTCGCGGGCGTTCTTCACGGCGACAGCGATGTCGCGCTGGTGCTGGACACAGTTGCCGGTCACGCGGCGGGCGCGGATCTTGCCACGCTCGCTGATGTAGGTGCGCAGCAGCGCGGTGTCCTTGTAGTCGATGTTCTGCCCCTTCTTCGAGCAGAACACGCACTTGCGGGTCTTGACCGGCTTCTCCGGTGCCGGCCGCCGCTTGGTATTCGACTTGGCCATTGGTTATCTCTTCCTTGCAAAAATTTCGATGTTGATCAGAAGGGCGGTTCGTCGTCAGCCCCGCTGAAGGAGCCCGACGCGGGCGCGCTGCCCCAGGGATCGTCTTTCGGCTCGGACTGGCGGGAGCCTCCCCCGCCGCCACTGAAGCCTCCGCCGCCGCCACCACCGAAGCCGCCGCCACCACCGCCGCTGCGGCTGGCCTTGTTGACCTTGGCAGTGGCGTAACGCAGGGACGGGCCGATCTCGTCGACCTCGAGCTCCACGACGGTGCGCTTCTCACCCTCACGGGTTTCGAAGGAGCGCTGTTTGAGCCGGCCCTGAACGATCACCCGCGAACCGCGGGTGAGGCTCTCGGCCACGTTCTCGGCCGCCTCGCGCCAGATGTTGCAGCGCAGGAACAGCGCCTCGCCGTCTTTCCACTCATTGGTCTGACGGTCGAACGTGCGTGGTGTCGACGCAACGGTGAAGTTGGCGACGGCCGCACCGGACGGCGTGAACCGCAGCTCCGGGTCGGCGGTCAGGTTTCCGATAACGGTGATGGTGGTGTCACCAGCCACGAGATCCTCCTGAGGATGGGCTTGTTTCGCGCGAGCCTACGCAACGCGAATGACAGCCTGGGGCGGTTCGCCTAGTGCTTGTCGGTCCGCAGCACCTTGGTCCGCAGCACGGACTCGTTCAGGTTGAGCTGACGGTCGAGCTCGGACACGGTGGCCGGTTCGGCCTTGACATCGACGACGGCGTAGATGCCCTCGGCATGCTTGGAGATCTCGTACGCCAGCCGGCGACGGCCCCAGATGTCAACCTTGTCGACAGAGCCGCCATCCTTGCGGACGACGTTCAGGAACGTCTCCAGCGAGGGAGCTACGGTGCGCTCGTCAAGTGTGGGGTCGAGAATGACCATGATTTCGTATGGACGCATTAGAACCTCATCACCTCCTATGGTCGTTTCGGCCACGGCGGATTCCGTGGCAGGAGGGTCGCCTGCGTCGGCAACCGGCCCAGGCTACCCGAAACGCGCCTGAGCTGTGAAATCGCTATAAGGTGAGGTCGTCATTCTTCGAGGATCGGGGGATCTGTGAGCTATCCCAACGGGCCCTACGGTCAGGGGTTTCCCGGGCAGCAGCCCGGTTACCCCCAGCAACCCGGTTACCCGCAGCAATCCGGGTATCCGCAGCAGCCGGGCTATCCACCGCCGGGCTTCCCGCAACAACAGGGCTACCCGCAACAGCCCGGGTTTCCCGGCGGATACCAACCGTCCGCGATGCCGCCCCTGGCGCCCGCATCGCCGAGCGGTGGCACAGGCATCACCGCGGGTGTGCTGGCCGGACTCGGCGCTCTGGCCAACCTCGGAGCCGGAATCTTCGGGCTGATCGGCCTTGCGGCGATCAACAGCGACTCGACCTTGGGAAGTTCGGAGCTCTCCGGCGGCGTGTCCGCCCTGCTGGTCGTCACGGTGCTGATCAGCGTCGTCGTCGGGATCGTGCTGTTGGCTGGAGCCATTACGTTGTTGCAGCGCAAGATGATCGGCCGCTGGCTCGTGGTCGCGGGATGCGCCATGACCATCGTGGGCAGCCTGATCAGTCTCGGTCTGAGTGCAGCCGTCACAGCGCGCTACGGCTACTACGGCGGTGGTGGTTTTGCCGTGCTCGGTCTGGTCTTTCCGGTGGCGACGCTGGTGCTGGCCCTGCTTCCTGCGACCACCGCATGGATCCAGGCCAAGCCCAATCCACTGGCGCCGCAGCCATATTCGCCGTTTCAGGGCTGAACTGAAGCACTCTCGGCGGGTTGCGGTTCGGGCGCCGGTTCCACGCGCACCCGGTCGCGGTCGGGCCGCAGCCAGTCCGGCAACCAGCGCGGCGGGTTGTCCGGAGCACCGTCGAACACCCCACCGGTCGGATCGTCGATCCGGCCGCCGTGGCGCACGAGGTCGAGTTCGGGCCGGTAGATCTGGCGGATCACCAACGCGCACAACGCCATCACGGCGATGTCACGCAGCAGAACCGTCGTGGTGAACCACTGTTCGGGCAGCCCACGGTTGGCCTCCCCGTACAGATAGAGCATCCGCGGTATCCAGACCAGCGCGTCAATCGTCATCCACGCCAACAGGATTCGGCGGTGCGGCAAGGCGAGAACGGCGAGCGGCACCAGCCACAGGGAGAACTGCGGACTCCACACCTTGTTGGTCAACAGGAATGCCGTGACCACCAGGAACGCCAACTGCGCCACCCGGGGCCGCTGTGGCGCGGTGAGCGCGATGTAGCCGATGACGATCAGGCATGCCGCGAACAACACCGCGGTGACCGCATTGGTCACCGTCGGCGGTTGCCAGAACCCGAGATTCGGGTCGAACCCATGCCACCCCGTGAACGACTTCACCACGTTGTACAGCGAATCCATGTCGTCGCCGCGCCGGGTGTTGAGCCGGAAGAACTCCGACCAGCCCCGCGGGAACATCACCATGATGGGCAGGTTCACCACCACCCAGGTGCCGACCGCGGCCAGTGCGGTCGTGCCGACCTGCCGCATCCGCCCGGTGCGCACCGCCAGCATCGCCAGCGGCAGCAGCAACAGCAGCGGATAGAGCTTGGCCGCCACTCCCAGCCCGATCAGAACACCGGCCAGCGCGGGTTTACGGCGGGCCCACGCGAACATCGCCCCGGCCGCCGCGGCCGTCGCCAAAGCGTCGAAGTTGGTGAAGATCTGAAAGATCAAGATCGGTGAGCCGGCCACCAGCGCGGCATCCCAGATGCGTCGGCCCGCCATGCGCGCCGTCGCCCAGATGGTGGTGAGCCACGCCAGCGCCAGCCCGACCGCGGCGATGTTGAAGAACATCACCACCTCGGCGATGACCGGAAGCGCAATCACCGTGGTGGCGGCCGTGTACGTCTTGGCCAGGGCCATCGACACGTACTGGTAGATGCCGGTGAGCACCGGATACTCCATGTACCGCACCGCGGGCTCGCCGTCGTACTGCATGCGCTGCTTACCCGTCGAGTCGTTCTCCTGCCAGCTCGACTTGTACGGGAACTTGCCGAGGTTCAACAGCTCTGCGGTGTAGAGCGGAACGGTGTCGGAGTAGCAGAGCTCGTAGTACGCCCGGTTGTTCTGCCAGTTGGCGACGCGTTGGCCGGCGGTGCCCGTGCCGGTGGTCTGCAGGCAGGCGGCCTTGGTCGAGTAGCCCAGCGCCAGGAACACCATCGCGATGATGAACATCACGCGCAGTGGCGTCATGAACCGCGCCCGCCCGATCACCGCATGCCGGCCGACCGGACCACCGAACGGATACGACAGCGCCCGACTCAGGACGTCGTTGCGGCTGGGCAGGTCACGATCGTCCGCCTCACGGGTGTCCCCCGCGAGCGGCGCCGGTGAAACCAATTCCCGTTCCGTCACGGAGGCGGCATGGGCGCGCCGGGACCACCGGGGACAACCGGTTCAGCCGGCTGCGCCGGTGCGATCGGCACGGTCGTCGGGGGGCCGACCGGGATCGTGATGCCCGGCGCCACTTCGATGGTCGGCTGGATGACGGTCTCCGACGGCATCGTCGGATTGGGCACCAGGGGTCCGTTCTGCTGGCCCGGTGGCGGCGGTGGCGGCGCCTGTGGCACACCGGCGTAGCCGCCGATCTCCGTCGGCTTCGGGAAGGACTCGTTGTCGGTGCCCTGCAGGGCGCCGTCCATGGTCGACTTCCAGATGTCCGACGGCAGACCGGAACCGTAGACGGGCGAACCCCACTGGTTCACCAGCGGTTTGACGCCCTCGGTGGTGCCGACCCAGACCGCCGTCGACAGCGACGGCGTGTAGCCGACCATCCATGCGTCGCGGTTGGCTCCGGAGTCGCCGAGCTGGACGGTGCCGGTCTTGGCTGCCGACGAGCGTCCACCCGCGAGGTTGTGCCCGCGCGAGTACCCGGCGATCGGCTGCATGGCCGAGGTGACGTTGTCGGCAACGGCCTTGTCGATGCGCTGGTCACCGTTGTCCTGCGCCGATGCGTCGAACAACACCTGGCCCGCGGAGTTCACGACCTTCTGCACGAAGTGCGGCTTGTGGTAGACGCCCGACGCGGCCAGCGTGGCGTACGCCGAGGCCATGTCGAGCACCCGGGACTGGTACTGGCCCAGCACGACGCCGTTGTTCGGCGGGCCGCCCTTGCCGTCCTCGGACAGCGTGTGCTCGACGCCGGGGAAGCTCTCGGCGACGCCCGCGTCGTGGGCGGCCTTGGCGACATCCTCCGGCCCGTTCTTGAGCTTGAGCATCAGCCGGTAGTAGCTGGTGTTGAGCGAACGCTTGAGCGCCTCGGCGATGGAGCAGACCCCGCAGCCCTCGCCCTCGACGTTGGTGATCTTGATGCCGTTGACGGTGACCGGCGAGCTGTCCACCTGATAGCCCAGGCCGATGCCCTGCTGCAGCGCGGCGACCAGCGCGAACACCTTGAACGACGACCCGGTCGGCAACCCCGCCTGGGCGAAGTCGAACCCGTTGGCGTCGGAGCCGCCGTAGTACGCCTTGATGGCGCCGTCATGCGGGTCGACCGACACCACCGCGGCCCGCATGTCCGGATCCTGGCCGTCCATGTACTTGGTCACGGCTTTCTCTGCGGCCTGCTGCGCCTGCGGGTCGATCGTGGTGGTGATCTGCAGGCCCTCGGTGTTCAGCGTCTGCTCGCTGA
Source organism: Mycobacterium dioxanotrophicus (assembly GCF_002157835.1). NCBI lineage: Bacteria > Bacillati > Actinomycetota > Actinomycetes > Mycobacteriales > Mycobacteriaceae > Mycobacterium > Mycobacterium dioxanotrophicus. The sequence continues at coordinate 46,836 of NZ_CP020809.1, read as the reverse complement.
CATCGAAGAGCCCCATCAGCTCCTTCATGACCTGCCGCTCGATCAGACCGTTGGGGCCGGTGGTCTGGTTCTGCTGGGTGGCCTGGTCACGCGACACGGTCGGCGGGAACACCTGCTTGGCCCGGTCGCCGGCCGACAACGCACCCATGTCGACCATGCCGTCGAGCACCCAGTTCCACCGCTCGGCGGCGCCGTCGGGATCGACCGCGGGATCCAGCGTCGACGGGCGCTGGATCAGCGCCGCGAGCAGCGCCCCCTCGGCCACGTCGAGCTGTTCCACGGGCTTGTTGAAGTACGCCTTGGACGCCGCGGAGATCCCGTACGCCCCGCGACCGAAATAGATCATGTTCAGGTAGGCCTGCATCACGGCGTCTTTGGACCATTCGCTGGACATCTTCGTCGAGATGACCAACTCCTTGGCCTTGCGCACGAGACCGCCCAACCCGGAGCGCTCGTCGCCCACCAGCGCGTTCTTCACGTACTGCTGCGTGATGGTCGACCCACCCTGGAGTTCGCCGCCGAACAGGTTGTTCTTGATGGCACGTAGGAAACCCGTGAACGAAAAGCCTGGGTTGGTGTAGAAGTCGCGGTCCTCGGCCGCCATCACCGCGTTGCGGACGTGCACCGGGATCTGATCGATGTTGACGTCGACCCGGTTGCCTTCCGGCGGCACGATCTTGGCGATCTCGGAGCCGTCGCTGGCCAGGATGGTCGACACCTGGTTGGTGCGGATGTCCCCCGGCTGCGGGACGTCGACGATCATGTAGGCCATACCGAAGGTCACCAGCGGCAGCAGAACCATCACCGCCACCGCCGCGACGAGCCCGCGCCGCACCCACTTCCAGTTGACCCGGAACTGCTTGCGCGGTTGCGGCGGTCCCGCCGGCGGCTCGGACGGTCCGCCCGGACCGCGGCCGCCCGGGGGCGGGGCGGAGGAGGCGGCGACTTCGGTGGCGGTGTGCGGTCCATCGCCGCGCGCACGACGTCGATCGGGGCCGGGCCGCCTTCGCGGACCGGGGGCAGCACAGTGGTCAGCCGGTCATCCGGCGGCACCGCCGAGCGCGAACGATGGGCGCCCCGGGGCCCGCGTGCACCAAGACGGCCAGCCGCGTTCTGGACGTCGTCGGCTGACCGGTGCTGGCCCTCTTCGCTATTCACTGGCCGTACGCGCGGGCTTGCGCGTGGTGGGAGTTCGTCGTGGCTTGCGCGCCGCCGGAGGACGGGGCGTACCGAGCACATACGACTTGACCAGATGGTTCCAACTGCAGGTCCGGCATACCTCCACCACGTGTACTGCGAACTCGTCGTAGCGCGTCGCCAAAAGGACCAGTTCCTCTGCCGTCCGCGCAGAACCCGACACCGGGCCCAGATGCTCTCCGAATACCCACGACACCAGCGTGAGCTGTTCCTTACGGCAGATCGGGCACATCACCGAACTGGTTTTTCCGTGGAACTTCGCGGCGCGCAGCAGGTACGGATTGGCGTCGCAGACCTCGGAGACGCCAGTGCGCCCCGAGTAGACCTCAGCCAGCAGGGACCGCCGCCGAAGCGCGTAATCCACCACCTGTCTCTGCAATCGCACGTTGACCAGAGTACGTCGGCCCTCACACCACCGAGGCGCGACCGTGTCTGCAGCTCCTACGATCATCGGCGTGGCAACAAGGCAATCCTCCCCGCGAAGCGCCATGACGCGGGCCAAGGACAGCGACCGCAACGACACCTGCAAAGTGCTCGACAGTGCCTTGGAGGAAGGTCAGCTGTCGATGGAGGAGCACCGCCAGCGGGTCAGCGCGGCCACCAACGCGACCACGCTGGGTCAGCTCGCCACCCTCGTCGAGGACCTGCAGAACTCCAACGCCCCGGTGCAGCTGCCGACGCTGAACGAACCGCGGGTACGACGCCTGACGGGAACGGCGCGCGCCGGCTGGGGTGTGCGCTTGGCGATGGCGGTGGTGCTGGTGCTGCTGGGCATCGGTATCGGCTGGGGTCTGTACGGCAACACCACCTCCCCGCTGAGCTTCACCACCGATCCGGGCGCCAAATCCGACGGCATCCCCGCCAAGGTGCTCACCTCGCCACGCCAACTGCTCTCGCTCGGCGGGTTCAACGGGCTGTTCGAGCAGATGCGCAAGAAGTTCGGCGACACCACGGGCTACGAGCTGCAGATCAGGGAGGACTGGGCCTCGCTGGACCGCGCCGACCCCAACGACAACCGTCGCAAGATCGAGTACGACTACCGCGGCGGCTGGGGCGACCCCAGCTCGTCGCCTCCCAGTGCGCTCAGTGACGGGGACCGCCTCGTCGACCTGGCCAAGTTCAACTTCGACGCGGTCATCGGCATGCTGCGCGGCGCCCCGGAATCCCTCAACGTGCCGCGGGCCGACGTGAAGTACACCTGGGTGGAGATCACGCCGTCGAAGGATCCGGCGACCCCGGATGCGGTGAACATCACCATTCGCGTCAGCGGTGATTTCGGCGGTGGCTACATGGTTCTGGCCCCGGACGGCACACCCAAAGAGGTCTACGCGAAGCAGTGATCGGCGGCCGCTGACCAGCCCTGACGAGCGCTGCGACGGCAAAACCCCTGGTCGGGCGCGGTCGAGGTGACAAATGGTGCACTTTGGCAATTCGTTTGTCACGCAATATATCGGCGCGATACAGTGGCACGAGGTGTTGATCCGTCGTAGCGATCGACACATGTCCTGTCGAGGGGGTGATGTCGGTGCTGGAGCTCGCCATCCTGGGTCTTCTGCTCGAATCTCCCATGCACGGCTACGAGCTGCGTAAACGCTTGACGGGTCTACTTGGCGCCTTCCGGGCCTTCTCGTACGGTTCGCTCTACCCGGCACTGCGACGCATGCAGACCGACGGGCTGATCGTCGAGGATGCAGCACCGCTCGGGCCGACCAAGGTGCGCCGCGCGCGCCGGGTTTACCAGCTCACCGACGCCGGCAAGCAGCGGTTCGCGGAGCTGGTGGCTGATACCGGCCCGCAGAACTATTCCGACGACGGTTTCGGGGTACACCTCGCCTTCTTCAACCGCACTCCGGCCGAGGCCAGGATGCGGATCCTGGAGGGGCGCCGTCGTCAGGTAGAGGAACGCCGGGAAGGTCTGCGCGAAGCCGTGGCGCGGGCCAGCAGCTCGTTCGACCGCTACACCCGTCAGCTCCACCAGTTGGGGCTGGAGTCCAGCGAGCGCGAAGTGAAATGGCTCAACGAATTGATCGCGGCTGAACGACTGGGTCAAAGCCGCCCAGAGAACACCTGAGTGCAGCCCAGCCCAAAACCCAGGCCACTGCCGAGCAGTACCGAATTGAGTAAGGAGACCGTCCATGTCTGAGCACGCAGGAGATATCCGGGTCGCCATTGTCGGCGTCGGTAACTGCGCGTCGTCCCTGGTCCAGGGCGTGCAGTACTACCAGAACGCCGACGAGAACACCACCGTGCCCGGGCTGATGCACGTGAAGTTCGGCCCGTACCACGTCCGCGACGTGAAGTTCGTCGCCGCGTTCGATGTGGACGCCAAGAAGGTCGGCTTCGACCTGGCCGAGGCGATCTTCGCCTCCGAGAACAACACCATCAAGATCGCCGACGTGCCGCCGAGCGACGTCATCGTGCAGCGCGGCCCGACCCTCGACGGCATCGGCAAGTACTACGCCGACACCATCGAGGTGTCCGACGCCGATCCGGTCGACGTCGTCAAGACGCTCAAGGACGCCAAGGTCGACGTGCTGGTGTCCTACCTGCCCGTGGGCTCCGAAGAAGCCGACAAGTTCTACGCCCAGTGCGCCATCGACGCGGGTGTCGCGTTCGTCAACGCCCTGCCGGTGTTCATCGCGTCGGATCCCGTGTGGGCCAAGAAGTTCGCCGACGCCGGTGTCCCGATCATCGGCGACGACATCAAGAGCCAGGTCGGCGCCACCATCACCCACCGCGTGATGGCCAAGCTGTTCGAGGACCGCGGCGTGCAGCTCGATCGCACCATGCAGCTCAACGTCGGCGGCAACATGGACTTCCTGAACATGCTCGAGCGCGAGCGCCTGGAGTCCAAGAAGATCTCCAAGACCCAGGCCGTCACCAGCAACCTGCAGCGCGAGTTCAAGACCAAGGACGTGCACATCGGCCCGTCCGACCACGTCGGCTGGCTCGATGACCGCAAGTGGGCCTACGTGCGCCTGGAGGGCCGCGCCTTCGGTGACGTGCCGCTGAACCTGGAGTACAAGCTCGAGGTGTGGGACTCGCCGAACTCGGCCGGTGTGATCATCGACGCGGTGCGCGCCGCCAAGATCGCCAAGGACCGCGGCATCGGTGGCCCCGTCGAGGCGGCGTCGGCCTACCTGATGAAGAGCCCGCCCAAGCAGCTGCCGGACGATGTCGCCCGCGCCCAGCTGGAGACCTTCATCGAGGGCTGATTTTTCGTTGAGTCTGCGCCCGGGGCGTGTGCTTCTCGCACATCGACGCCCTGGGCGCAGAGTCGTTTTCGAGTAAGAGTGGGCGAGGACGGCGCGGTTGACCTCGCCGCGGCCGGGTATCGGTCCCTGACAATGGATTCGGACACCCGAGTACGCCGTGAGATCGCAGCGCAGGCCACCATCGACGTCGAAGTACCGGGTGATGTTCTTGGGGCCCTGGCCCACCGTGTAGTCCGTAACGCCGTCGATGGCATACCGACGAGGATCGGGAAAAGCACTGGGCAGAACCGCGACTGGAGTGAGCGCCGTGGCGCCCGCCTCGATGACGAACCCCGCCGCCGGGTCACCGGGAAACCGGCACGCCGTCAGCTGCTGAGAATCCACAACGCATTCGGAGCCTCCTGCGGTCAGCCGCGAACCAGGCGGCAACGGCGCCGCCTCAGGTGGCGGCGTCACCGTTGTCTTCATGAACCAGGCCGGTTGCCCGAACCGCACCGCCACCGCGTTCGCTGCGGCGGGTGCCCCGGGAATGGTTCCGTAGCAAGATATTTCGGATGAGCCGAAGCCACACGTGGCGCCCGTGGGAGTGGAGAACCAGACGCCGCGCCCTGGCAGCGCGTAGGTCTGCTCTCCTACGGCGGTGAAGTCGTCGAAGCGGGGGAAGTTCGGCGTGGCCGCGGATGGCGGCGGGGCCGGTGGTGGTGCGTGTTCAGAGGTGGCCGGACCTGACGGCTCTCACCCGGTGGGGCTGTGACAGCCTGCGACCGTCGCCGCGATCAGAAGCGCTGCCGATATCACCGTTCCCAGCTGCCGCACGATGCCCAGCCTATTCAGGTCACAATTCGCGGTGAATTCACGATGGCATCGCAGGCGGTGCGGGCCCGAATGGATAACGTGAGGTGATGACCTCACCCATTCGTATCGGCGTCCAGCTGCAGCCGCAGCACTCCCCCACCTACAGCTACATCCGCGACGCGGTCCGTCGCTGCGAGGACATCGGCATCGACATCGCGTTCAACTGGGACCATTTCTTCCCGCTCTACGGCGATCCCGACGGTGCGCACTACGAATGCTGGACGATGCTGGGTGCCTGGGCCGAACAGACGTCGCGCATCGAGATCGGTGCGCTGGTGAGCTGCAACTCTTACCGCAACCCCGAACTACTCGCCGACATGGCCCGCACGGTCGACCACATCAGCGATGGACGGCTCATCCTGGGCATCGGATCGGGTTGGAAGCAAAAGGATTACGACGAGTACGGCTACGACTTCGGCACCGCGGGCAGCCGGCTCGACGATCTGACTGCCGCCCTGCCGCGGATCCGGGCCCGGCTGGCCAAACTCAACCCCGCCCCCACCCGCGACATCCCGATCCTGATCGGCGGGCAGGGCGAGCGCAAGACCCTGCGCCTGGTCGCCGAGCATGCCGACATGTGGCACGCATTTGTCGACCGCAACACCTACCCGGGCAAGGCGCAGGTGCTCGGTGAGCATTGCGCGAGCGTCGGGCGCGATCCCGAAACCATCGTGCGCTCGGCAGGCGTGCAAGACAGCGGCGGGATCGATGCCATGCTCGCCGAGGCCGACGCCCTGGCCGACCTCGGTGTCACGATCCTGACCGTCGGCGTCAACGGCCCCGATTACGACCTGGCCTCAGCCGAGGCCCTGATCCGCTGGCGGGATGGGCGCAACGGCGGCTGACGCGAATACCGTCGTCCATACGTACGACAAATATCGCTGTGCCGCCCATCGCATGCGACACTCTGCGCATCGGTGTCACAGAAGGGGGCTCGCGGGGTGCCGAAGAAGTACGGGGTCAAGGAAAAAGACCAGGTGGTCACCCACATCATCAATCTGGTGATGACCGGCAAGCTGCGCACCGGCGACCGGATCGATCGCAATGAAATCGTGCGCGATCTCGGCTTGAGCCGGGTCCCCATCCAGGAAGCCGTCGTGCAACTGGAGCACGACGGCATCCTGTCCACGCGGTATCACCGCGGCGCCTTCGTATCCCGGTTCGATGAGGCCACCGTGGCCGAACACCACGAGTTGTACGGCATCCTCAACGGCATCGCCTCGGCGCGCTGCGCCACCAACCCCACGCCGCGGATCCTGGCGCAACTCGACGACACCCTGCGGATCATGCGCTCGGCCAAGGACACCCGGTCGTTTCAGGAAGCCTGCTGGCTCTACCGCGACGCGATCAACGACGAGTACGCCGGCCCGCGGCTGCAGGCGGCCATCCGGGCCGGCAAAAGCTTTGCGCCCATCGAGTTCTGGGTGGGTTATCCGCGGGCCAAGACCGACTTCCTGGCGAGCTACGAGGACGAAACCGCGGCCATCCACGGCCGCGATCCGCAGGACGCGCAGAACGCCTGCGTGCAGCGGGCAAACCAGATGGCGCAGATCATGATTTCCGAGTTGACCCGCCGTGGCGTGTTCGGCGACTTGCGGTCGCCTTGAGCAGAACCCCGCACTGCTGCGGGCGTGACCACTAGGTTGCAACGATGAGCATCAGACGGCTACCGGCGCTGATGGCATCGATCCTGATGGTCATGGGGTTGACGCTGGCAGGCCCGGCCCGCGCCGACACCGACCAGTGCGCGCCACCCGGAATCAACAGCGCCAGTGCGCTGCCGACCAACCTGGCGGCCGCCGCCACAGGTCCAGGCGCCGACAAATACACCACGCCGACGGTGCAGCCGCTGAACACCGTCAAGCTGGAGAGCCTCGGGTTGGGGACGCCCGGTGTGCTGACCGTCGGCACGCTCTCGGACGCTCCGCCCAGCATCTGCATCAATTCCAGCGGACAGTTCACCGGTTTCGACAACGAACTACTGCGGGCCGTGGCGGACAAGCTCGGCCTGAAGATCAACTTCGTCGGCACGGAGTTCTCGGGGCTGCTGGCGCAGACCGCGGCGCGCCGGTTCGACGTCGCGTCGTCGTCGATCACCACCACCGACGCCCGCAGGCGCACTGTCGGATTCACCAACGGCTACGACTTCGGTTACTTCTCGCTCGTGGTCCCCACGGGCTCGCCGATCACCGGCTTCGGCAAGCTCGCACCGGGACAGCGCATCGGCGTGGTGCAGGGCACCGTGCAGGAGGCCTACGTCGTCGACACCCTGCACCTGGAGCCGGTGAAGTTCCCCGACTACGCCACCGTCTACGCGAGCCTCAAGACCCGCCAGATCGATGCCTGGGTCGCACCGTCGCAACAGGCCTCGGGCACCGTGCAGCCAGGCGATCCCGCGCAGATCGTCGAAAACACCTTCAGCTTGGACAATTTCGTCGCGTGGGCGGTGGCCAAGGAGAACAAGCCACTGATCGACGCACTGAACTCCGGGCTCGACGCCGTGATCGCCGACGGCACGTGGGCCCGGCTGTATTCGGACTGGGTGCCGCGCGCGCTGCCGCCGGGGTGGAAACCCGGATCGAAGGCCGCCCCGGTGCCGCAGCTACCGGACTTCAGCGCGATCGCCGCCGCGCGCGAGAAATCCGGCGACAACGGCGCCGTGGCACCGAAATCCACGCTGTCCCAGTTGGCCGACTCGTTCCTGGACTGGGAGCTCTACAAGCACGCGATCCCCATCCTGTTCAAGACCGGGCTGCCCAACACCGTGATCCTGACGGTCTGCGCCAGCATCATCGGACTCGTGCTCGGGATGGGACTGGCGGTCGCAGGCATCTCGCGGTCCCGCTGGCTGCGCTGGCCTGCCCGGGTCTACACCGACATCTTCCGCGGGCTGCCCGAAGTGGTGATCATCCTGCTGATCGGGCTCGGCATCGGGCCCGTGGTCGGCTCGCTCACCGGCAACAACCCCTACCCGCTGGGTATCGCCGCACTCGGTTTGATGGCCGCGGCGTACATCGGGGAGATCTTCCGGTCGGGCATCCAGAGCGTGGAGGCCGGACAGCTGGAAGCGTCTCGCGCACTGGGCTTCAGCTATACCTCCTCGATGCGCCTGGTGGTGATCCCGCAGGGCGTGCGGCGCGTGCTGCCCGCGTTGATGAACCAGTTCATCTCCCTGTTGAAAGCCTCGTCGCTGGTGTACTTCCTGGGCCTGGTGGCCAGCCAGCGTGAGCTGTTCCAAGTGGGCCGCGACCTCAACGCGCAGACCGGCAACCTGTCCCCGCTGGTGGCGGCCGGGTTGTTCTACCTGCTGCTGACCATTCCATTGACGCACCTGGTCAACTTCGTCGACAACCGGCTGCGCCGCGGCAGGCCCCCCGCCGAGGAAGACCCCGTGGCAGCCGTCGAGCAGGAGATGATCTGATGCCGGGTTCCGAACCAGTCTCGTTGACAGCCAAGGGCATCCACCTCGCGTTCGGTCCGAACGCGGTGCTGCGCGGGGTAGACCTGGATGTGCCCGCCGGTACCACCACCGCCATCATCGGGCCGTCCGGGTCCGGCAAATCGACCTTGCTGCGGACCCTGAACCGGCTCTACGAGCCCGACGCCGGCGACATCCTGCTCGACGGGCGTTCCGTACTGGCCGACAATCCCGACCAGTTGCGCCAACGCATCGGCATGGTGTTCCAACAGTTCAACCTGTTCCCGCATCGCAGCGTGCTGGACAACGTGACCCTGGGCCCGCGCAAGCTCAAGGGCCTCGACGCCGACGCGGCCCGCGAGCTGGGGCTTGCCCAGCTGGATCGAGTCGGCTTGCGGCACAAGGCCGATGTCCGGCCCGCCACGCTTTCGGGTGGTCAGCAGCAGCGCGTCGCCATCGCGCGGGCGCTGGCGATGGCGCCGCAGGTGATGTTCTTCGACGAGGCCACCTCGGCGCTGGATCCCGAACTGGTCAAGGGCATCCTGGCGTTGATGGCGGACCTGGCCTCCGACGGGATGACCATCGTGGCGGTAACCCACGAGATGGGCTTCGCCCGGTCGACGGCGGACACCGTGGTGTTCATGGACCACGGCGTGGTCGTCGAGTCAGGCAGCCCGGAACACATTTTCGAAGCCGCCGAAACCGACCGGTTGCGGCGTTTTCTGTCCCAGGTGCTGTGAGCGGCAGAGGGAGCAGCTGTGAATTGATGCGCGAGTTTGGCAAACCTCGCAAGCTGGCGTCGCGTCAGGTCCAGACAGGTTAGACTAGCGAACTATGGTGGAGACCGAATCCCAGGTCACCGAGCTGGCAGGGGAACTGCAGCGGGTGCTCTCCAAGGTTTTCTCGGTGCTGCGCCGTGGAGACACGCACAAGGGCACAGCGGGTGAGCTCACGCTGGCCCAACTGTCCATCTTGCTGACCCTGCTGGATCAGGGCCCGATCCGCATGACCGAACTCGCCGCCCGGGAGCGGGTGCGCACCCCCACCACGACCGTCGCCATCCGCCGACTGGAGAAACTCGGCCTGGTCAAGCGCTCACGCGATCCGTCGGACCTGCGGGCCGTTCTCGTCGACGTCACGCCGCGCGGCCTCGTCCAGCACCGGGAATCCCTCGCGGCGCGGCGGGCCGACCTCGCGACCCGGCTCGCCCGGCTCAGCAGTGAGGATCTGGAAACCCTGGCCAAGGCACTGGCTCCGCTGGAGCGGCTGGCCGGACAGGACCCCGAGGACCAGGGCGGCGCGCACAACGCCGAACGGCGCGACAACGCTGACAGCCCAGCAAATTCGGACTGTCCCGGCTGCGGCTGAGCCCGCTCAACCCAACCAGTCGAGCACCGCGGCCGCGGTCCACGACTGTTGCATGCTGCCCAACGGCTCCCCGGTGAACGGCTCGTAGTACTCGGCGAACGTGCCGTCGCTGGCCTGCCGCAGCCCTTCCCGGCGCAACGCCGACGACCGCTCGGCCCAGCCCCGCCGGGCGAAGCACCACGAGAACAGCCACGTCATCACCGGCCACACCGGGCCGCGCCAGTACTCCCTGGGCCGAAAGTCCCGCGACACCGGCGACGTCGACGGGATCAACGCGTAACGCAGGTCCGGATGCCCGCAGAAGCGCGGCCCCTCGAGCAGTCGCAGCAGCGCCCGCTCCCGCTGGTGCGGCAACCCGCCGCACAGCAGCGGCGCGAACTGGGCGACGGTCTCGGTGGCCACCCACTTCTTGGTCCGCACGTCGTAATCCCTTGCCGCGCCGGTGCGTTCATCGGTGGTCTCCACCACGCCGGCACGGAACCGGTCGGCCCACGCGTAGAGATCGCGGACATCGGCGTTGGGTCGCTTGTAGTCCTCCCCGATCTCGGCGAGCACCTGACAGGCCACCGAGAAGATAGCCGAGACGAAGACGTCCTCGACCGCGAAGCTCATCACCTTCGGCAGCAGATGATCCTCGTAGCGCACCGATTTCATCTCCTCGAGCAGCCACAGGTAGCGGTCGTACTCGAGGTCTGACGGCCGCTGGCTGGCGTCGGTGACGATGGTGTTGTCCTCGCGCTGGTACTCCGGCACGGCGCCGGGAATCACGTTGGCGTAGGCGCTGTCCCACCGCGGCGAGTTGTCCATCCCGGACTCCCAGCCGTGGTACAGCGTGATCCGGCCGCGTCCGTTCTGATCGCGGCTCTCGGCGAGCCAGCGGTGCCAACGCACCAGATCGTCCCACCGCCGGTCCAGGAACGACGCCGCGAGCGCGCGGGTGGACCGGCCGCGAGTGCGGGCGTTGTCCAGGATGCGCTGCACGGCGATGGCGTGCACGGGCGGCTGGGTGATACCGGACGTGTGGCGCGTGCGGGGCGCATTGGCCGCCAGCGCCGAGGTGGCCCATCGCGCCGGGCCGGGGAAGTAACCGTCGACGCCGTTGGCGAAGACGATGTGCGGAATCATCCCGTTGTGCCACTGCGCCGAGAGCAGGGTGTCCAGTTCCACCATGGCGCGCTCGACGCTCAGCGGCGCCAGCCCGATCGCGACGAACGCCGCATCCCAGCTCCACATGTGCGGATACAGCAAGGGCGCAGCCGTGGTCATCACACCCAGGTCATTGCCGCGCAGCAGATAGGCGGCGCGGGCGGCGAGCTGCGTGGGAGCGAAGCTGGGATCCGGTGGCATCCGTACCATCATGCGACGCGCGCGCGAAACTCGCAGGCTCGCAGCCGCCCGCGCCCTCTCAGTAGAGTTGCGACCGTGCCCACCGCGTTGATCACCGGGGCCGGCGGCGGCATCGGCTCAGCCATCGCCGCCGCTCTCGCACCCACCCACACGCTGCTGCTGGCCGGCCGCCCGTCGGCCCGGCTCGACGCGCTGGCCGAGCGCCTCGGCGCGCCAACCTGGCCGCTGGACCTCGCCGACCAGGATTCGATCGAGGCCAGCTCCGAAGTGCTCGCCGAGCTCGACGTGCTGGTGCACAACGCAGGCGTGCTCTATCCCGGCCGGGTCGGCGAGTCCTCGGCGGAGGAGTGGCGGGCCAGCTTCGAGATCAACGTCACCGGTGCCGTGGCGCTGACGCTCGCGCTGCTGCCTGCCCTGCGGGCGGCCCGCGGGCACGTGGTATTCATCAATTCCGGTGCAGGACAGAAGGTTTCGCCCGGCATGGCGTCGTACTCGGCGACCAAGTTCGCGCTGCGCGCTTTCGCCGATTCCCTGCGTGACGACGAGCCGGCACTGCGCGTGACGTCGATCTTCCCGGGGCGCACCGATACCGACATGCAGCGTGACCTGGTTGCGTACGAGGAGCGCGACTACGACCCGGGCCGGTTCCTGCGCCCGGAGACCGTCGCGGGCCTCGTCGCCACGGCCGTCACCACCCCGCCCGACGGGCACGTGCACGAGATCGTGGTGCGCCCCGGTTGATCTGAGCCTCAGACGACGAGGTTGACCAGCCGCCCGGGCACGACGATGACCTTCTTGGGCGTCTTCCCGTCGAGGAACGCCTGCACCTTCTCGTCGGCCAGAGCCGCCGCTTCCAGCGCGCCCTTGTCCGCATCCGCGGCCACCGTGACCTTGCCGCGCACCTTGCCGTTGACCTGGACGGGCATCTCGACAGTGTCGTCGACCAGGTAGGCCGGGTCGGCCACCGGGAACGGTCCGTGCGCCAGCGAGGTGTCGTGCCCCAGCCGCTTCCACAGCTCCTCGGCCAGGTGCGGTGCCAGCGGCGCCAGCATCAACACTAGTGGTTCGAGCGCATCGCGTGACGACACGCCTTCCTTGGTGAGGTGGTTGGTGTACTCGATCAGCTTGGCGACGGCGGTGTTGTTGCGCAGGGCCGCATAGTCTTCCGTCACCCCGGCGATGGTCCGATGCAGGATCCGCAACGTCGCGTCGTCGAGCGCCTCGTGCTCGGCGGCGCGTTCGGCGCCGGTGGTCTCGTCGATCACCGCGCGCCAGACCCGCTGCAGGAACCGGTGAGAGCCGACGACATCCTTGGTGGCCCACGGCCGCGACGCCTCCAGCGGACCCATCGACATCTCGTACACGCGCAGCGTGTCCGCGCCGTACTCGTCGCAGATCTCGTCGGGCGAGACCGAGTTCTTGAGGCTCTTGCCGATCTTGCCGAACTCCTGGTTGACCTCGTTGTCCTCGTAGTAGAACTTGCCGTCCCGCTCGACGACCTCGGCGGCGGGCACGTAGCTGCCCCGGGAGTCGGTGTAGGCGAACGCCTGGATGTAGCCCTGGTTGACCAGACGCCGGTACGGCTCGCGTGAGGTCACGTAGCCCAGGTCGTAGAGCACCTTGTGCCAGAACCGCGAGTACAGCAGGTGCAGCACCGCATGTTCGACACCGCCGACGTACAGATCCACCCCACCGGGATCGGCCGGGCCGTGCAGTTCGGGGCGCGGGCCCATCCAGTAGGCCTCGTTCACCTTGTCGCAGAACTCTTCCGAGTTGTGCGGGTCGGCGTAGCGCAGCTCGTACCAGGAGCTGCCGGCCCACTGCGGCATCACGTTGGTGTCGCGGGTGTAGCTCTGCAGGCCGTCGCCGAGATCCAGCTCGACATGCACCCACTCGGTCGCCTTGTTCAACGGCGGGGACGGTTCGCTGCTCGCGTCGTCGGGGTCGAACAACACCGGTGAATAGTCGGGCACATCCGGAAGTTCCACCGGCAGAGCGGATTCCGGCAGCGGATGGGCCTGGCCGTCGGCGTCGTAGACGATCGGGAACGGCTCGCCCCAGTACCGCTGCCGCGCGAACAGCCAGTCCCGCAGCTTGTATTCGATGCGGCGCTGCCCGCGGCCCGCGGCCTCGAGGTGCTCGACGATGGTGGCCTTGGCCGTCTCGATGTCCAGCCCGTCGAGGTAGGCGGAGTTCACCATGGTGCCCTCGCCGGTATAGGCCGACACCGAGATATCGCCTCCGGCAACAACTTCCACGATGGGCAGGCCGAACTCGGTGGCGAAGTCCCAGTCCCGCTGGTCACCGCCGGGCACCGCCATGATGGCCCCGGTGCCGTAGCCGATCAGCACGTAGTCGGCGATGAAGACCGGGATCTTGTGATCGTTGACCGGATTGGTGGCGTAGGCACCGAGGAACACGCCGGTCTTGGTCTTGTTCTCCTGGCGTTCCAGATCCGACTTCGCGGCGATCGCGGCCCGGTAGGACGACACCGCCTCGGCGGGCGTGGCGCCACCGTAGGTCCACCGGCTGTCGACGCCGTCCGGCCATGCCGCGGCGGTCAGCCTCTCGACCAGCGGATGTTCGGGCGCCAACACCAGATAGGTGGCGCCGAACAGCGTATCCGGGCGGGTGGTGAACACCTCGACGTCACCGGCGTCGGTCCCGAAATGCACCTGCGCGCCCGTGGAGCGGCCGATCCAGTTGCGCTGCATGGTCTTGACCTTGTCCGGCCAATCCAGCACATCGAGATCCTCGAGCAACCGGTCGGAGTAGGCGGTGATCCGCATCATCCACTGCCGCAACCGCTTACGGAACACCGGGAAGTTGCCGCGGTCGCTGCGGCCGTCGGAGGTGACCTCCTCGTTGGCCAACACTGTGCCCAGTCCCGGACACCAGTTCACCATCGAATCGGCGCGATACACCAGCCGATGCGAATCGATGACGGTGGCCTGCTCGGCACGGCTCAGCTGCGACCACTGCCGACCGTCGTCCAGAACCCGGGCACCCGAGGCGAACTCGGCCTCCAGCTCGGCGATGGGCCGAGCCTTGTTCTGCTCCGGATCGAACCAGGCGTTGTAGATCTGCAGGAAGATCCACTGGGTCCACTTGTAGAAGTCGACGTCGGTGGTGGCGAAGCTGCGACGGGCGTCATGGCCCAGGCCCAGCCGGCCCAGCTGACGCCGGAAGTTGACGATGTTGGCCTCGGTGCGGGTCCGGGGATGCGTGCCGGTCTGGACCGCATACTGCTCGGCCGGCAGACCGAACGCGTCGAAGCCCAACGCGTGCAGAACGTTACGACCCGTCATCCGGTAGTACCTGGCGTACACGTCAGTGGCGATGTAGCCCAGCGGATGACCGACGTGCAGACCCTCACCCGACGGATACGGGAACATGTCCTGCACGAACATCTTGTCGACGGGGACGGCCGAGCCGTCCGTCGGCGCCAGCGTGCCGACCGGGTTGGCGACATTAAAAGTACCCAGCACGTGCCACCGTTCCTGCCAGGCCTGCTCGATTTCCCCGGCCAGCTCCGCGGTGTAGCGGTGCCCCGGGGTGTCGCCCGCACGCGAAGTATCTGCGCCTGGCTGGGTGGTTGCGGGTTCGGTCACGACCAACAGGGTATAAGGCGACCGCTGCGGGACCGAAATGCCAGCTCACCAGCCATCCGTGCACCCCCGAAGGGCACGGCTTGGTATCGGTTCCGTCGCAGCCGTGTCAGGGGTTGATTCCAGGTCGGTTGAGTGTCTGGTGGCAAACCCATGCCGGTGGATACAGTCGGCGCCTACGCAGGGAAGGGCAGTATCTGCCCGCACCTTTTGGAAGGACCGAGGAATGATCGAGATCGCCCGCCGCTGGCGGGTTCTGGCAGCTGGACTGGCCGCGGGGATGGCCGGTGTCATCGGCGTGGCGGGACAGACTGCCTCTGCCGAGCCACTCCTCCCGCAACCTCCCGCACCAGGCCCGGCCACCGTGACCCAGACCGTGACCGTCGCCGCCGCACCGGCGGGGCTGGCCGGCCCCGTCGCCCCCGGAGCCGCAGCCCCGGGCGTCCCCGCACCCGCGCCGGGGGCTGCGCTTCCGGTCGCCGCTCCCGCAGCGGCGCCGCAACTGGCCACCCCGGCCATCGTCCCGGCGACCTCCGGCACCATCGCCGACTACTTCAAGAGCAAAGGGGTCAAGCTCGAACCCCAGGTCAGCCGCAACTTCACCGCGCTGAGCATCGTGCTGCCTATGCCGCAGGGCTGGTCCACGGTGCCCGATCCGAACGTCCCGGACGCCTTCGCGGTGATCGCCGACCGGTCCAGCACCGATCTGTACACGCCGAACGCCCAGGTCGTGGTCTACAAGCTCATCGGCAACTTCGACCCGGTCGAAGCGATCAGCCACGGCTATGTCGACAGCCTGCAGCAGATGGC
This sequence comes from Mycobacterium dioxanotrophicus, assembly GCF_002157835.1. Lineage (NCBI taxonomy): Bacteria > Bacillati > Actinomycetota > Actinomycetes > Mycobacteriales > Mycobacteriaceae > Mycobacterium > Mycobacterium dioxanotrophicus. The sequence goes on along the minus strand of NZ_CP020809.1, from coordinate 31,018 downwards.
CTGGCAGACCACCGACATGACGATGGGCGACTTCAACGGCTTCCCGTCGTCGTTCATCGAGGGCAGCTACCGGGCCGACAGCCAGACCCTCAATACGTCACGTCGGCACGTCATCGCGACCGTCGGTCCCGACCGCTACCTGGTGTCGCTGTCGGTCAACTCGGGAGCGGCCAGTCAGGGCGTGTCAGCAGCCGCCGATGCCACCGACGCGATCGTGGCCGGGTTCAAGGTGAGTGCACCCGGCGCACCCGCCCCGGCCCCCGTTGCGGCCCCGGCACCTGGTTTGCCCGCGCCCGCGGCAGCCCCCGCACCTGCGCCTGCGGCGGGTTTGCCGCAGCTCCTGGGCCTGCACGGCTAGGTTCCGCCCAGCCGAACCCGACCTGACAGGAGCCCCGTCCGCCTCGTATTGTGTGGCCCATGTTGATCGCCGCGCTGCTTTGCCTGAGCGTCGCCGTGATCGTCGGAATCCTCGGTCTGTGGTTGTTGACCAGGCCGCACTCCGGTGATCCGGTCCGCACCGTGCTGCGAGCGGTGGCCCCCACCCAACTTGCCGCGGCGGTGATGCTCGCCGCAGGCGGCGTCGCGGCCCTGTCGGCGGAGCCGCGGACCGGCGTCGTGGTGGTGACGGTGTGTGTCATCGGCGCGGTTGCCACGGTGGCTGCCGGCTGCTGGCAGAGCGCCAAGGTGGTCGCCCGTGCCGAGGCCGCTTCGACCGTCGGCAGCGGCGGTGGATGCACCGGATCGTGCGCCAGCTGCACCTTGTCGTGTAGCTGAACCCCCGGTCAGTTGCGGCTGGTGTCGATCGGATGAGTCGCCAGCAGCGAGGTCGGCAGCGGCTGACGCCGCAACACCCGGCCCCACAGGTCGATCCGCGGTTCGATCAGCACATCGGACGGCAACGCCGACAACACGATCCAGTCGTCGCGCTCGATCTCGCCGTCGAGCTGCCCGATGGTCCACCCCGAATAGCCCGCGAAGATCCTGACGCCTTCGAGTATCGGAGCGAGGGTGTCAGGGTCGGCGTCGAGATCGACCATCACGATGCGGCCCTGCACGTGCCGCAATCCCGGCACCCCGTCGGCGTGCATGCCCACGCGCAGCAGCGCCAGGCACAGCGCCGAATCGCGTTTCACCGGACCGCCGATGAACATGGTCTTGGGCTTGGCGGCGAGCTTCGCCCACTGCGGCAGCACGTTGTACACCGCGGTTTCGCTGGGCCGGTTCAGCACCACACCCAACGTGCCACCGGCGTTGTGTTCGACGATGTAGATGACGCTGCGACGGAATGTCGGCTCCAGCAGATCGGTGTTGGCCAGCAGGAGCGTCCCCGGTCGTACCCGGTGCGCCGCAGGCGCGATGAAGTCCTCCGGATCCTCTGACGGCGCCACCTGTCCATCATGTCACCAGCACCGCCGAGACGTGGCGAACAACCACGCGCGGTGCGCAATTTGTAGGCCCAGAAAGTTTGTACTGTGGAACAGGTCGCCGATCGTGGGCTGAACAGCCCCCGAACAGAATGTGATTGCCGTGGTTGACGCTGCCGCCCCCATTGCTCTGTGGCGGTCGCTGCGCGGCATGACGGAGTTCCGTCGACTGCTGGAGCTGCGGGCGGTCAGCCAGTTCGGTGACGGGTTGTTCCAAGCCGGGCTGGCCGGCGCGATCATCTTCAATCCGGAACGGGCCGCGGGACCGTGGGCCATCGCAGGCTCGTTCGCAGTGCTGTACCTGCCCTACTCGTTGCTCGGACCGTTCGCCGGCGCTCTGCTGGACCGCTGGGACCGCCGGCTCGTGATGATCGGGGCCAATCTGGGCAGGCTGCTGTTGGTGATCCTCACCGGCGTGTTGCTGGCCTTCGGCGCGGGCGACGTCGCGGTCCTGTTCGCCGCGTTGATCGTCAACGGGTTCACCCGGTTCGTGTCGTCCGGTCTGTCGGCGTCGCTGCCCGACGTGGTGCCCGATACCAGGGTCGTCACCATGAACTCGGTCGCCACCGCGATCGGGTCGGCCGCGGCGTTCTTCGGGGCGAACTTCATGCTGGTGCCGCGGTGGCTGTTCGGTGCCAGCGACGCGGGCGCGTCCGTAGTGATCTTCAGCGTGCTGGCCCCGGTCGCGCTGGCGCTGTGGCTGTCGGTGCGGTTCGGCCCGCACGTGCTGGGCCCGCACGAGAGCAAACGCACCATCCACGGCTCGGCGGTCTACGCGGTGTCCACCGGGTGGGTACACGGCGCCCGCACGGTGGCGTCGGTGCCGACCGTCGCGGGCACGCTGGCCGGACTGGCCGCCCACCGGATGGCGCTCGGTATCAACACCCTGCTGGTGCTGGTCATCGTGCGGCACACCGACACCCCCGCCCAGGTCGCCGGGCTCGGCCTGGGTACAGCCGTGGTGTTTCTCGCCGCCACGGGCTGCGGCGCGTTTCTGGCCACGGTCGCCGCGCCTGCGGTGATCGCACGCTTCGGCCGGTACGCGACCGCCAACGGATCGCTGGCATTCGCCGCGGCGGTCCAGCTGGCAGCGATCGGACTACACCTGCCGGTCATGCTCACGTGCGGATTCCTGCTCGGCGCCGCGGGGCAGTTGGTGAAGCTGTGCGCGGACTCCGCGATGCAGCTCGACGTCGACGATGCGCTGCGCGGCCACGTCTTCACCGTGCAGGATGCCCTGTTCTGGATCTCGTTCATCACGGCCACCTCGGTGACGGCTGCGGTGATCCCGGCCGACGGGCAGTCACCGGGCCTGGTGGTGGCCGGCACGGTGATCTACCTGGTGGGCCTGGGCCTCCACGCGGCGATGGCCTCGCCGCGACGCTCCTGAGCCCGGTCTACGCTGACCCGCATGTCGACTGCTGAGCAGATCGTGGCCGATCTTCGTGCCGAGAGCGACGAACTCGACGGGCTCGTCGCCGACCTGCCCGCCGAACAGTGGGCCGCCGAAACGCCGGCGGCGGGCTGGACCATCGCCCATCAAATCGCCCACCTGCTGTGGACCGACCGGGTCGCGTTGATCTCGGTCACCGATGAGGCCGGGTTCAACGACGTCGTGGCCGAGGCCATGACGAATCCCACCGGATTCGTCGACGCGGGCGCCGAGGAGATCGCGGCCACCCCGCCCGCCGGGCTGCTCGCCGACTGGCGTCAGACCCGGCGGCGATTGCACGACGCGCTGCTGACGGTCCCCGACGGCCGCAAGCTGCCCTGGTTCGGCCCGCCGATGAGCGCGGCGTCGATGGCCACTGCCCGGACGATGGAGACCTGGGCGCACGGACTCGATGTCGCCGACACGCTCGGGGTGCGCAGGCCCGCCACCGCACGTCTGCGCTCGATCGCCCACATCGGGGTTCGGACGCGCGATTTCGCGTTCGCCCTGCACGGATTGCCGGTGCCGGCCGAGCCGTTCCGGGTCGAGTTGCAGGGACCCGACGGTGATGTGTGGACCTGGGGTCCCGAGGACGCCACGCAGCGCGTGACGGGTTCGGCCGAGGATTTCTGCCTGCTGGTCACGCAGCGTCGCGCGCCCGCCGAGCTCGACGTGACGGCCGTGGGCGCCGACGCCGAGAAATGGCTGACCATCGCCCAGGCCTTCGCCGGCCCGCCGGGAACCGGCCGAGGCTGAGCAGCGCTTCAGACTCGTCGACTCTGCGGCCATGGCGGCGACCACCGGCAACGGGACGCCCTCAACGCAGAGTCACTGACCGCGAGCCACCGTGCCTGCCGAGTCGGCGAGCCCGTCACCGTCGCTGTCGGTCAGCGTGAGATCCCACCGCCCGTCACCGTCGGTGTCGACATAGGCGCGGTCACCGGTGACGACCCGGTCGGCCAGACCGTTGCCGTCGACGTCGAGCAGCTGATCGTCGGCGGAGCCGTCGCCGGCGAAGTCCACGAGCGGCGGCCCGGCGGGATGTTCCACACCGTCCAACCCGAACCAGCGCACCTGCCCGCCGCGGTCCACCCGCAACGCCCAGGTGCCCGAGCCGTCATCGGTGAAATAGGTCTCGGCGCGGCCGTCGTCGTCGCTGTCGAGCACCAGATGCTCGGCGCTACCGTCCCCGTCCAGGTCGGCCATCACATCGTCCAGCCGGCCGTCACCGTCGAAATCCAGGCCGACCCCGTCGGGTGTGCCGTCCCCGTCGATGTCGACCGCAGGATCGGCAGTCCAGATCGTGGCCGAGCCGTCGGGATCGCCAATGCAGTAGTCCATGACTGATCAGACGCACGGCTAGGTCCTCGCGTTCCACCATTCCTGCAGAGCGGCGACAGCCTCGTCATGCTCGAGCGGACCGCGCTCCAACCGCAGCTCCTTGAGGTACCGCCACGCCTCTCCGACCTGCGGCCCGGCCGGGATGCCCAGGATCGTCATGATCTCGTTGCCGTCGAGGTCGGGCCGGACCCGCTGCAGATCCTCCTTGGCGGCGAGTTCGGCGATCCGGGCCTCCAGATCGTCGTAACTGCTCCGCAGGCGCGCGGCCCGGCGCTTGTTGCGGGTGGTGCAGTCGGCCCGCACCAGCTTGTGCAACCGCCCGAGCAGCGGACCGGCGTCGGTGACATAGCGCCGGACCGCCGAATCGGTCCACTTGCCCTCGCCGTATCCGTGGAACCGCAGGTGCAGGTAGACCAGCTGGGAGACGTCGTCGACCATCTGTTTGGAGTATTTGAGCGCCCGCATGCGCTTGCGGACCATCTTCGCGCCCACCACCTCGTGGTGGTGAAAGCTCACGCCGCCGTCGGCTTCATGCTTGCGCGTCGCGGGCTTGCCGATGTCGTGCAGCAACGCCGCCCAGCGCAACACCAGGTCTGGGCCCTCGTCTTCAAGATCGATGGCCTGGCGCAGCACCGTCAGCGAATGCCAGTACACGTCCTTGTGCTGATGGTGCTCGTCGATGGCCATCCGCATCTCGCCGACCTCCGGCAGCACCACCGCGCCGAGCCCGGTCTGCACCATCAAATCGACACCCGCGACGGGATCGGTGCCCAGCAGCAGCTTGTCGAGCTCGGCCGCGATCCGCTCGGCCGTGATGCGACCCAGCTGCGGCGCCATCTCCAGCAGCGCCTCCAGCACCCGCGGCGCGACCGTGAACCCGAGTTGGGACACGAAGCGGGCGGCCCGCAGCATCCGCAGCGGATCGTCCCCGAAGGACACCTGCGGCGCCGACGGGGTGTCGAGCGTCTTGGCCCGCAACGCCGCCAAACCGCCAAGCGGATCACAGAATTCCCCTGGACCGTTCGCGGTGATGCGCACCGCCATGGCATTGACGGTGAAGTCGCGGCGCACGAGATCGTCGTCGAGGGTGTCGCCGAACTCGACCGTCGGGTTACGGGTCACCTGGTCGTAGCTGTCGGCGCGGAATGTGGTGATCTCGACCCGCTGATCGCCCTTGGCGGCGCCGATCGTGCCGAATTGGATTCCGGTGTCCCACAATCCGTCGGCCCAACCGCGCAGCATCTTCTGCACGGCTTCGGGCCGCGCGTCGGTGGTGAAGTCCAGATCGGTGCCGAGGCGGCCCAGCAACGCGTCACGCACGCTGCCGCCCACCAGGTAGAGCTCGTGGCCACCGGCAGCGAACACCTGCCCCAGCCCGCGCAGCAGTTCGCCGTGCCGGTTCAGCGCTACCAGCGCGCGGGCCAGCAGTTCGGCGTCATCGGGTGCAGCATCGGACACGTTCGGAGAGCCTAGTGTGCTCAGTGGGCCCGCTACCGGCGAGTGTGGCAGGACCGCCACCCCGTGGCAGCTACTATCGCTTGGGTGTCGGACGGCGAACAGGCCAAACCACGACGGCGCCGCAGTCGCCGCCGCGGCCAACGCCGTGCGCAGCGGGCCGCCGGCCCGCCCGACACGGGTAACGACCATCACACCGCCCAGCCCAGCGAACATCCCGCCGAGTCCGCGGACAGCGGTGACAAGCATCCCACCCCGCGGGACCAGTCCAAGCAACGCAAGCCGCGGCCGCGGCGCCCACCCGAGCGGTTGCGCACCGTGCACGAGACCTCGGCCGGGGGGCTGGTGATCGACGGTATCGACGGACCGAAGGACACTCAGGTGGCGGCGTTGATAGGCCGGATCGACCGACGGGGCCGGATGCTGTGGTCGCTGCCCAAGGGTCACATCGAGCTGGGTGAGACAGCCGAACAGACCGCCATCCGAGAAGTCGCGGAGGAGACCGGTATTCAGGGCACAGTGCTGGCCGCCCTGGGCAGCATCGACTACTGGTTTGTCACCGAGGGTCGCCGCGTGCACAAGACCGTGCACCACTACTTGATGCGGTTTCAGGACGGCGAACTCTCCGACGATGACGTCGAAGTGACCGAGGTGGCCTGGGTGCCGCTGGGCGAGTTGCCGTCGCGGTTGGCCTACGCCGACGAACGCAAACTGGCCGAGGTAGCCGGCGAACTCATCGACAAGCTGCACACCGACGGGCCGGGCGCCCTTCCGCCACTGCCCCGCAGTGCGCCGCGGCGCCGGGCCCAGACCCATTCGCACACCCGTAATCACCGCCGTGACGACTCCGGTCAGCCTCAGCCTCCCCGGCGCACGAACGGATGCGGACAAGGGCCGTGACCGCGGGCTCGGCGATGCCGCGTTGGCTCTCGACGGCGGCGCGCATCCTGACGGTCCTCAGTGTGCTGTTGCTGGTGACGGTCCCGGGTGCGCTGCCGCGCGCCGCGGCCGGCGAGCCCGGGCAGATGCCGTTTCTGCAGCTGCGCATCGATCATGTGTCCCCGGACCTCGTGACCACCACCAGTGAGCCCGTGGTCACGGTGTCCGGTGTGGTGACCAATGTGGGAGACCGTCCGGTCCGTGATGTGGTGATCCGGTTGGAGCATGCCCGCGCCGTGGGCTCGTCCACCGAGTTGCGCACAGACCTCAGCGGAAGCCTCGACAAGTTCTCCCCCGTCGCCGATTTCATCAACGTATCCACGGAAATGGCTCGCGGCCAGACGGTTCCGTTCACCCTGTCGTATCCGCTGCGGTCTGCCGACCGGCCGTCCCTGCAGATCGAGCAGCCCGGCGTGTATCCCGTGCTCGTCAACGTCAACGGCACCCCGGACTACGGGGAGCCGGCCCGCCTCGACGACGCCCGCTTCCTGCTGCCGGTGATCGGGGTGCCCTCGGAGCAACCGGCCGAGCCGGGCGGCGACGGCGCAACGTCCTCCGCCGAGGCCCTGAACGCGGTGGTGGCACCCGACACCTCGCGGCCCGTCGGGCTGACCATGTTGTGGCCGTTGGCCGATCGTCCGCGGCTGGCTGCGGGAGCGCCCGGCGGCACCACCCCGGTACGGCTCATCGACGACGATCTGGCCACGTCCCTGGCGCCGGGCGGGCGGCTCGACACGCTGCTGTCCGCGGTGGATTTCGCCACCGGCCCGTCGGTCGACCCGGCCGGTCAGGTCCGTGCCGCGCTGTGCCTGGCCGTCGACCCCGATCTGCTGGTCACCGTGAACGCGATGACCGCGGGTTATGTCGTCGACGATGCCCCGGACGCCGGCCCCGGCACCCGGACCCGGCCCGGCACCGGCCGCGACGCCGCAGTGGCCTGGCTGAACCGGTTGCGTGGGCTGGCCCAGCACATGTGTGTGGCGCCGACGACCTACGCGCACGCCGACCTCGACGCGCTCAACCGCGTCAACGACGCGGGCCTGAGTGCCATCGCCACCAACGGCGCGGGCGACATCGTCGACCAGATCCTGGGCGTCGCCTCGACGCGGGGCGCCAGCATCGTCGGCGACGGACCGCTCACCGGCCCCGCGGTCGACCTGCTCAGCGCCCAGGGACAGACCGTCGCGATCGCGGCCGCCCACACCACCGCGCAGGACTCCGCGACCGGCGCCCCGGAGACCGCGAACGTCACCCCGGTGCGCTACAGCTCCGATCTGGTGTCCGCGGCGTTCGATCCCGCGGTCGGCGCAGCGCTGGCCGGCGCAGGCAGCGACCCGGTCGCGCCCTCTTATCTCGATCCGACGATGGACATCCCGGTCCGGCACGACTCGGCGACGGCGCGGCGCCAGGACGCGGTGGGTGCCCTGCTGTGGCGGGGGCTGTCGCATGACACCGAACCCCGCACCCAGATCCTGATGCCGCCGCTGGTGTGGACGCTGCATCCCGACGATGCCCAGGCGATCCTGACGTCGGTGGCCACGACCATCCACGCCGGGCTGGCGATCCCCCGGCCGCTGACCGCGGTGATCGCCGACGCCAACGCCGTGCCCGCCGAACCGGTGCAGCCGCGGCCCGCCGACACGCTGGGCAATCCGCGCAGCCGCATCGATGACTCGATCACCGGCGGGATCGCCGGGGTGACCGCCCGGTTGTGGGGCCTGACGGCGGCATTGACCACCGACGAGCGCACGGGACTGACCGGTGCGCAGTACACCGCGCCCCTGCGGGAGGACATGCTGCGCGCGCTGAGCCAGTCGGTGCCGCCCGACACGCGCGACGGGTTGGCCCGCCAGCGACTCGACATCGTCACGCACAGCGTCGACGACATGTTCAAGGCCGTCACCGTGGTGAACCCCGGCGACTCGTACACGCTCGCGACCGAACGCAGCCCGCTGCCGCTGGCGCTGCGCAACGATCTTCCCGTGCCGATCCGGGTCCGTCTGCAGATCAACGCCCCGCCCGGGATGACGGTCACCGATATGGGCGTGATCGAACTTCCGCCCGGTTACCTGCCGCTGCGGGTACCGATCGAGGTCCACTTCACCCAGCGGGTCGCGGTGGATGTCGCGCTGCAGACCGTGGACGGTCTGCCGCTGGGTGACCCCGTGCGTCTTTCGGTGCACTCCAACGCCTACGGCAAGGTGCTGTTCTTCATCACGCTGTCGGCCGGAGCCGTGTTGGTCCTGCTCGCCGGGCGCCGGTTGTGGCACCGGTTCCGCGGGCAACCCGACCGGGCCGATCTGGACCGTCCCGACCCGATCGAGGTGGCACAGGCGTTCAATCCGGACGAGCCCCCGACCCGGGAGCCGCACCGATGACCGCACCGCGGCCGGAACCCGGCCCGCCGGCGCAGCCCACCCGAAGCCGTCCGGAACTTTCCGACGCCGCGGTGGTGTCGCGGTCCTGGGGCATGGCGTTCGCCACCCTGATCTCCCGGATCACCGGCTTCTTCCGCATCGTGTTGCTGGCCGCGATTCTCGGTGCGGCGTTGTCGAGCTCCTTCTCGGTGGCCAACCAGCTGCCGAACATGGTGGCCGCGCTGGTGCTGGAGGCCACCTTCACGGCGATCTTCGTGCCGGTGCTGGCCCGCGCCGAACGCGACGATCCCGACGGGGGTACCGCGTTCGTGCGGCGGCTGGTGACGCTGGCGACCACGCTGCTGCTGGTGACGACGGTGCTGTCGGTGGCGTGCGCGCCGCTGCTGGTCCGGGTCATGCTGGGCAGCGATCCGCAGGTCAACGATCCGCTGACGACGGCGTTCGCCTATCTGCTGCTGCCGCAGGTGCTGTTCTACGGGCTGTCCTCGGTGTTCATGGCGATCCTCAACACCCGCAACATCTTCGGCGCGCCGGCCTGGGCGCCGGTCCTCAACAACGTCGTGGCCATCCTGACGCTGGGCCTGTACGTGCTGGTGCCGGGCGAGCTCTCGGTGGACCCCGTGCAGATGGGCAACGCCAAACTGCTCGTGCTCGGGATCGGCACAACCCTTGGCGTGGTGGCCCAGACGGCGGTGTTGTTGGTGGCGATCCGTCGCGAGCGCATCAGCCTGCGTCCGCTGTGGGGCATCGACGACCGGCTCAAGAAGTTCGGCACCATGGCCGCGGCGATGGTGCTCTACGTGCTGATCAGCCAGATCGGGCTGATCGTCGGCAACCAGATCGCCAGCACCGCGGCGGCGTCCGGGCCCGCCATCTACAACTACACGTGGCTCGTGCTGATGCTGCCGTTCGGCATGATCGGGGTGACGGTGCTGACGGTGGTCATGCCGCGGCTGAGTCGCAATGCCGCCGCCAACAATGTGCCGGCCATCCTCGAAGATTTCTCGCTGGCCACGCGGCTGACCATGATCACGCTGATCCCGATCGTCGCGATGATGACCGTCGGCGGCCCCGCGATCGGCAGTGCGTTGTTCGCCTATGGCAACTTCGGCGAAACCGACGCCGGTTACCTGGGCATGGCGATCACGCTGTCGGCGTTCACCCTCATCCCGTACTCGATGGTGCTGCTACAGCTGCGGGTGTTCTACGCGCGTGAACAGCCGTGGACCCCCATCATCCTGATCGTCGTGATCACGGCGGTGAAGATCGCGGGCTCGCTGGTGGCCCCGCATCTCACCGACAACCCCGACATGGTGGCCGGATACCTCGGTCTCGCCAACGGCCTCGGATTCCTGGCAGGCGCGATCATCGGACACGTCCTGCTGCGGTCCAGTCTGCGGCCGCCGCGCGGCCATCTGGTCAGCCGGCCGGTCGTGCGGACCATCCTGGTGACCATCACGGCGTCACTGGGTGCGGGTCTGGTCGCGCACGTCGCCGACCGGCTACTCGGATTGGCGTCGCTGACAGCGCATCTCGGCGCGGGCGGATCACTGCTGCGGCTGCTGGCGCTGGGCCTGATCATGGTCCCGATCATCGTGTGGGTACTGATCGCTGCCCGCGTGCCCGAGGCCCAGGCCGCACTCGCGATCGTGCGTCGTCGGCTCGGCCGCCCGGTGCCGGGACGCGGCGCGGAGGTAGCCGCGACTCCGGCCGCACTGCCCGTCCAGCCACGCCGCCGGGGTGCGGTCCCGTACCCTGATCAGAGGAATTCTTCTCCACATCGGTGGCCACCAACCCCGGCGGCCACCTTCGGTGGGGCTCCGGCATCGGTTGCCGGAGCGGGGATGCGGAAAGGACCACCGGTGACCGACGAATCCGCGGGCGGCCCGGCACCCGGCCCTGAGAGCACGGCGACGACGAAGCTGCCGCGGCCGACTCCGGATGACTTCCAGCCTGATGTGCCCGACACCTCTGAGGCGTCCGAGGAAGCCCAGACGCGCGAACACGACACGTCGTCGGGCGGCCCGACCAACGGTGTCACCGCCGTCATCGACACGTCATCCAGCGGCCCGACCAACGGCACCACCACCCGGATCCCGGCCGACTACGGCGGTGACCCGACGCGTGAACCGATGTCGTTCGCGCCACCGCGCGAACAGGTCGAAGCCGCCACCGCCGACGCTGACGTGCAGCTGATCCCGGGCGCAACCATCGCCGACGGCCGCTACCGGCTGCTGGTGTTCCACGGCGGACCGCCCAACCTGCAGTTCTGGCAGGCGCTGGACACCGCGCTCGACCGCCAGGTGGCGCTGACGTTCGTCGACCCCGACACCGTCATGCCGCGCGAGCAGGTGCAGGAGATCCTGTCGCGCACTCTCAAGCTCAGCCGCCTGGATGTGCCGGGTATCGCCCGGGTGCTCGACGTCGCCCACAGCGGGTCCGGTGGCCTGGTGGTGTCGGAGTGGATCCGCGGCGGCTCGCTGGCCGAGGTCGCCGCCACCTCGCCGTCACCGATCGGCGGGGCCCGGGCCATCCAGTCGCTGGCCGCTGCCGCCGAGGCCGCACACCGGGCCGGGGTGGCGTTGTCCATCGACCATCCCAGCCGGGTGCGTGTGAGCATCGAAGGCGACGTGGCGTTGGCCTTCCCGGCCACCCTGCCCGAGGCGACTCCCGACGAGGACATCCGCGGTATCGGCGCGGCGTTGTACGCCCTGCTGATCGACCGGTGGCCGCTGCCCGAGTCCGGTATGCGCAGTGGACTCGAGCCGGCCGCGCGGGACGCGACGGGCCAGCCCGTCGAACCTCGCGCCGTCGATCGCGACATTCCGTTCCAGATTTCGGCGGCAGCCGCCCGCGCCGTGCAGGAGGGTGGCGGCATCCGCAGTGCCCCCACGCTGCTCAATCTGCTGCAGCAGGCCACCGCCATCGCCGACCGCACGGAGCTGATGGAAGCCCCGCCGGAACCACCGGCACCCGAGCCGGCCCGGCCGTACGCCGCCACTGGCGACGCCGAGACGGCAGCCGCTCGCCGGCGCAAGGGTCTGATGATCGGCCTGGCCGCAGGCGGCGCCGTGATCGTCGTCGCGCTCATCGTGCTGGCGTCAGTCCTCAACCACATCTTCGGCGACGTCGGCGGTGGCCTGAACAAGGACGAGCTAGGCCTCAACGCGCCCTCGTCGTCGACCACCGCGACGACCGGCTCCGCGCCGTCGGGCAGTGTCGTCAAACCCAGCAAGGCGACGGTCTTCTCGCCCGAGGGTGAGGCGGACAACCCGAGTCAGGCCGGGCAGGCCATCGACGGTAATGCGGGCACGGCATGGTCCACCGACGCCTACACCGACTCCGCGCCGTTCCCGAACTTCAAGAACGGTGTCGGTCTGCTGCTGCAGCTGCCGCAGCCCACGGTGGTCGGCTCGGTGACCGTGAACCTCGACAGCACCGGGACGGCCGTGCAGATCCGGTCGGCACAGAGCTCGTCGCCGTCGTCACTGAACGACACCACCGAGCTGAGTCCGCCGACCCCACTCAAGCCCGGGTCCAACACCATCACGGTGAACAAGTCTGCAGCGACGTCCAACGTCCTGGTGTGGATCACCACGCTGGGCACCGTGGACGGCAAGAACCGCACCGACATCTCCGAGATCACTGTGCGCGCGGCGTCCTGATCGGTCATCCACAGCCCGGCCGCGGCGCTGACCATGCGTGATGCGCACTGCGGCAAAGAAGTGTCGGGAGGCGCCCGCGGCAGCCTTTAGTGTTCGGCTGTGGGAAGGTTCGGGGGGACCGGGGATCCGGCAGCACCAGCGTCGACGCGCGCCGGTACGCGTACGGATGCCGAGTTGCTCGCCGCTCACGTCTCCGGGGATCGCTACGCGTTCGAGGAATTGGTCCATCGCTATCACCGGCAGCTGCGCCGGCTGGCGTATCTGACCAGCCGCCACGACGACGACGCCGATGACGCCGTGCAGGATGCCCTGCTGTCGGCGCATCGGACCGCGGCGTCGTTCCGGTACGACTCGGCGGTGAGCAGCTGGCTGTACCGCATCGTGGTCAACGCCTGCCTGGACCGCCTGCGCCGCGCCAAGGCCCAGCCGGCCGCAGCCCCCTACGATGCCGACCTCGGGCATCTGCGCGACCCCGCCGGCGACCCGGCACACCGCGTGGACACCGCGATCGTGGTGGAACGCGCACTGCTGATGCTTCCCGTCGAACAGCGGGCCGCGATCGTCGCGGTGGACATGCAGGGCTACTCGGTGGCCGAGACGGCCCAATTGCTCGGGGTCGCCGAGGGCACCGTGAAGAGCCGGTGTGCGCGCGGCCGGGCCAAACTCGCCCGCTCGCTGCGATACTTTGATCCCGATGAACGGCAGCACGCACCCAGCGCCGTCAGACGAGCCGATCACGCCTGACCGGCTCGCCGAACTCCAGGCCGGGCTGCTCGACGATGCCACCGCCGCGCGCCTGCGCCACCGCGTGCGCACCGAACCCGAGGCGGCGGCCGCGCTGGCCGCGCTGGACCGGGTGCGACGCGACGTGGCAGATCTGGCCGACGACGGGCAAACCGCGCCCCCGGTGCCCCACGACGTGGCCGCTCGCCTCACCTCTGCGCTGCGGGCCGCTCCCCCGCCCGAACATGGCCTGCAGCCGGGTGCCCGACGCGTACGCCGGGCCGCTGCCGTCGCGGGTGCGTGCGCGGCGCTGCTGGCTGTCGGGCTCGGCAGCGCCATGCTGATGCGTCCCGACCCGCCCTCCGCGGCGAGCACGGCCCGGTTCGAACGCATCACGGTGTCCCCGCCGCAGCCCACGGTCGACCTGCCCGAGCCGCAGCTGCTCGGCCTGCTGGCGGCCCGCCCCGATCTCGGGCCGCTGACCGATCCCGAGCGCCGCGCCCAGTGCCTGGCGGCTCTGGGCTACCCGCCGGGGATCAAGGTGCTGGGTGGCCGGCCCCAGGATGTCGGGGGCAGGCGCGGGGTGCTGATCCTGGTGCCCTCCGACGTGCCTGGCACGGTCGTGGGCCTGGTGGTGGCCCCGGACTGCGACGCCGCCCACGCCGGGTTGCTCGCGGACACCGTGGTCAAACGCCCGTAGTCTGTCCCCCGAGTTCGCCGGGAACAGCCCGGCCTAGGCTGGCGTTACACGCATGCCGAGCCAAGATCCGGCAGAAAGGCCGATATGACCACCTCAGAGACCGTCCACGACGTCATCATCATCGGATCGGGTCCTGCCGGTTACACCGCTGCCGTGTATGCCGCTCGCGCCCAGCTCAAGCCGCTGGTGTTCGAGGGCACGCAGTTCGGTGGCGCGCTGATGACCACCACCGAGGTGGAGAACTATCCCGGCTTCCGCGAGGGCATCACCGGACCCGAGTTGATGGACCAGATGCGCGAGCAGGCGCTGCGCTTCGGGGCCGACCTGCGGATGGAGGACGTCGACGCGGTCGACCTCACCGGTCCCGTGAAGACGGTCACCGTCGGTGACGAGACCCATCAGGCCCGTTCCGTGATCCTGGCGATGGGCGCCGCGGCGCGCCACCTCGGGGTTCCCGGCGAGGAGGCACTGACCGGCATGGGCGTCAGCACCTGCGCGACGTGCGACGGCTTCTTCTTCCGCGACGAGGACATCGTCGTGGTCGGCGGCGGCGATTCGGCGATGGAGGAGGCGACGTTCCTCACCCGGTTTGCCCGCAGCGTCACCCTGATCCACCGCCGCGACGAATTCCGCGCGTCCAAGATCATGCTGGAGCGGGCCCGGGCCAACGAGAAGATCACGTTCCTCACCAACACGGAGATCACCGAGATCGAGGGTTCGCCGAAGGTCACCGGGGTACGCCTGCGCGACACCGTGACCGGCGAGGAATCCAAGCTTGCCGTCACCGGGGTGTTCGTGGCCATCGGGCACGATCCGCGCTCGGAGTTGGTGCGCGGGCAGATCGACCTGGACGACGAAGGTTATGTGCTGACCGTCGGTCGCACCACCGCGACGTCGATCGACGGCGTGTTCGCTGCGGGTGACCTAGTCGACCACACCTACCGCCAGGCCATCACGGCCGCGGGCAGCGGCTGTTCGGCGGCCATCGACACCGAACGCTGGCTGGCTGACAACGACTGAGCCCGAACACCTTTCGATCGACAGGAGAGAGACCATGAGCGAGGACAGCGCAACCGTAGCGGTCACCGACGCTTCGTTTTCCAGCGACGTCCTGACCAGCAGCACGCCGGTGCTGGTGGATTTCTGGGCGACCTGGTGCGGGCCGTGCAAGATGGTCGCGCCGGTGCTCGAGGAGATCGCGTCGGAGAAGGCCGGTGAGTTGACGGTCGCCAAGCTCGACGTGGACGCCAACCCCGCCACCGCACGGGACTTCCAGGTCGTTTCGATCCCGACGATGATCCTGTTCAAGGACGGCGCCCCGGTCAAGCGCATCGTGGGGGCCAAGGGCAAGGCCGCGCTGCTGCGTGAGCTCGCCGACGCGCTCTGACGCTGCGTTAACGGATGGTTAGACCCGCGCCGGATTCGCCTGGCGTTTTCCGGTATGTGGTCGAAATCTGAGACAATGCTGGCTGGTCAGTTTCGGCAACCCGCCGAAAAACCAGCCTGGAGGGGCCCGTATGTCGAGTCTGCGTCACGGCGATCGTGGCGGTGCGGTCACCGAGATCCGGGAAGCGCTCACGTCGCTGGGTCTCATCGACAACCCTGACGCCGATCTGAACACCGGCAGGCACGTCGCACTGGATGTGTTCGATGACGAACTCGACCAAGCGGTGCGTGCCTTCCAGCAGCATCGTGGTCTGTTGGTGGACGGCATCGTGGGTGAGGCGACCTACCGCGCACTGCGCGAGGCGTCCTACCGGCTGGGTGCGCGCACGCTCACCCACCAGTTCGGGGCACCGATGTACGGCGACGACGTCGCCACCCTGCAGGCCCGATTGCAGGATCTCGGGTTCTACACCGGAATGGTCGACGGCCACTTCGGGCTGCAGACCCACAATGCCCTGTCGTCCTACCAGCGTGAATACGGGCTGTACCCCGACGGCATCTGCGGTCCGGAAACCCTTCGCTCGCTGTACTTCCTGGGATCGCGGGTGACCGGTGGCTCGCCGCACGCCATCCGCGAGGAAGAGCTGGTCCGGCGGTCCGGGCCACGGCTGTCCGGCAAGCGGGTGATCATCGATCCGGGCCGCGGTGGGTCTGATCACGGCATGATCATGAATGGCCCCGAGGGGCCGATCAGCGAAGCAGACATCCTGTGGGACTTGGCAAGTCGGCTCGAAGGCCGGATGACGGCCATCGGGATGGACACCTTCACGTCCCGCCCGGCCGGGCACAGCCCGCTCGATGCGGAGCGCGCGGCGACGGCCAACACCGTCGGCGCCGATCTGATGATCAGCCTGCGCTGCGCCACTCAGCTCAGTCCCTCCGCCAACGGGGTGGCCTCCTTCCATTTCGGGAACTCGCACGGTTCGGTGTCGACCATCGGTCGCAACCTGGCCGATTTCATCCAGCGGGAAGTGGTGGCCCGCACCGGGTTACGCGACTGCCGTACCCACGGCCGAACCTGGGATCTGTTGCGGCTCACCCGGATGCCCACGGTTCAGGTGGATGTCGGCTACATCACCAATCCGCGTGACCGCAATCTGCTGGTCTCCACCGCGACCCGCGACGCCATCGCAGAGGGCATCCTCGCCGCGGTCAAGCGTCTCTATCTGCTGGGCAAGAACGACCGCCCCACAGGCACTTTCACGTTCGCAGAGCTGCTGGCCCACGAGCTGTCGGTCGAGCAGACTCCGCGCGGCGCGTAACCGTCCGGCCCGTCACCACGGCGGCGGGTCTTCGGGCGCGATGTCGAACGTGAATTGTTGGTCGCCGACGCGGATGACGTCTCCGCTCACGAGCGTCTCGCTGGGGTGGATCCGTCGATCCCGCACATACACACCATTCTTCGAGTTCAGGTCGGCGATCACGAACCTGTCGCCGGTCTCTATGATCGCGGCGTGGTGACGGCTGACCCTGGCATCGGCGAGAACGATGTTGTTGTCGGGGCTCCGGCCGATCCGAGTGCTCAACGCGCACAACGGATGTACCCACCCGTCAGCGCCCCGCAGGACAGGTCCGTTCGGACGTTCGGTCACCGCGGTGGCCTGTTCATGGAAGGCCTCGATGGTTTCGTCGGCATGCAACTGAGCCGCCTTCGCCGGATCAAGCGGCTGTTGGCGTAGGACTTGCACATACAGTGCTTGCACGACGGGGCCGGGATCGATGCCGAGATCCTCGTCGAGTGCCGTCCGCAATCGGTGGTACGCGTCGAGCGCATCGGATTGGCGTTGAGCCAGATAGTAAGCCGTGATGAGCTGCGCCCATAACGGCTCCCGGTAGGGATGCTCACCAGCCAGCGACTCGAGTTCGTTGGTCACCAAACCAGCGTGGCCACAAGCGATTTCGGCCTCCGCACGGGAGATCTGCGTCATGAGCTTTTCCTCGGCGAGCGCGGTAGCGAAGGCCTCGAAAAAGCTGAATGCACGCAGATCATCCAGCACCGGTCCGCGCCACTGCGACAGCGCGTCTGACAGATACTCGCAGGCCCGCTCGAAGTCCCCGGCGGCAAGGGCGCGGATGCCCCTGCCCCGCTCGTTGATGAAACGTCCGGCGTCACAGTCTTCGTCGGGAACCGACATGCGATACCCCGGTGGTGTCCTGGCCAGCACCGTGTGGCTGTCGGTGCCCGAGCCGGCCATCAGGCCCCGCAGATTGGACACGTAGGTGTGCAGGGCCGCCCGCGCTCCTGCGTGCGCGGCATCTCCCCACACCGCGCTGATCAGTTCGTCGATCCCCACTGCCCGGTTGCGGTGAATCACCAGCATCGCCAGCACCGCACGCTGCTTGTGCGAGCCGAGCGGAACCGTCCTTCCGCCGACCCACATCTCGCACGGCCCGAGAATGCCGAGCTGGATGCTGTTCTGCGGCAGCAACTTCGACTCCCCCTCGGGTGGAACCGGGTGCCCGGTCATGCAGTGGCGCCGTCGATCACGGGTTTGTCGATCATGCCGCTCTCAATCCCCCACTTCGTGGCGATGGTTCGGTATTCGCCGGTCTGCATCAGGTGCTCGAGGGCCCGCAGGAGCGGCTCCGACAGGGCGGAGTCCTTGCCGACCGTCCAGCCGTACGGCGCGACGTCGGTGACGTCGCCGGCCGCTACCAGCCGGCCAGTACTGAGCTTGATCGCAAACGCGGTCGCCGGCGAATCGGCGGCCATCGCATCGATTTGGCCGTTGAGCAACGCCGCGGTGAGTTCGTTGTGCAGCGTGAAGACCACCTTCTGGATCGGTTTGAGTCCGGTCGCCACGCATGCATCACTTTTCGCCGGGAGCTGATCGTTTGCCTGGACACTCCCGGACTGCACCCCGACCTTGAGCCCGCATGCGGCGTTGGGGTCGATCGGCGGGCCGGGTCGTTGCGCCCACAAGGTTCCGGCCTGGAAGTAGGTGACGAAATCGACCGCCTGTTCCCGCTCGCGGGTATCGGTGATGGCCGACGCTCCCATGGTGAGGTTGCCGTGCTGCACTTCGGGGATGATGTCCTCGAAGGCCGCCACGTCGCGGTAGTCCGCAACCAGGCCGAGGGTCCGCGCGACCGCGTTCATCAGGTCGACATCGAAACCGACGATCTGGCCGGCAGAATTTTTGAACTCCAGCGGCGCGTAGGGAACCTCGACCCCGATCACCAACCGGCCCGCACTCTTGATTCCGGCCGGCAGCGTCGCCGCGATCCCGGGCACCACACCGCCGGGTTGCGCCGCGAGGTTGCGCGGGGTGCCGTCGTCGGCCCTGCCGGATCCGCCCCTCCAGTGCAGAACTCCAAACACGGTCGCCGACACCAACAACACGGCGGCTGTACCGGTCAGGATGCGGCGACGCAGGCGCCGCGGGCCATGAACCATCTGGGACGGCTCGGGGGCGGCCGGTTCTGCCGCACTGTGCCGTGCCTGCAGCCTCCGCAGCTGCTCCCCCAGCTCCGACGCCGTAGGCCTCGACTCGGGATCGCGGGCCATCGCCCGCGCCACCACCTCGGCCACGTCGGCGGGGACACCATGCCTACCTAGATCAGGCTCCGGCCCGGTGGTGATCCGCACAAACTGCGCGACCACCTGTTCACCATCGAGTCGTTCGAACGCGGCATGACCAGTCAACGCGGTGAACAGTGTCGCGCCGAGGCCGTACACGTCGGAGGCCGCACCGGCGCACTGCCCGGACAGCACCTCGGGCGCGGTGTAGGCCGGGGATCCGGTGAACACGCCGGTGGCTGTCTCGAATCCACCGGCGAAGTGGGCGATACCGAAATCGGTCAACGCCGGCTCTCCGTAATCGGTGAGCAAGATGTTGGCCGGTTTCACGTCACGGTGCACGATGTCCTGCCGATGTGCGGAATCGAGCGCCCCCGCCAGCTTCACCCCGAGGTGCAGGACCTCCTCGATGCCCACGACGCCGTCCTGAAAGATCCGGGCGTGCAATGAACCTCGCGGGTAGAAGGGCATCACCAAAAACGGCTGGCCCTGATCGGTCTGGCCTACCTGGAGCACCGGAACGATGTTGGGGTGCCCCGTGAGCCGGGCCATCGCCTGCTGTTCACGCATGAACCGGGGGCGGTTGTCCTCCAGGTCAGCGGTCAACACCTTGACCGCCACGACCCGATCCAACCCGGTCTGCAGGCAGCGGTACACCACCCCGAACCCACCCCGGCCGATCTCCCGGGCCCGCTCGAATCCCGCCGCGGCCAGCAAAGCCGGCAGCGGATCACCCTCACCGCGCTGCGTCGTAAACAGATCACCCACCATCGCCCGCACGACCTGCCTCTTGAGTCAGACATCAATGATTACCTACGTCCTCGACCGGCGCATGGGCATTGACCTCGGCTATTGCGGGATGGGCCGGGCACGACAGCCAGTTCATTTGAGGAGTCCTTGAGGTCGCCGCGCGATCGTGATTGCCGTCGTCTCGGATATCCCGGGGTGACGACACACCAAACAAGGAGCAAGAACCATGAATGCGATCAGCACCCTGGCCACAACGCACCGCAAGCGGGGAATCAACGCCAACCACACCCTGGTCACCGTCCGGCCGAAGCGGGCCCTCGTCAGCAACCACAGCCTGACCACCACTCGCCCACGTCGGTCGCTGACCCAGAACCACAGCCTGGTCACTGCTCGAATCTGACGGACGAGACCGATGGCTGAATCCGGGCCGGTGTGTCTGGCGGTAGCGCAGCACGACGGCGCACTTGCTGCGCTGGCGCACGGGCGACTGCAGGACGCGCGCTTGTTGGGGACGGCCGCGGTCGACGCCGCAAGAGCGACCTTCGGCCCGGATTCACCCGACCTCGCCAATGTGATCTTGACGTGTGCCGACATCGAGGAAACCGCCGGGGATTTCGGAACAGCCCGGGCGCTGGCGGAGCGGGCCGCCGGGATCGCGGAACCGTTGGCCGAGACGTGCGACCCCGCGCTGATGTCATTGTGGGTCGACATTGAGCTGATGCGCGCTCGAATGTTGTTGAACCATGCAGCTTTCGAGTTGGCCGACGCGAGACTGGCTGCCGCGCTGCGGATCTCCCGCCGGATACTGGCTGCCGATGACCACACCGTGCTCTCGATTCACAACCTGCGCGGTGTCACCGCGAAATACCGCGGCCGCTTCGACGACGCCGCAACGCATTACGAGCACATCCGGGTCGTGCTGGATGTCGAACCGGTCCGTGACAGGCAGGCGCTGGCGGTGCTGCTGCACAACCTCGGCGGCCTCGCCCACGCTCGAGGACGCATCGCCGAAGGTTTGGCTCACGCGCAGCGCGGTCTTGAGTTCCGCATCGACGCCGTCGGCGACGACGATCCCGACGTGGCATGCGATTTGAACGCGATCGGCGCGCTCCACCACGACTCCGGGGATACGACGGCCGCCGTATCGTGTTACCAACGGGCCCTGCGGATCTTCGAAAGTGCTTTGGGCGCTGACCATTACGAGGTCGGCATGACTTGTGCGAACCTGGCGGTCAGCACCGCGGAGAGCGACACCACCGAGGCCCGACGACTGTACGAACGTAGTCTGCGGATCCTGCAGTCCACGCTCGGGACCAGCCATCCCGATGTGGCGCTCGTGCAACACAATCTGGCCGTGCTGCCGGCCGGTGCGGGCGACGCGGAGAGCTCATCGCAGAGGACGCGGCGATGACGCAGACAACTGTCGAGACCGCCCGATCGGCCCGCTTGATTCCTCAGCTGCCGCGGGCGGCGGCGACCGTCCTGGCCGGTGATACCTTGTCCGCGTTGGGATCCGGCATGTCGCTACCGTTCATGCTGGTGTACCTGCACCAGGTGCGCGGCATCGATGTCGCCACCGCCGCCCTGGCGCTGTCGACCATCGCGCTGGCGTCGTTCGTCGGCAATCCGGTCGGCGGATTTCTCAGCGACCGTGTCGGACCACGGCCCGCACTGCTGGTCGGCTTGGTGTTCTCCGCGGCGGGTGCGGCGACACTCGGGTGGGTCACCTGTGCACCGGTGGCATTCCTGGCCGCGGCGCTGCTCGGGCTCGGCAATTCGATCGCCTGGCCGGCGTTCGACGCGCTCTTGGCGACCGTCGTGACGCCCGCGCAGCGGTCCGCGGCGTTCGCGGTGCGCCACGCCACCCTCAACGCGGGGATCGCGATCGGCGCCGTCATCGCCGGACTCATCGTCGACCCTGGTCGCCCGACTACCTTCCAAGTCGTCTATCTGATCGACGCCGCGACATTCTTGCTGTTCATACCACTACTGCTGCTCGTCCCTGTGCCGGGCGGCCCGGTAGCACCAGCAGCCGAACACGGCGGCACCAATTTTCGCGCAGTGCTCCAGGATCGGCTGTTCCTGTCCGTGGCCGGTCTGTCCGCGTTGGTGGTGATGATCGGCTTCGGGCAATATCACGCCGCGTTCCCCGGGTGGGCCACCCGTGATCACGGCATCCCGGTGAGTGCGCTCGGGATCTGTTTTGCCGCCAACGCCGCGGCCGTCGTGGTGCTGCAGCTGCCGGTACTGCGCGCCCTGGTCGGCCGTACCCGCACGACGGCGATCTCCGTCGCCTGTACAAGTTGGGCGTTCGGGTGGACGTTGGCATTGGTATCCGGACACGCGGGCAGCGGGTGGCCGGCGATCTGGGGATTCGTCGCGGCCATGGTGACGTTCGGTCTCGCCGAGACAGCCCTGGCCCCGACGCTGACGGCGATCGTGAATGATCTTGCGCCCGAGGCTCTTCGCGGGCGGTACAACGCGGTATCCGCACTCGGTTGGACCACGGGATTCTTCGCCGGCCCGGCATTGAGCGGTTTGGCTTTCGGCACCCACCACGGAACCGTTCTCATGGCGCTGCTCATCGGCACAAGTCTGCTTGGCGCCCTGTGGGCCACTCGCCTGGCCCGACATCTGCCCGCGTCGGCGAACCGGATCGCGATTTAGGCCGGCCACCGCACCCATTCCCCCGGAATCAACCGTGCGACAGCCACCGTCGCACGGTGGCATCATATTCGGCCACCGACGCCGAAAGCATTGCCGCACTTTGATCATCGCCGGGGCCGTCACCGCGGAGCGCTTCGACAGCCGACTGCGAGGTCCACTGCTCGTACACGTTGATCCGGCGCGGGTCGACGAGGTCGGCCGAGATGGCGAAGTCGATACAGCCGTGGGTGCGGCGGGCTTGTTCGACGACGGCGACGCATCCCGCCAGATACGACGCCCGCTGTGCGGGTTCGACGATGATGTGTCCGGCAACGATGACCACGTCGCCCCGCTCATCCGATGCTGCTGGCATATCCAGGTAGACACCGCGAGGCAGCGGAAGTCATCGACCATCCGGTCAAGACGACGTGTTGCGCTGCGCCGGCCGAGTGATGTTCATCGTGGCACCGGTCATCCCGGCACCGATCGGCAATTCGATCCGGGCATTTTCGAGCAACCGCTCGAGCGCGGCTTCCACCTCGGCCTTCCAGCCCAGGCCCTTGTCGAGCTCGAGCCGCAGTCGCGGAAAGTACGGATGGGGAGCGATCACCGTGAAACCGACGTCCAGCAGGAAGTCCGAGTCGATCATGCATTGGTCGACCGCGCAGTCCCCCAGCACCTCGACGACGGGCGCCAACTCGCCGGGCAGTGAGCCGCAGTCGCCCAACTCGGTAACGGCGGGGGTGTAACCGAATGCCTCCAGGGACCGAACACCGCGCCGCACAAGGTCGTTCACCACCGCAGCGAGCAGGCTCCCCGGCAGACCTTCGGTGCCGTCGCCGGATTCGACTGCGACAGCGGTCAACAACACGGCGTCGGCGCTGACGGGTGCCGTGGGGAACAGTCGTGCCCGCGGCACCGCGCCGGGTGGTGCATAGAACGCATAGCCCAGGCACGGTTCGTCCCCGGTGATCGGAGGTCCGAACTCACTGCCGTCATCGGGCGGTGATTCCACGGCGAGCTGGCCGCACGATCCCCACTCGAGCATGACCATGGACAGCCACGCTTCTTTCTCGAACTCGGGATCGCTGAGGTGATCGTCGCCGCGCAGCGTCGAGGGGTCTACCTCCCAGAAGACACACCGCCGTGCATGCTTGGGCAACTGCTCGAATCCCTCGAGCCGGAGCGGCGTGATACGTGCTGACACTAGACTCCCCGGGTTCCACACGATGCCGGTGTGCGCGGCGCACCCTCAAGGATAGGAGAGCTTGGCGGCAACGGCGTAGTCCGCGACGAATCTCTCATCTTTCGCCGCCTTTCGAACGAATTCTGATGCAGCTCAATTGCTTTCCCGATCGCGCCCCAGTCACGCGATGCGACGGTGACGTCATGTGTCACAGTGACGGAACGGCCGCGTGTGGTTGGTCGTCGACTTTCAGAGCTGTTCGGTGCTCATAAGTTCGACAATCCGCTGCAGATCGTCGACCGACCCGAACTCGACGACGATCTTGCCCTTGCGTTTGCCGAGACTCACCGTGACGCGGGTGTCGAATGTCGTCGACAGCCGGTCAGCAACGTCCTGCAGGCCGGGCATCTGGATCGGCTTGCGGCGGGGCGCCGGCGGCGCCGTCCCGTCGCGGTTGGCCAGGGTGACGGCCTCCTCGGTGGCACGCACCGACAGGCCTTCGGCCACGATTCGCGCGGCGAGCTCCTCCTGCTTTTCCGGGCCGCCCTCAAGGGCGAGGAGCGCACGGGCGTGGCCCGCCGAGAGCACGCCGGCAGCCACCCGACGCTGCACCGCGATCGGCAACCGCAGCAGGCGGATCATGTTGGAGATCAGCGGGCGGGACCGCCCGATTCTGGCTGCCAGTTCATCGTGGGTGACGCCGAATTCATCGAGCAGCTGTTGATAGGCCGCGGCCTCTTCCAACGGGTTGAGCTGCACCCGGTGGATGTTCTCCAGGAGCGCATCGCGAAGCATGCTGTCGTCGGCGGTCTCTCGGACGATCGCCGGAATGGCCGCGAGCTCGGCGACCTGTGCCGCGCGCCAGCGCCGCTCCCCCATCACCAGCTGGTAGCGCGTCGATCCGTCGGTCTGCACGGCACGCACGACGATCGGCTGCATCAGGCCGAATTCGCGGATCGAGTGCACCAACTCGTTGAGTGCTTCTTCGTCGAAGACCTGGCGGGGCTGGCGGGGGTTCGGATCGATCAGCGCGGGATCGATCTCGCGGTACGTCGCGCCGACTCCGTCGATCTCCGCGGGCGGTGCTTCGGGTGACGGCGATGGCGACGAAGCCGGCGGGCCGAGGAGAACATCAGCGGCTGTCGCGCCCATCCGGGGACTCAGATTGTCGGTGCCGTCCTCGGCCGGTCCGGTCGGAATCAGCGACGCCAGACCCCGTCCGAGTCCACTGCGCTTCTTCGCCTGCTGATTCATCATCGTCTCCTGCTCATCGCTGCCAACTTCCCGACCTTCTCGCGTTGTCGCCCTACTGTGCGTCGGACGGCGCCCCGCGTTCCGCGATCTCGCGGCTCGCGTCGAGGTAGCTCAACGCACCACGGGAACCCGGGTCGTAGTCGAGGATCGTCATCCCGTAACCGGGCGCTTCCGACACCTTGACGCTGCGCGGGATCACGGTCTTGAGCACCTTGTTGCCGAAGTGCTCCCGAACGTCCTCGGCAACCTGGTCGGCCAACTTGGTCCGGCCGTCGTACATGGTCAGTATCACCGTGGACACCGACAGCTCCGGATTGAGGTGCGCCTTGACCATCTCGATGTTGCGCAGCAACTGGCCGACACCTTCCAGTGCGTAGTACTCGCACTGGATGGGGATCAGCACCTCCGGGGCCGCGACCAACGCGTTGATGGTCAGCAGGCCCAGCGACGGCGGGCAGTCGATGAATACGTAGTCGAAGTTGTGCTGTTTGAGTTCGGCGAGGGCAGACCGCAGCCGGCCCTCGCGGGCGACCATGCTCACGAGTTCGATCTCGGCACCGGCCAGATCGATGGTGGCGGGGATGCAGAACAGACGCTCGTTGTGCGGGCTCTGCTGCAGTGCCTCGTTGACGGGGATGTCACCGATCAACACCTCATACGAGGACGGCGTGCCGGGACGATGTTCGATGCTCAGCGCGGTGCTGGCATTGCCCTGCGGGTCCAGATCGATCACCAGGGTCCGCAGTCCCTGTCGCGCGAGGGCAGCGGCGACGTTGACGGCGGTCGTGGTCTTTCCGACGCCGCCCTTCTGATTGGCGATGGTGAAGACGCGCTGACGCGCGGGGCGTGGGAGCTGTCCGTGCGGGATGTGCAGCAAGCGCGTCGCCCGCTCGGCCTCGACCGCGATCGGCGTGTCCATGCTGGTGTCCGCTGCCCAGTCGGCGGAGCGCTCGGAGCCGCCGAGTGTTTCACGTGAAACAACGTCGTTTTTGGCGGCCGCGGCCTTGTTCTGTCCAGAACCCAACTTCATTTCCTGCCCGCTTTCCCCCGCGCCCCGCGCCGTGCGACGACGACGGTTGCGGGTGGGTTCAAATAGCTCGCGCCACATCTCACTACCCTGGCATCCACTGCACCGACGGACCTCATCACACGCCGATGCTCCTCGATCTCAAGTTCGGCGCGCTCACCCTTGATGGCCAACATGCGGCCGTCCTGGCGCAGCAGTGGCATGCCCCACCGACTCAGCTTGTCGAGCGAGGCGACCGCGCGGGACGTCACCACATCCATCTCCCCCACCTCATCGCGAACGACTCGATCCTCGGCACGGCCGCGAACGACCGCGACATTCAGATCGAGCTCGGCGATGACTTCACGAAGAAATTCGCTTCGCCGCAACAGCGGTTCGATGAGAGTGACTGTCACGTCCTGCCGAGCCAGAGCCAACGGTATCCCTGGCAATCCGGCTCCGCTACCGATGTCGGCAACCCGTTCACCGGCCGTCACAAGCTCGCCGACGGCGGAGCTGTTCAAGACGTGGCGTTCCCACAGACGATCGACTTCACGGGGACCGATCAAACCCCATTCCACACCTGCCCCGGCAAGGATGGCGGTGTATCGCTCCGCCAACTCCAGCCGGTCACCGAACACGTCGGCGGCAACTTCCGGCGCCGCAGGAACCGGGCCATGTTTCACGTGAAACATCCTCCGCACTCCCGCGGCGACGGGCTACTACACACGAACTACACCGATGTAACTAACGAATCAGCCAAGCAAGACAACGACGCGTCGCGACGGCTCCACGCCCTCGCTCTCGCTGCGGACGCCTTCGACAGCCGCGACGGCATCGTGGACGATCTTGCGCTCAAAGGGAGTCATGGGAGCCAGCTCTTCGCGCTCACCGGACTCCAGCACGCGGCGGGCCACCTTGTCCCCGAGCGCCGCGAGTTCGTCACGACGACGACGACGCCACCGCGCGATGTCGAGCATCAGCCGGCTGCGCTCACCGGTCTTCTGGTGGACGGCCAGCCGGGTCAGCTCCTGGAGCGCGTCGAGCACCTCGCCCTTGCGGCCGACCAACTTGCTCAGGTCCCCGCCGCCGTCGATGCTGACGACCGCGCGATCGCCTTCGACATCCAGATCGATGTCGCCGTCGAAGTCGAGCAGATCAAGCAGCTCCTCGAGATAGTCGCCGGCGATCTCGCCCTCGGCGACCAAACGCTCTTCCAGATCGTCCGCCGACGTCGTCGCCTTCGCCGCCTCCGGCTCGACGCCCGCATCAGTGGTCTGTGCATCCGTCATGTCAGTCTCTCCCTACTACTCGCCAGCCGGAGCTGGTCAACGCTTCCGCTTCTTGGGGCGCGCGCCGGGCTTCGGGGTGCGTCCGGCGGTATCAGCCGATCCGTCCCCGGCGCTGCTGTCTCCCGTGCCCTCGGTCGGTTCGGCGGGCGCGGTATCCGCCTCGTCCTCATCGCCGGGATTGGACTGTGCCTTGCGCGGCCGGTTCGGCTTGGCTCCCGGCGCCGGCGCGTTGGCCGCCCGCCTCTCCATCGCCTCGACCTTCTTGGCTTCTTCTTCCTTCTCGATCATGCCGAACACGTAGTGCTGCTGACCGAAGGTCCAGATGTTGTTGGCGAACCAGTAGAGGATGATCGCGAGCGGCAGGAACGGACCGCCGGCGACGACGCCGAACGGGAACACGTAGAGAGCCAGCTTGTTCATCATCGCGGTCTGCGGATTGGCAGCGGCCTCTGGGCTCTGCCGCGCCACCGACGCCCGGCTGTTGAAGTAGGTCGCGATGCCGGCGAGGATCATGATCGGCACGCCGACCGCGATCACCGCGGGCCGGCTGAATTCCTTGAACGCGTCCAGACCCGTGGTCTGGATCATGGTGGCACCCAACGGCGCACCGAAGAGGTGGGCGTCGAGGAAGTTCGCCACATCGGTCGGGCTGAAGACGTAGTTGCCCGTGGCCCGGTTCTCCGCGACCGACAGGTGCACCTGGCCGAAACCGCCCTGGGTCCGGTTGAAGGATCGCAGTACGTGGAACAGTCCGAGGAACACCGGCACCTGCGCGAGCATGGGCAGACAGCCCAGGATCGGATTGAACCCGTGTTCGCGCTGCAGCTTCTGCATCTCCAGCGCCATGCGCTGGCGGTCCTTGCCGTACTTCTTCTGCAGCGCCTTGATCTGCGGTTGCAGTTCCTGCATCTGCCGCGTCGTGCGGATCTGCTTGACGAACGGCTTGTAGAGGATGGCGCGCAGGGTGAACACCAGGAACATCACCGACAGCGCCCAGGCGAAGAAGTTCTGCGGGCCGAGGATGAAGGCGAACGCCTTGTACCAAACCCACATGATCGCCGACACCGGGTAATAGATGATGTCGAGGCTGAAGAAGTTAAACATAGGACTCGTTTCTGCCATCTCCGACGGCATCAGCGTTGCGGCGCTCAGGTATCGGATCCCATCCTCCCCGATGCCACGGGCCGCACTTCAGCAGCCGAACCGTGGCGAGCCAGCCACCGTAGAAAAGCCCGTACTCGGTGAGTGCATCCACGGCGTACTGACTACACGTCGGAGTGAATCGGCATGTGGGCAGGCGCAGCGGAGAGATCATGTGCCGATACAGCTGGATCAAGAAGATCACAGCGCGAGCCGCACCCGCGCCTGCCCGCCGGATCATGAAGCAGTTCCGTGCCGCGCCACCCGCTCGAGCGCAGCAGTGAGTTGCCGTTCCAGTCGTGACGAGAGCGCGTCCCGGCAACTCGGCCGGGCTCGGATCACCACACGGTCCGTGGGTTCGAGCCGGGGCAGCACGGTACGGGCGGCGTGCCGGAGACGACGTGCCACCCGATGACGTGCTACGGCGTTACCGACGGACTTGGAGACCACCAAACCGACGCGTGGGCCACTGGGGTCCAGCTCGTCGCGCAACGCATGAACGACCACATCGGGTTGTACTGCGCGCACGCCACGGCTGACGGTGACACTGAATTCCGCGGACCGCCTCATCCGGTTCTGAGCCGGAAGCACCGCGCTAGATCCTGCGTCGAATCACGCAGTGAGCGAGCGACGGCCCTTGCTACGGCGGCTGGAGACGATGGCGCGACCGGCACGGGTCCGCATACGCAGCCGGAACCCATGAACGCGCGCACGGCGACGGTTGTTCGGCTGGAAGGTCCGCTTGCCCTTGGCCACGGCAATCTCTCCTTGTTTCTATGTGGCACCCGCGACTCGCCGACCCGAAGTGTGTCGGAGATGACGCGACTGCCCCTAATAAGCTTGTGGTGCGTCGTGCTCTACTTACCGGCGCAGACTCCGGGCGGACCAGGATCGCAGCCGTATCGCCACGTGCGGGCGACTGCTCGAGGGTACTGACGAGTTTTCGCTGGGTCAAACCTGCGCTCCGCGTCTGGCGCCAATGTTGCAGAACGGTTGGCACGTCGAACGAAAACTGTTAGCTTCTGCCAATACCGTTCGTAGCCGCCCCGCACCGGGACTGGCCCCAGACAGGAACCGAGGACGTCAAACAGCCGCCACATCCCCACACTATGTGAGCCACGGCTGCGACATCCTCCGCACAAGTCAACAGAAACGACGACGACTGTCCTTTTTCCACAACCTGTGGATAAATATGTGGACAGTTCGTCTTCGTTCTATTGGTCGTCCGTGGATGGACCTCCAGGACAGTAAAGGGGGTAATCGTCGATGACCGCTGACCCCGACCCACCCTTCGTCTCCATCTGGAACGACGTCGTCGCCGAACTCAATGGCGACACCACCCCTCAGCAAAGGGCCTGGCTGAAGCTCGTACAGCCGTTGGTCATCACTGAGGGGTTTGCTCTGCTGTCGGTGCCCACCCCGTTCGTCCAGAACGAAATCGAACGTCACCTGCGGGAACCCATCGTTTCGGCGCTCAGCCGGCGACTCGGCCAACGCGTCGAACTCGGCGTCCGCATCGCGACGCCGAGCCCGTCGGACGAGGCCGACATTTCCGACAGCCACCTCGAGCCTCCGCCGCTGGACATCGACGAGGTGGACGACGACCGCGCGGCCCGCGTCAACGTCGAGGAGAGCTGGCCCACCTACTTCAGCAACCCACAGCCGAGCGCCGCGGCGCCCGACGCCAATGCGGTCAACCTGAACCGGCGCTACACGTTCGATACCTTCGTCATCGGGGCGTCCAACCGGTTCGCCCATGCCGCGACCCTCGCCATCGCCGAGGCCCCCGCCCGGGCGTACAACCCGTTGTTCATCTGGGGTGAGTCCGGGCTGGGCAAGACCCATCTGCTGCACGCCGCGGGCAACTATGCCCAGCGTCTCTTCCCCGGCATGCGCGTGAAGTACGTGTCCACCGAGGAATTCACCAACGACTTCATCAACTCGCTGCGCGACGACCGCAAGGCGTCGTTCAAGCGCAGTTACCGCGACATCGACATCCTGCTCGTCGACGACATCCAGTTCATCGAGGGCAAGGAAGGTATCCAGGAAGAGTTCTTCCACACCTTCAACACGCTGCACAACGCCAACAAGCAGATCGTGATCTCGTCGGACCGGCCGCCCAAACAGCTGGCCACGCTCGAGGACCGGCTGCGTACCCGCTTCGAGTGGGGCCTGATCACCGACGTGCAGCCCCCCGAGCTGGAAACCCGCATCGCGATTCTGCGCAAAAAAGCTCAGATGGACCGGCTCGATGTGCCCGGCGACGTTCTCGAACTCATTGCCAGCAGCATCGAACGCAACATCCGTGAGCTCGAGGGTGCCCTGATCCGTGTGACGGCGTTCGCCTCGCTCAACAAGACGCGCATCGACAAGTCACTGGCCGAGGTGGTGCTGCGTGACCTCATCGCCGACGCCACCACCATGCAGATCAGCACGGCGGCCATCATGGCCGCCACAGCCGAGTACTTCGAGACCACCGTGGAGGAACTGCGCGGGCCCGGTAAGACCCGGGCACTGGCGCAGTCCCGGCAGATCGCCATGTACCTGTGCCGAGAACTCACGGATCTCTCGCTGCCCAAGATCGGGCAGGCGTTCGGACGCGATCACACGACGGTGATGTACGCCGAGAAGAAGATCCGCGGTGAAATGGCCGAACGACGCGAGGTTTTCGACCACGTGAAGGAACTCACCACCCGGATCCGCCAGCGCGCCAAGCGCTGA